>NZ_JBICUT010000057.1:0-1033 GCF_043198445.1 Spirillospora sp. NPDC048823 | reverse complement strand
CTGCGGTCCTGGTGCGTGTATCTGATGGTCGCGCACGCGATCCCGGTGCACCGGGTCGCCGAGCTGGTCACCTCGCTGACCGGTGCCGAGCCCTCGCCCGGGTTCGTCCACGGCCTGCTCAAACGTGCCGCGGCGGCGGTGGAGCAGGCCAACCTGCGGATCCGGGCTCTGCTCACCCTCGCGCATGTGGTGTGCTGCGACGAGACCCCGGTCCGGGTCGGCCCTGGCAAGGCCAAGAAGTATCTGCTGGTCGCCTCCACCGGCCTGTTCACCTGGTACATGCTCGGCGACCGCACCATGAAGACGTTCAGGGACTTCATCATCGCCGACCTGACCGGCGTGATCGTGCACGACCGCTACCAGAACTACGACTCGGCCGAGCTCGGCGCCCGCGACCACCAGCTGTGCTGCGCTCACCTGCTGCGTGACCTGGCCGACTGCGCCGAAACCTACCCCGGCGCGGCCTGGCCGGTCCAGATCGCCGAGGCCCTGCAAGGGCTGATCCACGCCGCCAACCTCGCCCGCGCCCAAGACGCCGGCGCGATCCCCGCGGGCACCCTGGCGATGTGGACCCGCAGCTTCCGGCACGGGGTCCGCATCGGCCTGGCCGAGGTCCGCCGCATCCCCGGACCGGCCAAGACCGTGACCCAGCCGATCGGCCGGGTCCTGCTGGAAGTGCTGCGTGACCGCCAGGACGACGTCCTGCGCTTCACCCGCGACCTGCGCATTCCCCCGACCAACAACCAGGCCGAACGCGACGTCCGCCCGGCCAAAACCCAGCAGAAGATCTCCGGCAGGCTCCGCTCTGAGAAGACCACCGAACACCGGTACGCCGTCCGGGGTTACCTCTCCACCGCCGCCAAACACGGCATCGATATCCTCACCGCGACACGCGACGCACTCCTGGGACGCCCCTGGATGCCACCCGACCCCGCCCCAGCCTGACCACCTCGAAACCGGCCCAAGCACACCCTCCCGCGATCACCCACAGCGATCACGCAACACCGAAACGTGCCGGTGCTGAATGCTTACG
>NZ_JBICUT010000056.1:0-1085 GCF_043198445.1 Spirillospora sp. NPDC048823 | reverse complement strand
CCCGCATGTCCGGGACTCCACCCGATCGTGATCATCCCCGCCTGCCCCGCCGACCAGCAGCGACATCCCCGAAGTCACGATCTACAGCTGCCGTAACTGACCTGGAAATTGCGGCATTGACTACGTCACAGAGTCAGCCTCCAAATGCCACACTCACTTGCATCGTGCGACCTCGTGTCGCACGCCCGTGCCGATCTCCAGCACCTTCATGCCCGGTTGGACGTCGAGCGTTTCGAGCATCGTGGCCACGATGTGCGGCGCGCTGGCCGAGCTGGTCGGCCAGATCCCTCGCTCGGTGGCCCCGTCATCGACCTGCGTGATGATCGAGTCATCGGATCGGACGAGTTCCAGCCACCGGTCCGGGTCGTCCGCGCGCCGTAGGGGAACGGCCCAGCCGTCGTCCCGCCGCACCCAGACCACGTCCGGGACGAACGCCTCACGCGGCACCCTGCGCAGCAGCTCATCGACGTTCACCCCTGCCGCCCGGTGCCGCCGCAGCCGGTGCAGGGAATGTCACGGGGCTTCCCGTCATCGGTGGTGCTGATCTTTCCTGTTCCCCGGCACATGCCGCAGGGCACCTGCTTTCCGTGCTTCCCCATGCCGACGGCTCCTTCCGCGATTCAGCGTTGAGGCCGGCCCGCGGAGCGGGCACGGGCGATCGGACGTGTCCGGTGAGGGCCGGGGGTGACCGCTGACCGGAGGTTCTCACCGTTCTGGCTCTGTGTTATCAGCCGATCGCCCAACGTGCTGCCGATCGAGGCGCTCCGAACGGCCTTCCGCGAGCATTTGCGTGCCGCAGACGAACGTGCGCGTCCGTGAACGTTCAAGATCGCGCACGTGCGCCGCGCGGACGTCCCTGCCGTAGACGCACCATCCCTGCGGCGGGCGTCCCGATGCCGAAAGGTAAGCATTCAGGCCATTCACGGGCTGTGATGCTGGCCGATCGAATGTGACCGTCCGTCATGTTGATCATTGAGGGTGGACGTGGGTTGATCACCGGGTGTCCGGCCTGGATGAGCTGTCGCGCGAGGAACTGATCGTGCTGGCGCGTAGCCTGGCGATCGAGAACGCCCGGCTGGCCGAGC
>NZ_JBICUT010000055.1:0-1137 GCF_043198445.1 Spirillospora sp. NPDC048823 | reverse complement strand
GCGACTCCAGCACAACCTGCACACGGTGGCGTGCGGCTGCGGGAAGGTGCACACCGCCGCCCGCCCGCAGGGGGTGCCGGCCGCACCGGTCAGCCTCGGGGTCAACCTGCGGTCCTGGTGCGTGTATCTGATGGCCTGGCACGCGATCCCGGTGCACCGGGTCGCCGAGCTGGTCACCTCGCTGACCGGGGCCGAGCCCTCACCCGGGTTCGTCCACGGCCTGCTCAAACGTGCCGCGGCCGCGGTGGAGCAGGCCAACCTGCGGATCCGGGCCCTGCTCACCCTCGCGCACGTGGTGTGCTGCGACGAGACCCCGATCCGCGTCGGTCCCAAGGCCGGCCCGGGCAGGGGCAGCAAGTACCTGCTGGTCGCCTGTGATCGACGGTTCACCTGGTACCAGGTCGGCGACCGGACCCTGCGGACCTTCACGCAGTCGGTCATCGCCGAGGCGACCGGCGTGATCGTGCACGACCGCTACCAGAACTACGACTCGGCGCAGCTCGGTGAGCATGAGCACCAGTTGTGCTGCGCGCACCTGCTCCGCGATCTCCAAGACTGCGCCGAAACCTACCCCGACGCGGCCTGGCCCGGGCAGATCGCCGAGGCGCTGCAAGGCCTGATCCACGCCGCCAACCTGGCGCGCGCCCAGGGCCGCGACACGCTCCCGGCGGGCACCAGGGCGATGTGGACCCGCAGCTTCCGGCACGGCGTCCGCATCGGCCTGGCCGAGGTCCGCCGGACCCCCGGACCGGCCAAAACCGTGACCCAGCCGGTCGGCCGGATGCTGCTGGAGACGCTACGCGACCGGCAGGACGACGTGCTGCGCTTCACCAGCGACCTGCGCATACCCCCGACCAACAACCAGGCCGAACGCGACCTGCGCCCGGCCAAGACCCAGCAGAAGATCTCCGGCCGGCTCCGCTCCGAACGGGCAACCCAACACCGGTACGCCGTCCGCGGCTACCTCTCCACCGCCGCCAAGCACGGCGTCGATCTGCTCACCGCGATCCGCGAGTCCCTGCTCGGCAGACCCTGGATGCCACCCGACCCGGCCCCGGCCTGAGCACGCCCCATCCAGCGTTGCGGTCACGCAACGCTAATTCGCCATGCCTCAAAGCACCCGAGCTGAATGCTTAC
>NZ_JBICUT010000054.1:0-1157 GCF_043198445.1 Spirillospora sp. NPDC048823 | reverse complement strand
GACTTTCCCACGTACGCGCCGTCCGAGGAGCATGAGCTGCTGCGGCGTACGGTGCGTGAGCTGGCCGATGCCAAGATCGCTCCTTTCGCGGCGGAGGTGGACGAGGAGTCGCGGTTCCCGCAGGAGGCCCTGGACGCGCTGGCGGCCAATGATCTGCATGCGGTGCATGTGCCCGAATCGTACGGGGGTGCGGGTGCGGATGCGCTGGCGACGGTGATCGTGATCGAGGAGGTGGCGCGGGCGTGTGCGTCGTCGTCGCTGATCCCGGCGGTGAACAAGCTGGGTACGGTTCCGGTGCTGCTGGCGGGGTCGGAGGAGGTCAAGAAGCGGTATCTGGGTCCGGTGGCGCGGGGTGAGGCGATGTTCTCCTATGCGTTGTCGGAGGCGGATGCGGGGTCGGATGCGGCGGCGATGAAGACGCGTGCGGTGCGTGAGGGTGACGCCTGGGTGCTGAACGGCACGAAGATGTGGATCACCAATGCGGGGGTGTCGGAGTTCTACACGGTGATGGCGGTCACCGATCCGTCCGCGGGGGCGCGGGGGATTTCGGCGTTCGTGGTGGAGAGGTCGGATGCGGGGGTGTCGTTCGGGCCCAAGGAGCGCAAGCTGGGGATCAAGGGGTCTCCGACGCGGCAGGTGATTCTGGAGGATGTGCGGATTCCGGCGGATCGGATCATCGGTGCCGAGGGCACGGGTTTCAAGACGGCGCTGGCGACGTTGGACCACACCCGGATCACGATCGCGGCGCAGGCTCTGGGGATCGCGCAGGGTGCGCTGGACTTCGCGTTGGGGTATGTGAAGGACCGCCGCCAGTTCGGCAGGCCGATCGGTGATTTCCAGGGTGTGCAGTTCATGCTGGCCGATATGGCGATGCGGCTGGAGGGTGCCCGGCAGTTGACCTATCACGCGGCGGTCAAGTCCGAGCGTGCGATGCGGGGGGAGAAGGTCGCGGATCTGACGTTCGTGTCGTCGGCGTGCAAGGCGCTGGCTTCGGATGTGGCGATGGACGTGACCACCGATGCGGTGCAGTTGCTCGGCGGGTACGGGTACACGCGGGAGTTCCCGGTGGAGCGGATGATGCGCGACGCCAAGATCACCCAGATCTACGAGGGCACCAACCAGGTCCAGCGCATGGTCATGGCCCGCCAGCTCCTCAA
>NZ_JBICUT010000053.1:0-1224 GCF_043198445.1 Spirillospora sp. NPDC048823 | reverse complement strand
CCCTGGTCTTTCACGAAGCCTGGCTGTTGAGTGGCGCGCCTAAACAGAAAAATGCTCCTGAACTGGGATGATGTGGAGTGTCGAAGTCCGTATCAGTCCAGTTCAAGGAGCACTTTCTACGTGAACGCTACCGCATGGTCGCGCGGTCTTGACGTTGTCGGCGGCGGCACGGGCGTGGTGTCGCATGCGGGCCTGGTCTTGCTGCGGCAGCTCGCTGATCGGACGGGCCTGACGGCCGGGCTGTCGGCGGCGCTGCCGTCGCCGGACGGCGGCCTGGACCGGGGCCGGGTCTTCGCCGACCTGGCGTGCGCGATCGCCGACGGCGCCCGGGTGATCAGCGACTTCCGGGTCATGGGCGACCAGGACGAGGTCTTCGGCCAGGTCGCGTCGGTCCCGACCGCGTGGCGGACGCTGAAGGAAACCGCCGCCGGCGGGGACCGCACCCGGCGCAGGGTCACCGCTGCGATAGACAAGGCGCGGCGTTACGCCTGGTCGCAGGTCATCGCCCGGCACGGGCAGCTCCCGCCGGTCCAGGTCGCGGACCGGCAGCTGACAGGGATCACCTGCATCCGCCTGGACGCCACCGTCGTGCCCGCCCACTCCGACAAGGAACAGGCACAGCCGAATTTCAAGGGATTCGGCCATCACCCGCTGCTGGCCGAATGTGACAATGTGCGCGAGCCGCTGGCCTGGATGATGCGGCCGGGATCGGCCGGAAGCAACACCGCCGCCGATCACCTGACGCTTCTCGACGAGGCGATCGCAGCGCTGCCTCCGCAGTTCCGCCGCAAGCTCATGGTCACCTGCGACGGCGCCGGAGCCAGCCACGACCTGGTGAAACGCCTGGACAAGCTTGCCTCGCGCCGCGGGTATGAACTCGTGTACTCCATCGGCTGGGCGCTGGCCGAAAGGGAGAAGACCGCGCTCAAGCTGGTCCCCGACACCGCATGGGAAGCCGCGATCGACGCGGGCGGGAAGGTCCGCGAGCGCCGGTCTGAGATGGCCTGCGGGAACCAGAGGTGCGGGCATCGGGCCTGCTGGATCCAGGAAGCGCACGTCACCGAGCTGACCGGACTGCTGCGCAAGCGCCCGGACGGGGACCGGCTGAAGGCCTGGCCGACGACGATGCGGGTCTTCGCCCGCCGCGAGCGGCCCCACCCCGGAGCGCAGCTCACCCTGTTCGAGGCACAAGACGGGTGGCGCTACACCTTGTGGGCGACGAAC
>NZ_JBICUT010000052.1:0-1298 GCF_043198445.1 Spirillospora sp. NPDC048823 | reverse complement strand
TGAGGCGCCCCGGATCTTCCGGACAGGTCCCCAACTAGGGTTGGGGAGAACCGGAAGGGAAGGTCGTTGGCACGACAGAGGCGGCATTTCACCCAGGAGCACAAGGACGAGATCGTCCGTATGGTCCTGGACGGCCCACGCCCCATCGCCCATGTAGCCCGTGAGGTCGGGATCCACGACACGACGCTTGGTAACTGGGTCAAGGACTACCGCAGGCGGCACGGCGGTGACGTGTCGGCGGGGAGCGGCGGTGGCGAGAAGAAGAGCGCCCGGGAACTTGAGCTCGAGCGAGAGAACCGCAGGCTCCGCGAGGAGAACGCCTTTCTGGTAAAAGCCGCGGCCTTCTTCGCGAAGGATCACCGGTGAGCGCCAAGTACGAGCTCATCGACGCGGAGAAGGCCAACCACGCCATCATTGACATGTGCACCTGGCTGCACGTGTCCCGGTCCGGCTTCTATGACTGGCGGACTCGTCCGTTGTCGGCGACCGCCGAACGCCGGGAACGCCTCAAGCTGATGATCGAGGCGGTGTTCGAGGCCAACCACGAGACCTACGGCTATCGGCGCGTCCACGCGGTGCTGGCGCGCTCGGGTGAGGAGGTCTCGCCCGAGCTGGTGCGGCAGTTGATGCGCGAGCTGGGGCTTGTGCCAGTGCAGCCGCGGCCGTGGCGGCCGGTCACCACCCAGGCCGGCGAGCCCGGTACGATCCCCGACCTGGTCAACCGGGTCTTCACAGCCGAGCGTCCAGGCACCAGGCTGGTCGGTGATATTACATACATTCCGACCTGGGAAGGCTTCCTTTATTTGGCGACCGTGATCGATTGTCATTCAAAGATGGTGGTCGGCTGGGCGATGGCCGACCACTTCAAGACCTCGCTCATCACGGCTGCTCTGGACTCGGCGGCCGGGAACATCCACATCGAGGAGGGCTGCATCTTCCATAGCGATCGCGGGTCGAACTATACGAGCGATGAGTTCGGCCGGCACCTGCGCCGCTACGGCATGCGCAGGTCAGTTGGAAGAACCGGGGTGTGCTGGGACAACGCGATGGCGGAATCGTTCTTCGGCGCGTTGAAGAACGAGTGGCTAAACCGTATGGTATTTGCCACACGCAGCAAAGCACGCCGCGCGGTTGTGCAGTACATCGAGGGCTTCTATAATCGACGCAGGCTTCATTCCGCGAACGGGTACCGGACCCCTCTTGAGGTCCACACCGAGTACCTGGACCGGGAGCAAGCAGCGTAGATCTGCCCGCAGATCACCATCAGTCAGCTGTCCGGAAAGCGCGGGGCCCCTCAG
>NZ_JBICUT010000051.1:0-1411 GCF_043198445.1 Spirillospora sp. NPDC048823 | reverse complement strand
CGACGTGCCACAGGTCGTGGTAGGACGCGATCACCTCGGCCGCGTCCATGCAGGTGGCGGGGATGTTGGTGACATATCCCTTCAGCCCGACCAGTCTGCGGGCACGGGCCAGTGAGGTTTGGTCGAGGACTCGCTTGTCCCCGCTGGTCTTGACGAACCTGGTGGTCTTGGCCTTCTTCTCACCCGAGATGACCTCACGGGCACGGTTCTCCTGGATGGTCAGCGTCTTGTTGTCCCGCGCGGCGCGTTTGGCGGAGTAGGCCCACACCGCCCGCCACGACGCGGTGTGCTCCTGGGGGTTCCAGACCGGTTCGGCCTTCTTGGCGACGTCGTTCTCAACGATCCGGGAGTTCTTGGGGGTGATGGTGTCGACGACCTGCCCGTCGGTGAAGGCGTCGCCGTGCCAGCGGAAGTGGGAGGCCAGGTCGATGGGCGCCTTGGTGGTCCGCGAGCCGACGATGAACTTCAGTGCGGCCTCGTCCAGTGCGGTCAGGTTCTTGGCCGACAGCATCCCCGCATCGGCGACGACCACCATGTGTGCCAGGCCGTGGCGTCGGGCGAACTGCTCGATGATCGGCACGATCGTGGTCGTCTCGGCCTGGTCTCCCTCGAAACAGCCGATCTCCAGGGGGAACCCGCACCGGTCGACCAGCAGCCCGACCACGATCTGGGGATCGACGCGACGTTCCTTGGAGTAGCCGACCTTGCGCAGGCCGTCCTCGCTCTCGGCCTCGAAATACAGGGTGGTGACGTCGTAGAGACACAAACTCACGTCACCGGCCCTGGCGGCATGGGCGAAGCAGGCGGTCGCGATCCGGTCGCGGTACTCGGCCGTCTTGACCTTGCTCAGGGTGCGTTTCATCGTCGCGTAACTCGCCGGCGCGACGCCCAGGTCGGTCAGCACCCGACCGGTGTCCAGCAGGGAGGTCGGCTCGACGATGCGGGCGATCACCAGGTCGCGGAACACCTCATCGCCCAGCGCGTCGAACCCGAGGCCGGCGTAGACGCCCGCCAGCGATTCGAACAGCACACGCGACCCGGTCGCCACAACCCGTCCGGCCCCGTCACGAGCACGGGCAGGCTCGTTCCCCAGGTTCTCGAAGAGCGCAGCCTCGCCCGCCGGCTGCGCCAAACCGGCCACCGGCACCGCCGGCTCGACGTCCAGGTCCAGCATCACCTGCCCCGGATCGACCAGCAGGCCACGGGCACGCTCGAGCAGCACCCCGAGCTCGGCCTCGGTGTGTGCCGAGCCGACGTGCTTGAGGATCCGCTGCCGTCCACCGGTGTACTCGGCGATCTGCACCGCCGTCGCTCCCGAAGCCGTACGAACCCGCCGGATGAACGCCACCCCGCGACCCTACGAGCACCCCGCTTAGTGCGTGAAACCACACTCACCCGAACACGTATCCAC
>NZ_JBICUT010000050.1:0-1420 GCF_043198445.1 Spirillospora sp. NPDC048823 | reverse complement strand
GGCTCTTCTGCTGTTTCCGTGGGTCGTTGACCATCGCCGGGGTTGCTGCTGTGGCTGTGTGAGCTGGATAGATGAACACGCCGTACCCGGCGTAGGGTCCTGGCTTGTCGAAGGTCAGGTCCACCACGAGGTACGGCGTGCTGAACAAGAGGGTATGGAAGCGGCTGCTGGGTGTCGAGCACACGGTGATCGAGCGGCTCGAGGTCGAGGAGACGGGGCGGGGTGAGCCGGTGCTGGTCGCCCACGTCCGGCCCGACGCGTGGCGGGTGCTGCGGTGCCCGCGCTGTGGTCGTCGCTGCGGCCGCTACGACGGCGGGGACGGCCGCCGCCGGTGGCGGACCCTGGACCTGGGGACCCTGCGGTGCCTGCTGGAGGCCGACGCGCCCCGCGTCCGCTGCCCCGGGCACGGAGTGCTGGTCGCGGCGGTGCCGTGGGCCGCGCCCGGCTCCCGGTTCACCACGTTCTTCGAGGACACGGTGGCCTGGCAGGCCGCCCACGCGCCGTTCTCCACGGTGACACGGCTGCTGCGCGTCACCTGGCGCACCGTCCAGCAGATCGTGACCCGGGTGGTGACCGCCCGCGCCGCCGGCACCGACCGCCTGGACGGCCTGGAGCGGATCGGGATCGACGAGATCGCCTACCGCAAGGGCCACCGCTACCTCACCATCGTGGTCGACCACGCCACCGGCACCATCGTGTGGGCGGCCGAGGGCCGCAACAGCGCCGTCGTGCACGCCTTCTTCGACGCCCTGGGCGACCGGGCCGCCAACTTGACGTACGTCACCGCCGACGCAGCCGAGTGGATTCACACCCCGGTCCGCGAACGCGCACCGCGGGCACTGATCTGCCTGGACCCCTTCCACGTGGTCAAATGGGCCACCGACGCCCTGGACACCCTGCGCCGCGGCACGGCCGCCGACCTGCGCCGCCGCGGCCGGACACAGGCGGCCGCCGACCTCAAGGGCACCCGCTGGATCCTGATCCGCAACCCCGGCGACCTGTCCGGCCCCCAGCGCACCACCCTGGCCGGCCTGCAGCACACCAACAAACGCCTCTACCGCGCCTACCTCATCAAGGAACAACTCCGGGCGGTGTTCGCCGCCCGCACCGACGGCGGCCGAGCCCTGCTCGCCGGCCTGATCGCCTGGTGCCGCCGCTGCCGCATCCCCGAGTTCATCAAACTCGGCGCCGCCCTGGCCCGCCACCAGCCACTGATCATCAACACCCTCCAATCCGGGCTGTCCAACGCCCGGCTGGAAGCCACCAACACCCATCTGCGCGCCCTGACCAAGCGAGCCAACGGGTTCCACACCCCCGAAGCCCTCATCGCCATGGCCGCCCTCACCCGCGGCGGCCTCTGCCCACCCCTGCCCGGACGCCTATAACCCGATCAACGACCCACGGAAACGACACAAGGGCC
>NZ_JBICUT010000049.1:0-1438 GCF_043198445.1 Spirillospora sp. NPDC048823 | reverse complement strand
GTTCACGTCCACGGGAGTGGTGTATGGGGCGGGTGTGACCTGTGACCGGTTCGTGTCGTGATGGGCGAGTCCCCGTGACATGAGGACGGCCACCTCGTGATCCTTCGAATCGACCAAGAAGCGAAGGAAGGGTACGAAGTGGCCGTCAATGACATTGTGCCGGTTGTCACCGAGGAGTTCGAGGACACCCTGGCCTCGGCGAGTCCGGACCTGCTGCGGACGATGATCCGCGAGATGGCGCAGCGGATGATGGACGCCGAGGTCGAGACCCTGTGCGGGGCCGGGTACGGCGAGGTCAGCGCCGATCGGGTGAACTCCCGCAACGGGTATCGGCGCCGTGAGTGGGACACCCGGGCGGGGACGATCGAGCTGGCGGTGCCCAAGCTGCGGTCGGGGTCGTACTACCCCGAGTGGCTGCTGGAGCGGCGCCGGCGGGCCGAGCGGGCGCTGGCCAGCGTGGTCGCCACCTCATACCTGCTGGGCGTGTCGACCCGGCGGGTGGAGAAGCTCGCCGAGCAGCTGGGCGTCACCCGGCTGAGCAAGTCGCAGGTCAGCCTCATGGCCCGTGAACTGGACGAGATGGTCGCCGACTTCCGGAACCGGCCGCTTGACCAGGGGCCCTACACGTTCGTGTGGATCGACGCGTTGACGCAGAAAGTGCGTGAGGGCGGCCGGACGGTGACGGTGCACGTGCTGATCGCCACGGGTGTGAACGCCGACGGGCACCGCGAGATCCTTGGCGTCGACGTGGTGTCGTCCGAGGACGGCGCCGGGTGGCTGGCGTTCCTGCGCGGGCTGGTCGCCCGCGGCCTGTCGGGGGTGAAGATGGTGACCTCCGACTGCCACGCCGGGCTGCGCGACGCGATCGCCTCCACGCTGCCGGGCGCGTCCTGGCAGCGGTGCCGGACCCACTACCACCGCAACCTGGGCTCGCGCGTCCCCAAGTCGGCTCAGCCGTGGGTGTCGACGCTGGTGCGCACCATCTTCGAGCAGCCCGACCGCGACGCCGTCTACGCCCAGCACCGCCAGGTCGTGACCGCGCTGGAGGCCAAGTTCCCGGCCGCGGCCGAACACCTGGACGAGGCCCGCGAGGACATCCTGGCCTTCACCGCCTTCCCCAAGCAGGTGTGGAAGCAGGTGTGGAGCAACAACCCCCAGGAGCGCCTGAACAAGGAGGTCAGGAGACGGACCGACGTGGTCGGCATCTTTCCCGACCGGACCGCCATCATCCGCCTGGTCGGCGCCGTGCTGGCCGAACAGAACGACGAATGGACCGAGCAGCGCCGCTACATGGGCGTCGAAATCCTCGCCGCATGCCAGAAAGTCGACACCGAAACCGACACCAATGATGCCGATGTGACAATTGAGGCAATTGGTGCTTAACTAGTTAATAGATCGCGAGGTGGCCTTCTCATACACCACCCGCCTGGACGTGGCC
>NZ_JBICUT010000048.1:0-1440 GCF_043198445.1 Spirillospora sp. NPDC048823 | reverse complement strand
GATCTCGCGGGTGAAGGCGAGGACGGAGGGGTTGGAGGCGGAGAGTTCGACGTAGGAGCCGACGCCGAAGACGGGGTGGCGTTGGCGGATCTCGATCATTTTGCGGGTCCAGTGCAGGAGTGATCCGGGGTTGTTGGCCTGTGCTTCGACGTTGACGGCTTGGTAGCCGTAGATGGGGTCCATGATGACGGGGAGGTAGAGGCGGGCGGGGTCGCATTTGGAGAAGCCGGCGTTGCGGTCGGGGGTCCATTGCATGGGGGTGCGGACGGCGTCGCGGTCGCCGAGCCAGATGTTGTCGCCCATGCCGATTTCGTCGCCGTAGTACAGGACGGGGGAGCCGGGGAGGGAGAGGAGGAGGGCGGTGAAGAGTTCGAGTTGGTTGCGGTCGTTGTCCAGGAGGGGTGCGAGGCGGCGGCGGATGCCGATGTTGGCTTTCATGCGGGGGTCTTTGGCGTATTCGGTGTACATGTAGTCGCGTTCTTCGTCGGTGACCATCTCCAGGGTGAGTTCGTCGTGGTTGCGGAGGAAGATGCCCCATTGGCAGGATTCGGGGATTTTGGGGGTTTGGGCCATGATTTCGGAGATGGGGTAGCGCTGTTCGCGGCGGACGGCCATGAAGATGCGGGGCATGACGGGGAAGTGGAAGGCCATGTGGCATTCGTCGCCGCCGGCGGCGGGGTCGCCGAAGTATTCGACGACGTCGGCGGGCCATTGGTTGGCTTCGGCGAGCAGGACGCGGTCGGGGTAGAGGCGGTCGACTTCGGCGCGGACGCGTTTGAGGTAGGTGTGGGTTTCGGGGAGGTTTTCGCAGTTGGTGCCTTCGCGGGCGTACAGGTAGGGGACGGCGTCGAGGCGGAACCCGTCGATGCCCAGGTCGAGCCAGAAGCGCAGGTTTTCGAGCATGGCGTCTTGGACGTGGGGGTTGTCGTAGTTGAGGTCGGGTTGGTGGGAGAAGAAGCGGTGCCAGTAGTACTGGCCGCGGGTGGGGTCGTAGGTCCAGTTGGAGGATTCGGTGTCGATGAAGATGATGCGGGCGTCGGGGTAGCCGGTGTCGTCGTCGGCCCATACGTAGAAGTCGCCGAAGGGGCCGTCGGGGTCGGTGCGGGAGGATTGGAACCAGGGGTGGGCGTCGGAGGTGTGGTTCATGACCAGGTCGGCGATGACGCGGATGCCGCGGGCGTGGGCTTGTTCGATGAGTTCGACGAAGTCGCCGAGTTCGCCGAAGTCGGGGAGGATGCGGGTGTATTCGGCGATGTCGTAGCCGCCGTCGCGCAGGGGTGACTGGTAGATGGGCAGGAGCCACAGGCAGTCCACGCCGAGCCATTGCAGGTGGTCGAGTTTGCTGATCAGGCCGCGCAGGTCGCCGTAGCCGTCGCCGTTGGAATCGGCGAACCCGCGCACCGACACCTCGTAGAACACCGCCGTCTTGAACCAGTGCGG
>NZ_JBICUT010000047.1:0-1573 GCF_043198445.1 Spirillospora sp. NPDC048823 | reverse complement strand
TACGGCAGCTGTAGATCGTGACTTCGGGGATGTCGCTGCTGGTCGGCGGGGCAGGCGGGGATGATCACGATCGGGTGGAGTCCCGGACATGCGGGACGGCCGCCCGGATCGTTGTTTTGTGTGACGAAAACAGAAACCCCGACGGCCGTCTGGGGCACGATAGCGCATGCCGATGATGAGCGGCGGGCCGGTTTCCTGGATGCGGTGATGGCCCGGATCGCGGGTTGTTTCCGCAGGTGCGAGCCGCGGCGGCTGGTCCGCGACTTCGTGCTGGGCCTGCTGATGGAGCTGGAGGACCACAACTGCTGGACGCTCGGCGAAGCGCTCGGGCACACCGGCCCGCACCGGCTGCAGCACCTGCTGTCGAGGGCGAAGTGGGACGAGCGCCAGGTCCTGGACGAGACCGCGGTCTGGGCCGCAGAGCACCTGACCGACATCCATGACGGCGGGGACGTCGGCGGGGACGTCGGCGGGGACGCGGTGTTCATCGTGGACGAGACCGGCGACGCCAAGTCCTCCACCGACTGCGTCGGCGCGGCCCGCCAGTACTCGGGCAGCCTGGGCGGGGTCGCGTTGTGCCAGGTCACGGTGAACCTCACCCTCGCCACCGCGCGGGGCCACACGATCATCGACCGCCGCCTGTACCTGCCCCGCGACTGGGCGGCCGACGAGGAACGCCGCGAACTGGCCGGCGTCCCCGAACAGGTCGAGTTCGCGACCAAGCCGCAACTGGCCGCCACCATGCTCGCCCACGCCCGCCACCGCGGGATCGGCGCCGCCTTCGCGGCCGGGGACGAGGTGTACGGCGGCCGCGATCTGCGCCGCACCGTCCGCGGCCTGGGCATGGGGTATGTGATGGCCGTCAAGCACGACCACACCATCGCCCTCGGCCCGCACACCACCACCGCCCGCAAGGCCGTCCGGCTGATCGGCGACGGCGGATGGCAGCGCATGCGCACCGGAACCGGAACCAAAGGCGTCCGCTCCTACGACTGGGCCATGCTCGCCATCACCCCCGACGACGCCCCCGAAGGCGACCAGGCCGGTGACCAGGCCGGTGACCAGGCCGGATGCGCCGTTCTGCTGGTGCGGCGGCACCGCTACACCCGCAAACTGTCCTACTACCGCTGCTACAGCCCGCAGCCCGTCCCGCTCGCCCGCCTGGTGGCCGTCGCCACCGTGCGCTGGAAGATCGAGGAGGACCACCAGCTCGCCAAACAGGCCTGCGGCCTGGACAAAGGCCAGACCACCCGCTGGAGGTCCTGGCATCGCTGGACCTGCCTGGCCCTGCTCGCCTACACCTACCTCGCCGTCACAGCCGCCACCGAACACCATCCCGACGACGCCGACGACTCGGAACTGATCCCCATCACCGTGCCCGAACTGCTCCGGCTGATCCGAGGGACCCTCGTGCCCCCACCCGCCCGCAACTCCGGGCACCGGCTCGCATGGTCGCTATGGCGCCGACGCCACCAGCGACGAGCCCGAACCTGTCACCACGCCTGGCACACCTACGCCGAAACCACACCATGATCACAGCAGGTCAGGACCAAAATTACAGCTGCCGTATCAG
>NZ_JBICUT010000046.1:0-1624 GCF_043198445.1 Spirillospora sp. NPDC048823 | reverse complement strand
GGGGGTGCGGATCGGGGGTGGGATGCGCCGGCGGGCGCGGTGACTGTGATGGTCGTCGGGAACGGTGACCGGGTCGGGGCGGGTCAGGCCACTGTCGCTGGTGGTGGGTCGTGGACGGCCCGGAAGGTGTTCATCCACTCGGCCTGCCAGCGCCAGTGCTCGGGCAGGTGCACGGTGATGTGCCCTGCTGGTCCTGCCGGGCCGTGCCGGGCGAGCCGGGCCGGAACGCTGATCAGGTGGCGGCGCAGGGTGGCGCCGCGGGCACGCGCGTGGAACGCCGAGGCCAGGGTGCCGGTGGCGCGTAGCAGGTTGTGGGTGATGGCCGCGCAGGTGAGCCATGCGGCGTTGGCGTTGAAGTCGCCAGAGGGCAGATGCGCCAGCGGCCCGTCGATCAGGTCGGCGTTGACCTGCTCGATGATGGCGTGGTCGCGGTGCTGGGCCTCGGCTTGGACCAAGGTGAACGGGCTGTCGGTGAAGACCGGGTGGTAGCGGTAGGCCGGGAACAGTTCGTCCTGCCCGCTGGCGGCTTGAGGGTTGAGCCGTTTGACCCGGCGCACGATAAGGCGGGCGGTCACCGGGTTGTTCTTGGAGGCGAAAGCGGTGTAGCCGACCTCTGCGATCTGGGCGTCCGACACCCACCCGCCGGCCTGAGCATCGAAGATGGCCTTCGGGTAATCGATGGAGATCCAGGAGGTCTCGGGGATGGCCGCGATCGCGGCCTTGATCTTGGGATCCATCTTGGCGGTGACCGAGAAGCACACGCCCGCCGCCTGGCAGGCTCCGATGACCTGTTCGCTGTAGAACGCCGAGTCACCGCGCATCACCAGCAGGCCACTGGCCCCGGCGGACCGGGCCGTGCCGATCTGCTCGCGCACGAACCAGGATGCTCCGCGGGCTGAGGCGCTCTTCCCGCCGCGCAGCCGGGTGCCGGTCACCACCGGCGCGGCCACCGGCGTCGACAGGCTCGCCGCCAGCACATTCAGCCCCTTGACCAGCACGCTCTTGCCTTGAATCTTGGTATGGCCGAACCCGGCACCCTGCTTGGCGTACCCGTAGGTGCGGCGCTGCATCGAGTCCACATCCAGGAACGCCAGCACGTCCGCGCCGGGCAGCAGCGGCGTGTGCGCCGCGAGCCGGGCCAGCAGTACACGCGCCGTCTTCTCCAACTGGCGGACGTTGCCCCAGGTGAACGCGCGCAGGAACGACCCGAGCGTGGACGGGGCGCGCACGCCGGTGAACAGCTTGTCCATCCCGCCGTGCCGCAGCACGTCCAGATCGTCGATGCTGTCGGCCCCGGCCAGCATCCCGGCCACCACCGAGGCGACCTTGACCGGCGCGTTCGCCCCGTCCCGGCACCGGAGCGACACGTGCTCGCCGACCAGCGAGGCCAGGCCACAGCGCTCGGCCAGCCGCATCGCCGGCACCAGGCCCGCGTACGCGATCACATGCTCGTCATCGAACGCCGCATGCGTCTTGGCAGCGGCGTGAAACAATCGCACTTGAGAGGTGTCCGTTCAATCTGGCTGCTGGAAGCGTAGAGAACTCCCATCATCCCAGGTTGCAGGGCACCTCTCCTCATATCGCGGCTTTCATCGCATTACCAACCCCGTGGATCCAGGCTCAG
>NZ_JBICUT010000045.1:0-1892 GCF_043198445.1 Spirillospora sp. NPDC048823 | reverse complement strand
GTCTTCACCGACTACGACGGACTGGGCCGCAAGACCGCCACCCGCGAAGGCGCGGCCGACGGACCCCTCCTAGCGTCCTGGACCTACGACACCGCCCCCTTCGGCAAGGGCAAACTCGCCACCGCCACCCGACACACCAGCGACGGCGACTACATCAGCACCGTCCGCCACTACGACCAGCTCGGCCGCGCCGACAAAACCGCCCTCACCATCCCTGCATCACAAGGCGCACTGGCCGGCCGCTATCTGTTCTCCACCCAGTACGGCCTGGACGAAACCATCCTGGGACAGTCGCACCCCGCCGCCGGCGGCCTCCCGACCGAAAGCGTCACCTACGAATACGACGACCTGCTACGCCCCACCAGCCTGACCGGCAACACCAGTCCGACCGACCAGACGCCCTACGTCAACGACGTCCTCTACACCCCGACCAACAAACTCAACCTGCTCGAGCTCGGGCCCGCCGGGAAACACACCTGGCAGACCCTCACCTACCAGTACGGCACCCAGCGGCCGGCCACCGCCCGTACCTCCCACCAAGGCGTCGCAGGCGACGACCGCTACGCCACCTACCACTACACCGACGCGGGCACCATCACCTCCATCACCGATGTCTCCCGCGACGGCATCGACAACCAATGTTTCACCTACGACCACCTTCAACGCCTCACCCAAGCCTGGGCCCAGGGCACCACCGACCCGTGTTCCACCGAACCCACCGACACGGTCATCGGCGGCCCCGCCCCCTTCTGGCAGAGTTTCACCTACGACACCGCGGGCAACCGCACCGGTGAAACCCGGCACGGCATCGCCGGCGTCGCCGACACCGTCCGCACCTACTCCTACGCCCCGACCGGGCAAGGCAACCGCCTCAACCAGGTCACCCAAACCGGCCCCACCGGCCAGCGCACCGACACCTACGCCTACGACGCCTCCGGCAACACCACCGCACGCGCCATCGACGCCAGCGCCGCCAACACCGGCCAGACCCTGGAGTGGAACACCGAAGGGGAACTGGCCAAGGTCACCGAAAACGGCAACGACGTCACGTTCGTCTACGACACCGGCGGCAACCGCCTGATCCGCAAAGACCCCGCCGGCGCCACCCTCTACCTTCCCGACGGTACCGAACTGCGCGCCCTCAACGGCGCAACCACCGCCACCGGCACCCGCTACTACACCTTCGCCGGACAGACCGTCGCGATGCGTACCTCCGACGGGACCATCACCCACCTGGCCGGCGACCACCAAGGCACCGCCCAGATCGCCGTCAACACCACCACCCAGCAGACCACCGTCCGCCGCTCCACCCCCTTCGGCGGCATCCGCGGATTCGACGACGACGCCACCTGGCCCAACGACAAGGGCTTCCTCGGCGCCACCAAGGACCCCACAGGCCTCACCCACCTCAGCGCCCGCGAGTACGACCCCGACACCGGCCGTTTCATCTCCGTCGACCCCGTCCTCGACACCGCCGACCCGCTGCAGATGAACGGCTACACCTACGCCAGCAACAATCCCGTTACCCACAGTGACCCGTCAGGCCTCCGCGTCGACGGCTGCCAGGTCAACCACGACTGCGGAAAAGCCAAGAAGAACGAGCCCAAGGGCTCCCAACGCTGCCACGTCTACTGCGGACCGGTCACCTTCCGCAACGGAGTCAAACCCAGCGGAGACCCAATCGGGCGACACGCGCTCGGCCGCCCGCTGTCGGAGAACGAATACGGCCACCTGCTCAACCTCGGATACCGCGGCAGCAAGGACTTCACCTTCCGAGACGCGATCGCCTACCTCGGCCCCGGCCTGGACGACAACCAATGGGACGGCTTCTGCCGAACCATCAACTCCAACGCACAAAGCCTGTGCCACCACAACCCCTTCACCGGAAACGA
>NZ_JBICUT010000044.1:0-1956 GCF_043198445.1 Spirillospora sp. NPDC048823 | reverse complement strand
ACGAGCCCGAACCTGTCACCACGCCTGGCACACCTACGCCGAAACCACACCATGATCACAGCAGGTCAGGACCAAAATTACAGCTGCCGTATCAGACCTGACTGCGGACGTGGTGATGTGTGGCATGATGGCCGAGGTCGCGGGCACGTTTCGAACGGTCGAGAGGAAGTCCCGTGAATCGTTTGATGGTGAGTGTGGTGGTGGGGGTTGCCGTCGTCCTGGCCGTACCGATTGCCGCAGTGATCGGGTTTTCCTCCTGGGAGGAGGGCAAGTGCAAGGAGGGGGTGAGGGAGTTGAGACGCATTCGGGGAGCGGTCGCGGCCGAACTGGCGGTGCTGAACAGCCCCCCTCTTAGGACTGTGGCCGTTTGTGATTCGGGTGATTCTCCTTACCTGGCCACTCGGCTCGATCCCTCGATCCCGCCCCAGCAAGTGACGCGACATCTGGAAAGTAGAGGATGGCGTATCGCCGATACGTATCGTCGGCCAGATGGCGAAATCTGGTCCTGGGAGATGCAGAAAATGTATCAGACCAAGTCCGCGCATCTTTCGATTATTCACCAGAGCGTTACCGGTCCGGTGAGCATCAGCGTCTCTCTCCTCTAAAGGTCGAGGCGGCGCCCAGGGGTGAACGCTTTTCGTGCGCCCAGCAGAACGGGAGGTGATGCCGCATGAGCGGCTGATCTTGTTCGTAAGCTCGTCGTCGCTTGCCGGTGTAAGTGGTCCGGTAGCTGCCAGGAGGCCCCGTAGCAGGCTGGCGGTTTCGTCTGGAAACGGGCGGGGTCGAAGCCCAGCGTCGAAGGCCCTGAGAGGGGGAGCGACGATGCGGTGCGCGATCTGCTGCGGTAACCGCTTAGCCTCGATCCACCGATGGTGGTTCGAGGTTGCTCTCTCGGTCGTTTCGGTGAGGTTTGTCGAGTTGGCGGCGGATTGCGGGCAGGGCTGATCGGCTGGTCTGCCTTGTTTTTTTTACGTGTTGGGGTTCCGGTCGGGCCCGTCGGGCGGTGGATAATGGCAGGTCAGACGCTCTCGGGTGGGGCGTGGACGGTGCTGAACAGGTGCATCCACGCCGGTGAAGGCGGTGTAGGCGGGTATCTCGGCGACCTGGGCGTCATAGATCAGTTCGCCGGTGTCGGGATCGAGTACACCGGTCGGGGAGCGGATCTGCGTCCACGCGTCCTCGCCGATGGCGGAGATGGCCCGCTTGATGGACGGGTTCATGCCGCAGGTGATCGAAAAGCGGGCGTCGGCGCGGCGGCAGGCGGCCACCACATCGGCGTTGTAGAACTGCGAATCGGCACGCAGTACGCGGATGCCGGTGGCTCCGACCTGCGGTGCGGTGGCCAGCGCCTCGGTGACCAGGCGCATCGCTCCCCGGCTGTCGGCCGAGCGGCCTTGGCGCAGCCGCGCCGCGGCCACGATCGGGCCGGCGGTCGGGGTGCTGATCGTGGCCAGCAGTGGATGCAGGGTGCGTACGCCTTTGATCCGTCCGATCTGCGCGCCCTGCTTGGCGCGGCCGAACACCCGCTTATGGGTGGAGTCGACGTCGATGAAGGCGACCTGGTCGGCGCCGGGCAGCAGCGGCGCCGGCCTGACCAGCTCGCCCAGGAACCGGCGGTGCACCGCGTGCAGATGCAGGGCATGCCCGTGGGTGAACGACCGCAGGAGCGTGCCCAGTGTGGAGAGCGCCCGAACCCCGGTGAAGGCCACCGCACCGCGCCGTGCCGCAGCCGGTCGGCGTCATCGATGCTGTCGGCGCCGGCGCACATCGCCGCCACCAGCGACATCACCTTCGCCGCCGGGTTCGCACCACCGTCGTTACCCGAACCGTTGATTCGTACCGCGGTTTCGACCATCCCGGCCAGACCGGCCCGCTCCGCAAGCCGGACCACCGGCACCAGGCCCGCATCGGCGATCAGGTTGTCCTCGTCGAACACCGAAGAGACCGCCTCGGCGG
>NZ_JBICUT010000043.1:0-2020 GCF_043198445.1 Spirillospora sp. NPDC048823 | reverse complement strand
CCCGGGTTCCGCAGTTGGTGGTCACACGTGATGCCGAATCCGGGGTCTGGCCTGGGGGAACGCCGATTAGAGCGGGAGAGGGCGTGTGTCCACGCCTCGCCGGCCTTGTTCGGTCTTGTTCAGGTGGGGTCGAAGGCGGTGACCCGGGGCGGCGGTTGGATGGAAAGCGCCTGGTAGATGGCCTTGTGGCCGGGCCGTAGCGGAGTGGTCTGGGTGATCGTCCCGGCGGCGCCGACGAGGGTGACCTGCTTCAAGCGGGCGGTTTCGCGGCGGATATCGCGCCAGCTTTGGCCGGTGGAACGCTCGGCGACCCGGGTCAGGAGCAGGGCGAGCCAGCAGATCAGGACGTGTGCGCGAATGCGGTGTTCGAGCCGGTGGAACACCGGTCGAAGCAGCAGCTCGGACTTCAGGTCACGGAACCCGCGCTCTGCTTCTAGGAGGTTCTTGTAGCCCAGAGCGGTGTCCTCGGCCGAGATGTCGGGGTCGGATGTGGCCAGGAGGTACTTGCCGTCGAGGTTGGCCTCGGTCTTGGTCTTCGCCCGGTCGATGGCGAGGCGGCCGTTCTTGTGCTGCCGGATCCACCGCTTGAGGGTGGGGTGGTCACGCAGGGCGCACTCGGCCCGCACGTGCGCCTGCTCGGCTCGCTGCCTGGCCTTGGCGGTGAGCTGCCCGTTCCTGGCTCTGGTCCGCTCGCGTTCCCGCTGGGCGGCGATGCGTTCCAGTTCGGCTTCGATCCGGGCGATGGCCTGCTCGCGCCGGCGCTTGTCGCGTTCGGCCTGGTCGGGGTTGTGGCAGATGATGAACCGGACGTCCCCGGCCCCGTCGATCTTGACTTCCTTGACGCGGAGGTTGTCGCGGACCTGCTGGTAGCGGCCCTGGCGCGATAGTGCCTGCTCGGCCAGGGCGCTGCCGTCTCGCATCCGCATCCCGGCGATGAAGTGTCCGCCCGCTCTGCGCAGGTAGGCGAGGTTGCCGGTGCCGGAGAAACCGCGGTCGACCACGGTGATGACGCGGCCGAGCTTCCAGTCCCGCATGTCGTCCTTCACCTCGGCCAGAACCTGCTGGTCGTTGGTGCTGCCGGGCCAGCACCAGCAGCGGACCGGGATGCCTTCCTTGGTCACGGCCAGGCCGATGACGATCTGCGGGAGGTCGTCGCGGTGGTCCTTGGACTTGCCGTACTTGCGGAAGCCTCGCCGCTCGGCGGTGTCGTCCTCCTCCTCGTCACGTTCGAAGTAGGTGGAGGTGGTGTCGAAGAACAGGACATCGACCTCGAGGTTGAGCAGGTTCGCCACGGCGAAGAACACCGCTTCTTGGACCTTCCCGGTGGTGTCGGCTTCGGCGAGCAGGTCCATCGCCCGATACGCCTGGTCCTCGTCCATGCCGTTCAGTCCGCTGATCACGGCGTCCTCGCTCGCCCATTCGGCCGCCGACAGCTTGCTCATCGGGTCGATCGCCCGGTTGGCGACCAGCGCGAACAGCACCCGCTCCACGTTGGTGGTGAACCGCCGCCCGTCCGTTGCCCTCTTGATCGCGTCGGCGATGTCCAAGCGCTTCCAGAGCGCGTCCAGCAGCCACGGGGTGCCGATCGGCCGGGAGTCGATCACCTCCATCGGGGCCGCTCCCGCCGCCAGTCCGGCCTCGGCCGCCTCGTCCAGGCTTGCCTCGTTGCCGCCGAAGTGCCTGGTGATCGAGGCGGCCAGCCGGCGCAGACCCTCCACATCGAGCCGGTCGACCCGGCCCAGGTTCATCAGCACGTCCGGCTTGACCTTGCCGTCCACCCGCCGGTTATGCGCAAGCGCCGCATACCGGACGATCGACCCATCGGCGTTGCTCCGCTGCGTGAACCGCAAGTACATGACCACAGGAAACCAGGGACTCCCCTGTTCCGCAGTGGAATCCCACAAACTCGTGTTACTACACTTTCGAGCCTGCCAGCCCTGGAAACCAGCGCCGCACAGCGCTGACCAGCGGCGACTCGCCGGCGATCACAGCCGTGTGTCTACGAACTGCGGAACGCGGG
>NZ_JBICUT010000042.1:0-2049 GCF_043198445.1 Spirillospora sp. NPDC048823 | reverse complement strand
ATCGCCATGGCCGCCCTCACCCGCGGCGGCCTCTGCCCACCCCTGCCCGGACGCCTATAACCCGATCAACGACCCACGGAAACGACACAAGGGCCCGGAGAAGGGGCGTTCGGTAATGCCCTTCGACCTTGAACGGACGACGCACCGTTTCACCAAATCTTCAAATGGCGGCGTGCAGACTGTAGTGGCCGACGATCCCGGTGACCAGGAGCAGATCCGACTGATCCGGGAGCACCTCACCAAGGAGTTCGCCGCATTCCAGCGCGGTGACTTCGCTGACCCCGCGTCCATCCACGGGGCGGAAATGCCGGGTCTTTCGACGCTCGCGCAGGGGTACAAGCGGATCCAAATGAGCTTTGAGACTGTGCAGAATGGGGCGCGGATCTTGTTCACCACCGACGATGCCGGCCTGGTGGACGCTCTGCACGCATGGTTCGACGCCCAGGTCAGCGACCACGGTCGACACGCGGAGCACGGTCAGCCGCGGCACGGCCGAGGTCACTGAATCCAAGGCGTCATCGTGAATCACTGCCGCCGGCGAAAGCCCGGGTCGCCCCGGTGGCAACGGTGATGAGGTCGCTGGCAGCTCCGGCAGGACACTGCCGTCAGCTGAGAGCTGAGTGAGCCGGTTCTGATGGACGGAGTGACGGCAGGGCTGGGCTACACCCCCCGGCGTTAGGTAGAGGAGTGTCGTGACGACGCTGCACAACGTCACGCCGACATGTGGTTACAGCGCCACGAAGGATCAGCTGCAGAACCGCCTGCCCCGCGTCGAAGGACAGGTGCGCGGCGTGCAGGCGATGGTCGACCAGGACCGTTACCGCATCGACGTACTCACTCAAATCTGCGATCCAGGCAGCGCTCGACCTACGGCATCGCGGCGTTCTCCGTGGTCGCACCCCTGCAGCTGCGGGTGATGCAGAAGGCGGGCGATGCCCCCGACATCGCCTCGGCCGCCAACATCTCCGCCTTCACCCTCGGTTCCGCCCTCGGGATCTGGCTCGGCGGCGCGGCCATCGACGGCGGCCGGGGCGTCACCTCCGTCAACTGGGTCGGCGGCATCATCGCAGGCACGGGCTTCGCCCTGGCTCTCGCCTCGATTTGGATGGACAAAGTCCTCGCCGCAGCCGGTCGAGGAACGTCCCGTCCAGCTGACCCACCACCACTGAGAACAGCCCGCCAGCGGGCGTCCGGGAGACCGGGCGCCCGCTGGCTGCGCGAAGGACGCCGCCCGGCAACGACGTGCTCTTACCGACCCGGCGGCCGGCCCCAGCCCGCCGGGACATGCACAGTTCCTACTGCTTGAGCAGGTTCTGCATCTTGGTGATCTCGGCGGACTGCGAGGCCGTGATGTCCGCAGCCATCTTCTTGGCCCCGGGGAAACTCCCGGAGGTCTGCTCGGTCTTGGCCATCGCCACGGCGCCCTCGTGATGCTCGATCATCATCTCCAGGAACGCCTTGTCGAAGGACGCGCCCTCGGCCCCTTTGAGTTCCTTCATCTCCTCGTCGGTCATCATGCCGTCCATGCCGCCGTGCTCCATGTGCCCCATGCCGCCCGCACCGGGTGAGGGCACCGACGCTCCCCAGGTGGTCAGCCATGCGGACAGTTGCTTGATCTCCGGGTCCTGCGCGTTCTTGATCTCCGCGGCGAGCTGCTTCACCTCGGGGGACGCGGCGCGGGTGGCGGCGAGATCGGCCATCTCGATCGCCTGGCGGTGGTGCGGGATCATCATCTGCGCGAACATGACGTCCTGGTCGTTGTGCTGAGCCTGCGAGCCGCCGTTGGACGGCGATGCGCTCGCCGACATCGAGTGACCGGACATCGGAACCTTGGCATCGCCGGAGTCGTTGTCGCCGCAGGCGGCCAGGCTGATCGCCAGGGCGGGGACGGCGACGAATGTGAGTGCGCGTTTCATGCTGGTGAACCTTCCGTGTCGAGTTCTGTGACGTCAGGCCTGAGTTGGCTCAATTGGTTAGTGCGTGGCGCGTGGGGTGTTCAGGGCGTCGAGGATCTTGCGTTGGCGGGTGGTGACGGCGGGCGGGAAGGTC
>NZ_JBICUT010000041.1:0-2312 GCF_043198445.1 Spirillospora sp. NPDC048823 | reverse complement strand
GACCCCCACCAACCCCACACCCTCACCGACCAACTCGACGGCACCACCTACACCTGGCACCGCTCCAACTACGTCCACCTCGACCCCCGAACACGGCCCGCACACATCCTCACGTTCCAGCGGAACGGCGGACATGTGCGGGCCGATGGGAACAGCGTCGCGGAGAACAGCGTGGAGAACGGCAGGGTCAGGGCGAATAACGGGACGAAGCCGAAGCCGAAGCCGCGCCGCGGTGGTCCGCGTCGTTCGGCCGGCGGGAGGCCGCGCCCGAACGGAACCTGATCAGATCAACTCGGCGGTGAGCAGGCGATCCTCGATGGAGCGGCAGCCGGTGAAGACCGAGCCGAGACCCTCGCGGTCGATGATGCGGCGAAGCTTGGCGGGCAGCGCGGGCAGCGACAGGCAGCCGCCCTCGGCGGCGACGCGCCAGCGGATGCCGAGCAGGATCGGCAGCGGGTCGCAGCGGACGCCGAGCCGGTCGTGCATCCGCACCATGAGATGCCGCAGGTTCGCCTCGACCAGCTGGGTGAGCGTGTCCCCGAGCCGCGGCACCGTGACCTCGTCGAGCACGCCGGACAGGTGGACGACCGTGTGGTCGCCGTCGCCGGCCGCCGTCGTGGTGATCATCAGTTCGGACGGGGCGGGCGGGGTGGGCGTGAGCCCGGCGTCGCCCGGGTGCAGGGCCCGGATGGCGTCCAGCACGTGCGTCGTGTCCACGTCGCCCGCTCCCCCGCCGGGGACGGGCGCGGCCGTGGCGGACGCGACGTCGGCGAACACCGGCACGAGCCGGCTCAGGCCGGTGAGCTGCAGCGCCCGCAGCACATGGGCGGACAGGGCGGGCACCACGGCGCGCAGCGGGCAGCCGAGCAGCTGCGCCCGCGTCTCCGCGCGGGCCAGCAGGACCAGCCCCGCGGCGTCCAGCAGCACCGCGTCCCCGAAGTCGACGACGACTCCGCCGCGTCCGCCGCCCCGCGCCGGGCCCGCGGACGCGAGGGACAGCGCCCTGCTCACCCCCTCCCTGATCCCCGCGTAGTTCTGCCAGCTGATCTGCGCGGGCAGGCCCAGGACGATGAAACCTCTGCGGGTCTCGATGCTCAGGCCCGCCACGGTCGTGTCCTTCATGTGTCAGTCACATCCCGATCGGGGTACTCGTGGCCGCGTGGGCGGGCCGGGGCGAAACGGTCAGGTCACCATGGGCGGCGGCATGGGAGCCGGGCGGTCTCGACGCGGGACGCCCGTCCGGATACGGCGGGCGCCCTCCCCGCACGACACCCGTCAGCCGGGACGCCGCGAGGCGTTCGATGGTCCGTTCCTCGGGCCGCACTCCGAGATGGGTGCAGCAGCACCACAGGTCGTCCACGCAACGGCGCACGTTCTCCGCCGGAACATCGGCGAAGCGAACGCGCAGCCGGGCCACGAGGTCATCGCGCGTCGGTACGACCGATGGCGACATCTCCCAGCGCTCCACTGTCCCTCCGATCGCTTTGGACGAAATAGTTCCGTCCGGACTTGTCAACCGCCATGCCGTCATCCACACAGGCGTCATCCACACGGGCGTCATCCGCACAGGCGTCATCCACACAAGCCGTCATCCACACGGGGTGTCGAACGCACGGGCGTCAAACGCACAGGCGTCAACTGCACGACAGGTTCTGAGCTTGGAAATGACCTACCCGAGGCATGCGACAGAAAAAGCGACGAAGCTAAAAACACGGACATGACACAACCGTCGTGCGGCAAGTATTCGAGACGGTGCGCGCCAGTGACCGGGCCGCAGATCAACGTGTTTTTGCGCTACTTTCCCGCGCCATAACGGACCGCTACCGGGCGATGACCTTCCCGGTCGCGGGTGCGGCAGGGCCGGTGTGGCCGGACACGGCGCGATCTACCTCGTGCTTGGGCGCGGCCCGTCCCGTCCGGACGGATCTGCGGGCACCGAAACCGGATGGCCGGTCACGGACAGTACTGAGATTTTTACGGATGGTTGCCTGTCGCGCACGTCGCGGACGCGGACTGCGGGCATTGCTGATCTAGATGTCTCCAACACACCCGGGGTGACCCATGCACGGCCAGCCGAAGAACCTCACCACCAGCACGTCCGACCAGGTCACCGAGACGGAGACGGAGGCCCTGCGGGCCGGCGGCCCCGGGGCGGACGCCGCGGCGCCGGCCGGCCGGGCACTCCCGGACCCCTTCAGCGAGAAGACCCCCCGCACACCGCACTGGTTCAAGACGGCGGTGTTCTACGAGGTGTCGGTGCGCGGGTTCGCCGATTCCAACGGCGACGGCTACGGCGACCTGCGCGGCCTGAT
>NZ_JBICUT010000040.1:0-2545 GCF_043198445.1 Spirillospora sp. NPDC048823 | reverse complement strand
AGCCTGCCAGCCCTGGAAACCAGCGCCGCACAGCGCTGACCAGCGGCGACTCGCCGGCGATCACAGCCGTGTGTCTACGAACTGCGGAACGCGGGCTGCAGCATCTGCGGCGAGGAGAGGCCCTGCGGCACCTCCCGCGCCACGGGCCGCCCGTGGTGCCCGGACTGTCAGCGCTGTTCGGCACAGTGCTCGGCCTGCGGAGACGTCGCGGCAATCATCTCCGGCACTCTCACCGAGCCTCTTTGCGCCTACTGCACCGCAGCTGAGGTCTGGCACACCTGTCCCACCTGCACCGACCCCGATTACCCCTACCCCGGTCAGTGCGTTCGATGCCTCATCAACCGGCGCCTCGACGAGCTGCTGGGCCCACCGTCCGATGCTCTCCACCCCGGGCTCGAAGCACTCCGGCGCAACATCGCCACCACCGAGCACCCCATCACCGCCAGGCGGTGGCTGAACAAGCCGTCCGTCTCCCCGGTCCTGTCCGACCTCGCGGCTGGCCGCCGGGCCCTGACCCACGAGGCCATCGACGAACTGCCCGACAACCCGCCCCTCGCCCACCTCCGCCGGGTCCTCGTCGGTGTCGGTGCCCTGCCCGAACGCGATGAATACATGGTCCGCCTCGACCGCTTCCTCACCAACCTCCTCACATCCCAGAAGGACCCCGAACAACGCAAACTCCTGCACCGCTACACGATCTGGCACCTGGTCCGGCGACTACGCCGACGCAGCAACGGCCGCCCCCTCACCCCGCAGCAGTTCATGTCCGCACGCCAATGCGCCCGCGCCGCCGTCGCCTTCCTGAACTGGCTGACGGCCCACGACCTCACCCTGGAGATCTGTCGGCAGGCCGACCTCGACCAGTGGCTCACCGACGACTCTGCCACCTACCGTCACACGGCCGGACACTTCATCCGCTGGGCCCGCGCCAACAAGCTCACCACCATCCACGCCCCCGCCATCCGCTGGATCGGCCCCACTCAGCCGCTCGATGACGAGCGTCGCTGGAACGTGGCTCGCCGGCTCTTGCACGACGACACTTTGAAACCCGAAGATCGCCTCGCCGGGCTGCTTCTCCTCCTCTACGCCCAAGGACCCTCGGCGATCCACCGGTTGACCGTCGAGGACGTCCACGTCAGCGCCCAGGAAGTCCGACTCCACCTCGGCGATGCCCCCGTCCAGTTGCCCCAGCCAGTGGCGGAACTGGCCCGCACGGTCGCCGCCAACCGCAAGGGCCACGCGACCATCGGTGCCCTGGCCCCGTCGTCATGGCTCTTCCCCGGTGGTCAGCCCGGACGGCCGATCAGCACCGCCCAACTGACCCAACGTCTGAATCAGCTCGGCATCCGACCCAATCAGGCCCGCAGCACCGCGCTCTTCCAGCTCGCCACCGAGATCCCCGCCGCGATCCTGGCCCGCACCCTCGGCATCCACACCGACGTCGCCGTCGCCTGGCAACGTCTCTCCGCAGGCGACTGGACCACCTACGCCGTCGAAGTCAGCCGTCGCACCTCACCGCGGGAGGAGACCAGATGACCAGCCACGACTCCCTGGCGAGCAACGGAGTCTGGGATCCCTTCGGCACATTGCACCGAGCATTGTGGATCGGCGGCGGCCAGTGGGCCGGCAAGTCGACCGTGGCCCGGCTGCTGGCCGTCCAATGCGGCGTCACCGTCTATCACTACGACTACCACGACGCCCGCGGTCACAACGATCGCCGGATCGCTCGTCGCGCCGGCCTCGGCGAGCCCGCCACTGAGCCCGACTTGGACAAGATGTGGGTCCACACCACCCCGGAGGAAATGGCCACCGAAACTCTCGCCGAGTTCCCCCACCGGTTCGAATGGGCTCTGGACGACCTACGCGCGCTCGTCTCCGGCCACCCGATCATCGCCGAAGGTTGGGGACTCCGCCCCGAACTCGTCGCACCCATCATCGACTCACCGCGCCGGATGGTCGTCATGGTGCCCACGTCGGAGTTCCGCCAACACCAGCTTCTTGAACTTCCCCGGGCCGCCTCGCTCGGGCACCGCGTCAGCGATCCGGCCCGAGCACAGGCCAACCGCCTCGCCCGAGACCGCCTCGTCGCCGAGGACGCCGTCCACACCGCCCACCAGCTCGGCATCCGGGTGATCGAAGTCGGCGGCTCCCGCGACGCCGCCGCGATCGCGGACATTGTCGCCAACCACTTCAGCCCCTACCTCCGGCGACAACACCACGAAGCTTGATCATCACAGGCATTCAGACAGTTCTGATATCCGACGTCACCATTATGGGTCCGCGAGGACGAGGCGCTGCGGGCCGCGGCCAACTGGAAGTCCTACGCCTCGTCCTGGCAGGTGCCCGATGGCCGGTGAACGCCGCCGTCTGCGTCTGCCCGGCCAGCAGGACCCGATCTGGCGGCTGTGGTCGCAGTTGCCCGAGCCCTGGCGGGGTCCGGTCATCGGTGACGTTCACGTCCACGGGAGTGGTGTATGGGGCGGGTGTGACCTGTGACCGGTTCGTGTCGTGATGGGCGAGTCCCCGTGACATGAGGACGGCCACC
>NZ_JBICUT010000039.1:0-4154 GCF_043198445.1 Spirillospora sp. NPDC048823 | reverse complement strand
AGAGGACCGATCTCTCCTATGCACCGGCTTGCTCAGAGTCGAAGACATTCCTCTCCTGAGCGGAACAGGTTCCAGGCTTGGATTCCCGACCTACCGGACGACTGATCACCACCGGACGCCGACACATCCTGCGCCTCCCGGCGCGCTGGCCCTGGACCAACCTGATCACCGACGCCCTGGCACGCCTGGCGGCACTGCCCAACCCCAGCTGACCAGCACCAACCGACCCGACAACACAGGAAGGAGACCCGCAGGGCCCGTGGAACCCCGCCGACCCGGAGCGACATCCGGGCCACCGGCCTGACCACCACCACAAAGGACAAACCCGGTCAGGCCGCTACGCGGCCCAACCGACGCCATGAAAGATCGAGGTTAGGCCACTGCCTCCACCGATCACCGAACCGGACGAGGTCGCCGACCTGAACGTCCGAAGAAAGCAACGTCTGGGCGGAACCCTCAACGAATACGAACATGCCGCTTGACCTGCGTGAGCGAGGTCCTCGGCAGGGACAGGGCCTTCTCGAGCAAGCAGGTCGCTGATCTGGTCAAATAATACTTCGACAAGGGAGGCATCAAGATCTCTGTCCGTCATCAGCAGTACGTTAGGAGAAGAGGCGATTCTTCTGGAAGACGAGATCGTGGTCCGGGGCTTCTGGGGCCCGCGCGGGGAGTCGGTGGATGCTGCCGTGGAACGGTGGGTCGACCTGTCTCGGTGGCTGACCGGCATCGGGGGGCCGGTGTTCTCCTCGTGGATGAATGCGGATGATGAGCCGCAACCGCTGGAGTTCACTGCGGAGGGTCTTCATCGGGAGTTAGCTCATCGTGAAGCGGAGTTCGGTCCTCGCGGTCACCTGGGATTTTCGATGGCAGCACATATCGACGATGGTGATCTGCCTCGGGTGTCCTTGTCGTCCACGATAGGCGCCCGTGGTCCACATGTTGTGGGCAATAGCATGATTCTGACGCTCTATGTCTGGGAGGAGGAGCAGAAGAGCCTGTGGACGGCGATGGCGGCTGACCTGTTGTGGACGGTGGCCGAAGTGTGCGAGCCCGACTGGGGTGAGGTGTATAATGACGCACTTACTGATGCCCAGAGCGAGAACCCGCAGATCGCGATCAAGACGCCTCGAGCAGGGTTCGTTACGTTTCTGTCGTCGAACCGCCGTGCGCGGGTATCCGGCGAGGTGCCCGGACGTACGCGGCATGCAGCCGATGGCGGCCTGCTGATCGATATCATCGAGGACGGCCGGTTCCCGGAACTGGATGCGGTGGCGGAACTCGACCGGCAACTTCGCGACTCGGGCGCGTTGGTCGAAATCCCGGAATCTCAGGAACGGCTGTGATGCTCAATGACACTGACGCTCGTGTATGAATCCGGTCCTGGGAATGCACCGACGTTCGTCGTGGACATCGTCCAGGCCATTCGCAGGGGCGTCTGGACCACTTGCTGATAGGCCTGGGTCACGTGGACGATATCATCGTGAGAATGCGGGACAGCAGCGTGCCCGTTTTGGTGGATATCCGGGACTGTAGCGGAGGGCTGGTGCAGTGAATCTCTCATTGAAGTACGAGCCGGTGACGGCCAACGCGCCCCGGTTCGCCGCCGACATCGTGCAAGCCGCACAGGACATTTCCCAGGTGCGATTGGACTACACGGTGGAGAGCTTGGACGCGGTTGACGGCATCGTCCAAGGAATTCGACAGGACGGGCCTCCCATTGAGGCGGTCGCCGAGACGCTCTTCGGATTCGGCTGCTATCTCGGGGAGGTTCTTCTCAGGGAGGGCCGTGGCCAATGGGTCGTGCCTGTTCAGCAGGAGACTGAATTGGTCGCCTTCCCCTTCGTCGTCAGATTCCCTGACGGCCGGTGGGCCAACCCGCTCGGTAAGGTCTTCAAACGCTTCGAGGAAGGCGCGGAGCACAACGTCCGCTTTTTTGCCGCCGTCATGCTGAACCCTAGCCTCTGACCGCATATCGCAGCAGGCAGCGGCTTCTTCCCATGCCCGTCATTTCGCAGACCCACCGAAGTTCACCGGCGTCGACAAGCCCGGCCCGCAGGACCCCGACGCCGAGCCCTACAACTCCTACCGGTTCAACGCCCACCGCTGGGACCAGGGCTCAGGCACCTACGACATGGGGTTCCGCAACTACGACCCCGGCCTGAACCGCTTCCTCACCCGCGACATGTACGGCGGTGCCCTGGCCGACATGGGCCTGGCCACCGACCCGTTCACCATGAACCGGTACGCCTTCGGCGGCGGCAACCCCATCAGCAACATCGAGTACAACGGGCACTTCGGCTGGAAAGACCTCGGCAACGGCCTCGCCGGTGCAGCCACCTCCGTGACCGACACCCTCGCTCTCGCCGGCCCCGCCGCACCCATCGAGATGGCCGGCTGGTTCGGAGTCGGCCCCGGCCTGTCCGGCGACTTCCAGAACCGCCTGCAGCAAGGCGGCGTCGACACCGATTCCGGCGCCTTCAAGACCGGGTTCTGGGCCACCGAGATCGCCTCGATAGCCTTTGAGGGCGCCGGCGCCCTCAAGATGGGCGGGAAACTCGCAGCCCGTGGCGGCGCACGCCTCATCGCCAAACTGGCGGGGAACGGCGGCGACGAGGCGGCCACCGTCGCCCGCCAGATCGTCGACGACGTCGCCTCGGCCAGCAAGGGGTCGGCCAGCGCCGACTCCATACCCGCCAAGGGCGGAACCGCCGCCAAGACCGGGAGCGGTGCGGCTGCACCCGCGCGCTCGGTTCGCGGACCCTCCAAAGCGGCCAATGCATGCCGCAAACCCAACAGCTTCGTGCCGGGCACCGGCGTGCTCATGGCCGACGGCACCCACAAGGACATCGAAGACGTCCAGATCGGTGACCAGGTCACCGCCACCGACCCCGAAACCGGCGACACCCGCCCCCGCAAGGTCACCGACACCATCACCGGCCAGGGCGACAAGAGCCTGGTCACCATCACCATCGACACCGACGGCAAACACGGCGACAAAACCGCCGACATCACCGCCACCGACGAACACCCCTTCTGGCTCCCCGACTACGGACGCTGGACAGATGCCGAAGACCTCAAACCCGGCATGTGGCTCCGAACCAACACCGGCACCTGGATTCAGATCACCGCCGTCACCACAGGAACCCGGAACCAGCGCGTCCACAACCTCACCGTCTTCGGTGACCACACGTACTATGTAGGGGCTGGCGGCACGTCAGTCCTCGTCCACAACTGTGACGGCGATGTCCATTGGGTAGCGGAGAACGCGAGTATGAGCTCCGCAGCTCGGGCATATGATGCTGGAGCGGCTGGTTCACAGTCAGGCGTGGCTCCAGCGCTGCAGTACTACAAGGCTGGCGGTAGCAATCTCTCTCAAGTCAAGTTTGACGGATATGATGCTGTCAATGGCGTCATGATTGACAGGAAGCTTGCCGTCACTACTTTCAATAAAGCATTTAGGCAGGCTCAGAACCAATCCCTTGCGCTTGAGCAGAATGGCCTAACAGGGGTGTGGGAGGTTCCTAATGCCGCTCAGGCAGCCCGTGCCCGTTCCATCCTTGGGCAACAGCTAGTCATGAATATCAAGGTAAGGATCGTAGTGCCATGACCAGTGTTGAGCGTGTGCTGGCGAAGGTCATCATGGAGATGGTTGTGTCAATCGACCTCAGTGATGACGAGAACATCGATCCAGATGTTGCAGCCAGTATCCTCGAGCCAGTGGCTGCGCTTCTTCAGACCGCACCAATCGAAGATCGGCAGGCAATTGTTGAGTTGCTTCGAGACTGTGCGGAAGAGGAGCAGAATCTCGAGAGAAGAACGACAGCTCTTGATCTCCCGGAAGCGCTGGGTCTCCTGTAGCGCAGCTTTCTCGTGAGGCAATAACGGCTAGGTCGTGCTCGCGTCAAGTCCTGCCTGAATCGTTGGCTCTGTGCCTTCCCGGTTGGCGTGCGAAGGGTAGTCCATGCGGAGCAGCCGCGGCCGATGGCGCTGTGATTGGTGCCGGTGTCGGTTGGCAGCAGCTCCTGTTGCCGTCAACGTTGCCGTCACCTAGCGTGGAGGGCGCCCGAACCCCGGTGAAGGCCACCGCACCGCGCCGTGCCGCAGCCGGTCGGCGTCATCGATGCTGTCGGCGCCGGCGCACATCGCCGCCACCA
>NZ_JBICUT010000038.1:0-3573 GCF_043198445.1 Spirillospora sp. NPDC048823 | reverse complement strand
ATCACCCGTACGGGTGGTGTGGTTTTGGTGGGCCCGGTTGTTTTTTGAGAACTGCACAGTGGACGCGAGCATCTCTGGCGAACGATGATGCTGCCGTTGGGCTCCCTTTTTGGGGGTTTTTGGGTGGTGTTGTTGTTTGTCTGCGATTTGTTTTGATCGTTTTGTGTGTTCAAGTTTTTAAGGGCATACGGTGGATGCCTTGGCATCAGGAGCCGATGAAGGACGTGGGAGCCTGCGATATGCCTCGGGGAGTCGGCAACCAGACTTTGATCCGGGGATTTCCGAATGGGGAAACCTGGCACCCGTCATGGGGTGTCGCCGCCGTCTGAATGTATAGGGCGGTTGGTGGGAACGCGGGGAAGTGAAACATCTCAGTACCCGCAGGAAGAGAAAACAATTGTGATTCCGTGAGTAGTGGTGAGCGAAAGCGGAGGAGCCTAAACCGTGCGCGTGTGATACCTGGTAGGGGTTGCGTGTGCGGGGTTGTGGGACCATCTTGCTGGATCTACCAGTCTGGCGGAGAGTTATAAAACATCGTGGTAGTCGAATGGTTTGGGATGGCCGACCGTAGACGGTGAGAGTCCGGTAGGCGAAACTGCGATGTCTCTTGGGTGTGTTCCCGAGTAGCACGGGGCCCGTGAAATCCCGTGTGAATCTGCCACGACCACGTGGTAAGGCTGAATACTTCCTGGTGACCGATAGCGGATCAGTACCGTGAGGGAATGGTGAAAAGTGCCCCGGTGAGGGGTCGTGAAATAGTACCTGAAACCGTGTGCCTACAAGCCGTCAGAGCCTCCTCTGGGATCATTCGTGGTTCTGGTTGGTGATGGCGTGCCTTTTGAAGAATGAGCCTGCGAGTTATGGTGTGTGGCGAGGTTAACCGGTGGCGGGTAGCCGTAGCGAAAGCGAGTCTGAATAGGGCGTTTGAGTCGCATGCTGTAGACCCGAAGCGGGGTGATCTAGCCATGGGCAGGGTGAAGCGCCGGTAAGACGGTGTGGAGGCCCGAACCCACCAGGGTTGAAAACCTGGGGGATGACCTGTGGTTAGGGGTGAAAGGCCAATCAAACTCCGTGATAGCTGGTTCTCCCCGAAATGCATTTAGGTGCAGCGTTGCGTGTTTCTTGCCGGAGGTAGAGCTACTGGATGGCTGATGGGCCCTACAAGGTTACTGACGTCAGCCAAACTCCGAATGCCGGTAAGTGAGAGCGTGGCAGTGAGACTGCGGGGGATAAGCTTCGTAGTCGAGAGGGAAACAGCCCAGATCATCGGCTAAGGCCCCTAAGCGTGTGCTAAGTGGGAAAGGATGTGGAGTTGCTCTGACAACCAGGAGGTTGGCTTAGAAGCAGCCATCCTTGAAAGAGTGCGTAATAGCTCACTGGTCAAGTGATTCCGCGCCGACAATGTAGCGGGGCTCAAGCACACCGCCGAAGCCGTGGCGCTCAGGACTTGTGTTCTGGGTGGGTAGGGGAGCGTCCTGTAGCCGGTGAAGCCGCCGAGTGATCGAGTGGTGGAGGCTGCGGGAGTGAGAATGCAGGCATGAGTAGCGAATCACACGTGAGAAACGTGTGCGCCGGATGACCAAGGGTTCCTGGGGCAGGCTAATCCGCCCAGGGTAAGTCGGGACCTAAGGCGAGGCCGACAGGCGTAGTCGATGGACAACGGGTTGATATTCCCGTACCCGCTGGTATGCGCCAACGCTGAATCCTCTGATGCTAACCACCCGAACCGTGGTGTGGGCCTTCGGGTCTGCTTTGCGGGGAGCGTGGGGCCCGAGGGGGTAGTAGGTGAGTGATGGGGTGACGCAGGAGGGTAGCTCAGCCCAGGCGATGGTTGTCCTGGGGTAAGCATGTAGCCCGGTGTGCAGGTAAATCCGCATGCCGTTGAGGGTGAGATGTGATGCCGAGCCGTTTTAGGTGAAGTGAGTGATCCCATGCTGTCGAGAAAAGCCTCTAGCGAGTGTATCGGCGGCCCGTACCCTAAACCGACTCAGGTGGTCAGGTAGAGAATACCAAGGCGATCGGGTGAACTGTGGTTAAGGAACTCGGCAAATTGCCCCCGTAACTTTGGGAGAAGGGGGGCCATGTCTGGTGATGGAGTTTTCCTCCGGAGCTGGGTGTGGTCGCAGTGGCCAGGGGGAAGCGACTGTTTACTAAAAACACAGGTCCGTGCGAAGTCGTAAGACGCTGTATACGGACTGACGCCTGCCCGGTGCCGGAACGTTAAGAGGACCGGTTAGACCCTTTCGGGGGTCGAGGCTGAGAATCTAAGCGCCGGTAAACGGCGGTGGTAACTATAACCATCCTAAGGTAGCGAAATTCCTTGTCGGGTAAGTTCCGACCTGCACGAATGGCGTAACGACTTCCCCGCTGTCTCAACCACAGGCCCGGCGAAATTGCAGTACGAGTAAAGATGCTCGTTTCGCGCAGCAGGACGGAAAGACCCCGGGACCTTCACTATAGCTTGGCATTGGCGTTTGGAGCGTCTTGTGTAGGATAGGTGGGAGACTGTGAAGCCGGCACGCCAGTGTCGGTGGAGTCGTTGGTGAAATACCACTCTGGTCGTTTTGAGCGTCTAACCCGCGCCCGTGTATCCGGGTGGGGGACAGTGCCTGGTGGGTAGTTTAACTGGGGCGGTTGCCTCCTAAAGTGTAACGGAGGCGCCCAAAGGTTCCCTCAGCCTGGTTGGCAATCAGGTGGCGAGTGTAAGGGCACAAGGGAGCTTGACTGTGAGACGGACGTGTCGAGCAGGTGCGAAAGCAGGGCCTAGTGATCCGGCACCTACGTGTGGAAGTGGTGTCGCTCAACGGCTAAAAGGTACCCCGGGGATAACAGGCTGATCTTCCCCAAGAGTCCATATCGACGGGATGGTTTGGCACCTCGATGTCGGCTCGTCGCATCCTGGGGCTGGAGTAGGTCCCAAGGGTTGGGCTGTTCGCCCATTAAAGCGGCACGCGAGCTGGGTTTAGAACGTCGCGAGACAGTTCGGTCCCTATCCGCTGCGCGCGTAGGAGAATTGTGAGGGTCTGTCCCTAGTACGAGAGGACCGGGACGGACGAACCTCTGGTGTGCCAGTTGTCCCGCCAGGGGCACGGCTGGTTGGCTACGTTCGGTCGGGATAACCGCTGAAAGCATCTAAGCGGGAAGCCTTCCTCGAGATGAGTTCTCCCTTCCACCTTCGGGTGGGGTAAGGCCCCCAAGAGACGATTGGGTTGATAGGCCGGGGATGGAAGCGCGGTAACGTGTGGAGTCGACCGGTACTAATAGGCCGAGTGGCTTGAACACACATGACGTTCAATCCAAATCGCTGCCCGATGGCAAGAGTGTGTTCGCGTCCCTGTGTGGTTCTCAGGAAACAATCCTGGGGTGACCCGCAGCATTAAAAGAGAATATCGAGCCTGGCTCGGAACGTTGACTTGCCTGCCCCCGGGTGTTGTGGGGGTGGTGCGTTGAGACGTTCGGTGGTTTTGGCGAGGGGGAAACACCCGGTCCCATCCCGAACCCGGAAGTTAAGCCCTTCAGCGCCGATGGTACTGCATGGGAGACTGTGTGGGAGAGTAGGACACCGCCGGACTC
>NZ_JBICUT010000037.1:0-5680 GCF_043198445.1 Spirillospora sp. NPDC048823 | reverse complement strand
CCCGACCCGGCCCCGGCCTGAGCACGCCCCATCCAGCGTTGCGGTCACGCAACGCTAATTCGCCATGCCTCAAAGCACCCGAGCTGAATGCTTACCGGAGCTGGATCGGACTCGCCGCCCTCGCCATCATCTTCTTCTCCTACACGGCCCTGGAGGTCTCGCTGGCCCCGGCTCTCCCGGTGATCCAGGAGCAGCTCCACACCACGAACACTTCCATCGCCTGGGTGTTCACGGCCATGCTGGTCTGCGCCGCCGTTTCGACCACGCTCGCCGGGCGTCTCGGGGACGTCTACGGAGCCCGTCCCGTCCTGCTGGCCGTGCTCGGGATCATGGTCGCGGGCATCGCATTGGCCGCCGCCGCCACCTCGATACAGATGCTCGCGGCCGGGCAGGCCTTGCAGGGCATCGGGATGGGGATGGCGCCGCTGTCGGTGGCGATCCTGCGCGGCATGTTCCCTCCCACGCGCGTCACCATGGCCATCGGGGTCTTCGTCGGCGGGAGCGCGATCGGCAACGCCCTCGGCTTCGTCCTTCCCGGCTTCGTCCTGGACCGCCTGTCGTACCGGTGGCTCTTCCTCCTCCCCCTCATCGTGATCGTCGTATCGACTCTCGTCGCATGGGTGTGCCTTCCGGCTGTGTCGAAGGGCACGCGCCAGCGCGTCGACTGGTTCGGGGCGGTGGGGGTGACGATGGTCCTGACCCTGCTCCTGCTCGCAGTGATGCAGTCACCCACCTGGGGCTGGCTGTCGGGCAGGACCTTGGCCATGTACGGCGGCGCGCTGGTGCTGCTGTTCGCCTGGGTGGTCGTCGAGGCCCGCTCGCGTGAGCCGCTGATCGCAATCGGCCTGCTGCGGCAGAGAAGCGTCTGGCTGACCGGCGTCATCAGCTTCACCATCGGGTTCGGGATGTTCGGGAGCCTGACCCTGGTCCCGCTCCTCGCCGCCCTGCCGCCCCTGAACGGCATCGGGTTCGGAGCGGACACCACGCAAGTGGGCATGTTGCTCCTGCCGCTCGGCGTGGCCGGAGCCGTGGTCGGCCCGCTCACCGGCTACCTGGATCGCTGGATCGGTTCCCGCGCCACCGTCCGCCTGGGGATGCTCGTCCTCACCCTCGGTGCGTTCAGCCTCGTGTTCCTGCACACGCAGAAGTGGCACATCATCCTCTCGGTCTCCCTGTCCGGGATCGGGATCTACCTCGCCCTGACCGCCCTGATCAACCTGGTCACCTCCTCCGTCGCGGACAAGGACGTCGGCTTCGCCGCGGGGTTGCCCCTGACCGCGCGGAGCATCGGCGGAAGCCTGGGCGCCCAGATCGGCGTCAGCGTTCTGGCCGAGAGAACGTCCCACGCCACGGGCATGCCGCTCGGATCGGGCTTCACGATCAGCTTCGCCATCGCCGCCTGCCTGACCCTCGCAGGTCTGGTGCTCTCGCTGGCTCTGCCGTACGTACGAGAGAACGTCACGCGGTCCCGAGGCAGGAGCCCCGTGAAGACATGACATGGGTCCGCCACTGGAACACATCGACATCCAGCGACGTCCGGCCTCAAGGACGAGTACGCGGTTGCGCGCCCCGGCCATCCCGCCCCGTGCGGAGCGGGAGGCCGGTGTCCGCGCCGTCCAGCGCCGTAGAGCATGACAACCCCGTAGAGCACATGACGACAAGCACAGGTGAAGGAGCCGGCGATTATGCGCAGACCGGAGCGCGTGGGGGTCGTGGGGGCAGGCATGCTCGGTCTGGCGACGGCATGGCACCTTCAGGATCGCGGCGTCCAGGTCACGGTCATCGACCGCAAGGGCGTCGCCGCCGGGGCATCGTGGGGGAACGCCGGATGGGTCACCCCCGCGCTGGTGGCGCCCCTGCCCGACCCCGCAATCCTGCGCTACGGACTGTCCGCCGTGGTCAGGCGCTCATCGCCGGTGTATCTCCCTCCGCAGTTCGACCTCGGTCTTCTGGCGTTCCTGGGACGCTTCATGCGGAACAGCACCATGCGGAGGTGGCAGGTCGGCATGCGAGCGCTGGCCGACCTGAGCCGTGGTGAAGCCGATGCGTTCGATGCGCTCGCGTCTCGTCGATGGGCGGACGGCGCAGTGCACCGCAGCTCCATCTTCGCCTGCGCGGACAGGTCCGAGCAGCTTTCAGGCTTGCTCGTGGAGCTGGCTCACGTGCGGGAACTCGGCGTCCAGGTGCGGCACAGCACTCTCACGCCGCTTGAGGCGCGCGAGCTGGTGCCCACTCTGACGGACGCGGTGGGCGCTGTCCTGCGGATCGAGGACCAGCGGTTCATCGACCCCGGGCGGCTCCTCGCCGGGCTCGCCTCCGACGTGTGTGCCCGAGGTGGCCAGGTGAGGGAATCGGTCACCGCGGTGGACATCGATGCCGGCGCCGAGGATGTCAGCGTGCTGACCGCCACCGGGGACCGGCTGCGCTTCGACGCGGTCGTCGTCGCCACTGGCACCTGGCTCGGGCAGCTGACGCGCAAGTTCGGTGTCCGGACCCGGGTACAGGCGGGACGTGGCTACAGCTTCAGCGCGCGGGCGAAGGCATTGCCGGCAGGACCGCTGTACCTGCCGGCGCTGCGAGTCGCCTGCACACCGCTGGGGGATCGGCTGCGTATCGCCGGGATGATGGAGTTCTGTCCGCCCGAGGCCCCCCTCGACGAACGCCGGGTGCGCACCATAGCCGAATCGGTACGCCCCTACCTGTCCGATGTGGACCTGGACGGGCGCACCGACACCTGGGTCGGCAGCCGTCCCTGCACCGCGGACGGTCTGCCGCTCATCGGCCCCACCTCGTCCGGCCGCGTGTGGGTGGCGGGCGGGCACGGCATGTGGGGCATCACCCTGGGCGCCGTCACCGGCCGCGCACTGGCACACGCCATGACCGGCGATCCGCGACCGGAACTGGTCCCCTTCCACCCGTTGCGCACCAGTTGACACCGAGCTGAGACCACGGGCGCGAAAGGTCGAGGGCGGGCACCTTTTCCTGCGCTGCCGGGCAGCCGACGGGCATCTCCCTCGCGAGCCCAAGGATTCCTGGAAACGTTGGTCGGAGAAGATCGCTCGTCCAATAGCTGTTCTGCCGACGAGACCACGGAGGATGACGCCTCATGCAGCTCACTGCCCAGACATTCGACGACCGGCGGCGGGCCATCTCCGTGCGCTTCGGGGACGACCTCACGGATGTGGCGCGTGCCGTGCAGATTCTGGTTCGTCAGTCGGTCGCGGTCGAACGACTGAACGTGGCGGCGGCCAGCTCGCAAGATTCGCGCCTGTGCATGGATGTGCAAGCGAAATTCGTCGATGATGCCCAGCTCCGCCGGGTCAGCAACTCGTTGTCGCGCCTCTGCGGTGTGCTCGAGGTCGAAGTCGGCATCGCCGCGCCCCCACGTCCATAGCCGAGCTCGCGAGATGATCAAGGTTGCCTGGACCTACGCGCTCGGCGCCGTGCTGCGCGGCCTCGAGCCTGGCTGAGTAGCGAGGCACGCGGCACCTGCGCAGAACGGCCTTGAGCACGCGGTCCGACAACAACCACCGTCCACACTAGGCCCGGCCCATGTTCATGAGCCGCGCCGCTTTCCTTGGGAGTGCCACCCGTGACGAAACCGGTCCTCGTAACGGGCGCCACCGGCCGGCTCGGCCGCGCGCTCGTGCCACGGCTCGTCTCCGCCGACCATGATGTACGGCTACTGAGCCGCAGGCCACCGACGCATCAAGATCTCGGGCACGCCTGGGTGACCGGTGACCTGCTCGGCGGTCACGGACTCGCGGCGGCGGTCACCGGGGTCGACACGATCATCCACTGCGCGACCAGCAACGGCCGCGCGGACGTGGAGGGTACCCGCCGACTCATCCAGGCGGCTCTGCACGCCGGGAGCCCACACCTGATCTACGTGTCCATCGTGGGCATCGATCGGGTGAACCTGTCCTACTACCGGACCAAGCTCGCCTGTGAGCACCTGCTGGAACGGTCGCGCCTGCCTTTCACGATCCAGCGCACGACCCAGTTCCACGACCTGATCGTCTGGATGTGCGCCATACAGCGTTGGCTGCCAACGATCGTGATGCCCGCCGGAGTCAGCTTCCAGCCGATCGACGTCCGCGACGTGGCCGATCACCTGACCGGCCTTGTGGGCGCAGCGCCCCGCGTCGGGCGGGCACCCGACATCGGCGGACCAGAGATCCACACCGCCGCTGAACTGGGCCGCACCTATGCGCGAGCCAAGGGCAGCCGTAAGCGGGTGATACGGGTCCCGATGCCCGGCGCCGCCTTCCGCGGCTACCGCGAGGGCGGGCACCTGGCTCCAGAGCGCCGCGTCGGAAAGATCCGGTTCGCGGACTACCTCGCCGAGTCCCTGGCCGCGGAGCATCGAGCATGACGGCACGGACGCTGCTTCGCGCGGGGCTCGCCTTCCTGGCCGTGACCCAGTTCGGCGCCGGCTACTGGGCCCTGTTCGCCCCCCGCTCGTTCTTCGCCATCCCCTGGGTGGGCATGCGAATGCCGTACAACGCCCACCTGATGATGGACTACGGCGCGATGAGTCTGGCCATCTCGGTGGCTCTCGGGGGCAGCGCCCTAGTCGTCCGGCGGAGCCTGGCCCGCAGCGCCCTTGCCGTCCACCTCGTGTTCGCGGTGCTGCACCTGGGAATCCACATCCGGCTCATACACCACCTCACGCCTGCGGAACGCGCACCCTTGCTGATCGCGCTGTCCACGGCGGTCGCGATCACGTTGATGCTGCTGTTCCTGACCACGCGGCTGCCAACGGATGCCTGAGAGGGGAGTGTCAAGCTGACAGAGACATCCTTACCGCAGGCGTCGCCGTGCCTTCTGCGGTAGGCCTTCGCCCAGTTGCCCAGGGTGGTGTCGTGGATCCCGACCTCACGCGCAACGTGGGCGATCGGGCGCGGGCCGTCCCGGACCATGCGGACGATCTCGTCCTTGTGCTCCTGGGTGAAATGCCGCCTCTGTCGCGCCAACGACCCTTCCTTTCCGCTTCCCCAACTCTGGTTGGGGAGCTGTCCGGAAGATCCGGGGCGCCTCACACTGACGGACGCGACCCCATCGCGATGATCGAAGCTCTGATCGCCGAACTGGATCCGCAAGCCGGGCGGGATGTGGTCGCCGACGCGGTCTACCGATCGGCAGCCCGCCCCGCCTATCAGCAGAAACTCGCCTGGGCCCTGGAATCCAACCCCGCCCTGCTGACGGGGGACGGCCACCTCGCACCCCACCGCGCAATCCTGCGGTTGATCGACCTGCTGCACGCGGCTGGTGTCGCTGGGATCGTCCGGCCCTCTTGCCCCCGCTGCCACAGAGTCGTACGCATAGACAAGCCTCTGGAGGGCCAGCGGGTCTGCCGCACCTGCATCGCCCACACCCGCATCGAGGAGTGCTCGGGCTGCGGAGCCTTCCGCGAGCCGGCCACCCGAGACGACCACGGCAGGCCGCTGTGTCCGAACTGCCTGGTCAGCGACCCGGTGAACCTGGAGACCTGCATCAGTTGCGGCAGGCGAAAGGTCGTGAACATCCGGACCTCGGACGGCCCGCTCTGCTCGACCTGCCCGTCCCTGCCCACCGCGAGCTGCACCCGGGTTCCGCAGTTGGTGGTCACACGTGATGCCGAATCCGGGGTCTGGCCTGGGGGAACGCCGATTAGAGCGGGAGAGGGCGTGTGTCCACG
>NZ_JBICUT010000036.1:0-5964 GCF_043198445.1 Spirillospora sp. NPDC048823 | reverse complement strand
GTCATCGGCGGCATCACCACCGTCGTCACCGCTGGTCTGATCCTCTGCGCCGCCGGAGGCTGCGAATCCGGAGCCTTCCAAGCAGCCGGCCTCGCATGCGCAAGATCAGGCGTGTGCCTCCGCGCCGTCTCCGGAGCCATGACCGCCGGAGGCGCCATCAACAGCGGCTACGGCGCCGGAGAACTCCCCAGCGGAGCGATGGGGAAAAGCGGATCATGGCTAGGAAGACTCTTCTGTCGAAGCAGCTTCACACCCGGCACCAAAGTCCTTATGGCCGATGGAAGCAAAAAGAACATTGAGGATCTACGCGTCGGCGACAGGGTTTTGGCGACCGACCCCGAAACCGGGGAAACTAAAGCAGAACCCATTCTCGGTACCATCACCAGCAAGGGGGCCAAGAAACTCGTCCAGATCAGCGTTGATGACAAGGCCCCCGCGCTGGCCTGGATGACGGGCAGAGAACTCAGATCTATCTCCGCCAAGTTGCCAGGGCCAAAGCCATTCAAGGGTAAAAGCGGAGCGCTCGTCGCTACTGACAAGCACCCCTTCTGGGTCGCTGGCAGCATCAACACGTGGATGAACGCGACCGACCTCAGACCCGGAATGTGGCTTCGCACCAGCTTCGACACTTACGTCCAGGTCGCCGCGACCAAGCATCGAACCACCCACTATCAGCGCGTTCATAACCTCACGATCGCCAACGCCCATACATACTATGTGCTGGTCGGTGAAACGCCTGTCCTCGTTCACAATGCCGACTCGGACTTGCCGCCTATCATCAAAGAGGCGATCGAGAACCAGACTTTCACGCCGCGCACGAAACCTGATGGTACTCCAGACATCTTCGAGGCCCGCAACGGCACTCCTGGTAAGATAGCGCGCAAATGGGGCGGATCACAAATTTATGACGTACCCGGAGGTGGCAATAGCTATCGAATCATGATCAACGGCTATGGTGATATTGGTTGGGTTTCCGGACATAACTACAAGAAAATTAATCTCTACAAGCCCCCGGCGTGCTGACAAGATTATCAGACGGAGAACTAATGGTGGACGACCTTGATGGTCTGAGTGTGCAACAGTTCACAGAGGAACTCCAGGCGGCGGGCTTCGAGTTGCTTGCGGCTCGATATGAAGCTGCCCTGATTCCGGTCCAGGTCGCGTGGGCCGCAACAACTTGTAGCCCTGGAGAGGGAGGGAGGCGAGACGTAAGTTACCAGCTTGACGATCCAGATCTCGTCGATAACTTAAACTCCATGTGGGCTCAAATGGCGACGGAGGTCGGCCTGTTCGACCATTGTGGCAAATTCTTGCTCTCTGTTAACTCCGAGAGCTCCGAATTGCTGGAGCCTCACTGGGCCCTTGTTGCTAGGATCGGGGATCCTGATATTGCGGGGATTGGTTCAGCGAGTGGTATTTTTGGGTTTCGTCAAGGCTATATCGAATTCGCAGCAGCATCCCTTGATGGGCGCGCCGTAATTAGAGGAACTTTGTGGCAGTCATCTGCTGGCCTTCTTGGCCTGAATGATGCTCGTAGCTCTGTCCGGTTGCGGGAATACGCCACCGGTCTTGTGGAGCGGCGAGTATTAACTGTAGCGGAGCAGGCTCAGGTGTGGCTGGGTTCGGGGGGAGCGTAGGTTGGACTCCATCGGACTCGCCTAGAGGTTGTCCGTAATGATGGCCCAACCAGGCTTAATTGGTGTTGGCGGGTGTGGTGATGAGAGTGAGGCCTGTGGTGGTCATGCAGCCGTCGATCATGTCGGGGTGGTGCGGGTCTGGGTGGTGATGATTGGCGCGATGCGCTGAATACCTACCTCGATTCCGGTGGTTCAGTAACATCCGATTCATAAGTTGCAGCGTACTGATACGGCGGCTGTAATTTGGGTCCTCGTCACCGGTGACGAACCCGGCCTGGACGACAACCAATGGGACGGCTTCTGCCGAACCATCAACTCCAACGCACAAAGCCTGTGCCACCACAACCCCTTCACCGGAAACGACACCACCGATTCCGGCCTCAAATAAGCCCTCGTCATCGGCGGCATCACCACCGTCGTCACCGCTGGTCTGATCCTCTGCGCCGCCGAGGCTGCGAATCCGGAGCCTTCCAAGCGGCCGGCCTCGCTTGCGCCCGCTCCGGCCTATGCCTGCGCGCCATCTCCGGAGCCATGACCGCCGGAGGCGCCGTCAACAGCGGCTACGGCGCCGGAGAACTCCCCACTGGAGCATTGGGAAAAGCGGATCATGGCTAGGAAGGTTCCAACCCCCTAAGATCACGGTTAACAGGCACGGCCAGTTGACCAACGGTCGATACACGCTCGACTCGGCCGGGATGGTCCCACATGTAGATGGCACGCCAGGGAAGAGTCAATTTGGCTTCTATGTGAACTCCGGAAAGGCTACACTGGACGCAGCTGCTTATGCTGATCGGCACGCTCTCTGGGTGGAAAGCAAGGCTAAAGTGCCGGTCGCAAATGGCATTGCCGGATATCTCGGTGACGGGACGCCGACCAACTGGATAAACGTATACCGCACTCGGACTGGTTTTGTTCACGGATCGCCAGGGAGTCCAGGGTGACAAACAGCATCGAAGATGCTCTCCATCGCGCCTTATTGGTTGCCGGTACTTGGTCTGCTTTAACTGCCCAGTCGATGGCTTCCGACCTCGCCCGCGATATGTCGGCTGAGGTCGATTGGGACGAAAATGCAGGGGAAACTTGGTTGCGTGTCATCGCGGGGAAGCAGGTTGTCGGTCTGATTTCAACCGTACTGCCGTTTGCCTTTATTCAAGAGAATACAATGGCCAAGGAGGAGGGTATGGTGATCGTGACAGTTGACGATTTCAACTACCCTCAATTGTCCTGCTCTCTCTCGACATTAAATAATGCATTTGATGTACCAGAAAGGCTTCAACTGCTCGATCTGGAGAAGTTTTCTGTAAACGATTTGTGGTATGCAACTGTATAATTGATTTCCCTCACGTGCTTGTACCGCATTTCGAGGATCTACGGGTCGGCGACAAGGTCTTGGCAACCGACCCTAAAACCGGAAAGACCAAGGAAGAACCCGTTCTCGGCACTATCACCAGCAAGGGAACCAAGAACCTCATTCAGATCAGTATCGACGCCAACGCCCCCGCACTGGCCTGGATGTCGAGCCGCAGCATCAATCTCTCCCCCTCCAAGCTCCAGGGGCTTAAACAAGCCAAAAACGGCATGGTCATATCCACAGGTAACCACCCCTTCTGGGTCGCCGGTGACATCAACGCCTGGGTTGAAGCCGCCGAGCTCAAGCCCGGCATGTGGCTCCGTACCAGCGCCGGCACCTACATCCAGGTCACCGCCACCAAACGCTGGACCACCAAGCACCAACGCGTCCACAACCTGACCATCGCCAATCATCACACCTACTATGTGAAGGTAGGGACCACAGGCGCCCTCGTCCACAATGCAGGGCCATGCGGCAACTTTTCGTCGGCCCAAAATGCATTTTCCCACTGGAAGAAGCACAAGGGAGAGTTTCCTGAGCTATACAATTCATTGGAGTACCTCAAGGCGGCAAGACAATTCACTAGCAAGCCACCGACGGGGACATTGGTGCGGATACGTGGGAATGGAGACCGAGTGTTTTTTAATCCACGTAGCAATGATTTCGCGGTACGTACAAAGGATGGGATCATCCGTACTTACTTCCGTCCCAATCCGGCCCAACATGGATTCCGGAACAACCTGGAGTACTTCCGTGCCCAAGCCGCATGACGAGATCTACAGGTGTCGCGTGTGCGGCTTTCCGCGGGTGGAGCCACCATGGGGGCTAGATGGGCACACGCCATCCTTTGAGATATGCTCATGCTGCGGGGTGGAATTTGGCTATGAAGACGCCACATTGGAAGGAATCCGACAGTATCGGAGAGAATGGCTGAACTCCGGACAAGAATGGTGGGATTCAACGGCTAAACCTGATGGTTGGGATTTGGAAGGTCAACTTGCCGAGATACCAGATGAATATCTCGATACCTCGTGATTAATCTGGTCTACCGGTCTGGATCTCCTGCAGGGCGGCCGCTTGAGCTGGTGATACAGCGAGGGCTGGTTCTTCTTCGCGACCAGGATGAAGTGGGTGTTGTTGTCCTCGACAGGGAAACGGGCGTAGTTGCGCTGGGTGTGCAGGGCAACGGCGGTGACGACGGTGTCGGTCGGGTCCAAGGGCCGCAGCAGCGGTTCGAACGCGGCAGCGACTTGGAGAACGGAACAGCGTATACGACTAAATGCGTGCTGCCCCAACGCAGGCTGTCGACGACATCTTCTGACTGCGAATTGTCGATCGGGGGAGTTGAACTGCCTAATGCGGGGACGGCCGGCTGTTGCCGACCACCAAGCCGAGGTTCGGCGATGCTGGCCAATGATGCTGGGTCGAGTAGGCCGCCGACGCGCTGCGCTGCATGAAACGCCTGGTCGATGATGCTCTTCCCGCGACGGCACCCTGAACACCATCGATTCCGCCACGTTGACCGCGCCAAGAACGTATTCCGGTCCGTCGCCCGCCTGGGCCGTCCAAGCGACCAGATCTCGTGCCTCCGATCTGGAGAAGGACCATAACGCGCAGGCCCGCCGGCTGCTGTGTCACGACGACCACCTGCGGTTCACGGTGGATGCCCGGGTGCCGTTCGACGACAATCCGGCCAAGCGCGAGGTTCGAATGATCAAGATTGGAAGAAGGTCTCAGGCTGTCCTGCGCGCCCTGGCAGGCGCCGAGCAGTTCTGCACCGGTCACCAGGTGAAGAAGTCGAATTCTCCGTTGCGGACGCCGGCGAGGAAGGCTTGCCATTCGGCACGGGTGTAGAGGATGACTCCGGCGTCGGGGCGGTGGCTGTGGCGGACGGCGACGCGGTCGGTGCCGTCTGTGAGGGGGCCTGCCTCGACGCAGTTGCCGCCGTTGTCGGGGCTGAAGGTGCTGATGTGCCAGGCGACGTCACTACGCTGCTGTGAAGTGAGAGCGTCGTCGGCCTCTGGCTTGTTCACTTCCATTCCTCTGCAATCTTGGAGATCAGAGCGGTGGACTCGGCCTGCCCGAGGGCCAGGCGCTCATGTCCAACATACGTCTGGATGAAGCGGTCGCTTTGAGGGGGTTCGGCATTGATCGCACCTGCCATTGTCTCGGTGTAGCGACCTCTGGGAAGGGAGCGGGCAGCTTGAAGATCGTAAACGTGCCATAAGTGCCGGCCGGTGTGCCCGCTCGGAACGGAAGGACCCAAATGTCCACGGTGGGCTTGGCCGTGCATTGCGCCAGGTGGCGGAGCTGTGCGGCCATGATCTCGGAGTCGCCGATCTGGCGCCGCAGGACGGCTTCGTCCAAGACGGCGGTCAGTTGGGTCGCCTCTTCGGCCTCCAGGACCGTCTGACGGTGCATTCGGAGTTCGTGCCAACGGTCGACCTGGTCGGGCGTGGCGTCCGTGTCGTTGGTGCGGATCACTGCTCTTGCGTACTCGGGGGTCTGGAGCAGGCCAGGGATCACGATGGCGGCGAACGAGCGGATGCGGTCTGCTCGTGACTCCAGCCAGGCGTAATCGATCAGCGATCCGACCACGTCGGCGGCGTAGCCGTCCCACCAGCCCTTCTGCCAGACGTCCTGGCTGAGCGCCATCAGCGCCTCGCGTCGCTGCCGGTTCGAGACGCCGTACAGGTCCAGGAGTGCCATCAGGTCGGGGCGGCGGATCGGGTAGAAGCCCGACTCGAACCGGCTGACGGTCCCTGGGTCCCGCTGGAGGTATTCGGCAACCTCCTTGATCATCAAGCCGCTGGCGTCGCGCAGTTCGCGTAGTTGCTGCCCGAGCCACTGGGAGCGCAATGTCGCTCGTTGTCGTTCGGCCACGCTGACCGCAACCGGCGGACAGCGGCTATCGGGGATCAAACTGCTGGACGGGTGGCTACGCCCCCGCCAAGCCCAGGTGCCCGGCCAGACAGG
>NZ_JBICUT010000035.1:0-7037 GCF_043198445.1 Spirillospora sp. NPDC048823 | reverse complement strand
GAAGCGTAGAGAACTCCCATCATCCCAGGTTGCAGGGCACCTCTCCTCATATCGCGGCTTTCATCGCATTACCAACCCCGTGGATCCAGGCTCAGCATCACGGGTTTCCTCTTCAACCCGATGGACGTGAGGGCCTGCGTGACCGGCTCCGGCTCGACGCCAGTCTAGAAAGCGATGGCCATGGCAGTGCGGCTTGAAGATCAGGCGGATGTCCGGGGAGCGAGATGCTGGAGAAAGAACTCGGTCATGAGGGCGAGCGTGTTCTTGAACTCCTGGTTATAGACGACGAAATGGCCGCCGGGCAGGGTGACGAGTTGCTTGGGGTGAAGGGCCCGTTCGTAGGCGGCGAAGGCCAGGTCGCTGTGAGTGAGGATGTCGTGCTGGGCGACGACGAGCATGAGCGGTGTGGGGGAGATGCGGGCGATATGGTCGCCCGGCTCGTAGCCGGCGATCGCCTCCACCGACCGGAGCGTGACCTCGTTGCGCCACGTCGCCAGGCGCTCCGGCTCGATCGTCTGGTACCACTCGTAGGTTTCCCGGTCGGCCATCGCGGCGGGCTCCCCGGGGGTCGCGGTGATGAGGGGGATCGTCGCCGGCGCCTCGCCGTTGAACCGGGCGAGCCGGTCGGCGTCGAAGCTCCTGCGTACTTCGGCGAGGGCCTCGCTGGGGATGAACCGCGACAGGGTCGTCCCGCCGCTGATGACCGGCACCTGCGAGTACACGGCCTTGACCCGCCGGTCGACGGCCCCGACGACGAGCACGTGCCCGCCTGAGAAGCTCGACCCGAACACCCCGATGCGCTCGGCGTCCACCTCGGGACGTGTGCACAGGAAGGTGATGGCGTCCCGGTATCCCTGGATCTGTGTCCAAGGATCGACCTCCTGGCGCGGCTCGCCGTCGCTCGCGCCGAACGAGGCGTGGTCGTAGAGGACGACCGCCAGCCCGGCTGCGGCGAGTGCTTCGGCGATGTCGTCGGTGTACTGCTCCTTGACCGCCCCGAGTCCATGGGTGACGACCACGGCCGGGTGCGGGCCAGAGGTGCCGTCGGGCGTGTAAAGCCATCCGCGGAGGGTCGTCCCGGCCGAGACGAACTCGATGTCCTGGCGCATTTGCAAGTCCTTTCGCTGGTGTCGGCAGGTGTACGCCGCGGCCTATGGAGGGCCGGGGGAGCCACCCGGAGTGAAGGCGCCGCTGAGGGCGGCGGCGTGCGCGGCCGCGGCGGCGACCTCGGCGACCTCGTCGTCCACCGGCCCGCGGGCGACGAGCAGGCGATAGTAGAGGGGGGCTCCGACGGCGCTGATGATCGCTATGTCGTCGGTTCCCGGCGGTAGCTCGCCGCGTTCTACGGCCCGTTCGACGATCCGGGACGCGAGGCGGTTGCGCTCGGCGATCACCGTCGCCCAGGCGGTGGACGCCTCGGGGGACCGGACGGCGGCGGCCACGACGCCCTCGACGAGCGCCCGCGCTCTGGGCTGCTGATACAGGCCGGCGATCTCCAGCGCGAGCGCCTGAAGGTCGCCCCTGAACGAGCCGGTGTCCGGTATCGGGATCTCGCTCCTGCCCAGTTCGCCCAGCAGGTCGACGACGAGTCCCTCGACCGTCCGCCAGCGCCGGTACAGCGTGGCCAGATGCACGCCCGAACGCTCGGCCACCTTCTCCATGGTGAGTCCGGCGTACCCGGTGGCCTCCAGTTCCTCCTGCGCCGCGGCCAACACCGCCGCACGGGTGCGCGCCGTCCGGCCGCCGGGCCGCACGGCCCCCGTGGCGCGCGGCTCCACGTCCATGCGGCACCCCTCTCTATGCGACACGGATAGAGTAACGCGAAGTTCTTCGCATTAACATCCCTTCGGTGGCATCTGGTTGAGGGCCAGGAGTCCTGCGGTGATGTGGTCGGCGGCGGCCTCACCGGTCCCGCCCGCAGCGCCTCGATCAGCAGCAGCCCGCACGCCTGGGAGGCAATCCCCCGCACCGTCCCCAGACACCACGATCGTGGGTCGGCGGTTCTTCGTCCTTGGCGGAAGATGGCTCCGTCGGACAGAGCCGCCGTGACCGGGTGGCCGTGTGGCTCAGTCCGCACCGTAACCACCGCCGCCCGGCGTCTCGACGACGAAGACGTCTCCGGTGTCCACGGGCAGCGAGTCACAGCCCTTCATCGGCGTCGCGGAGCCGTCGGCGTGCTCCACCCACTGCCGCCCCAGCGCGCCGGGCTCGCCGCCCGCCATACCGTACGGCGGGACGCGCCGGTGACTGCTCAGCGTGGTCACCGTCATCGGTTCGAGGAAGCGGATGCGGCGCCGGGCGCCGTCGCCTCCGCGCCAGCGTCCCGCTCCACCGCTGCCGCGGCGGATCTCGTGGCCTTCCAGCAGCACGGGATAGCGCCACTCCAGCACCTCGGGGTCGGTGAGCCGGGAGTTGGTCATGTGGGTCTGGACGACATCGGCGCCGTCGAAGCCGTTCCCGGCGCCGGAGCCGCTGGCCACCGTCTCGTAGTACTGGTGGTTCTCGTTGCCGAACGTGACGTTGTTCATCGTGCCGGAGCCTTCCGCCATCACTCCCAGCGCGGCGTACAGGGCGCCGGTCACGGCCTGCGAGGTCTCGACGTTGCCCGCCGCCACGGCCGCCGGATACTCCGGCGAGAGCATCGTGCCCGGCGGGATCGTGATGTGGATCGGCGTGAGGCAGCCGGCGTTCAGCGGGATGTCCTCGGCCACCAGTGTGCGGAACACGTACAGCACCGCCGCCACCGCCACCGACGACGGCGCGTTGAAGTTGCCGGCCAGGCCGGGAGAGGTGCCGGTGAAGTCGATCTCCGCCGTCCGGGCCTGGCGGTCGACGCGGATCGCGACCCTGATCAGCGCCCCGCTGTCGAGCTCGTAGGCGTACGAGCCGTCGCGCAGTGCGGTGATCACCTGACGGACCGCCTCCTCGGCGTTGTCCTGGACGTGACGCATGTAGGCGTGGACGACGTCCAGGCCGAAATGCCGGACCATGCCGTGCAGCTCCTGCACGCCCTTCTCGTTGGCGGCGATCTGGGCGCGCAGGTCGGCGACGTTGTCGAGCGGGTTGCGGGACGGATGGACGGCCGAACGCAGCAGCTCGACCGTCTCGGCCTCACGCATCCTGCCGCCCTCGACGAGGAGCCAGTTGTCGATCAGGACGCCTTCCTCCTCCACCCTCGTGCTGAAGGCCGGCATGGAACCTGGCGTGATGCCGCCGATCTCGGCGTGGTGGCCTCGGGACGCGACGAAGAAGGAGATCTCGTCGTCGCCCCCTGCGGACGCGGACTCCACGTCCTTGACGAAGACCGGCGTGACGACGGTCACATCGGGCAGGTGGGTGCCGCCGTGGTAGGGGTCGTTGAGCGCGTAGACCTGGCCCGGCCGCATTCCCCCGGTGGCCCGCCGCCGCCTGATCAGCTCCCCGATGGACGCCCCCATCGAGCCGAGGTGCACGGGGATGTGCGGCGCGTTGGCGATGAGGCTGCCGTCCGCGTCGAAGATCGCGCAGGAGAAGTCGAGGCGTTCCTTGATGTTGACCGAGTGCGCCGTGCTCCGCAGCCGGACTCCCATCTGTTCGGCGATGGACATGAACAGGTTGTTGAAGATCTCCAGCATGACGGGGTCGGCGCCGGTGCCGACCCCGTGTCCGCCGGGCCGCGGCGCCACCCGGGTGAGCAGCAGGTGGCCGAGCTCGTTCACCGTCGCGTGCCAGCCCGCGTCGACGACGGTCGTCGCGTTGGCCTCCGCGATGATCGCCGGGCCCGCCACGGTGTCCCCGGGCCGCAGCTCCTCCCGCCGGTAGAGGTCGACCTCGCGCCAGGCGCCGCCGCCGTACATCCGGACGCCCACCGGCTCGGCGGGGCCTCCGCGGCCGGACCGGACCGGTACCTCGGCGGCCCGGTCGAGGTCGCCGACGGCCTCGACCGACACGGCCTCCACGACGATCTGCTTGTCCCGCATCAGGAAGGAGAACCGGCGCCGGTAGACCTCCTCGAACTCGGCGACCATCGCCTGCACGGCGCCGACACGGACCGGCAGGGCGGTGTCCGTGCCCGCGTAACGCAGGTGAGCGCGGCGCAGGACACCCTTCACGCCCATCCCCTCGTCCCGCAGTTCATCGCCCGCGTCCCGCTCCAGCCTCCCCAGGATCGCGCTCAGCTCGGGCGGCAGATCCTCGCTCAGCGGAGCCTCCACCGCCGCCTCCCGCATGGCGGTGACATCGGCCAGTCCCATGCCGTACGCCGACAGCACCCCGGCCAGCGGATGGATGAGCACCTGCCGCATGCCGAGGGCGTCGGCGACCGCGCAGGCGTGCTGGCCGCCGGCGCCGCCGAAGGTGGCCAGCGCGTATCGGGTGACGTCGTAGCCGCGCTGGACGGAGATCTTCTTGATCGCGTTGGCCATGTTCGTCACCGCGATCTCCAGGAATCCGGCCGCGACCTCCTCGGGCGGGCGGCCGTCGCCGATCTCGGCCGCCAGCGCGGCGAAGCGGTCCCGGACGACGCCGGCGTCGATGGCCTGACCGCCCGCGGGGCCGAAGACGTGCGGGAAGTGCTCGGGCCGGATGCGCCCCAGCATCACGTTCGCGTCGGTGACGGTGAGCGGACCGCCTCGGCGGTAGCAGGCGGGACCGGGATCGGCGCCCGCGGAGTCGGGTCCGACCCGGTACCGGCCGCCGTCGAAGTGCAGCACCGACCCGCCGCCGGCCGCGACCGTGTGGATGCTCAGCATCGGCGCCCGCATCCGCACCCCCGCCACCTGCGTCTCGTACTGGCGCTCGAACTCGCCCGCGTAGTGCGAGACGTCGGTGGAGGTGCCGCCCATGTCGAAACCGATGACCCGCCGGAAGCCCGCGGCGGCCGACGTGCGCGCCATTCCCACGATGCCGCCCGCCGGCCCGGACAGGATCGAGTCCTTGCCGCGGAAACCGTGGGCGTCGGTGAGCCCGCCGCTGGACTGCATGAACATCAACGGCACGCCGTCCAGCTCCTCGGACACCTGGGCGACGTACCGGTCGAGGATCGGCGAGAGGTAGGCGTCGACGACGGTGGTGTCGCCACGCGAGACCAGTCTCATCAGCGGGCTCGTCGCATGTGACTCGGAGACCTGGGTGAAGCCGGTCCGGCGCGCGATCCTCCCGATGGCGATCTCGTGCAGGGCGTGGCGATAGCCGTGCATGCACACGATCGCGACCGAACGGAAACCCTCGTCATGAGCCGCGCGGAGGTCGCGTTCGACCGCGCCCTCGTCCAGGGGGACGATCACCCGCCCGTGCGCGTCGACGCGCTCTCTCGCCTCGATCACCCGCGTGTACAGCAGCTCGGGCAGCACGATCTCCCGGGCGAAGATGCGCGGGCGATTCTGATACGCGATCCGCAGCGCGTCGCGGTAGCCCTCGGTGATGACCAGCACCGTCGGTTCACCCCGGCGTTCGAGCAGGGCGTTCGTCGCCACCGTCGTCCCGAGCCGCACGCCCGCGATCCGCTCCGTCGGGATCGGCTCGCCGGGCGCCACTCCGAGGAGATGCCTGATTCCGGCGATGGCCGCGTCCTGGTAGCGCTCCCTGTCCTGCGAGAGGAGCTTGTGGGTGAGGAGCGCGCCGTCCGGCCGCCTGCCGACCACGTCGGTGAACGTGCCACCACGATCGATCCAGAACTCCCAGCCGGAGTGGGCCGGCGGGCCGAGCGCTTCGTCACGCGCCATAGTCCACGTCTATCACCCCGCCGGGCCGCTCGAGGAGGCCGTCCCGCCGCCCGCGCACCGGCCGGGCGGGCTGCCGGCCGTTGGATGCGCGCTCTACCCCTGGGGGCCGAGAGGGATCCCCGGGATCAGGTTGGACGGGGTGGTGTCGCGCATTTCGACGAGGATGCCGTAGGTGCGGCCCAACGACTGCATGATGATGTTCTCCTCCACGGCGGTCGGCGAGTACACCGCGGTGATGGAGCGGACCCGGCGCGGAGTTCGACCGCGGTGAAGTGGTACCGCTTGGCGGCGGCGAGTCGCAGGAGCGTGGTGCAACCGGTGCGCACGTTGTACAGCCGCTGCCCGCCGCCACCGGTGACGACGTAGGAGACCCGCCTGCTGGAGAGGAACCTCTGGTAGTTGTGGTCGTGGCCGTTGCACCAGTGCCGCCCGGTGGTCGGCGCGGCTTGATCGGCTCGGTCTTGTACAGCCCGATCGCCGATTCCATCAAGGACATGCTCGCCACGTACCCCGCAGCCCGGGTGGCCGGATCGGGAGAAGCCCGCGCGCTGCATCGAGGAGTGCTTTGCCTACCTAGAGGCGAGAAGTTCGCCGGCGGGGTTCTCGCCGAAGCCGCGTGGGCCACTGGCAATGCAAAGCTGACCCCGAGATGGATGGTTGTATGCTCAAACCATCTGGTTGTAGTGTCGAACCATGTCACCCGATGCCAGCGATCTGCAGGAGGCTGTCGCCAGGTTCGTCCGGGCCTTCGGATTGCATCGTCCTGATCGGACTCCGTGCGGGCAGCCAGTGCCGGTCTCAGAAGCACACGCCCTCGGGGAGTTGGCGCGACATGGAGAACTGCGGCAGTCCGAACTTGCGCGCCGCCTGAGCCTGGAGAAGAGCACCACCAGCAGGCTTGTGGGCCAGCTTGTCGAGCGGGGCTGGTTGAAACGACTGCCCGCGCCCGAGGACGGGCGGGGCGTACTGCTCCGGCTCACCTCCGCCGGCGAGGGGGCGGCGGCCCGCCTGGCCGAAGCGCGGCGGAAGCGATTCCAAGCCGCACTGGACCGGGTTCCGCCCGAGGAGCACGACGCCGTGCTGCGTGCGCTGACCCTGCTGACGGGAGCAGTCGATGAAGAGTGATTCCTCCTTCTGCCGAACCCTCGCCACGGCGGGCACAGCCATCGCCCTTGCCATTGGGACGGTGTCGTGCGGTGCGTCTGGGGAGCCGGACCGCAGGACGCAGGTGGCGGAGAAGGGCTCTTCTGCTGTTTCCGTGGGTCGTTGACCATCGCCGGGGTTGCTGCTGTGGCTGTGTGAGCTGGATAGATGAACACGCCGTACCCGGCGTAG
>NZ_JBICUT010000034.1:0-7917 GCF_043198445.1 Spirillospora sp. NPDC048823 | reverse complement strand
ACAAGCGGCCACGCGTGGTGCACCTGGTCGGCTCCCTGCCCCGCAACGCCATGGGCAAGGTCGTCAAGACCCGCCTGACCGACCTCGCGCCTTAGTGGTCTGCGCCGTAAGTTCCTCGGGGGTTGAGTGCGGTCAGTTGCCGAGGTAGAGGCCGCAGGCGCAGTCGAGAGCTTCTTGTGGGGTGCCCGCGGTCATGCCGTTGGGCAGGATCTGGTTCTGGTATTTCCCGCTGCTGGCCAGGTAGAGGCCGAATCCCCAGGTTGAGGCCGATCCGCCGTAGCGGAGCCGGATGAGGGGCTGCCGGTGACCGTCGGGTCGTTCTCCTTCGACGTAGGCGAACTGGCCGTGGTAGTGGATGTGCAGGTCACGCAGTTGGGGCCAGTGCTGGCGGGCGTGCGAGCGCAGCCGCTGGGCCAGTGAAGTCTTGGTCGAGGCAGGAATCGCAGGCGGCATGTGGCCATCTTGCCTGCTGCGGCGTGTCCTGCGTGGGTGCCGGGCACGGGCGGACAAGATCGGATCTCCCTGTTCACGATCTTGTCCAGAAGGCTCTGCGGTGCCCGCCTCTCATGCTCGCCAGATCACCTTGACCGGCCCCGAACGGCGTCGGCTGACCAAGCTCGCCTCTTCCCGCACCGCTGCTCACCAGCACGTGGTCAGGGCCCAGATCGTGCTGGACGCCGCCAATGGCTGCTCCAACGCCCAGATCGCCCGTCGTCGGGGCATCGGCGTCGACACCGCCCGGCTCTGGCGCGGCCGGTATGGCGACCAGGGCGCGGCGGGCCTGGCCGACCGGCCCCGGTCCGGGCGGCCGGCACGTTTCACCCCGGCCCAGGTCGCCGAGGTCAAGGCGCTGGCCTGCCAACTGCCGGCCGAGACCGGGATCCCGCTGTCACGCTGGAGCTGTGGTGACCTGGCCGATCAGGTCGTGGCCCGGGGCGTCGCACCGGCGATGTCGGCCTCCACCGTGCGCCGCATCCTGGCCGCCGACGCGCTCAAGCCCTGGCAGCACCGGTCCTGGCTGTTCATCCGCGACCCGGCCTTCGCCGTCAAGGCCGGTCGTGTGCTGGACCTGTACGCCCGAGTCTTCGACGGCGTCCGGCTCGGCGACGACGAGTATGTGATCTCCTCCGATGAGAAGACCTCGATCCAGGCGCGCTGCCGCTGCCATCCCACCCTGCCGCCGGGCACCTCGCGCACCATGCGCGTCGAGCACGAATACGACCGCGGCGGCGCACTGGCCTATCTGGCCGCCTACGACGTCCACCACGCCCAAGTCATCGGACTATGCAGCGAGACCACCGGGATCGACCCGTTCACCGACTTGGTCGACGAGGTCATGACCCGCCAACCCTGCGCCTCGGCCCGCCGGGTGTTCTGGATCGTCGACAACGGCTCCTCCCACCGCGGCCAGGCCGCGATCGACCGGCTGACCAGGCGATACCCGAACACGGTCATGGTCCACACACCGGTGCACGCCTCGTGGCTGAACCAGGTGGAGATCTACTTCTCCATCCTCCAGCGCAAGGTCCTGGCTCCCAACGACTTCACCGACCTGGACCAGGTCCAAGACCGGCTGACCGCCTTCGAGCACCGCTACAACCAGACCGCCCGGCCCTTCAACTGGAAGTTCACCCGGGCCGACCTGCAGAACCTACTGGCCCGAATCCAGCAGCACGAAGAAGCCGAGCACGAAACCCAGCACCAACATCAGCCTGCTCTGCCAACCGCAGCCTGACCCCCGAGGAACTTACGGCGCGGACCACTAAGGAGACGCGATGCCCCCCGTTCGCGAGCCCCTGGACCCTCGGATCTCGATGTGGCACTTCCTGGCCTTCTTCATGCGTTTCATGCGGGAGAAGGCCGGCCTGTCGCTCACCCAGTGCGGCGAGATCATGGGGGCTGCGCGGTCCACTGTTTCCAACCTGGAGGCAGGCAGGCGCCGTCCTCAGGATGATCAAATGCGAATGCTGGACCGGCACTACGGGACGGGTCTGCTTTTTCAGCTCATTCTCTGGTTTGCCCGAATGGCCCATGATCCGGACTGGGCGCGCCAGTGCATGGAGTACGAGAAGCGGTCCACGGCGATCAAGACCTACCACGGGAAGGCGATACCTCGGCCGTTCCAGACCGAGGGGTACATCCGCGCGCTCCTGGAGACGGAGACGACCACGGACATCGAGGCCGGGATCGCCATGCGTGTGGAGCGGCAGGCCTTGATCCTGGAACGCTCGGACGCGCCCATACTGTGGGTGCTCGTGGACGAGAGCGTTCTGGCGTCTCCCATCGGTGGTCCCGAGATCATGAAGCACCAACTGGAGCACCTGCTCGACATGGCGAGCCACCAGAACGTCATCATGCGGATCGTGCCGACTGCGGCTGGCGCTCACCAGGGATTCGACGGGCCGTTCCAGGTGATCTGCCTGGAGGAGCGGGACGTCGCCTACGCCGGTGCCCAACACGGCGGACGCTTGATCGAGAGCCCCATCGAGGTGAGGGACTTTTCGACTAGGTTCGAACGTATCGGTGCGAAGGCCCTCCCCGAAGACGCCTCGCGCGCCCTCGTCGAGCACCATTTGGAGCAGTACTCATGATCGTTCATTGGCGGACGAGCAGCCATAGCGGTGGCACCAATGACCATCAGTGCGTTGAGCTGGGACGACTTGCGCCGGGCGTTGGGATCGGGATGCGTGACTCGAAAGACCCGGACGGAGGACACCTCACCTTGACTGTGGCCGAATTCGCCGCGCTGCTGGACGGCATCCGGACCGTGAAACGATCGCCGTAAGGCGTTCGATTCGTGCACACCCCCGGCGGTGCGATGTGGAGCTGGCCTGGTGGCTGCCCGTAGCGGCGATGCTCGGCATCGTTCTCGGCATCTCGTTCGCTTACGTTGTCGTCAAGCGTCGAAGGGGCGAGCGGGAGGCGCGGAATCCGGACTGGAGGGCCGAGCAGCACGAGGCCCGGCGCGCAGCGGCACTCGATCGGGAGGTCGCCCGGGTGGAGGCCGCACGGCGTGAAATGGCCGAGCGGATGGGCGCCCGGCAGGCGGAGGCCGATCGGGCGGCCGAGCGGCTGAGCGGCGACGCGCGGAAGGCCGCCGAGGAGACGTCGGCTGAGATCGCGCGCCGGGCCGAGGAGGCGGCGCTTCGGGCCGAGGAGGGCCTGCGTCAACTCCGCCGCCGACAGGACGGGTGACGACGGGCGCGATGCTGGCTCGCCCGCACGACCGACCGGATCGTCTACGACCCCGACGGCTGGACCATCCCTCGGCCGACGGCTCGCGCACGGCCCACTCCGAGCACACGGTGGCCGTCACCGAGGACGGCCCCTTGGTGCTCACCCGGCGCGAATCAGACCGCCCTGAAACCTTGCCGCCTGACGACGCGCGGTGAGCCGCGCCGGTGAGGAAGGGACGCAGCACGGCCTCGTAGTCGCTCAGCGGGGGAGCGGTGTCACCCTGGCGGGGCCCGGGGTCAGGGTCGTTGCCGTAGACGACCTGGTAGGGAGGACACCCCGTCTTCTGGTTCTGGCCGTCCATCATCTGGCCGGCGATCCTGCGGCCGGTGCTCGCCTCGTAGATGTCGAGGCTGCGGCGCCCCTGGTAGGTCTCGGTGCGCAGGCCGCCCTCGTAAAGGCAGACCTTGATCGGCTTGTCGGACACACGTCCCGCCGGGTGGCTGCACGCCACCAGCTCCACCTGGTCCGGGGCCGGCCGCCGATCCCCGTCACCCGTGGTCGCGAGTTCGGGAGGCCCCGCGCTTTCACGGAAGAACACCAGCGGGTGCGGGCCCCCTCCCTCGTACTTCGCGGCCCGCTCGAAGGGCCGGTCCTGCTGCCAGCAGAGGCGCGCGAGGTCCTGCAGCCGCTCGGGGCGCTCACCGAGGACGGCGGGGACGACCCAGGGCTGCACGATCCACCACACCAGGGCCAGCACCGCCACGCCCCCCCGCGCCGATCACCAGCCGGGGCCGCGGCGACGCCCGCACCGGCCCCGGCTTTTCCAGGGTCCTGGCCAGATCCCTTCGGGCGGTGACCGGGCCGACGAACATGGACCGTTCTTCGGTGCCCTCCATCCACGACAGCCGCACGACCGCCCCTTTGGCGCCCCGCTCCGGCGTCGTCAGCGCATCCCATGGGATGGCGATGGCGGGCACGTCCCCTCGCGACCACACCAGCAGACCGCCCTCGCAGACCGCGAACCAGTGCCGCCGCCCGTCGGCCCCGGAGAACGGAACGAGGTAGGCCCAGCAGGCCAGGCCGAGGTACACCAGCACGGGCAGCAGAAGGGTGTAGCGCCAGTCGAAGGCGGCGACCACCCCCTCCGCCATGGCGAAGCCGAAGATCCAGGGCGCCAGCTCACCCCAGTCGGGCCGGCCCCGGTGCTGCCGGTGCACCCGCCGGACGCCGCCCAGCCCCGCCTCGGCGGCCTCCTTCGACACGGAACGACGCACCGTCGCCCCCTTCACCGCTCAGCCTCGCACCGACGGGGAAGGGCATCGTCGCCCATCGCGACGCCGCCGCGATCCATGTCGATCGTCATCAGCGGGTCCGTGCGCGCCAGGCCTCGGCCTCGTCCGCGCGGCCCGTCTCCGCCATCAGGGCGGCCAGCCGCTCCATGGCGCCCTCGTGTCCCTGCCCGGCCGCGGCGGTGAGCCAGGTCTCGGCGTCCTGAAGCTCGCCCGCCTCCTGCTTCAGGCGTCCGAGGTTGGCCATCCCGTCGACGTTGCCGGTGTCGGCCGCCCGCCGGAACCAGAGCGCGGCGTCCGCGTGGTTCCCCCGCGTGACGTACTGGACGGCCACGTTGTTCATCGCGATGCCGACGCCGGCCTCGGCCGCGCGCAGGTACCAGTCCATCGCCTCCTCGCGGTGACCGGCACGGCTGAGGCGCGACCCCAGGTTGTTCATCGCCGTCGCGTGGCCCGCCTCGGCGGCCCGGTGGTACCACCGCTCCGCCTCGTCCTCCGGGACGGACCGTCCCAGTTCGAACATCGACCACGGGTCACCGGCCTGGGCGGCGTGCCCGAGCCACATCCTGGCGTCGCCGTCGTGGCCCGCCTCCCAGGCGAGCCACACCATGCATTTGACCGAGGCGAGATCACCTGCCTCGGCCGCCGGGCGGAAGTGCCGCGCGGCGGCTTCGACCATTCCGAACTGCCCCAGCCGCGCACACCACAATGACGCGCCCTGATCATCGTCCTCGGCCGCCGCCTGCGGCAGCGCGACCACCGCCGCGGGACCGATCCCCTGGGAAAGCCGACCCTCAACGCTCATAGCGCCAAAAGTACTGACGCCGATCACACAGCGACGCCCGTTTTCACCAGATGTGATCGTTTCAGGTCTGCCGGCCCCGAGGTTCTGCTCACCGGGCCCGGGAACTCGTCCTCACTGGTGGGGCGGCCGGTGCACCCGCCGCGAGCATCCTGCGGAAGGAGAGGGTGAGTAGCAGGGCCGTCAGGACCAGGAGGGCGCTCGTCCAGAGCGGGCCGTGGTTGCCGAGCGGGGTGGTGAGGGTGGTCGCGGCGATCAGCGGGCCCACCGCGGCGCCCACGTTGAGGGCGGCGGTCGCGTACGAGCCGGCCATGGTGGGGGCTCCCGCCGACTCATAGAGGACCCGTGTGATCAGGGTGCTGCCCAGCGCGAATGACAGGGCGCCCTGGACGAACACGAGGGGGAGCAGGGCGAGCGGAATTCCCGCCAGGACGGCCAGGGCCACCCAGCCGATGAGCAGCAGCGGGCCGCCTACCGCGATGACCAGGCCGGGACGCTGGTCCGACAGTCGTCCGGCGACGGTGACGCCGGTGAAGGAACCGGCGCCGAAGAGCACCAGGGCGACCGAGACCCACAGCTCGCCCAGGCCGGCGGAGCCGGTCACGACCGGGGCGAGGAAGGTGAAGCTTCCGAACGTCGCCGCGTTCACCAGTGCGCCGAGCAGCATGACCAGGATCAATCGGGGGCTTCCCAGTTGCGCGAGTTCCGGCCGCAGGGCGCCGCCGGCCTTGTCCGCCCGCTCCGGCCGCGGTGGGATTCCCTTGAGGACGGCGATGGCCGCGGGCAGGCAGAGGGCGGCGACGGCCCAGAACGCGGCGCGCCACCCGAGCAGAGTGCCGAGGACCGAGCCGCCGGGGACGCCGGCGACCGTGGCCACGGTCGTGCCCGACAGCAGGACGGCCAGCGCGCGTCCCTTGTCGCCGGCGGAGACGAGCGCGGCGGCGGTGGTCAGGGCGACGGCGAGGAAGCCCGCGTTCGTGAGGGCCGCCACGACCCGGGTGGCGAGCAGGACCGTGAAGCTCGTGGTGGTCGCCCCTACGACGTGGGTCGCCGCGAACACGAGGACGAAGCCGAGGAGGCTCGCTCGTGCGGGCCAGTTGCGGGCGAGGCCGGCCATGAGCGGGGCGCCGGCGACCATTCCGATCGCGAAGGCCGAGGTGAGTGTGCCTGCCGTCCCGACCGTGACGCCGAGGTCTGAGGCGATGTCCGGCAGGAGGCCGGCGAGCATGAATTCGGAGGTGCCCATGGCGAAGACCGCCATGGCGAGCAGATAGAGAGCGAGAGGCATCGAGTGGCTCCGAGGTGAGGAGAAGCACGAGAGGACGTCTCGTCACCGCGGTCAGCGCCCAAGGCGCGCTCGTCCGGCCGCGGAAGGCGGCGGGACGGCAGGAACTGCGAACTCAGTGGTTGAGGGGGCTGACGGCGTGACCGAAAGCCCCCACCTTGGATGCCTCAGGGCTCGACATGGCCCGCACGCTATCCGACGCCGTCCGACGACGCACATCGTTTCCATCGTGGTCACCCTCGCGAGGATCACCCGGGTGTCCTGAAGCGGTGCTGGGTGAAGGTGGTGCCGTCTACCCGGAGGTCGCAGCGGGCGCGGGTCCCGTCCTCGGTGAGGTGGGTCGATTCGCGCGCGGCCCAGGCGTCCCAGGCTTCGGCGTATTCGGGGCCGTCGCGGTCGAGGGTGCGGGCGCGGCGGAGGTCGTGGGGCGCGTCGATCCAGATGCGGTAGGCGGCCGGTGACTCCGCCCAGGCCGCGCCGACGCCTTCGACGATGAGGACGGGGGCGGGAGGGATCTCCTCCTGCGGGCCGTAGCGGTCGTGGTGCCAGTCGTAGCGGCGCAGGACGGCGGGACGGCCGTCGCGGAGGGGGCCGAGGACCGTCTCACGCAGGGGGCGCCACCAGGTGAGGGGGTCGGCGTCCCACGGCACGCTGAAATCGTCCGAGCGGATGATCGGCGCTCCGGCGAGGACGGCGGCCAGGTGGTCGCTGAACGTGGACTTCCCCGCGCCGCTCGGGCCGTCCACCGCGACCAGGCGCACCGGGCCGCAGGACGGCGGCAGGGTGAGCAGGCGCGCGGCGAGCGCGGGGTAGGTCACGGTTGCGTCCGGCACGGACGGCATACTTCCAGGTGCCGGTCCCCGGAGGGAGAACGTCGTGGAGAGGGGCGAGTGATGGACCTACTCGGCGAGTCGGGTGGCCCGGTGCGGGTCGCCGGACGGGACCTGGCGCGCGACGAACTGCTCGGCTGGGCGTCCGCCGTCGCCGCGGAGCTCCGGGGCGCCGGAGCCGTCGCGGTCCATGCCACGGCGACGCTGGAGACGGTCGCGGCCGTCGCAGGCGGCGTCCTCGCGGGCGTCCCGGTGGTGCCGCTGCCGCCCGACTCGGGCCCCGCCGAACGCGCCCACATCCTCGGCGACTCGGGCGCGAGCCTCCTGCTGGCAGCGGGCGAGGTGGAACCGACAGACGGGGAACCGCCGCTGATTCCCGTCGATGCGCTCCCTCGCAACGGAAGCGGGCACGCCCCGGTGGACGCCGCCGCGACCGCGCTGATCCTCTACACGAGCGGGACGACCGGTGCCCCCAAGGGCGTCCTGATCTCGCGGGGCGCGATCGCCGCCGGGCTGGACGCCCTCGCCGAAGCC
>NZ_JBICUT010000033.1:0-8698 GCF_043198445.1 Spirillospora sp. NPDC048823 | reverse complement strand
AGCCTGCCAGCCCTGGAAACCAGCGCCGCACAGCGCTGACCAGCGGCGACTCGCCGGCGATCACAGCCGTGTGTCTACGAACTGCGGAACGCGGGAGGTCGATGGGGAGCCAAAAGGGGAGCCACCACAGGCCGACCTACGCCGACTTACCCGGACCGAACACCGCGTCGACGGCCTCAGCGCCCTTGGTGATCACCGGTCTGAGCTGATGGCGGTAGACCTCCCCGGTGATCGCCGGGGAGGAGTGCCCGCACAGGTCGGCGATCGCCTCAATGGGCACACCGCTGTCGCTCATGATCGAGACGAACGAGTGACGCAGTTCCCGGGGCGTCCAGGACTCCCCGATGCCGGCGTTGCGGGTGATGAGCCGGAACGCCCTCCGCACGTTCGCGGCGTCCAGAGCTTTCCCGGTGGGCGTGCAGAACACAAGGTTTTCGTCGTGCCACCGCTTGCCCGCTTTGAGCCGCTGCGCGGCCTGGCGCGTGTGGTGCCTGCGCAACGCCTCCGCGGCCTGCCCGGGGAGTTCCAGTGTCCGGCGTGACCTTTCGGTCTTGGTGTCACCGTTGGCCCGCACGGATCTCCATACGTAGAGGGCGAACTTGTCATGATCAAAACCGGCCTCGGTGACCGGCTGCCATCCCGTCCCGTCGGCGGTCCAGGCCACGACGTGGTCCCACCGCATGGCCCGGGCTTCTTCGGTGCGAATACCGGTCAAGAGGCTGACGACGACGTAGGCGTGCAGCCGCGATGATGTCGCGGCCTGCAGCACGGCCCTGGCCTGGTCGAGTGTGAGCGCCCGGCTCGGGCGTCCGGCGGTCCCCTTCGGGGTCGTGACCAGTTCCGCCACGTTCCGGATGACCATGTCCCGTGCTTGAGCCTGCCGGATCGCGCGCCTGAGGATCGCGTGTACCAGCCGCAGGCTCGCCGAACCGGCGATCCGGATCGGCACTTGCCCATCGGTGCAGCTTGCGCTGGTGGTCGAGTACCCGCCGCTCCGCCGAATACGACCCCGGCCACGACGGTGCGTCGTTATTCAACAACGCTCCTTCCCGACGGCAGCAAAACTGCCATCACACTGCCGCCCTTCCCCACGCGGCCGGCTTTCCCGGCCCCCGAGTACTACGGCGACTCCGCCACGACCCGGCGTCATCAGCGGGCATCGCACCTGCCCCTGGTCCGGCTGGCGGCCGGACAAGACGGGCGACCCCGGGTCGCTTCCCACGTTCACTGAGAACCCTTCTCGACGGTGTCGGTGCCCAGCTTTACCCCGGTGGCATCGCCCGGACCGCACATCGCAGTCTTGGACCGGGCCTCCCGCCGCCCACTCACCCGGCACGACGGAAGAGGAGAGTCCATCGGATCGAGCGCTCTCCAGCACCACAGTGCGGCCCATCCACCAGATTCGGCAGGCCGCTGTCGGCGTACGGGTCCATGTGCAGAGCCAGGTACGAGTAAGTGTGCAGAGGGTGGTCGGGGATCTCGTCCCCAGTGCCACTTACTCGTGTGATCTCAGCGCGTTGGCCAGCTGTGCGATCGGGTCAGCAGTGACGCGGTGCCGGGATTGTCCGGTGGGCCAAGTGGAGAATTCGTCGTCCTGCCAACGTGGGACCAGATGGAAGTGCAGGTGCGGAACCGATTGTTCCGAGTCGGGCCCGCTGGCATGAAGAATGTTCACGCCGCCGGTGCCGAGGGTGACGCGCATGGCCTTGGCCAGGCGCTGGACCAAAGCCATGACCTCGGCGAGCGGTCCGGACGGCGTGTCGAAGATATCGGTGTAGTGATCTGTCGGGATGACCAGTGTGTGTCCTGGCGCGAGGGGGCGTAGCGGCGCGAACGCGGCGACGGAGGACTCACGAGTGACCCAGCACGCGGTGTCCGACTTGAGCCGGTCGCAGAAGATGCAGTCCATGATCAACGATACTGACGCTGTTGGACGATGGAGGAAACTCAGCCGGTGGCGGCGATCTCGGTGTTGACGGCGGCGAGGCGGTTTTTGAGGCGGTAGCTGGGGCCGTTGATGGCGATGACCTCGCAGTGGTGCAGGAGCCGGTCGAGGATGGCGGTGGCCAGGACCGGGCCGATCCCCGGCAGCGCCTGGATCGCGGCATACCCGGCATGGCCGCGCAGCAACTCGGCGATGACCTCCTCCAGCAGGGCGATCTCGCCGGTGTAGATCTCGATCAGCGACCGCAGCGAGGCGACCTTGCCGCGGTAGGGCTGCGGGAGCGGCAGCTCCTCCAGCCACGTGGTGCCGGCCTTGCCGAACAGGTCCGAATGGGTGACCGGGATGCCGAGCTTGGCCAGCACGGCGTGCACCTGGTCCTTGCAGCTGGTGCGCATTCCCACCAGCTTGGCCCGGTAACGGGTCAGCTCCCGCAGGTCCCGCACGCCCTGCGGCGCGATCCACGCCTCGGGGAGCCGGCCCATCGGCAGCAGATCGGCCAGATCGGCCGCGTCCCGCTCATCGTTCTTGACCCGCCGGTAGGTGAACGCCTTCACCCCCAGCGGGTGCGCCAGATGCACCTCGGCCCCCGCCAGCGCGAGCGTGTCGGCCGCCCAGTACCACCCGTACGTCGCCTCGACCACGACCTTCGGGCGCACGCCGGCCTTGGCGATCTCCGCCCGCAACGCGGCCGGAGAGTTGGTGATCCGGGCCTTGCCCAGCCGCTCACCCTCGCCGCTCATCCGCACCAGCACCGATCTTCTGCGGTGCAGGTCCATTCCCACGATCTGCTGCCCGTCATACCCTGCGGACATAGGGGCCTCCATCCTCGACGGGATTGGTGTGATGACCCCGAGTGTCCGCCGGATACCCGGAACCGTCACGGGGAGCGGAGGCCCCGCTCCTTCATCGCATCAGGTTAGGAGAAGGGCTTCACCCCCTGTCCGGAGGTGGCCTGGGTGAGCCGGAAGCTGTCGCCCTGGGTGACGACGACGTGGGCGTGGTGGAGGAGCCGGTCGACGGTCGCGGTGGCCAGGGTCTTGGGCATGATCTCGTCGAAGCCGGAGGGGTGCAGGTTGCTGGAGACGACCAGCGAGCGCCGTTCATAGGCGGCGTCGACCAGACGGTAGAACCCCTCGGCCGCATCGGGTGAGACCGGCAGCAGCCCGATGTCGTCGATGATGACGAGGTCGGAGCGGATCAGGCGGGTCAGCGCGCGTGCGATGGAGTCGTCGACGCGGTGGCGGCGGACCAGCGCACCCAGGTCCTCGATGGTGAACCAGGCGACGCTCATCCCGGCTTCGACGGCGGCTTGTCCGAGGGCTTCGCAGAAGTGGGACTTGCCGGTGCCCAGCGTTATCCGCGGTTTGTTCTTGAACTGAGTTCTTCTTTGCAGGTCAGCACGGTGATGCGATCGCAGCGGCGGGCTGGTCAGCAGGGTTTGGTGATGTTGCTGGGTGGCCGGGTGTCGCCGCGGCGGGCGAGCTCGCGCCGGAGCGCGAGGTTCTCGCCGTGGGCTCGTTCGAGCGCGGCACGGAGTTCCTGGACTTCCTGACGGTGCTGCTTCTTGAGCTGTGTGATCTGGCTGGTCAGGGTCTCGATGATCGTGTTGTCGGTCTCGGCTGGCGGTGGAGGCTGGGTTGATCGGTTCTGGGAGCGCAGGGTTTCAATGCGGCCGCGGAGTTCGGAATGGCCGTAAAGGAAGGTGTGGGAGACTCCGGCTTCGCGTTGGACGGCTTGGAAGGTGACCGGCTCACCTCGTTTGACCAGCGCCCGGATGGCTTGCTCGGCGGCAAGGGTCTTGGCCTGGGATTTGGCGTCGGCGGCGGCCTGCAGGGTGGCGACGCGTCGATCGCGGGAGGTCATGGCCGGTGCTTTCGATGGCGGTTGAGGTCGAGGGTGATCGGGACAGGCCCTGCGGTGGCGGCGGTGCCGTATCCGGCGCCCTGCACCGCTCGTCCGGGGGCGGCTTGAAGCGCGGCCAGGAGGCGGGTCAGGGCGTCGAGTTCGGCTCGGCGCTGGGCGAGCCAGACGTTGTCGGGCGGCATCGGCCGGCCATGGCGATGCTCGAAAGTGCTGGTCGTGCGTTCGATCAGGCTCTCGGTGTCGGCGAGTTGCCGGGCGAGGGCGTCTTGGTGGGTCTGGTCGGTGACGAAGACCGAGCAGGTCAGGCAGGCGTTGCCCTTCTGGCAGGTCTGCAGCGGCGGCAGCAGGCACCAGCCGTTGGGCAGGATCCGGTCGGCGCGGTCGAACAAGTGCAGGCTGTCGTGGTCGTCGCGGGAGAAACTCACCCGCGTGCCGTCGGCCTTGAGTTTGACGGTGGCCAGGAACGCCTGTTCGGCGTGCTCTTCGCGTTGAGCGATGTAGTGCATCGACATCGAGGGGGTGGCGTGCCCGGCGTAACGCTGCAGGACGTGAATGGGCAGGCCGAGCTCGGCCAGCCGGGTCAGCTTGGTGTGCCGGAACCTATGGGTGTGACTGAGATGGACGGATCGGCCTTTGCTGTCGGTGACCTCGACGATTTTGCTGAACTGGCGCAGCCGGTGGTTGTAGGTCCCTGCGCTTCCCCTGAGATCGTGGAGACCGAACCTGGGAGAAGGTTGGGTCGTTGGATACCGAGAGACGCTCGTTCGATCCGGAGTTTCGAGCCGGAGCGGTGCGCATCGTGCAGGAGACCGGCCGGCCGGTTGCGCAGGTGGCGCGTGATCTGGGGATCAACCAGTACACGCTGCACAACTGGGTGAAGAAGGATCGGCTGGCCGATTCTGGCGGGAACGGAGGCGGCGCCCTGTCCAAGTCGTCCAAGGGCTCGGGGCTGAGTGAGTCCGAGCGGGAGGAGCTGGCGCGGCTGCGCCGGCAGAAGGCCGAGATGGCCCGGCGGCATGCTGAGGAGCGCGCCGCGTGGGAGGCCGAGCGCGCTCAGTTGGAGATGGAGCGTGATGACGCCCCTATGTTTGTCAAGCTCGCGTAGTGGCCGTTGTTCCTGGTGAGAGGGCTTGGGTGATGATCGGGAAGACCTCGCGGGCGACGTAGCGTTTCAGGCAGCGGATGATCTCCTTCTTGGACTTTCCTTCGCTGGTGCGGCGTTCGGCGTATGCGCGTGTGCGCTGGTCACGGCCCAGACGGGTGAACACGATGGTGTAGAGGGCGGTGTTGGCGCGGCGGTCACCGCCGCGGTTGAGGCGGTGCCGGGTGGTTTTCCCCGACGACGCCTCGATGGGGTTGACACCGCAGAGCGCGGCGAACGCGGCCTCGCTGGTCAGCCGATCTGGGTTGTCGCCGGCGGTGATGAGCAGGGCCGCGGCGGTGTCGGGGCCGATGCCGGGGCGTTCCAGCAGGTCCGGGGCGCACGAGTCGATGATGCTGGTCAGGTGCCGCTGATGGGAGGCGATCTCCTGCTCCAGCGCCCGGATGCGGTGGGCGAGGGTGCGCAGTACGTGGGCTGCGGCGCTGCCGGTGTCGTGAACGCCGGTGTCGGGCAGGTCTGTGCAGCGGCGGACGAGGGTGGCCAGGCCGAGCCCGGCCATGGACTCGCGCAGGGCGGGTTCGGCGCGGGCCAGCACGGCCCGCAGCTGGTTGATGGCCTGGGTGCGGGCCTTGACCGCCGAGTCCTTGGCGACCTTGAACAGGCGGAGCATCTCGACCGCGCCGTCGCCGGTCTTGGCCGCGGCGGTAGCCTGCCCTGCCAGCACGGCGCGGGCGGCGTTCTCGGCGTCGATGGCGTCGGTCTTGCCGCGTCGGCGGCGGACGGCGCGGTCGGGGCGGTTGACCTCGATCACCTGCACGCCGTGGCGGGCCAGGTGCCGGTTCAGCGCGATGCCGTGCGAACTGGTGCCCTCCACCCCGGCCCGGCGCAGCCGCCCGTGGCCGCGTGCCCAGTCCAGGAGTTCGCTGTAACCGGCGGCGGTTGCGGGGAAGGCTCGGGTACCCAGCAGCATTCCCAGGACGGTGATCACGGCAGCGACGTGGACGTCGGCGTGGGTGTCGACACCGAGGATCACCTGTTCGTCCTGGTGATCCTCGCCCTGCTGAGCGCGGTCGATGGCGGTGTGGTCGGGGGTGCGGCGCATGCAGGTCTCCTTGGCCGGCGGTCATGGGCGGCGACGACCGGGCGAGGAGGTCAGGACTGTGATGATGCATGGCAAGGCCCCTATTGGGACACATCCCCGCCTGGTCGGGCGGCACCACCGGCGCGGGGGCGACAGGTCATCACGAAGGCATCGTGGCCAGTCTCAAGCTGGGTCAGCCCCCGCGCCGAGCGGTGCCTGATCATCCTCACAGTCCTCAAGCGATCAGTGGTCCTCTGGGTGAAGGAGGCGGAGGGCCGGTGAGCGTGGCGGCCTTCATCGCCGACCAGAAGACCGTCCATGACGTCCCCCACGCCGTGGCCTGCCGGGCGCTGGGCGTCTCGCAGTCCTGGTTCTACAAGTGGAGGCAGCGGATCGGGGTCCAGGCGCCGACTGGGCGGCAGCGGCGGCGGGCCGAGCTGGATGAGGCGATCCGCCGGTCCTTCGAGGCGTCCGGGGGCACTTACGGGTCCCCGCGGGTCACCGATGATCTGCGTGAGGAGGGCTGGCGGGTGTCGGTGAACACGGTGGCGGCGCGGATGGTCGAGCTCGGCCTGGCCGGGCGGCCCGGTCCGCGCAGGCGCCGGTCGCTGACCCGCCAGGGCAGGCGGGCGGCGGCCCCGGACCTGGTGCACCGCAACTTCACCGCCGTCGCCCCCGACCTGCTGTGGGTCGGGGACGTGACGCAGATCGACACCGGCGAGGGGCCGCTGTATCTGGCCACGGTGGAGGACATGTTCGCCCGCCGACTGCTGGGGTTCGCGATGTCGCAGCACCATGACGCGGACCTGACGATCGCGTCGCTGCAGATGGCGGCGGCGACGCGCGGCGGTGACGTGGACGGGGTGATCTTCCACTCCGACCGCGGCAGCGAGTACACCGCGTCCCGCCACCAGGCCGTCTGCCGGCGGCTGGGCATCACCCAGTCGATGGGCCGGGTCGGGTGCGCGCTGGACAACGCACCGGCCGAGGCGTTCAACTCCACCCTGAAGGTCGAGTACGTCCACCGGCAGCACTTCGCGACCAGGGCCGAGGCCCGAGTGAAGATCGCGACCTGGATCACCGGGTTCTACAACGTCCGTCGGCGGCACACCGCCAACGACGGGCTCCCGCCGACGGTGTTCGAAGAACTCATGCTGGACAAGAGGAAGGCCACAACAGCCCGCTACGCCGAGGCCAAGGTGGCATAACCAGTCTCCACACTTTCAGGGGATTGACATCCCTGACGAGTAGGGCTTGGTGCCGGTCCGGTTCGCGGTGAGCTGCAGGAACAGGTGCCCAGGCTCGAAGCCGGGGAATCGGTCCAGGACCCACTGCTGCTGTTCCTCGACGATGGCCATGACCTCGGAGTCGACGAGGATGGTGTCGGGGGCGATGTCGATTTTGGTTTGGGCGTAGCGGAACCGGGCGATCTGTTCGCCCTGGGCGGCTTCGGCGGTCCGGCCGGTCGCCGGTGAGAGACAGTCGAACTCGCAGTGGCGGATCTCGCTGGAACGGCGGCCGGTGAGGATCTGCAGCAGGATCATGCGCATGGCCTGCGGGTCGCCGAGGCCGTCAGCGACGATCTGGGCGCCATCGCCGCGGGTGGTGGTCATCTGCTCGCCGCGCAGCAGTCCGAGCAGCGGCAACGCCGCGGTGATCTGGGCGAGGGCGTGGTCGTCGACGTAGTTATCGTCGTTGAGGGCCGGCTCGTGCGGGATCCGGGACAGCTGCCGCAACCAGCCGGCGGAGTGAGCGTCGGTGACCGTCGTCCACGGCTCCGCCAGGGGCCCGAGGACACCGCGGGCCTCGGCCTGGTTAGCGGCCATGAAGGACAGCAGTTCGGCGACGGCCCGTAGATCATCGTTGATCAGCCGGGGGTGGACCTTGGCCGGGATCCGGCGATGCTTGCGGCGGTCGCTGCGGTTGGCCGGATCGGCGTCCCACCGGCGGAACGCCGCAGCCTGGCTCGCCGCGGCGGCCGGGTCGGCCAGGACCTGGCGGGGGTCGTCGAAGGCGACCGCCAGCCACCGGTCGAAGCGGTGCAGGCAGCGCAATCGTTCCTGGCTGACGGTGGTCCAGCGCAGCGCGCCGGACTCCAGCATCGTGCCCAGATACCACTTGACCGCCTCCCGCAGCCACGGGTGGGTGATCAGCGCGGGCGAGCACCCGTAGTGCGCCTGCGGTTCACGTTCCGACAACGGGATCCGAGGGTCGCAGCGGGGATGCCAGTAGTCCAGCTCCCACCAGCGCCCGTCGTGACAGGCCGCGATCAGCGCGGTGCGGGCGAACCGGAAGATGACCCGCAGCCGCGCCCGGACACCGTGCGGTGGGAACCGTCCCCACCGGGTGGCGTAGAACCAGGTCTGCAGCGCGGCCGCGGTCTCCCAATCCAGCTGCCGGATCGAGGGCGGGAAGGGATGATCCTCGGCGATCGCCCAGCGCAGAATGTTGGCGAGCTGGCTGATCGCCAGCACCGACGAGCGGGTGCCATCGGCGGCCTGCCAGTGCGCCATCCACGCCAGCTCGACGGCGATCAGCTCAGGCAGCCCCGTCAGGTTGATCCGGTAGTCGTCGTTCTCGGTGATCGACTCCCAGCCGTCGACGTCGTCACCGAGGCCACGTCCAGGCGGGTGGTGTATGAGAAGGCCACCTCGCGATCTATTAACTAGTTAAGCACCAATTGCCTCAATTGTCACATCGGCATCAT
>NZ_JBICUT010000032.1:0-10924 GCF_043198445.1 Spirillospora sp. NPDC048823 | reverse complement strand
AGGTCCACACCGAGTACCTGGACCGGGAGCAAGCAGCGTAGATCTGCCCGCAGATCACCATCAGTCAGCTGTCCGGAAAGCGCGGGGCCCCTCAGGTGCGGGACCCTCGAACACGGCCACCGTCCCGATCTGCAGCGGCGTCGTGTCGTTCTCCGCGAAGAACATTCCGGCGTCCAGCGCGTTCATCCGTTGCATCGTGCACCGCCCTATGAGGTCTCCCTCCAAGCCAACCTCGGCACCCGGTCGCCGCTCCAGCGGCGTTCGTCCCCGCGGCCACGGCCGAAGGTCCCGGCCGTCATCGCCATGACGGTGCCTGATCGGCTCCGCCTCCCGGATGAGGCCCGAGCCGGCCTAGTGCGCAGGCACCAGGACACGTGAGCGGCTGGTCCGGGTGCACCAGGCGAAGACGGTGGCGGGGGACGATGCCCGCCGGGGCGCCGGAGGGGAGTGTTGGAGGCGCGTGAGGATCACGCATTTTTCTTACCTGGAAGTGTCTGGAGTGATCAAAGGTGGCGACATTTCTTTACCGGATCGGACGGTGGGCCTTCCGGCGGCGCCGGGTCGTGCTCGGCCTGTGGCTGGGCGCCCTGGTGCTGGCCGGGGTCGCCGCCGCCATGGCGCCGGCCGGGCAGGACGAGGGCCTCTCCATGCCCGGCACCGAGTCGCAGAAGGCGTTCGACCTGCTGGACGAGCGCTTCCCCCAGAGCAACTCCCAGGGTGCCGAGGCACGCCTGGTGTTCCAGGCCCCCGACGGGCAGCGGATGACGGCCGGGGAGAACAAGGCGGTCGTCCAGGACGCGCTCGGCTCGCTGGCCGGGGGCGATCAGGTCGCGTCGGCCACCGACCCCTACGAAACCGGCGCCGTCAGCGAGGACGGCACCATCGCCTACTCCACGATCGGCTACACCGTGGACGCCGTCGACCTGACCGCGCCCGCGAAGAGCGCCCTTGAGGACGCCGCGAGCCGGGCCCGGGACGCGGGGCTGACCGTGGAGATCGGCGGCTCGGCCCTGGATTCGCAAGAGGCGCCGGGCGGCACGACGGAGATCATCGGCGTGGCGGTGGCCGCGGTGGTGCTGATCCTCGCCCTCGGGTCGCTGGTCGCGGCCGGATTGTCGCTGCTGACCGCCTTCGCGGGCGTGGCCATCTCCTTCGGACTGGTCTCCGCGCTGGCCGTCCCGCTGGGCCTGACGTCCACCGTCGCCATCCTGGCGCTGATGCTGGGACTGGCGGTGGGCATCGACTACGCGCTCTTCATCACCTCCCGCTTCCGCGACGAACTCGCCCAGGGCAGGGAGCAGGAGGAGGCCGCCGGCCGGGCGGTGGGCACGGCCGGATCCGCCGTCATCTTCGCCGGCGCGACCGTCTTCATCGCCCTGGTCGGGCTGGGGGTCGTCGGGATCCCCGAACTCACCAAGATGGGCCTGGGCGGCGCGGGCGCCGTGGCGCTCGCCGTACTCGTCGCGCTGACCCTGGTCCCCGCGCTGTTCGGGTTCACCGGCCGGCGGATACTGTCCCGCGCCGTCCGCAGGTCGGCCCGGCAGCGAAGCGGGCGTCCGCGCCCGGTGCCCACCGCGGCCGGCCGTCCTGGGCTCGGCACCCGCTGGGCGCGGTTCGTGCTGCGCCGGCCGGTGACCGTGCTGATGGTCGCCGGACTCGGTCTCGGCGCCGTCGCCCTCCCGGCGCTGAGCCTCGAACTCGGGCTGCCTGGAGACGAGTCGAAGTCGGTGGAGACCACCGAGCGCCGGGCCTACGACCTGCTGTCGGAAGGCTTCGGCCCCGGCTTCAACGGCCCGCTGACCGTGGTCGTGGACATGCCGGAGTCCGCGGACACCCGGGGCACCACGGACCTGGTCGCCAAGACCGTGGGGGGAGTGGACGGGGTCGCGTCGGTCGGTGAGCCGGTTCTCAACCCGGCCCGGGACACGGCCGTCCTCACCGCCGTCCCGCGGACCGCGCCGAACAGCGGCGAGACCAAGGACCTGGTCCACGCGATCCGGGGCGCGGTCTCCGGCGTCGAGGACGACACGGGCGCCGGCGTCCTGGTGACCGGCACCACCGCGATGAACATCGACATCTCCGAAGCCATGTCCGACGCCCTCATCCCCTATCTGACCGTGGTCATCGGCCTGGCGGTGCTCCTGCTGCTGGTGGTCTTCCGCTCGGTCCTGGTCCCGGTCAAGGCCGCGCTCGGTTTCCTGCTGTCGGTGGGCGCCGCCTTCGGCGTCCTCGTCGCGGTCTTCCAGTGGGGCTGGGGCGCGGACCTGATCGGCATCGAGCAGACCGGGCCGGTCATGTCGCTGATGCCGATCCTCATCATCGGAATCGTGTTCGGCCTCGCCATGGACTACGAGGTCTTCCTCCTCACCCGGATGCGGGAGGCCTACGTCCATGGCGCGTCCCCCGGCGAGGCGATCGTCCACGGTTTCCGGCACAGCGGACGGGTGGTGGCCGCGGCGGCGATCATCATGATCAGCGTGTTCGCCGGATTCATCGGGATGAACTCCCCGACCATCCAGACGATGGGCGTCGGCCTGGCCGCCGCCGTCGCCTTCGACGCCTTCGTGGTCCGGATGGCGATCGTCCCCGCGGTCCTGGCACTGCTCGGCCATCGGGCCTGGTGGCTGCCTCGTATCCTGAACCGTGTGCTGCCGAACGTGGACGTCGAGGGAGAGAAACTGAACAGGCATGCCCCCGCCTCCGTGACCAGGCCGGACGCGGCGGTGCCGCTGCTCCACGGCGGCAGGCGCTGAGCCGGCCATGACGAACACGGGCGGCGGCGGCCCCAGATGGTGGCGCGAGGCAGCGATCACGGCGACGGCGTTCGCGGTGTGCCTGCTCGGCGGCGTGGTGCGGGTCGACGACACGCTGTCGGCGCCGCCCGCCGCCGCCTACCTCATCGGCGCGGTGTCCTGTGCCGTGCTGCCGCTGCGGCACCGGGCGCCCCTGGCCGCCATGGCGGCCACGACCGCGGCGGGCATGCTGGTGCCGCTGCTGGGACTCCTGCTGAGCCCACTCACCGCGGCCCCCGCCGTGATCACCGCATACTCGCTCGCCGTGCGCACCGAATGGCGCGCGGCGAGCGCGGTGCTGGCCGCCTCCGCGGCGCTGCTGGCCGCCTCCACCTCCTCGTTCGGTGCCCTCTCGTGGAAGGACGGGAGCCGGATGGTGGCGGTGGCGGCGTTCCCTCTGGTGGCCGGCGTGCTCGGTCACTCGACGCAGAACCGGCGGGCCTACCTGGCGGCCGTGGAGGAGCGGGCCCGGCGGGCCGAGAAGAGCAGGGAACTCGAGGCGCGCCGGAGAGTGGCCGAGGAGCGGGTGCGCATCGCCCGGGAACTGCACGACCTCGTGGCCCACCAGATCACCCTGGCCAACGCGCAGGCCACGGTCGCCGCCCACCTCTTCGACACCCGCCCGGAGCAGACCCGCAGGAGCCTGAAGGAGCTCGTCGAGACCACCGGCGACGCGCTCGACGACCTGCGGGCCACGGTCGGTCTGCTGCGCCAGACGGGGGACGCGGCCGCGTCCGCCGAACCGGCGCCCGGACTGTCCCGGCTCCCCACGCTCCTCGACTCCTTCCGCCGCGCGGGTCTGGAGGTGTCGGTGCACCAGGAGGGCACGTCCAGGCCGCTGCCGCCGGGAGTGGACCTCACCGCCTACCGCATCGTCCAGGAGGCCCTGACCAACGTGACCAAACATGCCGGTACCGGTAGCGCCCAGGTGCGCCTCACCTGGAACCGCGACCGCGTGGCCATCACCGTCACCGACGACGGAGGGGGCACCCATACGGCGACGACCGCGTCCGCGGTGCCGGACCGTCCACCCGGTTACGGTCTGATCGGGATGCGTGAACGTGCCGCCGCGGTCGGCGGACACCTCTCCGCGGGCAGGCTCCCGGAGGGCGGCTTCCTCGTCTCCACCGAACTGCCCCTCCCGCCCGCGAAGGACACGACGCCGGAAACCGGCGGAACGGCGACCATCGAGGGGCGAACGGCCGGCGGAGAGGCCGGGGACGCGCCGTGACGCTCCGGGTGCTCCTCGCCGACGATCAGGCCCTGCTGCGCGGTGCCTTCCGGATGCTCCTCGACACCGCCGACGACATCACCGTGGTCGGCGAGGCCGCCGACGGCGGGGAGGCGGTGAGACTCACCCGGGAACTGAGCCCGGACGTGGTGATCATGGACATCCGGATGCCCGAGGTGGACGGTCTCACCGCCACGTCGCAGATCTGCGCGGACCCGGAACTGCGCGCCAGCCGCATCCTGATCCTCACCACGTACGAGACCGACGAGTACGTCGCCCAGGCCCTGCGCGCGGGGGCCAGCGGCTTCATCGGCAAGGGCATCGGGGCCGAGGACCTGCTGCACGCCGTGCGTACGATCGCCGACGGCGACACCCTTCTGTCCCCCGCCGCGACCCGCTCCCTGGTCGCCCGTTTCCTGGCCACACCGGACCACGCCCCGCCGCACCACCCGGAACGGCTCGCCCTGCTCACCCCGCGCGAGCGCGAGATGGTGGCCCTGGTCGCGACCGGCCTGTCCAACCAGGAGATCGCCGAGCGGATGTACCTGAGCCCGTACACCGTCCGCGCCCACGTGCAGCGCGCGATGATGAAACTGGAGGCCCGCGACCGGGCGCAACTCGTCGTCATCGCCTACCGCACAGGCCTGGCCCACGCCACCCCCGACCACCCGTAGCGGTCATCGGCGGCGCGGGCGGGCGCCGCGGCCCACACCTCGGGGGTGTCCCTGTTCCTTGCGGATGCTGTCCGCCAGCGCCTCGCGGACGAGGAGTTCCCTCCAGGCCACGACCGCCGAACTCCTCGGCGATCACGGTCCTGGCCGCCGACATCCTGGTCATCGCAGGACCGATCTGGCTCGGCAAGGTCGGCCCCGGCCCCTCCTATCTCGACGAGGAACGAACCAGAATCCACGCTGCGTGGTGATGCCGCTCAGCGCATCGGGTCGTCGGGCTCCAGACGGCCGTCCGGGCCGATGGCGTCGTCCACCTCGTGTGCTCTCAGGTACACGGCGTCGTAATCAGGGCTGTCGCGTTCCCAGAGCAGCTCAGAGAGCTCACGCAGCGCGACGTACAGCTCGTACGAGGGATCACCATAGGTGGCTTCGCAGTAATCGACCAGGTCACGGAAGATCGTCTCGGCCTCGTCGAGCCGCCCTTCCAGCCGCAGCACATGCGCGCGGTTGACCATCACCTGCTTCCAGCCGTACGCACCGCGCTCGACGAGGTGCAGCGCCTCGTCGAGGAGGCGCATTGCCGTCCGGAGCGCCTCCGCGGACGCGTCAGCCCGGGGTTCACCCCTGCGCAGGCACGCCGCATAGTCGTTGAGGACTTCAACGAGCGTCTCCAGAGTCGATCGGCCGGGCTGGCGCCGGACGATCCGCCGCATGGTGGCGAGCGCCTCCTGGTGCGCCTCCCGGGCTTCTGTGAACCGCTTCGCGCGCTCCAGAAGATAGCCCTTGATGCTGAGCGTGCCGGCGTAGTCCGAATCCTCGGTGCCGAATATTCGGGCCCTCACCTCCAGCGACTCTTCGATCGCTGCGATCGCCTCCGGAAAGCGCCTGTCCTGTTCCAGGGCCAGAGCCAGATTGCCGACGATGACCGAATAGGCCTCGGGATCGGAGATTCCGGTCCGCTCGCATATCGCAACGGCATGCCGAGCGGTCTCGGCGGCCGTCGGTGCGTCATGATCGGCGCTCCGCTGGTAGACCGAAAGCCGATCGAGCAGGTACGCGGCGTCGCTCAGCCGTACGTCGAGCCGTTCTGCCTGCCCGGCCGCCGCTTCGACATGGGGCGGTGCGAGCCTCCAGCCGTCCCACGACTCGTGGTGGTGGGTGTCGGGCGAGAGGGCCGCCCGCAGGAAGCGCAGCACGAACGAACAGGCGGTGCGTTCGGCCGAGCGGCGCAGGCGGCTGCGCACGCGCTCCTGTACTTCGGCGGCGCACGTCACCGCGGACGGATCCGTACGGAACCATCCGTGCGCGGCCACCTCGGTGACGAGCGAGGCGAGCCGGGCGGGATCACGCACGACCGTGCGCAGCGGAGAGGGCAATGCGTCCCACCCTTCGCTGAGCAGTGCCAGGGGGAAGGGAGCCGCAGCCATAAAGCACAGCAGCGTGACCAGTTGCCGCTGTTCAGGCGGCCGATGCTCGAACAGGCGCGTCCACTCGTAGTCGAAACTCGAATCGGCCAGGGACGGCAGGACCGGCCCGTCCGGTATCTGCAGCGCGGTCGTAATCGCGTGGAACACCTGCGTGATTCCGGAGGCCGCACCTTTCATGCTGTGATTTCCCGGTAACCACATCACTGAGCGGATCCGCATCTCAAGCGCCGTCCTCGGGGTGGAGGACGACCGTGGCCGCAGTTCGCCGAACAAGTCGGCCGACCGGCGGGTCAGCTCTGGCGGGCCCAGTCCGTTTTGGAGGGTTCTGTCCCACAGCACGATGGCTTTGTCCGCGGGCAGGCCGACCGCCGTGAAAGCGGTCGGCGGGAGCGCCGCCGCCAGCGAGTGCACCGCCGCCGTCGCGCGAGCCGCGATCCATTTTCCCCTGGCCAGAGGTTCGATCGGCGGGCCGAGCCCGGCGAAGCCGGGGTGGTCGGCGATCCTGCGCAGCGCACGCCGCTCCTGATCCGGCAAGGAGAGGTTCCGCGCGCGGACCGCGTCACGAACCCCGACGAGCGCGTCGCAGAACCGGTCGTGCCACAGCTCCGAACTGAAGGGTTCCATCGGCAGATCACACCAAAGACGTTCTCCGACCATTCCCAGTTTCATAGAACACGGCGTGGATTCATAGCCTTCGCCCGGCGCACCCTGGGTGCATGAAAGACACCAGGAAGCGTTCGGCGCCGGGAAGGCCGGGCACCCCAACGGCCCGCACCGCTCCGGCCCGGCAGAACACACTCTTGTCGGTGCGCTCATTGATGATCGTTCTGATCTCCATGCTCGTGGCCACCACCGCCGGCCTCAGTGCAGGCATCATCGCGGGGATCGGCGTGCTGCACACGACGGGTGCCGTCGGAGCGGTCGTCATAGGCGTCCTGGCCGGCCTGGTCGCCGCCGTCCTCGCCGCCGCGACGATCGCCGGATTCCTGTTCGCGCTGGACGGCCGGCTCTCCGACTGATGGCCGCGCTGATTCCCTCGGCGGCACCTCGGCCCCCGGAATCCGGTCGATCCGTCGGCGGCCGGCGCCGGCACAACGCTCAGCCCGCCGGCCTGGGCCGAAGCTCGTCCAGGTAATCGGGAGGCGATGACACCCGGTCGTAATGCAGACTCCACAAAGTGATAGTGATACGGCCCGTTCTGGAGGTCTGTGCGTCCGAGGGGTTCGCTCTCTGGCCGGTCGCCTTCTCAGAACCGTACGGCTTCCTGCCGCTCAGTGGCACGTCCGACCCGGTCGAGGTCGGCACGGCGGTGATGCGCATCGCCGAGTACAACGACACCGATCCCGAGGACGACGGTGGCTCAGCGCAGCCTGCCGACCCTCTCGGGGCTTTCCTGCGCGGGCTGCTCACCATGGAGCCGCCTCTGGCACCCGGAGGGATGCGGGTCACCGACACGGCCACCGGCACGACCCTGCTACCAGGATGTTGCACCGGTTTCGATGAATGGCGCGACTGGAACAAGATCGTCGAAGAAGGGTATCCGTCCGTCGGTTTCGGCCACGATCCCTCCCCACTCGCCGAACGCCTTGGAGACACCGTCCGGCTGACCGTTGATGCCGAGCAGAACGACAGCCCGGTGATCGAGATGCCGGTCACCGGACTGCGCCGATCGCTCACCGCCGCCGAGCAGGATCTGAGCGACTTCCTCCAGTCGGCAGCCGTGTGGGCCGACCGGCACGTGCCCGACCACGCCGCCCAGGTGACCACCGCCCTCGCCCATGCGCTGGACATGCCCGCACAGGCCACACCCTCGAAACCGTGACCCGCACGGCCACTTCCGCGCTCCTCCGTAGCGCCGCTGCGATCGATGCTTGGATCCCAGGCGGAGAGTCAAGAGTGCCGCCAAGCCAACGCTGAACCATGACGGAGCGTGAGGCCGCGTTCCAGCAGCTGGCGCAATTCGTCGGCGGGTTGGACACCCGAGACCGGCGGCCTGTGGCCGATCACGAGCGAGGGGACGGCGGTGACACCGTGCTCGGCTGCGCGGCGCCGGTCGGACCGCATCTGTCCGGCGTAGTCGTCACCGGCGAGGACGGCGCGCACCCGGGCGGCGTCCAGGCCGGCCTCCTCACCCAGGCGCTGCAGGATCTGCGGGTCGGCCACGTTGAGTCCCTCGGAGTGATAGGCGCCGAGCAGGCGCTCCATCATCTGGTCGGCCCGGCCACGGTCGGCGGCCAGCCTGCACAGCCGGTGGGCGTCGAAGGTGCTCACCGGCCGGGCCAGATGCAGGTTGAGCTCCAACCCTTCCGCGGCGCCCAGGGCCCGGATCCGGGCGATCCGCTCCGCCGCCTGATCGCCCCACCATCCGGCCATGGCCTCGGCGGCCGTGGGGCCGGGGACCCGGCCTTCTTCCGGGGCCAGTTCGTAGCCGCGCCAGACGACCTCCACACCGGTGCGGTCGGCGAGACCCTCCAGCGCCGCGGTCAGGCGTCTCTTGCCGATGTAGCACCACGGGCACAGCACATCGGCATAAACCTCTACCTTCATGGACGTCCTTCGATGTGGTCGGCGGCGCGCATCACCGATGCACGCCTGCCCGGCGCGCCCGCCGGTTCGGCGAGAGCGCGCCGGCTGATGTTTCCGGTTCGATCAGGAGTCCAGGCGCTGCGGCCCGGGCCCGACTTCTGCGACAACGGTGTACGTGGGAATCCCGTTCATGCGCGCTTCCGCCTTGCCCGACAAGCCCTCCAGGGCCTTGCCGATGGCGGCCATCCGGCCTTCGGTGTCGGAGGTCTCCACGAAGTCGCGGTAGTCGGCCTCACTGGCCCAATGCACGATGTTGTACACACGGGTGCCATCGGTGCTGACATGGAAGCGGGCCGACCGGTAGCCGGGATAGAAGCGCACCCACCGCTCCTGGATTTCGGCGAAGGCCGCCACAAGCTCCTTCTGGGTGTCGACGCCATCGACGGTGTAGTCGATGATCGAGTAGAAGCCTGCATCCGTGCTCACGGACATCCTCCTCAAGGTCAGCAGCCAGGGCAGCGGCCCTGGTCGCCACCGATCCTCGGATCTCAACCGCACTTGAGGTCAAATCCTGGCTTCTCCTCGCCCACGTTCGCCACGGCTCGTGCTGCCGGAGGGCGCGTTCACGTCCACTGAGGCGGTATGCCATATGCCTGCACGAGCCGACCGGCCGGAACGCCCCGGAGAAGGACACGTCCGTCCTGCCGAGCGGCTGGTTACAGCGGCTCGCAATGGCGGCGAGATGCTCGGCAGTTGGACGTAAATGAAAGGCATGAAAAGGCTCTTGACTCAAATCCAAACACATCGATAGTTTCTCGAAAAACGGCCAGAAAAGTGCATTGAACGCGTCCGCTTCCCTGGGTTCCGCTGAACTATGACCGAAGAGCCCGCGGGCGGCGCGACCCCCGCCATGACACCGGACGACGAAGGAACCCCGTGCTACCCGCTCTCCGTAGATGGACCATCACCGCCGTCGCCGCGCTCACCGCGTCGACGGCCGCGCTCACCGGCGCCTACCTCACCGGACAGCAACCGCAGGCCGCCAAGATCGGCGCCGTCTCCTACGCCGCACCCGCGGCCAAGGCGATCGCCGCGACCAACCTGTACGTCGACCCGAACTCCAACCCGGCGGCCTGGGTCGCCGCCAACCTCGGCGATCCGCGGGCCGCTCGCATCAAGGCGGCCATCGCCGACCGGCCGATCGCACGCTGGTTCGGCAACTGGAACAGCGACGTCACCGCGGCGGTGTCCCGCTACGTCGGTGGCGCCGAGCAGGCCGGCGCCACACCGATGCTGGTGGCCTACAACGTCCCGGGCCGTGACTGCGGCAGCCACTCCGGCGGCGGCGCGGGCAGCCCGGAGGCCTACCGCACCTGGATCGGGCAGTTCGCCACGGCCATCGGCAACCGTCAGGCGATCGTCGTGGTGGAGCCCGACGCAGTCGCCCAACTGGACTGCCTGCCGAACGACACCGAGCGGCAGATCCGGCTCGACCTGCTGAAATACGGTGTGCAGCAGCTCAAGCAGAAGGCGCCGAACGCCTGGGTCTACCTGGACGCCGCCAACGCCAACTGGATTCCCGCCGGCACCATGGCCCAGCGTCTGCGGGCCGCCGGGATCGCGGACGCACGCGGCTTCTCGGTCAACGTGTCGAACTACTACACCACCGAACGGTCGGTCACCTACGCCAGGGCCGTCAATGCCGGGCTCCCCAGCGGCAAGACCTTCGTGGTCGACACCAGCCGAAACGGCAATGGCTCCAACGGTGAATGGTGCAACCCTGCCGGACGCAGGCTCGGCACCCCGCCCCGCGAGGGGGCCGACGCTGAACTGGAACTGTGGGTCAAGGTCCCCGGAGACTCCGACGGCGACTGCGGGATCGGCACCGGGATCCCCGCCGGACAGTTCAGCCCCGACCTGGCCATCCGCCTGATCGACGGCACTCGATAACCGCTCGCGGGCGTAACGCCCGCGCCATAACGGTGAGCCCTCGGCCTGACTTCGGCCGAGGGCTCATTGCCCACTCGCGGGCGACCTCGGTGGAGACCCTCAGCCTGGATCCACGGCCTGATTTCCGGTGATCCATGTTGGTTCCGATCTCGTCATGAGAGCCGGTCTGCTTGGCAGAGCGGCATTTCGGGGGCGTGCGGGGTCTGCCACGCGCAGGTCCGTGGCCTGTCCGGGGGGTGCGGATCGGGGGTGGGATGCGCCGGCGGGCGCGGTGACTGTGATGGTCGTCGGGAACGGTGACCGGGTCGGGGCGGGTCAGGCCACTGT
>NZ_JBICUT010000031.1:0-12759 GCF_043198445.1 Spirillospora sp. NPDC048823 | reverse complement strand
AGCCTGACCACCTCGAAACCGGCCCAAGCACACCCTCCCGCGATCACCCACAGCGATCACGCAACACCGAAACGTGCCGGTGCTGAATGCTTACGCCGAAAGACGAAGGCGGACACCGGTTCCCGTTCCTGAGCATGAGAGCGTCATTTCGGATCGTCCCTGTGAGGTGATCAATGCTGCTCGCGGTGACCGTTCCGGCGAAGCCGGACGCGTCGATGTACTGGCGACGGGAATTCCACGGCAAGCCCGATCAAATCCGGCTTGTTAGGGCATTCGCCGCGCATCTACTCCCCGACTTTCCGAGCCTGGACGAGCTTCTCCTCGTCCTGGACGAACTCGCCGTGAACGCCGTCCGGCACACCCGCTCGGGCCATGACGGCGGGCGGTTCACCGTCGAGATCAGCATGGACGTGGCCGGCGTCATCGTCTACGTCACCGACCAGGGCGGCCCGGATGAGCCGCACGTCCGGGACATCACCGACCTGGCCGAGGGCGGCCGGGGCCTGCTCACGGTCGAGGCCCTGGCCGCGACCTGGTCATGCACCGGCGACGCCCAAGGCCGCACCGTCCGCGCCACCTTCCCCCGCGAACGTTGAGCAGGCGGGCCATCGTGGACGCCCATCACCTGACGGACGCGTGCGCCGCGCTCGCTTGGAGGTGACGTAATGACTTCTGAATTGTTCTTCGCCCGACCCGGTGGAGTCCCCTGCGGGCTGATCGCCGAGAGCCAGAGAGCCATATCGGCGGAAACCGATCTCGATCTGGCCGTGGCATGGCTGCAGCGAAAATACCCGGACCTTTGCATCTGGTGGGGCGAGTACACCGGCTCTATCTGGGCCTTGCTGCCCGACCAACTGGTCGAGGCTAAGAACGCCATTGACCTTGCCCGCCGTATCGACGCCATCCGCGAGCGCTCCGCCCTGCGGTGCACCGCAGCCCGAGACGTCCAGCGGGCGAGGCCACTCCCTCGGACACCCCACGGCGCCTGGGCCGACCGAAGCAGGCAGATGTCTCCCGCAGCCCGTCGGCATCGGCCTACCGCCGTAGCGGCACGCCAACGGCGTGACGGCCTCCTCCGTCGCCTGTTCACCGGCGGCTGCCGCATCCTGTTCGGAGAAGCCGGGGTGCCTCAAACGCCATGAAAGCCGTCGATCACCGACGGAGCCGGATCCTCGCGCCCCCGCCCGTGGCCGCTACCGAGGCCGGTAGTGCCGGAGCCGGAAGCGAAGCGCTGCGCGGCCACCGCGAGGGCCATCGAGGCCAGGAACATGCCGAGCAGTGCCGGATTGATCCAGGCAAGGACGATCTCGACGACCGCGTTGCCGCGCGGGTACTTCGTGCTCAGCGGGAGGTGACTTTCCAAAACGGGAAGAAGATCGAAATTGCCTGCGTAATCGCGTACCCCGGTCCCGCATGAAATATGTGGAATAGAAGAGCGAGGCAAAGCGGTGACGGGCGGTTCACCGTTGAGATCAGCATGGACGTGGCCGGCGTCATCGTCGACGTCACCGACCAGGGCGGCCCGGACGAGTCGCGCGTCGAGGGCATCACCGACCTGGCCGAGGGCGGCCGGGGCCTGCTCACGGTCGAGGCACTGGCCATGACCTGGTCATGCACCGGCGACGCCCGAGGCCGCACCGTCCGCGCCACCTTCCCCCGTTCAGCGTTGCGCGTGGGCGGCCCCGAGATAGGCTGATCTTTCAGGTGCGGCCGCCAGGACGGACAATCGTGGGAGCGGGATCATGAACGACCGGCTGATCGAGCTGGAAGTGCAGAATTTTCGCAGCCTGCGCAAAATCACCGTGCCTTTGGGCCCGCTGAATGTTCTGGTCGGTCCCAATGGCGCAGGCAAGACCAATGTGCTGGAAGTCTTCCGTTTCCTCGCCGACGTCATCCGCACCGACCTGGAACCGGCGCTGGAAGTCCGCGGAGGCTTCGAGGAACTCGTGTTCTGGGGAGGGCCGAAGCAACCGGCCTCCTTCCAGATCAAACTGAAGGCTACATGGACCGCGCACAGCAGCATGAGCGCACCCGATGAGTACACCCTTCGTGTGGAACGGCGGGCGCCTGCCGACGCCCGACCTTCGCTCAGGCGACACGAGACCTTCCAGTTCAAGAGGACGCAGGGGCGCGGAAGGCGCATCACGATCTCCGGGCAGAGAGTGAGCGTCGAGAGCATCAGCCGGGACAAGGAAGCGTCGCAGGAGCACCTCTTCGGCATTCGTCGCCTGAGTAGTGGCCTGTCCACTCTGCCGCGTCTGTCTGACGACGAGGGAGGAAACGAGGTCGCCACAGTAGCCGAGCGCCTCGCTTCCTTCCGGGTCTTCGACGTCAGCGTTGACAGGGCACGGCGTCCGGCCCGCTTCCCGACAAGGCACGTGACGCTAGAGGAGGATGCCTCCAACCTCGCGGCCTTCCTGCTCTTCTTGGAGGGCAGAGGAAACGGGGCGTTCGAACAGTTGGTGGAAGATGCGAAGGAAGTGCTTCCACAACTGGACGGTGTGAGCTTCGAGTATCCGTCAGGTCCCGCCCGCGAGGTGGTCGTGGTCCTGCATGAGAGAGGGCTGCGCCGACCGACGCAACTCGCGGACGCCTCCTACGGGACGATCCGCCTGCTCGGTCTGCTGGCTTTGCTCTATGACCCGGAGCCTCCCGCACTCACCTGTGTGGAGGAGATCGATCACGGGCTTCATCCGCAGGCCCTTGAACTCCTTGTCGAACGCCTGCGCGAGGCGAGCGAGCGCACACAGTTCCTGATCGCCACCCACTCACCCGCCTTCGCGGACAGGTTGAAGCCCGGTGAGTTGGTGGTGTGCGAGCGGCTCGACGACGGCTCGTCCGCGATCCCCGCCGTTCCGGAGGCCAGGGTCAGGGAGATCGCCGACAGGACTGACAACATGCCGCTCGGACGTCTCTGGTTCTCGGGCGTGCTGGGCGGCTCCCTGTGAGGAGACGGGGAGGGACGAGCATTCGTGCCACTCGCCGCCCGGTCGTAGTGCTGGCCGGTGAGGATCGCAAGGATCGACGATGTCTGCGCATCCTGCTCGAAGCGCTCTGCGAGGAGATGCGCGGCCGGCTGGTAGAGATCAACGAGCCGGTGAGGCTTCACAAGGTGCCCGCTGAACGACTCTCGCGGAGGATCTCGGACCTGGCGGCGCTGGCAAGGGGGCGCGCCGCCGCTGAGGATGCGGAGCTTGCCTGCGTATTCGTTCATGAAGACCTCGACAGCACTGACGGCGATGACTACCCGGCGATCCACCGCCGAGTGCAGGAAGCACTGCGTGCGGAACTGGGCAGCGCGCAATACGTGCTGGCCGTCGAGGAGATGGAGGCTTGGCTGCTGCTCTTTCCCGACGCGCTGTCCAACCTGGTCGCCTCGTGGAAGCTCCCTGTGAAGTACCGCGGAAAGGACACCGGCCGGCTTGCGGACCCGAAGGGCGTCCTCATGCGGGAGGTGTCCAAAGGAGGGCGGCGCTACCGGGAATCCGACGCACCGACCGTCCTGGAAAGGGCCGTGGCGTTGGCGCTTCACCGCGACCCCATCGGCACCAATCGCTCATGGACGCGGTTCGGCTCGGACATCGCGGACTGCTGCCGCCGTCATCTCGACCAGCGGACGAAGACGAGATGACCGGGCCGGTGGACGCGCGCCGCCCGGTGACGTCAACGCGTACTGAGGCGGGAACCGGCTGCTCGGTCTGCTGGCCCGGCACCGTTGCGCTGACCTGTCGGCGCATCACCGTGGCGGAGCGTGCAGGCGGCCGGTCAGCCGCGGACGGATTTCCAGAGAGCAGCCGTTGCGGCATCGAGGCTGTAGAGCATCGCGCCACTGCTCGACTCGTCGACGCGCATCGGCCATGTGTCGCTGTCGTAGTGCGTGTTCAGGTGGCGGGTGAATGCCGCCAGGTTCCCGCGCAGGCTGTGGTACTCCATCGACAGGGCGTTCACCAGATCCTGCATGTCGTACCGCTTGTCGGGCTCTTGGCAGAGGACGTCGAGAATGCGGGTGACCGTTTTGGTGGTGTTGAGGTTGGTGCTGGCCAGCCTGGCCAGCTTGTCGGCGTCCCACGTCCCAGGAGCGTCGACCGTGGCCTCGGGCTCCTGCTCGAGCTCGGAGAGCAGCCGATAGACGGCCATGACGTGCTGAGCTGGTACTGCCACCTGGATGAACTCCTGCTCGGCTTTCGTGCTCATCATCTACCTTGCCTGGTTGTCCATGTACCTGGAGTGTCACCATAACACTTCATGTTCTCTCCGGGTAGTCATCATCAGTGTGAGTCCGTGTCTGATGTAAGTGGAGTGAACACCGTGTTCCCAAAAGCCTTAGATGTGGGCCTACGTCGGCGGTTGCAGGCTGGCTGGGGGCACGTAGGGGCGCCGCACGGGGGCTCACTCGTGCGTCGTAACTTGCACCTTGCCGGTTGGAGGATGCCCGCGGTTCGCCCCGGACGATGCCGGGGCCGTCGATACCATCGGAAGGCGTTGTCCCCTGGTTCGCTGTGCGTCCGGATGTGGACCGGTTCCCATGACTTGCCTTGTCTTGTTGCTCGGTTACGTTGGTCAGGAGTTCTCATGGCGTCACAACAGTTCGAGCCCCCGTCAGGCACCCGCGACTTCCTCGCCGGTGCGCTGCGTACCCGTGAGCATGTCTTCGCGCAGATCCGCGGGGTGTTCGAGCGGTACGGGTTCGAGCCGTTGCAGACGCCGGCGTTCGAGCGGCTGGAGACCCTGACCGGCAAGTACGGCGACGAGGGCGACAAGCTGATCTTCAAGATCCTGCGTCGTGGGGAGCACGAGGCGACCGGCGAAGCCGATCTGGCCCTCAGGTACGACATGACCGTCCCGCTCGCGCGGGTCGTCGCCGGCTACGGGTCACAGCTCCCGACGCCTTACAAGCGGTACGCGATGGGCCCGGTATGGCGGGCCGACCGTCCAGGCAAGGGCAGGTTCCGCGAGTTCGCGCAATGCGATGTGGACGTGGTCGGGTCAGCATCCCCGCTCGCGGACGCCGAGGTGGTGTGCGCGCTGACCGACGCGCTGGATGCGGTCGGTGTACGTGACTACCGGGTGCTGGTGAACTCGCGTCAAGCGCTCTCCGGCCTGCTGGAGGTGTACGGCGTTCCCGCCGACCTCGGTGGCGGCGTGCTCATCACCTTGGACAAGCTCGACAAGCTGTCGCCGGAGAAGGTCGCGGCCGAGCTGGTGGACGCACGGTCGCTGGCCCCCGGCATCGCCGAGGCCCTGGTCGGTGACCTGACGGCCGCCGATGCCGTGGAGCGGATGCAGACCGCCTTGAAGGACAGCGAGGCGGGACGCGCGGGCCTGGAGGAGATCGGCCGGCTGCTGGAGCTGGCGTCGCCGAAGGTGGGCGAAGACCGGATCGCGTTCACGCCGAGCCTGGTCCGGGGCCTGGACTACTACACCGGCGTCATCTTCGAGGTGGTCGCCGAGGGCATGCCGGGCTCGATCGCCAGCGGCGGACGCTACGACAGGCTGATCGCCGCGCTCGGCGGCCCGGACGTCCCGGCCTGCGGCGGATCCCTGGGCGTCGAACGGATCATCGGCCTGATCAGTGACGATCAAGGTGATGCGCACAGGATCGATGTCGCCGTCACAGTGATCGCCGAGGACACCGCGTCCGAAGTCATGGGCTTCGCCGCGCAGTTGCGGGATGCGGGTCTGCGGACCGAGGTGTATCTGGCCGCCAGTCGCAAACTGGCCAAGCAGCTGAGGTGGGCCGCTGACCGCATGGCCCGCTTTGCACTGATCTACGGGGCGTCCGACAAGGAGGCGGGGGTGATCACGGTCCGGGACATGGACACCGGGGAGCAGGCCCAGGTCCCGACCGGCGAGCTTGCCGCGCACCTCACCGGGAGGTGTGCGCCGTCGAGGTAACTCCATGATTGGAGCCGTGGATGGGTGTGCAAGGCGATCGCATCTTTGCCGCGATCAAACAGAAGGGCTTCCCCGACCCCTGGTCGGCTTTCGGAGAGTGCCTGTCTTGGGAATCGGCCTACGCGGTCCAGCTCAAGCAGGCCATCGACCAAGCGCGTAAGGGCCCCGGCGAGCAACTCAACCTGAGCGTCTCCGAGCTGTTCGCCAGCAAGACCCGCAACCTCGTCAACGCCCGCAAGCTCCTCGATGACGTGCTCATCGAGTACGACAAGAACGGCATGTGGCAGGTCCTGGACGAGCGCGCCGCACGCCTGGACGTCGACGACGTCTCCGAACGCTGGGCCCGGGGCCTGGTCGAGCACCCCTTCCCTATCGCACTGCTGTCGCTCCAGTTCAACTGGCACTACATGAAGGAACACGGCGTCCGCGCCTTCTACGAAATGACCGCGCGCTACGTCGATGACCTCACCGCCAACACTCACCGCTGGGCTGATGCATGGGCCACCGAGGCGGCATCTGGCGTCATCGACCGCGTCACCACCGTTGAGTGTGACCTCGCCTCCGAAGAAGCGCCCATGCACTGCGACATCTGCAAGAAGACCATCACCGCCCTTCTCTACCTGGACGAGTAACCGTCCGCGTGTCACAGGACGCGAAAGTATCCGTCCGGCCTGAGCTCGGCACGCCGGCCGGTGCGGGTGAGTGAGCCGGAGACGCGAACTTCGAGACCTTGGCCGTGCGCGCGGAGCGCACGGTCATAGTCGTCCGGGCTGAGAGGCACCCATACCTGCCGGTTCCTGCTGGCGCCTTTGGTAGTGAGGACGCCACGGATGACGACCCAACCCTGCTCTTCCGGGTGGTCCCGATCCATGGCGCGGACTCGGCCGCGAATCTGCGCAGGCTCGATTCTCGGTCTCCGCCCGAGGTCCTCGGCGGCGTGGGCGAGCATGCCCACCTGGTCGCCCTCGAAGCGGACCGGGGCATTGGGTGCCTTGGTGGCCACCGTGCTGGCCCAGTCGAACTGGATCTCGAAGGGACGGTTCCGGTCGGAGCCGCCGAGACGGGCCAGCGCCTGGCAGAGCGTACGCGAGACACCGGCGTCCGTCCGTTCCTCGAAAGGCGTGAGCTCGGCCCGCTCGGATGCTTCCTCGGCTGCCGCCCTCGCGCTGAAAAGCGCCCGCCTCAACCGCAGGAGGACTCTGCGCTCGAAGGCGTCCAGGGTGGAGAAGAGCGTGTCGTCGCTTGGACCCAGCGGAACTTCCGCGCTGATGACAAAGCTTCCCGGCGCGGTACCCAGGAGAGCCTTCTCCGGGAACTCCCGGACGACCCTCGGCTTGCTGTTGGGCAGGACGAAGCCCGCACGGGGGTGGTACTCGGCATAAGCGGCGGCGATGAACAACTCCCGTACGCCCTGGAACGCCTCAGCCGCATCGGCTGCCGGGATCAAGCCCGGCGGTGCGTCTGGGAAGAGCCGGAAGTACTGCCGATCCATATTGGGGGTCGTGAGCCTGTGCAGTACCTCCGGTTCGGGGCGTTCCTCGACCTCGGCGAGCGTCTGGACGACCTCGTACATCCGTTGCGGAAAGTCGCGGAAACGGTCGGAGACCGGGACGATGACCTCGAAGTTTCGCCGACCGAATTCCCAGACCGTGGCACGCCCGTTGAGATCGCCCGCCCGGCGCCAGCCCGTGGAGTTCAGGTAGCGCACGACGTCGTCGGGTGCGAGACGCTGGAGTTCGTCCCGGCTGATCGTCATGACGCCTCCGCCTGGGCCGCGGTCGCCTTCTCTGGATCCTCCACGAGTGTGCGAAGCGAATCAACGGTCAGCAGGTTGGCCTTGGGGACGTGGACAGTCGTCTTCGCGCCGGCCTTCGCGTCGACGATCGGGTCCTCGTCCGCCAGGCAGTGCCAGTAAGCGGCGTTCCGCAACAGCAGCCCGTCGTGCCCGGCCGTGGCGTACTCCCGCCACTCCTTCGGGACGATCACCAGGAACAGGAACGTGGGGTAGATGGTGGCCCACCCGTCGGCGAGGAAGTTGAAGTGGGGAACCTCGAGACGATAACCCCACGTGGTGTCAGTCTCCGTGGCCACCGAACCTGACTTCACCTGGACGTTGATCCCGGGGGCGCGTGCGCCGCGGAGCGCGCCGACGCCGTCAGGTCACATGCATAAATCGATGCCGTCGATATCCGGGATCGGTTTCGCCAACCGCAGGCCCGCCGCCACGGCGAGCGCGCTGACGAACGCCTCGCCGTAACCACCCTGGTGGTTCCTCGCATCCACGATGTCGGCGCGTCCTCCGTGCTGCGTCCTGTTAAAAGTTGCCGTATCCAGATCTAAGGCCGTAGTCGGAAATCGGTCAAGGTCCAGTAACGTGACGCTTGCGTTGCTCTGTCCGACCTGGTTGACCTGAGGAAGCCTTGCCTCAGCTCGCCTTCGCCGCCGACTTCTTCGACGAGTACGAGAACCTGGAGAAGACGGTCAAGCAGGGTGTGCGCGAGGCGATGGCCAAGTTCCAGAGACTCACGGCCGCCGAGCTGACCGCCGACAAGGGCCTGCATCTTGAGCAGCTGGAGAAAGCCCGTGACCCGCGCATCCGCACCATCCGCGTCACCAAGTTCTGGCGCGGAGTCGTGCTCGCTCCGGACGACGGCAGTGGCACTTACCTGCTGCTCAAGGTGCTGCAACACGACAAGGCGATCGCGTGGGCGCGCAAGCGCGTCATCAGCGTCAACACGGCGACGCGCGGACTCGAGGTCCGCAACGTCGAAGCGATCGAACAGCTCACGCCGGTGCTCCAGAAGGCAGCCGAGAAGGCCCCTGCGCTTCTGTTCGCCGACTACTCCGACACCGTTCTGCGGCACCTCGGCATCGACGACGGTGTGCTGCCCGCCGTCCGCACCATCATCGACAAACCGCAACTCGAAGCCTTCGCGAAGCTGTTCCCCGAAGACCAGTTCGAGGTTCTGCAGTACCTCGCGGAGGGCTTCACACCCGATGAGGTGTGGCAGCAGGTCGTCGCGATCCGGCGCCCCGCCGACGCGGCCGCCGGCGAGCCTACCGAAGACCTGGCGACCGCCATCGCCAATACCCCGAGCCGCATCGCGCTCGTGTCAGGGCCGGACGAACTGCAGGACATTCTGACCAAGCCGTTCGACGCCTGGCGCATCTTCCTGCACCCGTCCCAGCGGCGCATCGCCTACCGCCCGTCCTACAGCGGTGCGGCGCAGGTGTCCGGCGGGCCCGGCACCGGCAAGACCGTGGTGGCCCTGCACCGCGTCAAGCACCTCCTCGACCAGTCCGACGACGCCCGCATCCTGCTCACCACCTTCACGAACGCACTGGCCGACTCCCTGCGGGACAGCCTGACGCTCCTCCTGGACGACCCCGAAGCGCTCGACCGTGTCGACGTGACCACGGTGAACGCGCTCGCCCGCCGGGTCGTGGCCGACCACGGCTCCGTCCCCTACTTGGTCTCCGAGAACGACTACCGCACCCGCAAACGCTGGCAGAAGATCGCCAAGGGGCTCGACCTGCCATGGAACGAGCACTTCCTGGACCTGGAATTCCGCCACGTCGTTCTCGCGCAGGGCCTCGGCAGCGAGGAGGAATACCTCTCGGCCTCCCGCGCCGGCCGGGGTGCCGCCCTCCGGACCCCTCAGCGCGTTGAAGTCTGGCGTGCCGTCGCCGAATTCGAGCGGCAGCTCGAAGCCGACGGCCAGTGCACCCACCTCCAGCTCTGCGTCAAAGCCGCCGACCTGCTGGCCACGGAAGGGCCGCGGTACCGGCACATCGTCGTGGACGAAGCACAAGACCTGCACCCGGCGCAGTGGCGCGTGCTCCGCAACGCCGTCGCCGAACAGCCCGACGACCTGTTCATCGCCGGCGACCCGCACCAGCGGATCTACGACACCCGCGTGTCCTTGCGGTCGATGGGCGTGAACGTCTCCGGCCGCTCAAGCAGGCTGCGCATCAACTACCGCAGCACCCAGGAGATCCTGACCTGGTCGTCCGCCATCATGACCGGCGAGAAAATCGACGACCTGGACGAAGGCTCCGACACCCTCGACGGCTACAGGTCGAGGCTCCGCGGCCGGAACCCGGCTCTGGCGTCGGCGTCCAGCCAGGCCGTCGAACTGGACCGCATGGCCGACACGGTTCGCTCCTGGCTGGACGCGGGAGTCGACCCGTCCGACATCGCGGTGGCGACCCGCTTCCACGACCTCGGCGCAGGAGCGAAGCAGCGACTGCTGTCCGACGGCATCCCCGCCGTAGCCCTGAAGGACGGCCCCGACGCATCAGAGCCAGGCGTGCGTGTCGCCACGATGCACGCCATGAAGGGCTTGGAATTCCGCTGCGTCGCCCTCATCGGCGTCACCGAACGCGCCCACCCGCTCGACGCCGCCGTCACCGCGGCCGACCTCGACCGCATCCAGCACGAGATAGACATGCTCGCCGAACGCTCCCTGCTGTTCGTCGCCTGCACCCGCGCCCGCGAAGACCTCTACCTCTCCTGGCACGCCACCCCCAGTCCACTTCTTCCCCTGTAGGCGTGGCAGCGACCGCCCGTCAGAGCCTCCCGATACGGTTACCCGCACCGTGCGGGCCGACCCTCGACAAGGATGAGCAACCGTGGGTTTTCAGACTCCCCTCTATGAGCTGGACAAGTACCTCGAATGGACGACGAGCGGCAAGGTTCAGCTCCCCGACTTCCAGCGGGGCTACAAATGGGAGGACGAGCGGATCCGCCAACTCCTCGTCACGATCCTCCGGGGCCATCCGCTCGGCGTCGTCATGATGCTGAAGACAGGTAACGACCAGATCCGCTTCAAGCCACGTCCGGTCGAGGGTGTCGTCCTCTCCGAGGAAACCGAGCCCGGCTGGCTGCTGCTCGACGGCCAGCAGCGGCTGACCTCGCTCACCCAGGCCCTGACCGGCGACGGTGTTGTGCACACCAAGGACAGTCGCGGCAAACTCATGGAGCGCCGCTACTACGTACACATCGCCACCGCACTGCAGGGTGAGGACTCGATCGACGAAGCCGTCCGCTCCCTCCCCGGCGATGGCGTCCTGCGCAGCAACTTCGGCAAAGATATCGATCTTGACCTGTCCACGCCCGAGAAGGAACGTGCGAACGGGTACTTCCCGCTCCGGCTGCTCTTCAGTAAGACGAACAATGCCACCTGGCTGTTCGCCTGCGAAGACAAGGAGCAGGCCGCCGACTTCCTCGCCAAGATCGTACAGCGCTGCTCCGCCTACACCATCCCGGCCATCGAACTCGACGAGACGACCAGCAAGTCGGCCGTCGCCACCGTCTTCGAGAAGGTGAACACGGGCGGCCTGCCGCTCAACGTCTTCGAACTGCTCACCGCGACCTTCGCGGGTGACAAGAAGTACTACGACACCCACGGGACCGACTTCCGGCTCAACGACGACTGGCAGCACACCCTCAGGCTTTTCGCCGCCCACCCCGTCCTAGCGTCCGTCGAGAACACCGACTTCCTGCAGGCGGTGAGCCTGCTCGCGAGCCTCAAGCGAGCGAAAGAAGCCGGCTCCGGACGGCCGTCGGCCGTATCCGCCCGAAAGGAGGACCTGCTCAAACTCAAGCTGGACGAGTACCTGGAATGGGTGCAGCCGGTCCGTGACGCGTTCTTGTGGACCGCGACCTTCCTCGCCGACCAGCACATCTTCGACGTGAGGTTCCTGCCCTACCCGAAGCAGCTTGTGCCGCTCGCCGCCGTCAAGGTCGTCCTCGGCCCGGACGCCGACCTGCACGGAGTGCGCGCCAAACTCACCCAATGGTTCTGGTGCGGCATCCTCGGTGAACTCTACGGCTCCGCCAGCGAGACCCGATTCGCGCGCGATGTCGAGTCCGTTCCGGACTGGGCGCGGGGCATCGAGACCGCCGCCCCGCGGACCGTTGCGGACTGCATATTCGCGGCGTCCCGCCTTCTGTCGCTGCGAACACGGAACGCTGCGGCGTACAAGGGCATCTATGCCCTCCTGCTATCTCAGGGCGCCAAGGACTGGATGTACGACAAGTCATTGGACAAGGTCCAGTACATTGAGCTCGCGGTCGACATCCACCACATCTTTCCGTACAAATGGTGCCTCGACCACGACATCGATCCGGCCATGCGGGAGAGCATCGTCAACAAGACACCGCTTTCCGCCGAGACCAATCGCGCCATCGGCGGGGCGGCGCCATCGGTCTACCTGCCCAAGATCGAGAATAAGGCGGGAATCGGTCCCGCACAGGTCGACGCCCTCCTTGACACTCATCTGGTGGACGCCGCCGACCTGCGTGCAGATGACATCGACCTCTTCTTCAAGAAGCGGTTGGAAAAGCTGATGGCCATCATCGAAGCCGCGACCGGCAAACCCGTACAGAACGACCTGCAGGACAGCGATTCCGAGGAAGAGCTGCAGAAGTACGATCCGGAAGACGCCGCCGTCAAACCCGACCTCGACGATCTCGAAGGCCAGTAACCCGGACTTTGCGCTCGATGGCCGTTGCCGGTCATCTCAGGTGTAAGCAGCTGTTAGGTCTCGATGCGGAGATGCCCCCGTAGTAATGGTCGCTGGAAGACTCCTCGAGCCGCCGCTACCCGCAGGGCTGCGCTCCATGACCGGCCTCAGCGCGCCCTAGCCGACTTCCTCCGCCTCAACTCCGACCTGCTCCGGGTCGCTCGATCCGACGCCGCGATCATGAGGTCGGCACAGAACAAGTGCTACTATCATTTCCGCTTTCGTGTGTGTTTGTTCTTCTGGCTCTTCTGCTGTTTCCGTGGGTCGTTGACCATCGCCGGGGTTGCTGCTGTGGCTGTGTGAGCTGGATAGATGAACACGCCGTACCCGGCGTAG
>NZ_JBICUT010000030.1:0-19523 GCF_043198445.1 Spirillospora sp. NPDC048823 | reverse complement strand
GCGTGGACACACGCCCTCTCCCGCTCTAATCGGCGTTCCCCCAGGCCAGACCCCGGATTCGGCATCACGTGTGACCACCAACTGCGGAACCCGGGGACCTTGAAGATCGAAAAAGGGCTCCGGAATGATCTCCGAAGCCCCTCTGAGCTGGTGTTTCTGTGTCGGGACGGCGGGATTTGAACCCACGACCCCTTGACCCCCAGTGCCCAAAAAGCATTCATCTCGCCTCCTTCGTGATCAGTCGAATCCATGAGAACATGCAGGTCAGAGGCCTAAAGTGCGTGACGTGCAGTCATCCTGGATCCCGGCCCGTGGGGCAGAGTCCACTAACGAGCGACTAACAAACGATCATTCGGGGGAGTGACGTTGGGGTACGCGTTCAAGCGGCTCGACCGCCACGGCAAGCCGCGCTACACCGCCTGCTACGAAGACCTCAAAGGCAAGATCACATCGGCGGGGACGTTCTCCTCCAAGAAGGAGGCCGACAGGGCCTGGCAGCGCGCCGAGGCCGAGGTCGGCAAGGGCAGGGACCTCAACCTCAAGCGGGGACGGCAGACCTTCAAGAAGTACGTCGAGGAGACCTGGCTGCCCAACCACGAGGTCGAGCCGACCACCATGCAGAGCTACCACTACTCGATCTACAAGCACGTCATGCCCGAGTTCGGCGCGATGCGGATGATGGACATCCTGCCCGAGCACGTCCGCGCCTGGATCAGGCAGATGAAGAAGAACGGCGTCTCTGCCGCCACCATCCGCTACAACAAGGTCGTCCTCAGCGCCATCTTCACCACCGCCCTGAACGACCAGGTCACCTACATCCACCCCTGCAAAGGAGTCCGCACCCCCACCGTCCCCGAGAAACCGCTGGAAATCATCAGCCCCGAGCAGTTCGACGACCTCTACCACGCCCTCCCGGACGCCGACTCAAAACTCCTGGTCGAAACCGCCATCGAAACCGGCCTCCGCTGGGGCGAACTCACCGAACTCCGCGGCCGCGACCTGAAAACCCGCTCCCGCCTCCTGACGGTCAGCCGCGTCGTAGTGGAGCTCAACCCGAAGTTCCACCCCGAGGGCAGACGCTTCCTGGTCAAGGACTACCCCAAAGACAAAGAGTGGCGACGCTTCAAGCTCAGCGACCAGATCGTCGCCAAACTCGAAGACCACATCATCGAAGAGAAACTCGGCACCGACGGCCTCTTGTTCGTCTACCAGCCGGAAACCACGGCCGAGGAACGACTCGCCCCTCTCGACCCCGAGACACTCGGCTGGACCGAAGAGAACGCCAAAGGACGCCGCTACCGCCACGGCACGCTGAGCGCCTACAACGCCGCCAAATGCCGCTGCGACCACTGCAGACGAGCCTTCGCCGAATACCGGGCCCGCCGCCGCGCCGACGGCAAGGACACCCCCCGCGAACCCCGCCGCCGCGAGACCGACGGCCACGTCCCCGCCAACTGGTTCCGCAACCAGATCTGGAAGCCCGCCCTCAAGAAGGCCGACCTGGACCTCAAGGTCCGCATCCACGACCTCCGCCACGCCCACGCATCCTGGCTCCTGGCCGGCGGCGCCGACCTCCAAGTCGTCAAGGAACGCCTCGGGCATGGATCGATCTCCACCACCGAGCGCTACCTGCACACCCTCGACGACGCCGACGACACCGCCCTCGCCGCCTTCGACAAGATCCGCAGCCGCCGCCGCACCGAGTGACCAACTGGCTCTGCTATCCGAAGTGGGCCGGACAGAACTCGACGGAGGCATCTTCAGGCCCGTTCGGGTACGTCCGGCACCTCTGGGGGCGATGGTTCACCGGGGCGCCGGACAGCCGGTGCCTGGGCCGGTCTGACACCGGTTGCGCGCGGCCTGGCTGGATCTCGTCCAGTAACGGGCCTGCCGCCGTGCCCGTCCTGACCGTCCAGCTGGCCGGGCCTACGAACCCGACAGTCAGCACCTCACCGACGGCCGGCCCTCTACCCGGCGCTCGGCGAGGCGGTGAACGGGCGTGGCGTCTATTTCGGTGCCGGGTGTTCATGGTGTGAGGCCGAGTTGGTGGGCGTGGTGGGTGAGTTTGCGGAGTCCGCGGTGGGCGGCGGTGCGGATGGCGCCGGGTTGTTTGCCGAGTATGTGGGCGGCTTCGGTGGCGGTGTATCCCATGACGCTGCGCAGCAGGACGGCTTCGGCTTCGCTCCTCGGGAGGCTTGTGATGAGCAGGAGTGCGGTTTGCCAGGCGAGGCGGCTGAGGACGTCGGTTTCGGTGTCGTTGCGGTTGGAGCGTTCCTGTAGTTGTTCGAGTGGGATGTGGGTGTGGGGGCGTCGTTGTTGGTGGCGGATGTGGTCGAGGGCGCGGTTGCGGGCGATGGTGATGGCCCAGGAGCGCCATTTGTGCCAGGAGCCGTGGAAGGTGGGCAGGTCGCGTCCGATTTGCAGCCAGGTTTCGGAGGCGACGTCTTCGGCGTCGGTTCGGACGAGTGCGCGCAGGTAGTGCAGGAGCCGGGGGTGCAGGTCGTTGTAGAGCACTGTGAAGGCGTGCTGGTCTCCTTGCCGGGCGGATGCGAGCGCCCAGGTGAGATCCGGTCGGTCTGGTGACTCGTCTGCTTCGTCCTGGGCGGTGTGGTCGTCCATGGCGTATGGGTGGGCGGTGGTGCGTGTCGTTGCTGAGAAGCCGGGGCTGAGGTAGGGCGGATTGTGGCTGTCAACAGGCATGGGGAGCTGTGGCCTTGCTGCGGGGGGAGGGGCGGGCGCTCGGATCTCGTGATGGAGCGGTGCGTGGTTCAGGGGGCGAGTGTTCGACCGGCGTGGGATGTGGTGCCGAGGCCGAGGGCGCTGCCGAGGTAGGCGGTGCCTGCCGTGGCGGGTGGCATGGCGGAGGCGCCGAGAAGGTGGCTGAAGCCGCCGTCTGCGGCGTTTTCTCCTTCGACGCCGGTGGCGGGGTCGGCGTGGCCGTCGTTGTTGGTGTCGGTGAGCGCGACGGCGGACCCGAACTGGTCGCCGGTTTCGGCGGCTCCGGGAACCTGTCCGAGGTCTTGGTGGATTAGTACGGAGCCGACCCCGGTCAGTCCGCCCGCCTCGCCGTAGAACAGGACGGTGGTTCCGGCGTCGGTTTGGGCGGCGGTGTTGGTGATGTCCTTGTGCGGGATTCCGGTGTAGACGTCGTCGTATCCGTCGCCGTTGACGTCTGCGGAGGCGACGTCCGCGCCCATGTCGTCTCCGCTGGCGCCGGTGCCGGGGACGTTGGGGGTGTCCTGGGTGATGGTGGTGCGGCGGCTGGTGGTGGTGATGCCGGACGGGCCGCCGTAGTAGGCGGTGATGGCGCCGCCGACGATGCCGGTGGCGTTGTCGGAGGCGACGGGTTGGCCGGCGATGATGTCGGTGTAGCCGTCGTTGTCGAGGTCCCCGGCGGTCAGGGCGCGGCCTCCGCCGGGGATGGCGGTGAGTGCGCCGTAGTCGAGTCCTGCGGTGGATCCGGGGATGGTGACCAGGTGGGTGCGGCCGCTTGTGTCGAGATAGGTGATGGCCAGGTCGGTGTAACCGTCGCCGTTGATGTCGGCGGCGGCCGAGCGGGTGACGGCGCCGCTGGTAGAGCGGGCTGTCGGTGATGGTGGGGAGGGCGTGCGGTAGCGGCCCCGGGTGCCTGGGGCCAGCGTTGTGCCGCTTCGGGTGCGGGCTGCGGAGGTGACGGTGGTGTCGCCGTCGTAGTAGGGCTGGACGATGCCGCTGGCGGTAAGGGCGGCCAGGTCGTTGGTGCCGTTGCCGTTGAAGTCGCCGATGGACATCGCTTCGCTGAACCGGTCTCCGGGGCCGCGTACGTCGGCGGGTAGGCCGAGCCAGGCGGTGGTGGTGAAGCCGGTGGCGTCGCCGTAGAACAGGATGGCGGCGCCTGCGTCGGGGGTGGTGTCGAGGTCTTCGCCGGGTTCGCCGATCACCAGGTCGTCGTGGCCGTCGCCGTTGAGGTCACCGGTGGTCATGGCGGCGCCGAAGGCGTCGCCGGGTTCGGAGGCCCCGGCCACGTTCGGGCTTTCCTGGTTCAGGACGAGGGCGCCGGTGGTGGTGATGCCGCCTGCGGCGCCGCGGACGACGGTGACCGCACCGGCTTCGGCCTGCCCGCCTGCGGTGCCGGCCGGGGCGCCGATGACGAGGTCTTGGTAGCCGTCGTTGTCGAAGTCGCTGGTGGGTGCGGGGGCCGCCTGGGCGTGTGCGGCTGGAGCGGTAATCGCCGCGGTGATGGTCAGTGTGGCTGTGAATGCGGCGGTCATGGCCGCGATCAGCGGACGAGCCCTCACCTTTTCTCCTTCTCGAGAAAACGGGTAACGGGCTGTCGCTGGATGTTGCACTTTCTGTGTATCGAAAGTGTTGGCCGTTTTCTGCCCGTTAGAATCTCGTTTTAACACGGAGTCCATCGGATGGTCATGTGCAGATTGGAACGATTGTCCGACCGGATTTCCCCTCAAAAGATGGACCAAGTGATACGGGTCACATTACGTTTGCGGGCTGGTGTCGACGGCTGACTCTGTTTGGCCACGTCAGGGCGATCTTCAAAAAAATTCGCGGGTTCGATGTGACGTTCGCGTACGAGGTGGCGCTTACCTGTGTTGACGACCGCACGATCGTGGTGGCCGATGTCGGCAGCTGCTGGTGGCAGGGGTTGACGGAGATCATCTGGTCGTGCACTGTCCAAGTCGGAACGGCGCCTCCCTCTGCGGGGGGCGTTGTTGCGGCGCCATTTCGATGTGCCCGGGGGAGCGCATCTCGCGTTGCTTGATTGGAGGTTCGATGCGTCCCCCGGCGGTCACTGAGCCTGGTTAGCCACAGCCCGCTGTCCTCTGCTCGTAAACGCGCTGTTGTCCGCGCAGCGGCGTCACCGTGTCTGACTCAAGGTCTTTGCGTGCGTATTTGTGCTGCCCGGAGATCTGCCTTGGTGTGCGTTTATCCGTGTGCCGGCCGTCGAACATATTGGGTTTGGGTGGCCGGGCGAGAAGGGACCTCGTGGTGAGCAGGTTTCGCAGGCTCCTGGCAGGAATGCTGGTCGTGGTTCTGGCGCTGGCGCTCGCGCCGCCGGCCAGGGCGCAGCAGCCCCGCGCCGGCGCGGAGGCGTCCGATCCTGGTGACGGGTGGAAGCCGGAGAGCAAACGCAACGCCTGGGACCGTTTCAAGGGCCTGTTCGGTGATGACGACCCCGAGCCGCGCAAGCTCGCGGCGGGCGGGGTGCCGCGCAACGACCCCAAGCCGCGAGGGAAGAAAGCGGCCCCGGCCAAGCGCGTGAAGGAGCTGGCGGGCCGCCGGTCGGCGAACGCCAAGGTGTACCAGTTGGCGGACGGGCGGCTGCAGAAGGAACTGTCGGCCGTTCCGCTGCACTACCGCGGCAAGGACGGCGACTGGCACGACATCGACCCGCGCATCAAGCCGACCGACCGTAAGGGTTTCGCCTACGGCAACCAGACCAACGCCTTTGAGAGCTTCTTCGGCACCCGCCCCGGTGAGCTGGTCACCTTCAAGGCCGATGGGGCGAGCCTGACACTCGGGGTTCCGCAGGCCAAGCCCGGCAAGCCGAAGACCGAGGGCAACGCCGTCACCTACCACAACCTGCTCGGCGACGGCGCGGATGTCTCCTATGAGGTCGCCCGGGACGCGCTGAAGGAGAAGATCGTCCTGGATGCGCCGCCCAAGGACGGCGTCTGGCGTTTCACGGTGAAGGCCGACGGGGTGCGGGCCTGGCAGCGCCCCGACGGATCGATCGCGTTCTACAGGGGCGACTTCGACGGCCGCCCGGTGTTCGTGATGCCCAAGCCGTTCATGTACGACTCCAAAACCGACGCCTCGTCCCCGTTCGGAAAGGCATGGTCGCCGAAGGTCACCCAGTCGATGCGCTGGGACGCCAAGGCCGGGCTGCTGCACATCACCGTCCAGGCCGACAAGACCTGGCTGAACGACGCCGAGCGCGCCTACCCGGTGGTGATCGACCCGACCATCAAGATCGCGCCGACGCCGACCCAGTCGCAGGACACCATGATCTCCTCCGACGGCCCGGCGACCAACTACGACGACAGCTGGCGGCTGTCGGTCGGCACCACCAACTCCGGCAAGTCTCGCGCGCTGCTGAAGTTCCCCTTGGACGAGATCCCGTCCGGGACCCGGATCGACTCGGCGCAGCTGCAGCTGTTCTACGACCAGAACCACACCAGCAGCGCCAACCCGGTCACCCTGGAAGCCCGCCGCGCCACCGCGGAGTGGGACGAGACCACCGCAACGTGGAACAACGCCTCGGGCATCGCGGGTGAGCTGTCCGGCAACACCGAACAGGTCGACGACGGCGACCCCGGCAAGACCTCCGTCAACGGCACTTGGTCCCGGCTGCACACCTTCGACGGCAGCGCCGTCGGCAACGACCTGTACACCTCCAAGAACACCACCACCGGGGACTCCTACACCTGGGTACCGCGCGTCACCGAGTCCGGCACCTACCAGGTGCAGGCGCACTACAAGCAGTACGACGACGCCGCCGCCGACGCCCCCTACACCGTCACGTACAACGGCGGGTCCAAGGTCTACTCCGTCGACCAGTCCGCCGGCACCGCGCACGCGGGCGTGTGGAAGACCCTCGGCTCACACCCCTTCGCCGCCGGGACGCAAGGCTCGGTGAAGCTCGGCGACGTCTCCGACTCCTCCAAGCGCGTCGTCGCCGACGCCGTCCGGCTGTTCAAGCCGGGCACCGCTGTGCGCCCGGCCGGTGACGGCGCGTCCCGGTGGCATTCGTTCTCGGTCCGCGACACCGTGCAGCACTGGCTGGATGGCTCCCACCCCAACCACGGGTTCGTGGTCAAGGCGGCTGACGAGAATACCCTCGGCCAGGGCGGGCCACGGTATGAGGGCAGCCTGTTCTTCTACAACGGCGAGACCGCGACCTACCCCAAACTGACGGTCACCTACGGCCGCCCCGGCGTCCAGGTCGACCCGCCGACCACCATCCACGCCACCGGCGCCGAGGTGACCTGGCCCGCCTACACCGACCCGTCCGGCTCGGACGACGACGACATCGTCGAGTACCAGGTGCACCGGTCGGTGTGGCAGTCCTTCACCCCGTCTGCGGCCACCCTGATCGCGCCTGTCGCCAAGGACGTCCGCTCCTATACCGACACCACCGCTCAGCCGACCCCGGCCGACAGCACCGACCCGTTCGGCAACTCCTACTACTACATGGTCGCCGTCAAAACCCGCGACGGAACCGTCACGCCCGGGCCGACCCAGCTCGCCCGCCTCCCCAAGGCCGGACGCGTCACCCGGATCTACCAGACCGGCGTCACCGACACCACCCTCACCGCCTCCCGCCCGGACGAGAACCAGGACGTACTGGCCGGAGAACCGTGGCTGATGGCCGGCAACAACAGCGGCACCTACGGCACCTCCCGCGCAGCGCTGCGCTTCCCCGACCTGACCGACATTCCCGCCTCGGCACGCGTGCTGGACGCCCAGGTCAAACTCTGGACCGCTGGCGTCGATCCCGGCGGCGCCGGCACCTACGAGCTACGCGGCCTGACCCGCGACTTCGACGAAACGACCGCGACCTGGAACAACGCCACCACCGGCACGGCCTGGACCACACCGGGCGGCGACATGACCGCCACCGCCTCCGGCACCGGCGGGAACTGGAGCAACGACCCGCAGCAACGCAACCTCACCGCGACGTCCCTGGTCCAGCAGTGGGTCGCCGACCCCGCCGCCAACCACGGCGCCATCGTCAAACTCGCCGACGAGACCACCCCCACCGAGCGCGCCATCTTCGTCTCCAGCGAAGGCCGCGAGCCCCAGCTGCGGCCCCAACTGGTCGTCACCTACCTGGAGACCACGCCGGAGAACACCTACTACGTCCCGGCCACCCCCGCCAGCGTCACCTCCGACTCCACCCAGACCCTGGACGTCACCCTCACCAACACCACCACCTCGACCTGGATGAAGGCCGACTACGTCCTGTCCTACCGGTGGAGCCGCCCCGACGGCACCCCCGTCACCGTCCAGCAACTGCACACCGCGCTGCCCCGCGACCTGGTCCCCGGCGACACCGTAACCGTCCAAGCCCAAGTCAAAGCCCCACCGCCCTCCACCGAAGGCAACAAACGCGTCGACCACGCCCTCGAGTGGGACATGTGGAACACCACCACCAGCACCTGGCTGTCCCAGGAACCCGCAGGCGTCCGCGCCACCGCGGTCAACCGCGTCGGCGCGCTGAAGCAGAGCCTGGCCGTGGAGGAGTCCACCTCCGACCAGGTCGGCCTGGAGAAGTTCTACGCCTACGCCGGCAAGAACACCGGCGCCGGCTCGACGGTGATGAACAACCTGCACGCCGGCAACGCGGCCTGGCAGTACAACGCCTTCACCAACCCCTCCCGCGGATTGGCCACCTTCCTGCGGCTGGCCTACAACTCCAAGGACACCTCCGACACCGTCGCCGGCTACGGCTGGTCCATCCAGGCGTCCTCCCTGATGCGGCTCGGCACCCCCATCGACCCCCACCCCAACACTCACGGGCGTACCGTCTCCCTCACCGACGGCGACGGCACCACCCACACCTTCACCCTCGACGACAAAGACACCCAAGACCCCGCCGACGACGAATACACCGCACCCGCTGGCGTGCACTACTACCTGCAGCGCCTGGCCGAATGCCGGCCCAAGGACGAGATAGCGCGCGCCTGGCAGATGACCCGCCCTGACCGTACGCAGTTCTTCTTCGACTGCGACGGCTACCTGTCGGCCATCGAGGACAACAACGGCAACCGGATGGACTTCACCTACGAAGTCCGCAAATCCCAGAACAAGCCGACCAAGTTCCTGCGCTACATCACCGACCCCGCCGGGCGGCAGACCCTCACCATCGACTACTGGGCCAAGGGTGACGACTACTCCTACATCGATGACGACACCTGGGAGAAGGAGACCGGCACCGGCCTGACCAACCCGCACATCATCGACCACATCAAGTCGATCAGCGACATCTCCGGCCGGACGCTGACCTTCACCTACTCGGCCAAGGGCCTGCTCGGAGAACTCGTCGACGGCGCCGGGTCGTCCCAGCCCAAGACGTTCGCCTTCCAGTACGACGCCACCCAGGGCAACAAGAACGTCAAACTCGTCAAGGTCACCGACCCCCGCGGCCACGCCACAGACCTGGCCTACTACGACACCCCCCAAGACGACCCCAAATTCAAGTGGTCGCTCAAGACCATCACCGACCGCCTCGGCCACCCCACCACCTTCGCCTACACCGACCCCGACGGCACGGCCGGCCAGCAGATCCGGACCGTCGTCACCGACGCCGAGAACCACGCCACGACCTACTTGATGGACGGCAAGGGCCGCCCCATCGAGACGACCAACGCCAAACAGCAGACCACCAAGCTCGGCTGGGACGACGACAACAACGTCACCCGCCTCGAAGAACCACCCGCCACCACCGGTGCCACCCCGGCCATCTCCACCTGGGCTTACGACCCCAAAACCGGCTACCCCACCGAGATCAAGGACGCCGAAGCGGTCAAGAACGGCTGGGACGGCACCCGTCTGACCTACCAGACCGGCCTGAACGGCCACATCGCCGACCTGATCTCCAAACAGAGCCCCGAAGGCCGCACCCACACCTTCACCTATACGCCCGAGGGCGACCTGTCCTCGGTCACCGACCCCCTCGGCACCGCCACGTCTACCGAGGGCGACTACACCACCCGCTACACCTATGACACGTGGGGCCAGCTCAAGACCGCCACTGACGCCAACGGCAACACCACGACCAACAGCGAATTCGGGCCACACGGCTACCCGAAAACCATCACCGACCCGCTGCAGAAGTCGACCACATTCGTCTATGACGAACGCGGCCAGGTCACCAAGGTCACCAACGCCCTCAGCCACGACACCACCCAGGCCTACGACACCTACGGCCGCCCTCTGGAAAGCAGCGTCCCCAAGGACCAGTCCGCCGGCGACATCATCACAACGCCTGCGCCCGAGTACGACGCGAACGACAACGCTGTGAAGGTGTACGCCCCGAACGGGGCGGTCGCCACCGCCGTCTACGACGATGCCGATCAGATCGTCGCCTCGTATGCGCCCCGGGACGAGCCGGGCGACCCCGAGCGCAAGACGACTTTCACCTATGACAAGGTCGGCAACCTCACCTCGCAGACCGACCCCAAGGGAAATCTGACGGCCACCGCGGGTGACTTCACGGTGACCAGTGTCTTTGACGAGCTCAATCGGGTAACCGAGGTCGTCAATTCCAGAGGCGAGAAGATCACCAGCACCTACGACAACGTGGGAAACCTGGTCAAGGTCGTCGATCCGCGCAAGAACGCCACCGCCGACACCGGTGACTACACCACCAAGTACACCTACGACCTGAACCATAGGCCCAAGTCGGTCATCGACGCGACCGGCGAGTCCACCTCGACGAACTACGACCGGGACGGTCTGCCGATCGAGACGATCGACCAGGAGAACAACAAGACCATCGTCTCCTTCGACGCCCGCGGCAAGCCCTACCAGGTGAAAGTGCCGCACAAGGACGACGGCGGAATCGTCCACAACACCACCCGGTACGAGTACGACCAGGTCGGCAACCAGACCAAGACGATCACCCCCCGCGGGGTGGCGACGGCCGCGGCCGACGACTTCACTTACCAGACCGTCTATGACGAGCTGAACCGGGTCAAGGAGCAGCTGACCGCCTACGACCCGGCCGATGCCCGCTACAACCAACCCGATCGCACGCTGTTCGATTACGACCCGGTGGGTCGGATGTCCAAGGTGTCGGCGCCTCCGTCGCAGGGGCAGATGGTCCGCAATGAGACTCGCTACACTTACTTCGACAACGGCTGGACCCGCACCTCCAGCGACCCTTGGGACATCTCGACCGAGTACGACTACAACCTGCTCGGTCAGCAGACCTCCAGCACCCTCACCTCCGCCGGCGGGTCGTCGTCGCGGACGCTGGGATGGGAGTTCTACCCCTCGGGCAACCTCAAGGCCCGCACCGACAGCGGCATCCCGGTCGGCAGCCAGGTCGTGCTGGTCGACAACTCCGACTACAACAACACCGCCGAGAACCCGTCCGGCGCCTGGACGGCCGGCACCGCCGACCGGCAGCACGGCTACAACGTCCACACCCGCCCAGCCGGCGACGGCACCGGCCTGTTCGTGTGGCAGCTCACCGTCCCCCAGGACGGCACCTACGAGGTCTTCGCCCGTCACTCCGACACCACCGGGGCGGCTCCCGACGCCCGGATGACCGTCACCCACGCCGCCGGTGAAACGACCAAGACCGTCGACCAGACCAGCGGGGCGGGCGAGTGGCAGAGTCTCGGATCCTACGGGTTCACCGAGAACAGCCCACACAAGATCACCCTGACGGACCAGGCCACCGCCGGCACCACCGTGGTCGCCGACGCGGTGATGCTGGTGCGCGACAATTCCGGCGACACCGACAACGAGAACAAGGCCTTCACCTACCGCTACGACCCCAACGGCAACCTGATCGAGGTCGGCGACAACTCACCCGGCGCGGCAATCGACGCCTACGCCACCACCTACGACGACCTCAACCGCGTCGCCAAGGTGGAGGAGAAGACCGGCACCGGCGTCGTCAACACCACCGCCTACACCTACGACGCCAACGGCAACCCCCTCACCCGCGCCCACGACTCGACCTGGTCGAAGTTCGACTACAACACCCGCGACCTGATCGAGAAGATCACCAACGCCCCAACCGCGACCTCCACCGACAAGCGGGTCTCCACCTTCACCTACACCCCCCGCGGGCAGTTGGACACCCAGACCAAACCCAACGGCAACACCGTCACCTTCACCTACACCCTCGACGGCCTCATCACTCACCAGGCCGAGAAGAAGTCCGGCGGTGGCCTGGTCGCCGAACACAACCTCGACTACACGCCCAACGGCCACATCGCCACCGACGCCGCCCGGCTGATGAACGCCGACAACCCCGGCGCCCTGCTGGACACCACCTACGCCTTCACCTACGACCCCCAAGACCGGATCGCCAAGGTCACCAAGACCGGGAACGCCGCCGGCACCGAAACCTACGCCTACGACGGCAACAACAACGTCGTCACCCAAACCGTCGCCGGCACCACCACCACACACAACTACGACCGCAACCGGCTGCTGACCTCCACGGCCAACGGAATCACCTCCACCTACAACTACGACCCCCTCGGCCGCCTCGACACCGTCTCCACCGGCGGACAGATCAACCAGAAGTACCGCTACGACGGCTTCGACCGCATCGCCTCCCAAACCGCCGGCACCGGCTCTGCGGCGAAGACCACCACCTATACCTACGACCCCTTCGACCGCACCACCTCCAAAACCGAGGGCTCCAAGCGCACCGACTTCACCTACCTCGCAACGGGCAGCGAAGTCCTCACCGAAGAGGTCGCGGGCAAGGTCACCAAGTCCTATGAGTACTCGGCCTGGGGAAGCAAGCTCACCCAGCTCAAACACACCGACCCCGGTCAGGAGATCTCCCAGTACATCTACCATCCCCGGGGTGACGTGGAGGCGATCACCAAGCCCAACGGCGACACCCGCGCCACCTACGGGTACACCGCCTACGGCGAAAACGACGCCCCCTCCTTCACTGGCGTCGACAAGCCCGACCCCCAAAACCCCGGCGCCGAGCCCTACAACGCCTACCGCTTCAACGCCCACCGCTGGGACCAGGGCTCAGGCACCTACGACATGGGGTTCCGCAACTACGACCCAGGACTGAACCGCTTCCTCACCCGCGACATGTACGGCGGTGCCCTGTCCGACATGGCCCTGGCCACCGACCCGTTCACCATGAACCGCTACGCCTTCGGCGGCGGCAACCCCATCAGCAACATCGAGTACAACGGCCACTTCGGCTGGAAAGACCTCGGAAACGGCCTCGCCGGCGCCGCCACCTCCGCAATCGGCACCCTCGCCCTCGCCAACCCCTTCACCGCGCCGATCGAAATGGCCGGCTGGGCAGGAATCGGCCCCGGCGTCTCCGGCGACTTCCAAAACCACCTAGAACAGGCCGGCGTCGACCCCGGCTCCGGCTCATTCAAAACCGGGTTCTGGGCCACCGAGATCGCCTCGATCGCCCTCGACGGCGCCGGCGCCTACAAAACCGGAGGAAAGGCCGCTGTCCGCGGCGGCGCACGCCTCATCCGTCACCTACTGGCGCAGGGCGGAGACAAAGCGGCCACCGCCATCAGCCGTCTCGGTGGCGACGCAGCCGCAGCCGCCAAGGCCTCATCCTCCGCCGCCGACTCCATCCCCGCCAAGGGCGGAACCACCGCCAAAGCAGCACGCCCCAGAACCGGTCCGGCCCCTGCCGCCCAAGCACCCAAGTGCAGCTTCCTGGCAGGAACCAGCATCCTGATGGCCGACGGGTCGCAGAAGAACATCGAACAGATCCAGGCCGGTGACCAGGTCACCGCCACCGACCCCGAAACCAGTGAGACCCGCCCCCGCGCGGTGGTCGAGCCCTTGACAGAGAAGGGCAAGAAGACCCTCGTCACCATCACCATCGACCTCGACGGAAATCAGGGCTCCCAGACTGCCGAAATCGCCGCGACCGACAACCATCCCTTCTGGCTTCCCGACTACGGCCGCTGGGCCAACGCCGGTGATCTCAAAGCTGGAATGTGGCTGCGCACCAGCGCCGGCACTTGGGTCCAGATCAAGGCCATCGCGCGGGAGAGCGTCCGCGACCAGCGGGTCCATAACCTCCTCGTAGCCGGAACGCATTCCTACTACGTGCTGGTGGACGGCACTCCAGTATTGGTCCACAACTGCGGCGGAAAGATCAAATATGGAACCGGCATCAGTCGGCTTGCAGTCGACGCCAGGAAAGCGAACAATTGGCTTACGGGCGGCCGAAATGTAGCGGCGATCGTATTCAGTGACCGGAGTGGCGGCACGCGCACCGCTGTCGCGCGCAGCTGGGGCAGGCATGCGGAGAAACGGGCCTGGGACAAGGCTCAGAAAATGGGTGCGACCGTTGACGACGTCGACCACATCTACACTGAACTCGCTCCCTGCGATTACGCAGGTTGTGACGTGTGGCTCGCCACCACCTTCAGGGAGGCGAACGTGTGGTGGAGCTTCAACTACACCCACGGTCGGGGCCTTGCGGGCTACTACGGTCGGCGGGCTGGCATGAATGCTCTTAAGAAGGCGATAGCAGGCATCCGCCGGGGAGATTTTGGGTGATGAGTTGAGGAGAGTAATAGTGGCTGATAGTATCCCCGAAGTCACCTGATGCCGGGAGAAGTCAACATGTCCTACACGCCGAAATGGCTCTCAATAGAATCATGGCAAGAGGTCGGAAAGGTGGACCTTTCGCCCGCGGCGATCGAATCCGCAGGCGTGCCGACCGACGCGGCTCTCGCCCTCAAGGAATTCGGGCTCCCCCGGGAGATCGAGGGTATGTTCTATCCGTGCGAGAATCACCATCCGTTGGAGCCGCTCAACCTGCCCGATGGAAGGCAGGCCTTCGTGCTCGGGCAGAATGAAACCGGTGTTCCGGGTCTGTACTGCGTAGATGTCGCAGGGACGGTCGTGCATTGCCTCGAGGGGGACGTTCGAATCGTCAATACCTCGCTGCCGGCATTTCTCGATGCGTTGGCGGCGTGGAAGGCCTTCCTCGAAGCATTCCCGGAAGAAGACGAAGGTGAGGACGAAGACTACGAGAAGAGCAGGACCTCGTACGGTAAGAAGTTGGCCAAAAGCGTAAAAAAGGCTGACAGCGAAGCTTATCGTCAGCGTGGCTCTTGGTGGTCGAGAGTCTACGAAGACGTCAAGCGAGGCATTCTCTAAGCCTCGATCCACCGATGGTGCATCGAGGTCGATCTCTCGTCCTTTCGGGAGGACGGCTGAGTTATGGGCCGCCCGCGGGTAGGGGTGATCGGCTGGTTTACCCAGCTTCTCCACGTCTTGGGGTTCCGGTCGGGCCCGGTCGGGCGGTGGATAACGGCAGGTCAGATGCTGTCGGGTGGGGCATGGACAGTGTCGAACAACTGCTGCCAGGCGCCGGCCCAGGGCCAGTTGCGGGGCAGGTGCAGGATCAGCCGGTGTGCTGAGCGGGCCAGCCGAGCTGGGACGCCGATCAGGTGAGCGCGGAATGGTGGCGGTGGTCGCGCGGGCGTGGAAGGCGCGCGGGAGTGTCAAGTTAACGGTGTAACTCGATCTTGTGGGTTCTAGTGGTGGTTGGCTGACAGGCGGCCTTCGAAGGCGATGTCGAAGGCGTTGAGTGCGGGCTTCCAGCGGCTGATCCAGCGTTTCTGGCCTTTGCCGGTGGGGTCCAGGCTCATGACGGCGAGGTAGACGCACTTGAGGGCGGCGTGCTCGTTGGGGAAGTGCCCGCGGGCTTTGACCGCGCGGCGGATCCGGGCGTTGACGCTCTCGATGGCGTTGGTGGACCGACACCATCACCAGCCAAGGCGACAAGCACCTGGTGACCCTCACCATCGACATCGACGGCAACCATGGTGCCAAGACCGCCAAGATCGTCGCCACCGACGAGCACCCGTTCTGGCTCCCCGACTACGGCCGCTGGGCCAAGGCCGAAGACCTCAAGCCCGGCATGTGGCTACGAGCCAGTACCGGCACTTGGACCCAGATCACCGCCATCACACACAGGACGATCCAGAATCAACGCGTCCACAACCTCACCGTCCTCGGCGACCACACCTACTATGCTGCTGCGGGCGGAACGCCGATTCTGGTTCACAACTGTGGAAATGCGTTTGACGGTGTCGCAGACGACCTTGCTGGCCAGAAACTAACAACGGGCCAGGTTGTTGATGGCGCTGGCAGAAGGATCGGCAATCCCGTGTCGAGCGGTGAGCACGGATCCTTCCCTGCCGTTAGCGACGCCATAAAGGCGTCTGGCCTTCCTCACGATCCAACCGGCAAATTTGATGCTGCCAGTCACGTGGAGACCAAGATTGCTCTAGCAATGCGCAACAAGGGTGTTACGAGTGCGACGGCGATTATAAACAACCCGAAGGGAGTCTGCGCTGGTCCCTATTCTTGCTCGACGGCAGTGCCGTCAATTCTTCCTAGCGGGTCTAACCTGACCATCTGGTGGAGAAACAGTGATGGATGGAATGGGTTGACCCTTCTCGGAAGAGGTTGATCGTTAGATCGCTTCGACCGGCCTCTCGCTGGGGTAGTATCTCTGGCGGGAGGCCAGTCCGTCTGTTCGGCGAGTTGAAAGGGAGTATCATGCTGGTACTGCACGCATTCTTTCGGGGGCAAGTACTGTATTCCTTGACAGGCACCAGACTGGACCGCCTGATAGGCGATATACTCGGCACGGCTAGCCGAAGCGACTTTCTTTCAGGTGTTGAAAGTGATATTTTCGCAACTTTTGTTCTTGCCGCTCCACATCGAAACCCGGCCAAGGTCGACCGGGAGTTCGATAGCTATCTCCAGGTCATGGTAAATCGTCATAAAACGCATGGAGCGCTAAAGTGGCTTCTTCCTGTTGGTTCTGTAGTTTCCGTGGAAGAATATTTGGCAAATAACATTTGGCTTTCCGACAACCCAGAGCCGCCCAGTGCTGATCCTCTAATTGTTGCGGATATGGATAACGGTCGGACTCTGGATCCTCGTTGTGCCTTGCCAATATCCACGGTGCGTATAGTTGTGGAAGAATTTTGTAGGCTGAGGACGGGAAAGCGTCCTGAATCTATTAGCTGGGTTCCAGGTGAATTTAGCGGGCGCCGACTCGACGGCGAGCAAGCCATAACTGGCCCAAGGTACTGTGAAGATCCTTGGTGTCAAGTTTCTGACTTGCCGCATATTTTCCATTAGTGATCTGACTGGCGGGGGGGGGACGTGTGGCCCCCGCCCGCCCTGTTGAAGCCCCAGAAATAGGGCAGGGCAGCAGCCACTCGGGGTAGTACGACCCCGACCGCAGCCTGGGCACCGCGAGTCGATCGTCCCGGCCTGAGTGTCCCTGGACCGCCCCGGCGATGTTGGAGGCTCAGATCGTTGGTTCTCAGCCGGCCTGGGTCGCTGAGCCGCGTGACCGGTGGAACGCTTCCTCGTACTCGCGCGGGGGAATGTTCCCGCAGTAGGAATGTATCCTTTCGGTGTTGTACCATGCCACCCATTCCATCGTGGCAGGCGTCACGTCCATGACATTCTCCCAGCCGCCATGGAAGTCGATGAGTTCCTTCTTGTAGAGGCTGTTGAGCGACTCGGCGGCGGCGTTGTCGAAGGAGTCGCCCTTGCTGCCGACCGAACGGGCCGCGCCGATCTGGTCCAGCCGTTCGGCGTACCGGATCGCCGTATATTGCACGCCCCTGTCGCTGTGATGGACCAGGCCGTCGTCGATGCCGCCACGTGACCAGATCGCCATTTCCAGCGCGTCCAAGGCCAGTTCGGCGCCCAGGTGATCGGCGACCTGCCACTCCACGATGGCCCGGGAGAACAGGTCCTGCACGAACGCGGCGTACACCCACCCGGCGGCGGTGTCGACATAGGTGATGTCCGCTACCCACCGCCTGTTGGGGGCATCCGCGGTGAAGTCGCGTTCCAGCAGGTCACCCGGCCGCTCCACGCCCGCCATCGTGGTGCGGGGCCGCTCGCGGGACGCGCACACTCCGGCGATGCCCACCTCGCGCATCAGCCGCTCCACCGTGCACCGGGCGACCTTGATACCTTCACGATTCAGGTGCGTCCACACCTTCCGCGCCCCGTACACCCGCCGGCCCGGACCTTCCCACACCCGCACGATCTCCTTCTTCAACTGTTCGTCACGCACCGCACGAGCCGACGGTTCGGCCTCGCGTTTCTTCGCCGCCCAATACGTCGACGGCGCACACTCCAGCACAGCGCAGATCGGGTCAACTCCGAACTGCTCCCGGTGGGAATCGATGAACTCGACTAGCGCGGCAGTTTCGGGTCGAGTTCCCGGGCGAAATACGCGGACGCGGCCTTCAGGATCTCGTTCGCCCGCCGCAGCTCCCGGTTCTCGCGCTCCAGCTCGGCGATCCTTTGCGCGTCGCTGGTCGTGGTCCCCCGACGCTGCCCGCCATCGACCTCGGCCTGCCGGATCCAGGTCCGCAACGCCTCCCGATGCACCCCGAGCTGGTCGGCGACCCGGGCGATCGTCCCGGTCCTCTCACCTGTCTGCTCACGTAGTTCAAAGACCATCCGGACCGCGCGTTCACGCAGCTCAGCGGAGTACTTCCTCGGGGGTGCCATAGCCCCTCACCCTTCCAGGTATCAGGGCCTCCACCCAACTCGGGGCGCTCCAGTAAGCGACACCATGTCGTCCGGATCATCACCGTCATCCCGCTCACGCTGCGATTGTCCCTGCCGCTGAGGCCACCTGTGTGGCGAGTTCATCGCGTTCCTCGCCGTGGTCGTGGTGGTGGCCGTGCAGTTCGAGCGGCGCGCTGGGTGTCGGGTCGGCGGCCAGGAACGCCAGATAGGCGTGGACGACCACGGCCAGGGTGATGTGCCAGTACCAGGCTATGTGCCCGCGGACCTGGTAATGGTCCAGCCCGAACTCGTTCTTGGTTGCCTGGAACACCTCCTCGACGCTCCAGCGGGACCCGGCCACCCGCACCAGTTCGGGCACCCCCGACCGGGCGGGTCGCCCAGCAGCGGTAGTAGGCCACCTTGGACGGGGCGCAGATCGAGCGGCGGGCCAGCAGCCATTCACCGTCCAGGCCGATCTATGCCCAGTCGTAGTACCGCCCGCTCTTGGCGCCGGGCCCGGCCGAGTACCTGCCACGCCCCGGCGTCCAGCGCGGCGAACGCGTGATCGACCCGAGTCCTGGTCACGCTCAGCACCAACGGATGGTCGCAGGACACGGCGAACACGTGGTTCAGGCCCCGGGCCCGGCAGCGGGCGCGCAGGGCGATGTCGTCACCGTAGGCCTGTCGCCGGTGACCCACCCGAACACCATCGGCGGGTCGTCGGTGGCGCGTTCGATCATCCGCCACGCCAGTTCGGGCTTGGTGGCGAACACCGTGGCGTCTGAGACGCCGGCGGCCAGCCGCTCCGGGTCGGTGAACCAGGAGCCAGGCACATACAGCTCACGGTCGATCGGCACCCGCGCACGGTCGGGGTTCACATAGGAGCAGAACACCCCATCGGGGGACCCCGCAGGGTTCTGCGGTCTCGCCTGTGCTGGCCAACCTGTTCACGAGTTTGGACAGAACGTCAGCTCCGATGCAAGCGTGAGAGCTGATTCCGCGGTCGATCAGCACAACAATTCGGTCGCGCGAAAATGGACCAGTGATCATCCGAGCCGATTCAACCGTCCGGATCCGCGGGCTTATCTGCGAGCAGTCGGCTTCGGGTTGCTCGGCAGAGGCGAACTGCAGGTCACCGAGTGACCGTGAAAGAAGGGGGCGTCGATGGTTGTCAGATACGGCAGCTGTAGATCGTGACTTCGGGGATGTCGCTGCTGGTCGGCGGGGCAGGCGGGGATGATCACGATCGGGTGGAGTCCCGGACATGCGGG
>NZ_JBICUT010000029.1:0-34560 GCF_043198445.1 Spirillospora sp. NPDC048823 | reverse complement strand
ATGATCACACCACGCCCACCCTCAATGATCAACATGACGGACGGTCGCACACGGCCCAACCAGCAGCACAGCCCGTGAACGGCCTGAATGCTTACCAGCTCCGTTGCTGGATGCGGGCGGTGTCGTCAGGGGATTGGATTGAGGCGTTCATCGAGGGCCCTCCTCAGGCCAGTAGCTGTCCCGAATGGTGCGGCGTACCAACTTCCCTACGGGGTTCTTAGGAAGCGGCTCGGCGGAGAATTCGATCCGCTTCGGCTTTTTGATCGATCCGACCAGCTTCCGGCACCAGTCGATGAGTTCGTCGGCTTCGATGTGTTGTCCGTCGCGAAGGACGACGACGGCCGCGACCGCCTCACCCCATTTATCGTCGGGGACGCCCAGCACGGCTGCCTCCATGACGTCCGGGTGCGCGGAGAGGGCATTCTCGATCTCGGCGGGCCAGATGTTGTAGCCGCCCGAGATGATCATGTCTTCCTTGCGGTCGGCAAGGAAAAGGAATCCGTCGGCGTCCAGGTAGCCGACGTCCCGGGTCCTGACATAGCCGTCCGGTGTAATTCGCTCGGCCGTTCCGTCGGGATCGCCCCACAGTTCCGTCATGTTGCCGGGGGACAGCGCGCAGACCTCACCCAGCGCTCCCGGCGGTGCCTCTTCCCCGTTGTCGTCGATGATTTTGACGACGCTGTTGGGAGTGGGACGGCCGGCCGAACGAAGCAGACGCCGCTCCTTGTCGCTTCCTTCCAGAATGTGATGGCGCGGTTGAAGCACGGTAATGGGCATCGACTCCGACTGGCCGTAGATCTGGTACATGATGTAGCCCCAGACGGCCTGTGCCTCCTGGAGCGTCCGCTCCGTGATGGGCGCGGCGCCGTAGAAGACGGCCCTCAGCGACGACAAGTCGCGCCGCTGCGAGTCGGGATGACGGGCGATCATCTGGATCATGGTGGGCACCAGAACCGTGAACGTGCAGCTCTCGGACTCGGTGAGGGCGAGGAAGTGCCCCGGATCGAACGCCGGCATGATCACCTGGCGGGCGCCACCGGCGATGAGCGGCCAGACCAGGAGGCCGGCGGCATGGCCCATGGGTCCCGCGCACAGGTACACGTCGTCCGTATCGAGCCCCGGCATGATGAGGCGCATCTCGGCGCCCATGTCGCGCCAGGCGCGCACGGTGTGCAGGATTCCCTTGGGCCGCCCGGTCGTGCCCGCCGAGAACCGGATGATGTGGTCGTCCTCGAGGCCCACCGGAATATCGGGGGCGTCGGCCGGGAACTCGAGCAATTCCTCATAGGTGCGCATGCCAGAGCCGGCGCCGCCGTGCACGATAACGTGCTGGAGCGTCTCCACCGCGTGCGACATTTCCGACGCGGCCTGGTGGTATTTCTGTTGAACGATGAGGGCCTTCGCACCGACGAGGTTCATCGTGTAGGCATGAACATCGGCGCTGTTCTGTGCGGACATCGGGCAACGCACCAGTCCGGCGAGAGCGAGGGCGCAGATCTCCACCAGGCCGTCGAGGTGATTGTCCTCGAGCGTGGCGACCTTGTCCCCTTTGCGCAGGCCGAGACTCAAGAGCCCGTTCGCCAGGCGACAGGACCGCTCGTAGAGCTGCTTATAAGTGAGGCTCTGCCCTTCGAACGTGGCCGCGATCTTGCCGCCGTACGAGGTAGCACTCTGACGAAGAATTCCCGGAAACATCGAACGCCGCCTCTCCACCGGGATATGTCGTGGATCACGGTGCCAGGGGCGGCTCATCCGCACATCGTGCAGTCCGATGAAGCGGAGGGCTTCCGTTCGTCCAACTCGACGAGGCGTGGAGCCCGCCGGGCTCGCCGCGCGCGGGCGCGGACCTCGCCTGGACGTCAGCCGGCGCGCCCCGGGGTGAGGTGCGACAGGGCGAGACCGCTGAAGAGGGCGGCACCGTCCGCCAGGAGGCTGTCGTCGAACACCGCCTGCGGTGAGTGGTTGTACGGAGCGCTACCGGGATCCGCGCCGGGAGCGTGCGCGCCCAGGAAGACCATCGCGCCCGGCACCCGCTGCAGGACACGCGAGAAGTCCTCACTGCCCGTCAGCGGATTGGCCAAGTCTCTCCAGCGCTCGTGGCCGAACAGTTCCGCCACGCACTCGTGAGCCCGTACGGTCTCCGCGTCGTCGTTCAGTGTCGGCGGGAACAGCTGCTCGGCCACGATTTCGGCCGTCAGGCCGTGGGCGGCGGCGATTCCGCGGACCACGCGCACGCACCCTTCGAGCGCTCTCTCGCCGGCCGTCTCCGAGAAGGTCCTGACGGTCGCCTCGAACGCGCCCGACTCGGGGATGACGTTGTGCGCGGTCCCGGCGTGGATGCTCCCCACCGACAGAACGACCGGATCAAAGATGTCGAAGTTTCGCGTGACGAAGGTCTGCAGCGCCGTGACCATCTCGCACATGGCCGGGACCGGGTCGGCGGCGCTGTGCGGCGCGGAGCCGTGTCCGCCCGCCCCCACGACCGTGACCTGGAGCTTTCCGGCGGCGGCCATGAGCTGTCCCGCCCGGGCGGCGAAGATTCCGGCCGGCAGCCGCGAGGACAGCACGTGGAGCGCGTACGCCGCGGTGGGCGGGTCCGCCGCGGCGGTGAGCACCCCCTCGGCGAGCATGACGCCCGCGCCGTCGTAGCCCTCCTCACCGGGCTGGAACATGAACAGCACGTTCCCGACCAACGATTCGCGGCGCCCGGCCAACAGGTGGGCGGCCCCGACGAGCATGGCCGTGTGCAGGTCGTGCCCGCACGCGTGCATGGCCTCATTGGTGGATCCGTAGTCGAGCGGCACCTTCTCGACGACCGGAAGGGCGTCCATGTCACCGCGCAGCAGCACCGTCGGCCCGGGACGCGCGCCGCGAAGAACGGCGGTGACCGATGTGGCGGCCGTTCCCGTCGTCAGTTCGAGCGGCAGACCGTCGAGGGCTTCGAGCACCGCCTCCTGTGTGCGGGGCAGCCGAAGCCCTACCTCGGGCTCACGGTGAAGTCTCCGCCGCAGCCGTATCAACTCGTCCGAAAGCGCCGAAGCGTCCGCTACCAGGCCATCGGACAGCCCCCGTGGAGCGCGGTTCGTACCCATGCGGACCAGGTTACGGTCAGCGCTGACTGCAAGGGTGGCGGGCCGGCCCTCACCGGGCCGTTCGCAGCACCTTCTCGGCAAGCAGAGTCCACCCGGCCAGAAGCCGTTCGTCGCTGGTGGGGTTGCGCAGCACTCTCCGGGCCGCCGCGCCCCGCATGGCGTCGAGCAGGACCTCGAGAACAAAGGGGAACTGGGGATGGGAGGCCGCCGGGCCGAAGAGGCCTGCGGCCCATTCGTTGCTGGCCGCCCCGATCAGCTGTTCCTGCGGCAGGAGCACCGCTAGGAGTTCCGCCTCGTTGCGCGCGGCGAGCCACAACTCCAGCGATGCCGAGAAGAGCGGCCCCTCCAAGGTGCTCCACAGCGTCCGCACGGCCCATTCGATCCGGTCCTCGTGCGGTGCGGGCTCCGTGATCCGCTGAAGCGCGACGAGGCGCTCCCGCATGAGGTGCTCGACCGCCGCCAGGATCAGCTCCGTGCGGGACGAGAAGTGGTGGAGGAGGGCACCGCGGCTGACCCCTGCGCGCTGCTGGACCTCAAGGGTGGTCGTGCCGCCGTAGCCCTTGTCCCCGAGGGAGTCGATCGTGGCTTCCAGAAGGCGCTGGCGCATCAGCGCTGACCGCTGCTTATGCGTCGAACGCCGACGCGAGGTCTGCGCCACCCACATACCCCCATGAAGAGATCCCGTGCCTTCGGAGCGCCCGGCCAGGCTATCAGGGGCCAGAACTCCCTAGAGCGAGTCAAGGATGACCGTACTCGGCGAACGCCACCCTCCAAGCATGAGGACATCTCGGCGGAGGCTTGCAAAGTCCAAGACTAGCCAATACAGTCAGCGTTGACTCTAAATGAGGATGTGAACGAGAGGTACCGATGAACCAGGTGGACGACCTGCGGGCGATCCGAGCCGTCATCGAGAGCTACACGAAGGCATGCCAGACCGGTGATGTGGAGACTCTCGGCGCCCTCTTCCACGCCGACGCGAAGATGTACGGCTCGGTCGACGGCCGGTACGCCGAGCAGCCGATCACGCGGATGCTGGAGCGCGTCGCCGCCGCACCGACCGGCGACGGTCACCGGTGCGAGATCGTCTCCCTCCACCAGACCGGAGGCGCCGCCTCTGTGCTCTTCGCCGAGGAAGGCTTCCAGGGCCGTTCGTTCATGGACCATTTCGCGCTGACGCGCCATGAAGGCACGTGGCTGGTCGTGAGCAAGGTGTACCACCACACGGTCTGAGCCGATCAGCAGAACACGGGCGGCGCGGGATCCGGAGGACACCCATGCTCAAACAAGCCATCAAGGCCTTCAAGCAGTGGCAGTACCGCGGCGGCCGCCCGCAGCGGTGGCCCCGCATCGAGAACCGGCTGTGGGCCATCGCCTTCGCCGCGGGGATCATGCCCAGGAGAGCGGCGGCGCTCGAGCTCCGCGGCCGCAAGTCGGGCAGGCTCATCTCCTTCCCCGTGGCCATCGCCGAGTACCAGGGCGAGCGCTACCTGGTGGCCATGCTCGGCGAGAAGACGAACTGGGTGCTCAACGCACGCGCGGCGGAGGGGCGGGGAGTGCTGCGCCACGGACGCCGTGAGGAGGTGCGGCTGGTCGAGGACTTCTCCGACCGGCGCGCGGCGATCCTGCGCCGCTACCTGGAGGTGGCGCCGGGAGCCCGCCCGCACTTCCCGGTCGACCGCCGGGCGCCCGTCGAGGAGTTCGAGCACATCGTCGGCCGCTATCCGATCTTCCGCATCACTCCCGCGGCCAGCTCGCCCGCCGGCCGGGCCTGACGTGCCGTCCCGCGCGACCCCGGAGAACCGATGAGCCTCATCCACGATCTCAGCGCGACCGAGCAGGCAGAGTTGATCAAGCGGCGGGAGATCAGTCCACTCGAGCTGATGCGGCACTACCTGGACCGTATCGATCGCCATGACCGGCGGCTCGGGGCCTTCATCACGCTGACGCCCGAGCCGGCGCTGGAAGCCGCCGAACGAGCGACGGCCCGGGTCCGGGATGTGGACCCCAGGGAGTTGCCGCTCCTGTTCGGGGTGCCGACCGCCATCAAGGATCTGGTGTTCACCGCGGGCGTCCGAACGACCCTGGGGTCGGCCGCACTCGGTGATTTCGTCCCGGACGTCGACGGCCACGCCGTCGGACTACTCAAAGCCGCAGGACTGATCTCGGTCGGGAAGACCAATGTGCCCGAGTTCGGCGTTGCCTGCTACACCGCCAACGACCTGGTGCCCGACGCCAGGACACCGTGGGACGAGACTCGTTCGGCGGCGGGCTCGAGCGGTGGGGCCGCGGCGGCCGTCGCCGCCGGTCTGCTCCCCATCGCGCACGGCAGCGACGCCGGCGGGTCCATCCGGACGCCCGCCGCATCGTGCGGCCTCATCGGCTTCAAGTCCAGCCGCGGGGTGATGTCGACCGCGCCGAACCTCTCGTGGAGCGCCTTCAACTCCGAGGGGCCCCTCGCCCGGACGATGGCGGACGTCGCGGCGTTCCTCGAGATCATCACCGCGCCGTATCCGGGGGATCCGCTCAACCGGCCGCTGCGGCGCGGGTCCTACCTGGCCGCCCTGGGCCGCCCGCCGAAGCGGCTCCGCATCGCACGAACCTCGCGTCCGGGCGGCGGCGGTCCCGTCAATCCCGAGTGCGTGGCCGTATGGGAGCAGGCGAGCCGGCGGCTCGCCGATCTCGGCCACGAGATCGTCGACATCGACCCGCCCGACGGTCCGGTGTTCGAGGCGATGGTCGACGGCTTCCTCGACAGGTTCGCCGCGTCCGTCAAGATCACCGCCGACGCGCTCATCCCGGCCGGGCTCCGGGACCGGCTGCAACCGCTGTCCAGATGGCTGGTGGAAAGGGGCGAACGCGCGTCCGCGGTCGAGGTGGAGCGAGCGAACGGCGTGCACATGGCGGCGGCCGGCCGGATCCTGCTCGCGCTCGACCCGTACGACGCCCTGCTCACGCCGAGCACCGCCGACCTGCCCACACCGCTCGATTGGCTCAAGGCGGACGGCGACCCGGTGGAGTCCTACCGTCGCATCGCCTCCTGGTCGGCGTTCACACCGGCGTACAACCTGACCGGTCAGCCGGCCGTCAGCCTGCCGTTCGGGCACAGCTCCACCCAGCTGCCGATCGGTGTTCAGCTCGTCGGCCGTCGCTTCGAGGACGACCGCCTCGTGGCACTGGCGGCCCAGCTTGAGCAGACCGCGCCGTGGCGGCACCGTCACCCCGCCGTCTGGACGGAGGCCTGACCGCGGACGCGGGCCTGAACGAGCACCGTTCGAACGTCTGCGGAGTCCTTGGCATCAGCAACAGAGAAAGGTAGCCATGTCCTTGCCCCGGCACACATATCAGGTACTGCCCACCAGGCGGCTACAGGGAACCGGAACGCGCTGGCCGCACGAGGTGCATATCGCGCTTCCCCCGTCGTACGACCACTCTGACCGCAGCTACCCCGTCGTATGGGTGACGGACGCGTCCCTCGCCTTCCCCCTCGCCGTCGGCCTGCTGAACACGCTCGGCCTGGTGCAGGAGATGCCCGAGATCATCATGGTCGGTGTCGGCGTCCCCGGTGACGTCGACGCCGCCGAGTTCAGCGTGCGGCGGGTGCACGACTTCTATCCCACGCCGACCTGGGTCAACGCCGGGCCGGGCCGCGCCCTGATGGAGGCCGCCCTCACCGACGAGATCCTGTCGGGCGGCGGCGGCGCCGACGCCCTCCTGTCGTTCCTGGTCGACGAGCTGCGCCCGCAACTGGCGGCCGAGTTCCGGTTCGACGACGACCATGGCCTCGCGGGCTTCTCCGCGGGTGGCCACTTCGTCGGCTACGCACTGCTCTCACGTCCCGAGGCCTTCGGCAGGTACCTGGCCGGCAGCCCCGCGCTCAGCGGGTGCGAGGACCTGCTGTTCGCGCTGGAGGACGAGTACGCCGCAACCCACGACGACCTGGCGGCGAAGGTGTTCTTCAGCGCGGGCGAAGCGGAGCTGGCCGATACCTATATGGCCGCCGGCGACATCGTCGGATCGATGACCCGCATGACGCAGCTGCTGCGGCTGCGCGGCTATCCCTCGCTGGAACTCACCGCCCGCCTGTACCCGGGGCAGACCCACGGGTCGGCGGCACCGTACGCGTTCAGCGAAGGCCTGCGCACGCTGTACCCCGTGACTCCCCCCAGCATCGATGACCAGATCGCGGCCATCGGCGCGAACCGGTCGTGAGCCGGCGGCAAGTGAACCGATCAGCAGGCCTTCACAAGGACGGCCGAGAAAAGGAGTGGCGATGAGCCGACGTGCGTTGGTGGCGGGTGTGGGCATGGTGCCGTTCAGCACTCCGCGCAAGAGCAGGACCTATGACGTGCTCGCCGAGGACGCGGTCAGGGCGGCGCTCGCCGACGCCGGCGTCGAGTACGCGGCAGTGCAGCAGGCCTACACGGGCTATGTGTACGGCGATTCGACAAGCGGGCAGAACGCGCTCTACAGGATCGGGATGGGCGGCATCCCGATCGTCAACGTGAACAACAACTGCTCCACCGGGTCGTCGGCGCTGTATCTGGCCCGGCAGGCCGTCGAGTCCGGGTCCGCGGAGTGCGTGCTGGCCGTCGGTTTCGAGCAGATGCAGCGCGGGGCCCTCCAGGAGCAATGGGGCGACCGGCCGAGCCCGTTCGAGCGGTTCTCAGCCGTCATGGACGAGGCCCAGGGCCCGAACCCCGAAGTGCCGATCGCCATCCAGTTGTTCGGCGGCGCGGGAATGTCGTACATGGAGAAGTACGACACGAAGCCGGAGACGTTCGCCGCGGTAGCGGTGAAGGCCCGCAAGCACGCGGCGAACAACCCCTATGCCGTGTTCCGCGACGCCGTGACCCTCGAAGAGGTGATGGGCTCGCCGCAGATGTTCGGGCCGCTGACCCGGCTGCAGTGCTGTCCGCCCACCTGCGGCGCCGCCGCGGCGCTCATCGTGAGTGAGAAGTTCGCCCGCGGTCACGGGCTGCGCACCGACGTGGCGATCAAGGAGCAGGCCATGACCACGGACACGGCGGCCTCCTTCGACGGCGACATGATGGAACTCGTCGGATACGACCTGTCCAGGTCCGCCGCACGGCAGGTCTACGAGCGGTCGGGGGTCGCCCCCGAGGACATCGGCGTCGCCGAACTGCACGACTGCTTCACCGTGAACGAGGTGATCACCTACGAGGCGCTCGGGTTCACCCCGGAGGGAAGCGCGGAGAAGTTCATCGCCGATGGGGACAACACCTACGGCGGGCGGGTGGTCACCAACCCCTCGGGCGGTCTGCTGTCCAAAGGCCATCCCCTCGGCGCCACCGGTCTCGCGCAGTGCGCGGAGCTCGTCTGGCAGCTGCGCGGGCAGGCCGGCGACCGGCAGGTGGACGGCGTGACGTTGGCGTTGCAGCACAACATCGGCCTGGGCGGCGCCGCGGTCGTGACGCTCTACGAGAAGAGGAGCTGACCCGTGGACATTTCCGCCATCGGCACGGCGTTGCCGCCGGTCACGATGACGGTCGACAGCGGCAGGCTGCGGCTCTTCGCCAAGGCGACCGGCGACACGAACCCGGTGTACACGGACGTGGAGGCCGCCAGAGCCGCAGGCCATCCGGACCTGCCGGTGCCTCTCACGTTCCTGTTCGGGATCGAGATGGAGGTTCCCGAGCCCTTCGGCTGGCTGAACGAGATCAACGTCGATCTCAGCCGCGTCCTGCACGGCGAGCAGTCCTTCGTCCATCACTCGACGGCGCATGCGGGCGACACCCTCGTCGCCACACCGCGGATCACCGACATCTACCACCGCAAGGGCGGTGCCTTGACGTTCATCGCCAAGCGCACCGAGATCACCCGGGATGACGGCGGCGCGGTGGCGGATCTGGAGAACACCGTCATAGTGCGGAACCCGGGCGGGGGGCCAAACAAGTGATCATGGGACGGACCGTCCAGGTGGGCGAGGAGCTTCCTGCGCTCGGGCCCGGCCCGGTCTCGCGGGTCTCCTTGGCGCTGTTCGCCGGGGCGTCGGGCGACCACAACCCGATGCACATCGACATCGACGCGGCCCGTTCCGGCGGGCTCGACGACGTGATCGCACCCGGCATGCTGTCCATGGCGTACCTGGCCAGGCTGCTCACCGGCTGGGTTCCGCAGGAAAGGATCCTCTCGTGGCGGGCGCGGTTCACGTCCGTCACGCCGGTGCACGGCGACCCGACCTGCACCGGACGGGTCACGGCCGTCACCGACGAGGCGGCGACCATCGAACTGGCCGTCACCTTGAGCGACGGCACCCTCACTCTCATCGGCGACGCGACCGTCGCCCTCGACCAATGAAAGGCAGTGCCGACGTGGGAAAGCTTGACGGCAAGGTGGCGATCGTCTCCGGTTCCGGGCGCGGAATCGGCGCCGAGATCGCCCTGAAACTCGCCTCCGATGGCGCGGCCGTGGTGGTCAACGACCTGGACGAGGCCCCGGCGAAGGAGACCGTGGCCGCCGTGGAGGCGGCCGGCGGCAGAGCCGTCGCCTGCGTCGGCAATGTCGTCGAGGACGGTTTCGCGGACCGGTTCGTGCGGACGGCGGTGGAGTCGTTCGGCGGCCTGGACATCATCGTCAACAACGCCGGTTACACCTGGGACACCGTCATCCAGAGGATGACCGACGAACAATGGGACGCGATCATGGACGTGCACCTCAAGGCACCGTTCCGCATCCTGCGCGCCGCCCAGCCGGTCATCTCCGCCGCCGTGAAGAGCGCCGGGGAGGCCGGCGACCCGGTCCCCTGCCGCAAGGTCGTCAACATCTCCTCCGTCGCCGGGCTCGGCGGCAATGCGGGCCAGGCCAACTACGCCGCCGCCAAGGCGGGGGTCACCGGCCTGACCAAGACGCTGGCCAAGGAGTGGGGGCGCTACAACGTCACCGTCAACAGCGTGGCCTTCGGACTGATCAGGACACGGCTCACCGAGGCCCCCGCGGGCGGTGACGGGACCATCGAGGTCCAGGGCAAGGAGATCAAGGTGGGGGTCAATCCCGACCTGCTCGCCGGCATGGAGCGCATGATCCCGCTGGGCCGCGCCGGTGTCCCGCGGGACGCGGCCGGTGCCGTCTACCTGCTGTGCGTCCCCGAGTCCGACTACGTCAGCGGGCAGACCCTCGTCTGCGGCGGCGGATTCATGTTCTGACATGCACGACATAGTGCTGCGCGGCGGTACCGTCCATGACGGGTTGGGCACCGAGCCCCGGGCGGCCGATGTCGCGATCGACGGAGATCGGGTCGTGGCCATCGGCCGTGGCGTGGGCCCGGCACGCCGGGTCATCGACGTCGGCGGATCGATGGTCGCGCCCGGTTTCGTCGATGCCCACTCCCACTCCGATCTGGTTCCTCTCCTGCCCGATCCGCAGCCTTTCAAGGTGCTCCAAGGGGTGACGACCGAGATCGTGGGCAATTGCGGGTTGTCGTTCGCGCCGCTGACCGAGCGCGCCCTGCCAGAGGCCCGGGCCACGCTGAGCGAGGTTTCCGGCGGTGTGGAGCTGCGGGTGAGGACGTTCACCGGCTACCTCGACGCGATCGAGGCGGCCAAGCCCACGAACCACATGGCCGCCATGGTCGGCCACGGCATGCTGAGGATGTCCGTGGCCGGCCTGGAGCCGCGGCTCCCAGCGGGTGGCCTGGAGAAGATGACCCGCTTGGCGGACGACGCCTTCGCCGCGGGAGCGGCCGGCATGTCGAGCGGTCTCATCTACACCCCCGGCGCATACGCCGCCACGGACGAACTGGTGGCGCTGGCCACCGTGGCGCACCGCTGGGACCGTATCTACGCCACGCACATGCGCGACGAGGGCGAAGCCCTCGAAGCCGCGCTCGACGAGGCGATCGAGGTCGCGTCCCGGGCACGCGTACGCCTGCAGGTCTCTCACTGCAAGGCGGCCGGACGGGCGAGCCATGGAAAAGCACGGATGCTGCTCGACAAGCTGCATGAAGCACGCATGGCCGGAGTGGACGTGCGCGGGGACCAGTACCCGTACCTGGCCGGTGGCACCGTGCTGGCCGCGCTGCTCCCCGCCGCCGCTCAGGCCGGCGGTGTCACCGCACTGCGCAAGCGCCTGCGCGACCCGCACGAGCGGCGGCGTCTGCGCGAGCACGCGGAGGACCCCGGCGCCACCACCGGCATCGGCCTCTGGCGATCGACGACGCCGTCCGGGGTGCTCATCACCGGCCACGCGGACTCCGGGTTCGTGGGCAGGACGCTCGATCAGGTGGCCGGTGCCCGTGACCCGTGGGACGTGGCGTGCGCCATGATCGATGCCGATCCGGGCGCCTTCATGGTGATCACACTCATGAGCGAGGACGACGTCCGGAAGATCATGGTCGACCCGCTGATCGCCGTGGGGAGTGACAGCTCCGCCCCGGGCGACCACGGACATCCGCGTACCTGGGGCACGTTCCCGCGATTCCTCGGCACCTACGTCCGCGAGCTGGGCATCGTGTCCTGGCCGGAGGCCGTGCGCAAGATGACCTCCGCGACGGCGCGGCAGTTCGGCCTTGCCGGGCGCGGCTGGCTCGGACCGGGCGCGATCGCGGACATCACGGTGTTCGACCCCGAAGCCGTGGGCCATGGGGGGACCTACCAGGATCCCGCCGTCGCTCCCTCCGGTGTTCCCTATGTGGCCCTCGCCGGGCACCTGGTCGTGGACGACTCGATCTTCTGCGGCGAGCGGCACGGCCGAGTGCTCAGGGCCGGTCGTCCCGAGCCGGCCTGAGGCGTCACCGCCGCGACGGACCGATGGTGGGCAGCAGCCGGAGCTGCAGCATGGCGGCGAAACGCTGCTCCTGGTCACGCAGGTCGAGACCGGAGATCTCGACGACACGGCGGAGCCGGTACCTGAAGGTGCTCGGGTGCACGTGGACAGCGTCGGCCGCGGTCTTGACGTCGCCGAACGCGTCCAGCCAGGCGCACAGGCTGGGGATCAGGTCGGTGTCGTGCTCCTCGTCGTACTTCAGGAGCAGGGCCAGCGGCCGTTGCGGAGGTGCGGTCTCGGCGGCGACGAGATCGGACAGTTCGAGCAGCAGAGCGGTCGCGTACACCTCGGAGATCCGCGCGATCCGCCGCGCGGACTCGCTGGACCGGATGACGCGGAGCGCACGATCGGCGTCACGCCGAGACTGGGCGAGTTCGGCGACGCTCGTGGCGATCCGTCCGATGCCGAACGCGCAACACAGCCGGGTCGTGGCGCGGCCGAGGAACTCGGCGGCCACACGCTCTGCTCGAAGATCTCCGGCCTCGCCCCCCACCGGCAGGATGCCGTACGCGACACCACCGATCAGCGCCGAGGCCGATCGGGGGTGAGTCGTCGCAAGGTGCAGCGCCAGCGCGTCCGACACGCGCTGGCGCTCCGCCTCCGCCCACGCGGCCGGAACCGCGTCGCCCTCGCCGATCCCCAGAGCCAGGACGACCGTGGGAGCCCCCGCGATGCGCAGCCGCCGCGCGGCTTCGTGCCCGCCGGGGCCGCCTCCCAGAGCGGTCGCCACGAGTTCCGCGCGCAGCCTGCGTTCCACATCGGCGCCCGCTCGTTCTCGAAGCATGTGCACTGCGGCCAGCTTGGCGGCATCGGCGAACGCCCGCTCGCGTTCCGGAGACGGTCGGCCGTAGACCGCCGCCCACATCGAACCGAGAATGTCGTCGCCCGCCCGGACCGCGACCGCCATCCGAAGCAACGCACTCCCCGGAAGGGCCGCATAAATGGGCTTGTCGCTATGGTAGAGTTCGGAGAACACCCGCTCTGTTTCCAGCCATTCCAGGTACTGCTCCGGCACCTGGCGGCCGAGCACGGTCTGGATTCGCGGCTCGTCCGCCCTGTCCTGGTTGGCCGAAAAGGCGACCACCCGGGAATCGAGGTCCTCGATGGTGACGGCGGCGCCGACGAGCTCACTGATCGCGTTGGCCAGCGAGAACAGGTCGCCCGCCGGGAACCCCGGCAGGGGATCGTTCTCGACCGCCCCCGCATCGCCTTCGGGGACGACCGTGCGCAGCAGGTCCGCCACCTGGGCCCAGGCCGCTCCGGGTGTCAGCGCCAGCAGCACGACCCCCGACTCCTCGGCGGCGGCGCGAACGGTGTCATCCAGTGCGACCGGAGCGCGGACCACCAGCGCGGAGGCGCCGGCGTCCCCGAGCGTGCGCAGCAAGGCCGCCACCTCATCGGGTTCGCGCACACCGATACCGAGGACGAGTGCGGGGACCGACAGCGGCGAGTCATCGTAAGGATCGTGGATGACGACCTCGACAGGCCGCGGAGCCCTACGGGGGTCGCCCCACACGAGTTCCACCACGGTCATCCCGAGGTTATCCATGACCGCCGCCAAAGTCGTGCAGGAAGAATACCCACGAGAGCGATTCATATCATGATCACCTCAATGGAGGTCGCCGACACCTCAAGAATATCCTCTTACGACTCGCTCGCACACGCGCGGGACGCCAGAATACGCATGGCGGTAACTCCTCGGCCGCGCCAGAACAGCGACCTGGGACGGACTGTGGAGCAGGCCGGCGAAGCTGCGGCCCTCAGATACTGCCGGAGGGAAGCTCCGGAACGGCCGTGGCGGCCGTTCTCCGCGGTGCGTTCACAGGACTCATACCCCAAGAATGTGAACCTTGCGGGCTCGAAAGAACCTCTTCAATTCGCATCCTTGCAATAGACGGTCCGTGTCTTGTCTGGATGCAACTCGAGCCCGGATTCTTCCGTGCGTCGCGTTCGAACGCAATCTTCAGGAATTCCGGCCCTTGTGTTGTTTCCGTGGGTGAGTGATCAGGTTCGTCCGGGGAGGGGTGGGCAGAGGCCGCCGCGGGTGAGGGCGGCCATGGCGATGAGGGCTTGGGGGGTGTGGAACCCGTTGGCTCTCTTGGTCAGGGCGCGCAGGTGGGTGTTGGTGGCCTCGACGCGGGCGTTGGACAGGCCGGACTCGAGCGCGTTGATGATCAGTGGCTGATACCGGGTCAGGGTCCGGCCGAGCTTGACGAACTGGGGGATGCGGCAGCGGCGGCACCAGGCGATCAGCCCGCCCAGCAGCGCCCGTCCGCCGTCGGCGCCGGCGGCGAATACCGCCCGCAGTTGCTCCTTGATGAGGTAGCCCCGGTAGAGGCGCTTGTTGGTGGCCGCGATCGAGGCGATCGTGGTGCGCTGGTCGCCCGACAGATCGGCGGGGCTTTTGATCAGTGCCCAGCGGGTGTTCTTCAGCGTGGACGCCGGCCCGGTGGAGCCGCGCCGTCGCAGGTCGGCGGCCATGCCGCGGCGCAGGTCGTCGAGGGCGTCGGTGGCCCACATGACCACGTGAAACGCGTCAAGGCAGATCAGGGCCTGCGGGGCGTGGTCGGCGGTGGTGGTGTGGATCCAGGTGGCGCCGTCGGCCGACACGTGCGTCAGCCGCCCGGCGCGTTCGGGGCCCAGGTCGGCGAAGAAGCGGGCGAGGGTGGCGGAGTTGCGGCCTTCGGCGGCCCACACCAGCCGCCCCGAATCGTGGTCGACCACGACCATCAGGTAGCGCTGCCCCTTGCGGTAGGCGATCTCGTCGATCCCGATCCGGCGCAGCCCCGCCAGCCGGTCGATGCCGTCGGCCCGGGATGCCACGACCCCGGCCACGATCGATTGCACGCTGCGCCAGGTGATCCGCAGGAACTGCGCGACCGTCGAGGCGGGGCTGCGGCTGGTGAGCCAGGCGGCGGTGTCGGCGAAGGCGCCGGTGAACCGTGCCCCGGGACGGGCCCAGGGCACCGCCGCCACACGCACCCCGTGGTCGCGGCAGCGGATCCGGGGCGCGTCGGCCTCCAGCAGGCACCGCAGGGTGCCCAGATCCAGGGTCCGCCACCGGCGCCGCCCGTCCCCGGCGTCATAACGGCCGCACCGCCGGTCGCAATGCGGGCACCGCAGCACCCGCCGCGCGACGGGCCGGACGCGGGCGACCAGCACCGGTTCGCCCCGCGCGGTCTCCTCGGCCTCGAGCCGCTCGAGCACGGTGTGTTCGACACCCAGCAGCCGCTTCCATACCCTCTTGTTCAGCACGCCGTACCTCGTGGTCGTTCCTACCTGTCGCAAGGCGGAACCCTACGCCGGGTACGGCGTGTTCGTTTATCCAGGCCACACAGCCACAGCAGCCACCTCGCCGCCGGTCAACGACCCACGGGAACAGCAGAAGAGCCACCTTGCCGTCCAAGCTCGCCATTCCGACTCCCTCCCCGCGCTGCCGATCCGGCTCCGCACGCGAACTAGGAACGCATCGAGAAGCGCGGTGTCGAGAAAGCGCGCAGGCTTGCGCGGTCGAAACGGAGAACCGTTCCGTTGCACCATGTCGTCGACCGTGGACGGAACACTGACCGATATATCCGAATGGCGAAACAGGATCTTCATGGGGCGCCCGACCGGTCTGCGGCATGAGCGTGTATCCGTGGCCTGTGTGACAGCCGGCTCTTACCCCTCAGAAGGCCGGGCGGCGTGCTTCCGGTGCGTTCCGGGCGCGAGTGTGGTCAGAACGTCTGAAGCGAACGAAGGGAGTGGTCTGAGTGGACTTGTACAGCGCCATGCCGGTGAGCGACAGCGCTGGGGTGGTTCGGGGTGTTCTTCGGGCGGGCGGCGGATGAGGTGATCGGCGAGGAGCACCTCTGGCAGGTCGGAACGAATGCCTGGGTGGTCGTCGACGATCGCGACGTCCTAGCCGAGCGGGTGGGAACGGCCATGGTCACGTTGGGCGTGACCGATCTCGACGAGATTCTCGCCCGTCTCGCCGCGCATGGCGTCGGACACGGACCGGTGGAGACCTACAGCAACGGCGTGCCCGAGTTTCGTCGCAAGGCATCTGGGCGTCTCCCGCTCGGGATACTACGACGCCCGATCCCGGCCACCATGCCTGGGCACGTCTCATCACCCTGATGCAGGGGTGGGTCCAGGGCCGCACCGTTCCGCGGTGATGATCACACGCACCCGTGCAGCCGTGGCAGCGGAGACTACCGGAGGTAGTAGAAGCTTGCCGAGCTGCGGCGTTATCGTCGAATACGACAGGTGCGTAGTAGGTCTGAAAAGGGAGTCCGATGGCGCTCGGCAGTCTCGAGTCCGAGATCATGGACGTCCTCTGGGCCGCGCCAGAACCGCTGACCGTCCGGGAGACGCTGGAGGGGCTCAACGTCGACCGTATTCCGCCGCTCGCCTACACGACGGTGCTCACCGTGATGAGCCGGCTGGCTGAGAAAGGCGCCTTGACGCGGACCACCCGGGGACGCGGCCATGCCTACGCACCGGCCGCCGCCGACGAAGCGGCGCTGGCCGTTCAGGGGGTTTTGCGTACCTACGGCGATGCGGCGGTCAGTCGCTTCCTCGATCAGGCGGCCACCGACCCGGCGCTTCGAGAGCGGCTGCAAGCACTGCTCGAGAAGGACTCGTGACGCCCCCGCGCATGGACACCGGTAATCGGGCGTTTTGGACGCTTGTCGGGGCGTCAGCAGTTCTACGCATTCTGCTCGCCTACGGAGTTTGCTGCCTGGCGATGATGGCCTGGAGGGTCATGGAGGACGGCGGTGCCAATGCGTTGTGGACGTCCCGTCCAGACCTGATCCCCGGCGTGTTGATTCTTGCCCTGACCAGCGCGGGCACACTGAAAGGGATCTGGGCACTGGGACAGTCGTTCTGGCACCTCCGTTCGTTCGCGTACACGGTCCGGCGGTACCACAGGCCTGTCCCACCGGCACTACGGGCGCTCGCCGATCGGCTGGGACTCGGAGCACGAATCCGCGTGATCGCCACGTCCTGCCCTTTCGCCCTCACGTATGGGCCTCGCCGGCCACATGTCCTGGTGAGCACCGGGCTGCTGGACGTCCTCAACGAGGAGGAACTGGCCGCCGTCCTCGTGCATGAGCGCGCTCACCTGCGAAGCCGCGACCCGCTGAAGAACCTCTGCACCCGGGTGATCCTGGCCCGGCATTTCTACCTGCCGGGGGTGGCTCGGTTGCGGCGCCGCTTCACCATGGGACGCGAACTGGCCGCGGACCGGCGCGCCGCTGCTCTGCACGGCACCACGGCCCTTGCCGGCTCACTGCTCCAAGTGTCCGAGGGGCCCGCGTGGACCAAGGCGGTCCCGGCCACGGCGTTGGCCAGTGATGAACTGCTCGCGGCGCGCATCACCCAGCTTGAGACCGGCACCGAGCCGTCGCTGCGACGTCCCGGCCGCCTGGCCCGCGCGGGAGCCGCCATATGGGTGACGGCCTTGGTGGCCGCATGCGTGTGGTCGGCGCAGGCCGTCGGCCAGTCGACGCCGGGCTGCATGTTCTAGCCCGGCGAGACGGCTCACCCGTGGCGTTGACGCGATGCCCTTGCGCCCGGATGCCGCCGCAGGACCAGGTAGACGGCCGCAGGGACGAGCCCGAAGAAGACGGGGCAAGCGCCCTGTGACCGTCCTGCCTGCCCACGGTGATCTGGAGCGGTCTCCATCGGCGCATCAGCGATCCCCTGGCTCCCGGCCGAAGGCCGGTACCACACGTCGGGCCATCTACTACCCACAATAGTAAGCAGGGGATGCGGCCACCGGGCAAGTGGGTGTTAGCAATGAGCACCACGGTGAGGCATGATCTCCTACCAGGCGTAGGAGGAACTCGACCGGGGACACTTGAATGCAGCCGTACGTGGCGGTACTCGCTCTTCTGGGGTTGCTGGCGGCGGTGATCGCGGCCGTCTACGCCCTTTCCTTCGCAGTCGCGCCACCGGGCACCCTCGGCACCGGCCCGTACCTGTCGGGTTCGCGGCCTTCCGAGCACGCCCTGTCGCGTTACCACGTGCGCTGGTACGTCGTGACGATGGTCTTCCTGGCCTTCGACATGGAAATGATCTTCATGTACCCGTGGGCGGTGGTGGTCGCCTCGATCGGGACCAAGGCCGTCGTCGAAATGTTCGCGTTCTTGGCCCTCCTCATGGTCGGCGTCATCTATGCGTGGCGGGAGGGGGCGTTCCGATGGACTTGAGAGCACGGCTCTTTCGTTTCGCCGCCGCGCGTCCGCGTCCCTTCGTCATCACGGCGCCAGGCGGGACCCGGACACGGCTGCTTGTTGAAGCCGAGTTGCGTCGCCGGGGCGGGCGTCCGGCGACGGCGCCCGCGGTGGCGATGATCCTCATCGTCTGCGGACATCCCGGTGCCGAACTGGCGGCGGCCGTGAACACGATCTGGGACGACATGCCGGGGCCCAGGTCACTCGTCCGGCTCGGCGAGGCGGCGTCAGGCGACGAGGTCGCGGCCGCGCTGGAGCACGCGGATCGGGCACTGGCCGATGTGGCGGCGCAACGGGCGGATGCAACGGCCCGGCAGGAGAGCGGACCTTGGGCTCCCGGCGGTCACGAGAACGCTGAGGCGGCCGAGCGGCACGGCGATCACCCGGCCGGTCATGAGGACGATGACACCGCGTCGTCAGAATCGGACGGCAGCGACGACCACGGCTCGATGCTGCACGAACACGGAGACGAGCAGGATGAAGACGCCGAAGAGGAAGGACACCACGGCCACGAGCAGGACAACGGGCATGCCGACCACGCTGATCACGGCGACCACCGTGAGGACTCCCCTGACGGCGAGGACGAGCACAGCGGGCATTCGGGCCATGGAGGCGGCGGCCATGAACACCACAGGGGAGCCCCGATGGATCTGCCCATGGCCGAGCGGGGAGAGGACCGGGACGGCTTGAAGCTCGATGTGCTGCACGTCCCGCTCGGCCCGGCTCTTCAAGACTGGCCCGCTGGTCTCGTCATTCATCTGACGCTGCAGGGCGATGTCGTCCAGGTCGCGGAAGTCGCCGCGGTGGAGGAAACGGCGGGCGGATCGTCCTTCTGGGATGAGCCGTGGCTGCGGGCCGCCTCGGGCGAGCAGGTATCGACCGGGGAGGCGGAACGTCGCAGGGCGGCGTGCCATCTCGACAGCGTGGGCCGGTTGCTGGCCGTCGCGGGCTGGGAGAGCGCCGCCGACCAGGCGCGTGCGCTGCGCGATCAGGTCCTCGCCGGCGTGGCCGAGGACGAGCTGGCGCCCCGGTTCGCCAGGTTCGCTCGGCGGACGGGAAGGTCGAGAACGCTGCGCTGGATGCTCGGCCGCGTGGGCGTCATCGACCGGGCGATGGCGGACCGACATGGCCTGAGCGGACCGGCGGCCCGTGATCTCGGCGACGCCTCCGCACGCCTGACGGGCTGGCTGGACGAGATCGGCCGGGCCCTCGCACGGGTGGACGATCCGGCGCCGCTCGACGGAGCCGACGGCCCGCGCGAAACGATGGGCCGGTGGCCGAGCGCGACCGTCCTAGCGCTCCTGCCTGAGCTCCTGGAGGGAGCGGACCTGTCGGAGGCGAGGCTGACCGTCGCCAGCCTGGACCCGGATCTGTCGCAGTTGGCCGGGGTCGCGGGGGTGGCCGGTGAGTGAGGCGACGCCCGTCTGGGCCGTTGTGGCGCTTCCCCTCGTACTGGCCGCGCTGACCTACTCCGCCGCGGCGATGGACGCGGCGTTCCGCACCGGCGACGGTCTCGTCGCTCCGCTCCGGAAGTGCGCCCGGCTCATCGTCCAGCAGCGGCGGCGGACGTATACGCCCGATTTGCTGCTCGTCCGGATCGGCGTGATCAGCCTTCCCGCCGCGGCTCTGCTGGCGGCGATGGTGATCCCCCTCGATGGCAGAGGGGTGTGGGATCTGTCGGTGGGCGTGGTCTGGTTCAACGCGATGGAGGTCGTGGCCTGGGCTTCGCTCTGGCTGACGGGCTGGGGCGTCAATTCGGCCTTCCCGCTGGCCGGCGGCTACCGGTTCCTGGCGCAGGGGCTGGCGTACGAGTTGCCGCACATGTTCGCGCTCATCACCGCGGGTCTCGCGGCCGGTTCCCTCGACTTCGGTGAGGTGGCGGCCGCGCAGGACGGGCTGTGGTTCGTGGTCTGGATGCCGGTCGCGTTCGCCGTCTACCTGCTGTCGGCGCTGGGGATGACCTTCTGGGGCCCGCTGGAGCACCCGGTGGCGGGCGACCTCGCGGGCGGAGTCGCGGCGGAACTGTCCGGTCCGGACCGGCTGCTGTTCTTCGCCGGGCGGTTCGCCCTGCTGACCGTGGCCGCGGCGGCCGCCGTGCCGCTGTTCCTCGGAGGCGGCGCGGGACCGTGGCTGCCGGGATGGGCGTGGTCGCTGGTCAAGACGTACGCGGTGCTGGCCCTGCTGGTCTGGGTCCGGGGACGGTTTCCGGTGATCAGGATGGATCGCTTCATGGACGTGGCCTGGATGGTCCTGATCCCGGCCACGCTGCTGCAGGCCCTGGTCGTCGGGATCGTGGTCGTGAGCTGAGGAGGTGTGATGGAGACCGTCGCGTTCTGGGTCCTGGCAGTGGCCGCCGTGGGTTTCGGTGTCGCCGTGTTCGTCGTGGACTCGATGGCGCGGGCGACGTTCGCCCTGCTGGCCTCGTTCCTGTGCGTCGGAGTCGAGCTGCTGCTGCTCGACCTCGACTACCTCGGCGTCCTGGTGATCCTGATGATGATCATGGAGATGCTCATCATGGCCGTCTTCATGATCATGTACATGATGAATCCCGGCGGGCTGATGCCGATGACGATGGTGCACAACAACCGGGGTGCGCTGGCCATCTCCATCGGGGTCTTCGCGGCGCTGACGGCCGGGATCTTCCTCACTCCATGGCCGCCGCGGCGTGGGACCGTGCCGGCCGATCCCACCTTCTCGGTGGGCCAGGCGATCATGGGACCGAAGATGCTGGTGATGATGGTGATCGGCATCGCCATCCTCGCCACGATGATCGCCTCGGTGGTGCTGGCCACCGACCGGGGCCGCTACGACCGGCCGTCCCACCGCGAGGGCGGTGCGAAGTGAACCTCGAGGTGTTCCTCCTTCTCGCCGCGGCGCTGTTCTCGGTGGGCCTGTACGGCGCGCTGTCCCAGCAGTCGATCGTGATGCTGATGATGGGCCTTGAGCTCATGGTCAACGCGCTGCTCGTCGCGGGCGCCGCGTTCTGGTTCTACGTCTCGCCCGGGACGCCGGACGGGCAGGTGCTGGTGCTCGTCGCCGTGACCGTGATGGCTCTGGAAATGGCGGTGGGGTTCGCCGTCATCACCGCCCTGTTCCGGACACGGGACGTGGATCTGACCGACGACGCCGGAGATCTCAAAGGATGAGCGCCCTCGCCTGGCTTCTGCCTGCGGTCCCGATCGCGACCGGCGTGCTGCTGCTCACCGGACGCTTCGCACTCGGCCGCCGCGCGGACCGGGCCGCGCCCGCCATAGCGGTGGCGGCCGCGTTCGCCACGCTGTGCCTCGCGATGGCGGCCGCTGCGGCTCGCCCGGCGGTGAGCTTCCCGCTCTTCGATCGGCTGCCCGCCGGCTTGGCGGTGGACGGCCTGTCGGCCGCGCTCGCCCTGACGGTCACGTCGGTGAGCCTCGCCGTCCTGGTGTTCTCCGCCGGAGAGTTCGCAGCGGACGAGTCGCGGACGCGCTTTTTCGGGCTGATGCTGGTGTTCACCGGGGCGATGCTGGTGACGGTCACCGCGACCGACCTGGCCGTCCTGCTGATGGGCTGGGAGGTCATGGGCGCGATGTCGTACGCGCTCATCGGCTTCTGGTGGCGCGACCCCAGGCGGATCGGCTCCGCGGACGTCTCCTTCATCACCACCCGCACCGGTGACCTGGGGCTGTACTTCGCAGCCGGTGCGGCCCTGGCCGGGACGGGCTCGCTCGACCTCGACGGGCTGGCAGCCGCGGAGGGGCCCTGGAAGGACCTCATCGCGGCCGGTGTCGTCCTGGCCGCGCTGGGCAAGTCGGCGCAGTTGCCGTTCTCGTTCTGGCTGTCCCGGGCGATGGACGGTCCGAGCCCGGTCTCCGCCCTGCTGCACTCGGCGACCATGGTGGCCGCGGGGGCGTACCTGCTGCTGCGCTTGGAACCGCTGCTGGCCTCGACGGGGTGGGCGGCGGTGCTGGTGGCGTGGCTCGGCGCGCTGACCGCACTGCTGCTGGGAGCCGTCGCACTGGCCCAGCGCGACGTGAAGCAGCTCCTGGCCGCGTCGACGTGCGCGCAGATCGGGTTCATGGTGCTGGGCGCCGGAGCGGGCGCGGTGGCCGGAGGGACCGCACAGCTCGTCGCCCACGCCGCGGTGAAGAGCCTGCTGTTCCTCGGAGCGGGTGCCTGGCTGGCGGCCCTCGGAACCAAGGACCTCACCGAACTGCACGGTGCGGCCCGCAGGTACCGGCTGGTCGGAGTCACCTTCGGCGTAGGGATGCTCGCCCTTGCCGGGGTGCCGCCGCTCTCGCTCTGGGCCACCAAGGACCACGTCCTCAGCGCCGCTCTAGAGGAGTCCCCCGCGTTGTACGCCGTGAGCCTCGCGGCGGCTCTGCTGTCCGCGGGTTATGCGGCGCGAGCACTCATCGCGGTGACCCGTCCGGCGGACGCGGCGACGCGAGTGGACACCGAGCAGACCGGGACACGGCATATCAGCCTGCTGGAACGGCTGCCGTTGCCCGCACTCGCCCTGGGCTCCGCGGCGCTCGGGGTCTTCGCCCTGATGCCGGTGTACGAGGCCTGGAACGACCTCCTCGCCACCGGCCCGGAACCGAGCCCGGGACTGGCCGAACTGGCGACCTCCGGCGCTCTGGCGCTTGTGGTCCTTGCCGTGACCTGGACCCTTATGCGCCATGGTCGTCGGGTCGGCGCGGCATGGGCCGCCCCCGCCCTGCACTGGTTCTACCTCGAACGGCTCGCCGAGCTGCTCGTCGCCCGGCCGGTGTTCGCGCTGGCCAAGGCCCTCGCCCGGTTCGATGATCGCGTCATCGACGGCGGGGTGCGGGTGACCGCCGCCACAGGACGGTCCGCCGCGGCGCTCGCCGGGCGTGGGGTCGAGATCAGGGTGGACGGACTCATCAACGCGGTCGGCCGGGGAGCCCGCCGGCTGGCCGACCTGGCGCGCCGTCCGCAGACCGGCCAGGTGCACACCTACTACGCGCAGGCCGCGGTCCTGTTCGCCGTGCTCATCCTCATCGTCGTCCTGGTCAGGTGAACGTGCTCTCCCTAGTGATCTTCCTTCCGCTCGCCGTCGCGGCCGGGCTCTACGCGTTGCCCAGGCTCAGCGACCGTGTGGTGACCTGGACGTGGATCGCCGCGTGCGCCGTCGATTTCGCTCTCGTCATCGCCATGTGGATCGGGCACGGCACCGGCGACGGGATCTCCTACGAGGCCAACGTGCGGTGGATCCCGTCCGTCCGCGCCGGCTACCACATCGGAGTCGACGGGCTGTCGCTGCCGCTGCTGGCGCTCACCTCGCTGCTGTTCCTGGCCTGTGCGATCTACTCGCTGCGCCAGGAACGGCAGGCGCGCGCCTTCGCCGCGCTCTTCCTGTTCCTCCAGACGGTCTCCCTCGGTCTGTTCGCCGCCCTGGACCTGCTGCTGTTCTTCGTGTTCTTCGACCTGTCCATCGTCGGCATGTACTTCGTCATCGCCGGGTGGGGGCACGGCGACAGGATGCGGTCGGCGCTGAAGTTCTTCCTCTACACCTTCCTCGGCTCGCTCGTCCTGCTGCTGGGATTCATCGGGCTCTACCTCGGGGCGGAGCCGCACACCTTCGACATGGTCGAACTCACCCGGACGCCGCCGCTGGCCGGGTCGGCGGGGCTCGGCGGGCTCGTGCTGCTGGCCATCGGCATCGGTCTGGCCATCAAGACGCCGACCGTGCCGTTCCATACCTGGTTGCCGCCCGCGCACACCGACGCACCCGCCGCCGGTTCGGCGATCCTGGCCGGGATCCTGCTGAAGATGGGAACCTACGGCTTCGTCCGCATCGCGATGCCGATGCTGCCGGACGCCTGGCGGCGGTACGCCTGGGTGATCATCATCGTGGGGCTGATCAGCGTCCTGTACGGGGCGCTGGTGGCGTTCGCCCAGGAGGACCTCAAGCGGCTGATCGCCTACACCTCCGTCAACCACATGGGGTACATCATCGTGGCGCTCGGCGCCGCCGGCGCCGTCGGCGACCAGGCCGCGCGGCGGCTCGCGGTGACCGGCGCCGTCACCCAGATGGTCAGCCACGGCCTCATCACCGGCGCCCTGTTCCTGCTGGCCGGGATCCTCTACGCCCGGGCCGGCACCTATGACATGGGAAGCTTCGGCGGCCTCGCCGGGGTCGCCCCCGTCTTCTCCGGCCTCGTCGCCGTCGGCGCGTTCGCCTCCCTCGGGCTGCCCGGCCTCTCGGGTTTCATCGCCGAGTTCCAGATCTTCACCGGGGTGATCGGCAGCGGAGGCACCGGAATCGCCGTCGTCGGAGCGCTGGCGATCCTTGGAATCCTCATCACCGCCGCGCTGTTCCTGCGTCTCCTTCACCGCACCGTCCTCGGCCCGCCGGGCGAGCTCACCGCACAGGTCACCGACACGCACCGCAGCGAAATCGGCGCGGTGGTCCCGTTGCTGGCGCTGTCGCTGATCATCGGTGTCGCGCCGCGGTTCCTGCTGGACGTCATCGAGCCGTTCTCGGCCGCCCTCGTGTCGCTGGTGGCGCGATGATGAGCGAGAACCCGGCGGACCTCCTGCCGGAGCTGTGCGTGCTCGGCGCGGCCGTGATCGGGTTGCTGATCGGGTCGTTCCTGCCGCGCTCCCGGCAGTGGATCGTCGTCGCCCTGTGCGCGAGCGGGCTGGTGGCCGGCCTTGTGGCCGCGGTGTTCGCCGCCCGCCGGGCGGACCTGATGACCTTCGGCGCGTTCATGCTCGACCCCGTCACTCACGTGACGCGGATCGTCGTCCTGGCGGCGACGCTGCTGGTCGTCCTGCTCGCCATCGGCCCGATGCGCGGTCACCGCCGGGAGAGCGAGTTCTACGTGCTCCTCCTGCTGGCCGCGCTCGGCACGATCGCGCTCGGCGCCGCGTCCGACCTTCTGGTGCTGATGGCCGCGTACCTGCTGGCCAGCATCCCCGGGTACGCGCTCGCGGGCTTCGGGAAGGACGCCCCGGGCACCGAGGCGGCGCTCAAGTACTTCCTCATGGGCGCCTTCCTGGGCATCCTCATGTTGACCGGCATCACTCTGCTGTACGGGCTCGGCCGCGGCACTTCCTACGAGATGCTCCGCGCGGAACTCGCGACGGCACCGGCCGGTGCGGTCATGGTCGGCGTGGTGCTCCTGCTCGCCGGTCTGCTGTTCAAGGCGGGCGCCGCACCGGCGCACTTCTGGGTACCGGATGTCACTGAGGGCGCTCCCCCGGTGGTCGCGACGTTCGTCACCACCGTTCCGAAGATCGGAGCCTTCGCCGCCCTCTACCGCTTCGCCACCGAAGCACTGCCGCCTGCCACCGGCGACTGGCCGCTCCTCGTCGCGGTCATCGCCGCCGCCACCATGACGCTGGGCAACCTCGCCGCGTTCGCGCAGGACAATGTCCGGCGGCTGCTCGCCTACTCCACCGTCAGCCAGGCCGGGTACCTGCTGGTCCCGATCGCGGTGGCCGGGCGCACCGACCTGGCCGAGCCCGCCCTGCTGTTCTACCTGGCCGCGTACGCCGTCACCAACATCGGCGCCTTCGCCGTGGTCATCGCCGTCGGCCGCGACGAGCTGACCGCCTACAGAGCACTGATGCGGCGCTCCCGGCTCCTGGCCGTCTCCCTCGTCATCTGCCTGCTCGGCCTGGTCGGCACCCCGCCCACCGCCGTGTTCGTCGGGAAGGTGCTGATGTTCGGCGCGGCGCTGGACGGCGACTACACGTGGCTGGCGGTGGTCGCCGCCGTCAACACCGTCGCCAGCGTCTTCTACTACCTGCGCTGGATCACGCCGGCATTCGCGAGGGACACCGAACCTGTCGGACGCCTGGACCGCACAGCCCAATGGGCGGCCTACCTGGCGGCCGCCGGATCTCTCGTCCTCGGCGTCGGAAGCGGCGTCGCGCTCACCGTCGGCTGACCAATCCGCGGATATGCGTGGGGGTGTCACGGTCGTTGAACTGCGGATTCTGAGCGGTCGCGTCCGAGTAGCCCGGCGATGAGGACGGCACCGAGCACCAGGAGTGCGGCGGCGACGGTGAGCGCGAGAGAGAAGCCTTCCGTCGCGGCGCGCAGCGGCCCGAGCGAGTCGGTCAGGGCGTCGCTGCGACGTGCCGCCACGGTGACCAGCACCGCCACCCCGACAGCGCCGCCCACCTGCTGCACGGAGCTGAAGATGGCCGAGCCGAGGCCCGCGTTCTCCTGCTGCATCCTCTGCCGTCCACCCCCGTCGACGTGCCGCGTCCCACGGACGAACGCGTACGCGCCGTGACAGACGCACTGCTCGACGACCCCGCGGATGCGCGCAGCCGCGAAGCGCACGCACGCACCATCGGAGTGAGCCGACGCTCCCTGACACCCGGTCGCGGGAATGGGATGCAATCGGTTAGCGCCGGGCTGTGACCAGCCAGGCGGCGGAGCCGAAGAACACTCCGTCCGGTGCCTGGAACGGCTTGACGGCCTCACTCAGTTCGTCGAGCACCTTCGCGAGCGTGGCTTCGTCCATGGCGGCGATGCTGGACGAAGCCGCCGGGTGGTCGCGGAAGTAGCGCACGACGTCGGGCACGTCCGAGCCGAGCCGAAGTGATTCGCGCACCGGCTGGATCTCGATGCCGGTGCAACCGGCCTTGGTGAGCAGGCCGCGGATCCGGGCGGGGTCGGCGAGCGAGAACGGCCCGGGGGCGTCCGGACCGCCGATGTCCGGCACGGGGACATAGGAGGCGAGAACGCTGAACGGGACGATGATGTGCTCGTTCTGCGTGACCTCCTGCCAGCAGAGGAAGGCCAGTCGGCCGCCGGGACGGAGCGATCGCGAGATGTTCTCGAAGGCCGCTTGGGGGCCATCGAAGAACATCACGCCGAAGCGGCTCAGCACGACGTCGTAATGACCGTCCGCAAGGGGCGTGCCTCCGGCGTCGGCCTCATGAAAGCGAAGGTTGGTGACGCCTTCCTCTTCGGCTCGCGTGCGGGCCCGGGCGAGCATCGGGGCCGAGATGTCGATGCCCAGAACCTCGCCCTGCGGAGCCTGGCGCGCGGCGATCCGGCTTGTCTCGCCGCAGCCGCAGCCGACGTCGAGGATCTTGTCCGTCGAGGAGATCCCGGCCGCGTCCACGAGCCGGGAGGTCAATGCCGCCAGCATCCGGTCGTGCCGATCCTCGTGCTGGACCCAGTGCCGCCCGGCCGTGCCATCCCAGCCGTTCTCATTCTCCATACCGGGCGACCCGGAAGATGCTGCGACCATCATTCCCCCTTCGAGCACATCTACTACAACTCCATAGTACTACAAATGCATAGTAGATACTTCTCCCGTGAGTGCGGGTCGTGAACCTCGACGGATCCCCATACGTAGAGCTACGACGCGGATGAGCGAGGCGATCACCTGTACTCCCACTGGGGCCGCCCCGCCTGACCAGGCACGGTACCGACACGTTTCTACTATGGTGCCTAGTATTCGAGTCTCCGCGTGAGTCGCACCCGGAAGAGGTGACAGTGCAGACCACCCGACCGCCCTCCACGGGCCCGGGGAAGGCGCCCGGTTCCCGGATCGTCTTGGCCGTCCGGAGCCGACCCCGGCGAGCACTGGTCCTCGCGCTGGTCGCCGCGGTCATGGCCATGACCCTCGGCTATGGCGCTGCCGCAGCATATGTCGGAAGAGAGGTGCCGCGGGGGACGCAGATCCTGGGAGTCGACATCGGCGGACTCAGCGAGAGTTCCGCCATGGAGCGACTCCACCGGAAACTCGGCCCGCGTGCCTCGCAGCCGCTCCACATTCGAGTGCGGGGTCGGGGGGTGGCGCTCGATCCTGCGGAGGCCGGGCTGTCCCTGGATGCGCGCGCGACCGTCGACTCGGCAATGCAAGGCCGGTTCGGGCTCACATCCGTCCTCTCCGCCGTCTTCGGCGAACGGAAGATCACTCCCCGGATCCGTATGGACGAGTCTCGGTTCAACGCCGCCCTGGGCAAGGTCAACAAGCAGGTCGGCACGCCGGCGCCTGAGGGCTTGGTGAAGTTCCGCGGCACCGTACCCGAGCCCGTTCTTCCGCGAGCCGGTGTCGGGCTGGACGCACGGAGCGCCGCAGCGCCGATCCGAGCCGCCTTCCTGTCCGCGCTGGAGGGCGAGCCGCGGAATCCGGAGTTGCAGACGGGCCCCTTGCGCTCGAAGGCCGATGCCAACGCGATCCGGCAGGCCGCAGCGGGACCGGCGCGGGTCGCCGTGTCGAAGCCGATCGCGCTCGCCGCCGAAGGCAAGCGGATCACGGTGGAGCCGCAGGATTTCGCCCCGTACCTGACCTTCGCACCGGATGACGCGGGCAAGGTGCGGCCGCGAGTCGACGGTTCGGGGCTGGCGAACGCACTCTCGTCGCGGTTGGGTACGGTCGAGCGTCCCGCGCGGGATGCGACGTACAAGGTCAAGTCCGGCAAGCTTCGCCTGGTGCCCTCCGAGGCGGGCAGAGAGGTCGATGGGCGAGCGCTCGGCGAAGCCGTCACCAGGGCCGTCCTGCGGACGCAGGGGCGTGAGGTGAACGTCCCGATGACCCGCGACAAACCTCGGGTCACCACCGATGAGGCCCGCAAGCTGGGCATCCGCGAAAAGATCAGTTCCTTCACCACGCGCCACGCCTGCTGCGCCCCGCGGGTCACCAACATCCACACCATCGCCGACATCCTGGACGGCTACATCGTCAAGCCCTGGGAGACCTTCTCCCTCAACGGGATCGTCGGCGAACGCGACAAGGCACGGGGCTTCATCCCTGCGCCGATGATCCTCAACGGGCGGTACGTGGACAGCGTCGGAGGCGGGATCTCCCAGTTCGCGACGACGATGTTCAACGCCGTCTTCTTCGGGGGCCTGGAGGATGTCCAGCACATGCCCCACTCGTATTACATCTCGCGCTATCCCGCGGGACGCGAGTCGACGGTGTCCTTCCCCCAGCCGGATTTCCGCTGGCGCAACGACTCCCCGTACGGCGTGCTCGTCGACACCGCCTACACCGACACGTCCCTCACCGTGAACTTCTGGAGCACCGAGCGCTACGACATCGAGTCGAAGAGTTCCGAGCCGTACGCGATCAAGGGCTTCGAGAACAAGACCGACTCGGGGCCGAAGTGCATTCCGATGCCGGGGGCGGAGGGATTCCAGATCGACGTCTGGCGGATCTTCAAGCAGGACGGAAAGGTCGTGCGCCGCCAGAAGTTCCATACGACCTATGCCGCCGAGCCACGCATCACATGCCGTTAACGATCACCGCCGATGCGCGCCGTCGGGGGGCCGCCGGCGTCGGTTGGAAGCCGTCCCCAGCCGGGGCGCCGAAGGCTCAAGATGTCCCCGTTCCCGCCCACGGCCGACTCTCCGGCAGAATGTGGGCAGGACGGAGGTGCCGTGTGGCCGGATTGAGCGGATCGCTCGAGCGTTCCATCATGGACGTGCTCTGGGAGGCCCCCAGCCCGCTACGCGTTCGTGAGCTTCTGGCGAAGCTGAACGAGAACGCCGACAAGGCGCTGGCCTACAACACCGTCCAGACGGTCGCCGAGCGGCTGGCGCAGAAGGGGCTGCTGCAGCGCACGCAGGACGGGCCGGCCTTCCGCTACGCCCCCACCCGTGCGCGGGAAGAGTATGCGGTCGAGTTGATGCTCGACGCTCTCACCGAGTCTCCCGACCACGGGGGCATCCTCGCGAGATTCGCCGAAAGCGTCCCTCCGGAAGACGTCCGCCACCTGCTGGACGCGCTGCGCCGGCGGACGTCCGACGGCCAAGAGGCGTGACGGCGTGATCTACCTGGTGGTCGGCCTGATCTGCACGGCGGTCCTGCTGGGCTGTCTGGCGGGGCCCGCCCTCGATCGGCTTCGGCCTCCCGCCGCGCACCCGGGGATCGCCATCGCCTGCTGGGCCGCGGCCCTCACCGGCACATTCATCGCCGGCATCGGGATCATCGCGGCGGCGTTGCTGTCGCCCCCGGCGCCCGGCCACGGCTTCCTGGAGTGGCTGCGCGACTGCCTGCCCCATCACGGGGATTCGGCGATCATCATCGCGGCGGCCGCCAGCCTGGTGGTGCTCACGGCCTGCTGTTCGCGGCTCGCCCGCAGCCTGCCCCGGCTCGTCCGTGCGGTACGTCACCGCCGCCGGCACCGGGAGATGCTGCGGCTCGTCGCGAAGGAGCACGGTCAGCATGGGGACGTCCTCGTGCTCGACCATCCCGTCCCGGTCGCGTACTCGCTGCCGGCCAGGCATCGCGCGATCGTCGTCAGCACCGGCACACAGGACGCTCTCACTCCCGACGAGTTCGGCGCGGTTCTGGTCCATGAGCGAGCCCACCTGCGTCAGCGGCATCACGCACTGCTGCTCATGCTCGACCTGGCCCACGCCCTGCTGCCCCGGCTGCCCACGGTCCGCCGGGCGAAGAAGAGCTTCCCGCTGCTGCTGGAGATGGCCGCCGACGATGCGGCGGCCCGCGCATGTGGAAGGCGCACGCTCGTCGACGCCCTGCACCGGCTCGCGGCGACGCCGGGCGTGGCGGGCGCCCTCGGCGCCGCCGGGTCTTCGACCGGTGCGCTGGCGGAGCGGGTCCGGCGGCTCGAGTCCGCCGAGACGACGAAGCCGCGCCGGGCGGTCCGGATGGCGGCCTCCGCCTTCGTGGCCGCCGCCGTCGCCACTCCCCTGATGGTCGCCGCCGCGACCATCATGGAGCTGTCCTACATCTGCTGAGACCGTTGAGGCGGTTTGTCGCAATCGGCCACTTGAGTGGCGGTTGAGGCCGCTATCTCCTACGCTCCGTAGGAGCCATGGCGAGGCGTCCCCGCCGGGGACGGCGATGGCCACGCCGAATCCAGCGGACCACGCCGTCCGAGGGAGCCGGGGAACCGTTCTCCACTGGGGTGAATCCGCTCTCCGCGAGCGGTAGGGCGACTCCGGCCCGAACCCGGCAGCTCACCCGGTAGGCGGCACAGGAGAGGACACCGCATGCAGCGACGAGCTGCCGGAGACGGAACGGCCCGCCGCCGGATCATCACCAGGACGGCATGGACGGCGTCGATCGCTCTTTCCGCGACGCTCGTGGCCCCCGCACCCGCCTGGTCGGAGCCCGACCCGTCCCGCAGGGAGCTGACCGCGCAGCAGAAGAAGCTCGCCGATGAGGCGGAGAAGCTCAGCGAGCAGTACAACGGGCTGCGGGTGCGACTGCGGCAGGCCCAACGCGCCGCCAAGGTGGCCGACGGGACGCCGCCCGCCAGAAGAAGGCGCTGGAGGAGACGCGGGCCAGGATCGTCAAGCTCGCCGCGGACAGCTACAAGAACGGCCCGCGGGACCCGGCGGTCGCCTTCGCCTCGTCCGGGGACCCGCAGGCCGTCCTTGACCGGTCGGCCACACTCAACTACTTCGCCAGCCAGGAAAGCGCTCGCGTCACTCAGCTGCTGCAGACGATGCAGGCGGCGGAACGTGCCCGCAAATCGGCTGAAACGCATGCGAAGCAGGTCCACGAACTCACCGCCGAGGCGAAGAAGAAGCGCAAGGAACTCCAGGCCAAGCTGACGAAGGTCGAGGCCAAGCTGGGTACCGGCTCGGGCGCTCGCACCAGCGCGGGACCCGCTCCCAATGTGGACCCCGGAGGTGCCTCCGCCAAGGCCATGGGCGCGGTCAGAGCGGCTTTGAGCCAGCGGGGCGTCCCGTACTCCTGGGGTGGGGGCAGCGCATCTGGCCCGACCTACGGCACCGCACAGGGCGCCAACATCAAGGGGTTCGACTGCTCGGGATTGACGATGTACGCCTACGCCCAGGTCGGCATCAACCTGCCCCACTACACCGGCAGCCAGTACACCGCCGGCACCCGCGTCTCCCAAAGCCAACTCAAGCCCGGTGACCTGGTCTTCTTCTACAGCGACCTGCACCACATGGGCCTGTACATCGGCAACGGGAAGATGGTCCACGCCCCCGTCATCCACCCCCTGGGGTGACGGGGGCGTCACCCGGAACACCTCCGACACGGTGCCCCTCAGCCACAGCCTGACGGGCTGTAGGCGGGCGGCTGATCAAACTGGGCGACCGCGCTCATTTGGTGTCCCGCGGTGGCACGACCTTGAGGGCCGCTTGCAGGGCCTCGCTCTCCTCCGGCGAGAGATCCGACAGGAAGTGCACGAGCGCGGCGGCCTGGTTGCTACTGGTCGACAGTGCCTCGCGCATCAGCTTGGCCGTGTAACCCTCCCGCGAGGCGACCGCCTCGTACTCGTAGGCGCGCCCGACCCGCTTCCTGCGCAGCCATCCCTTCTTGTGCAGGTTGTCCATCACCGTCATCACCGTGGTGTAGGCGATCGACCGCTCCTGCTGGAGGTCCTCCAGGACCTCACGAACATTGGCCGGACGGCCGTAGGACCACATCCTGTCCATGATCGCGGCCTCCAGGTCACCGAAGCGCTGCCCGGCCATGATGCCCCCTTCCGCCGCCCCACCTGCCACCTTGTCGCGGCATACTACAGTCGATAGTAAACACGTCTCGGTGGAGGTGAGAGGCCGACTCGAACCGGCGGTTCTCACACCGGCCTGACTCCCGGCAACGGCTGCCCGTGCCCGGTGGTCTTGAGTCATGTGTGGCCTCACCCATCTACTATCCTCCTTCCCGATGTTCCACCGAGGGCGCGCCTTCGCGGACGGTCGGCGCTGCTTCAGGCGACCACACCGGAGACCCACGCTCACGGAGCGTCTCCTGGCGGGATCCATAAGGCCAAGGCCAAGCAGCCTCTCACGCGGGCGGCCACGGAGCCGGGATGTTCTTGATCCGTCGGTCACCTGCCCGACGGAGACCTACGAGGGCGGTGACGACTACTACGCCACCGCCCCGTGGTGCGACATGTTCCTCGCCTGGGCAGCCAAGAAGACCGGCGTGGAGGACTGGGCGGGCGAGTTCGCCGCCACCATCCAGCACGCCAAGTGGTTCAAAAAGAAGGACGCGTGGGGAACCGAGCCCGAGCCGGGCGCGCTGGTGTTCTTCGCATGGTCCGGCTCCAAGGACATCGACGCCATCAGCCATGTCGGCCTGGTGGAAAGCGTCAAGGGCTCGACCCTCCGCACCATCGAGGCGAACACCGACGGCGTCCACCTCAAACGGAGGACGCGCGACGTCGGTGACGTCGTCGGCTACGGCTATCCCGGCAAGGTCGAGGTGGCGGGCAAGGCGCTGCCGGGTTCAGAAGGGGAGAAGAACCACGTCCCCAAGCACGTGGCCGCCGAGTCCGGGACCATGGCCGCGGAGGCGACGCGACCCGGAAACGCGGTCACGTCTCAGCAGACGAGCACGAAGGCGGCTGACGGGCAGCCGCTGGTCGAGCCCGACGCGTTGCTGGGAGGGCTGCTGTCCATCGCGGTCTGCGGCGCGGTCGCGCTGGCGGCGGGCAAGTCGATGGCCGCCCGGGTTCCGGCCGAGCCGCCGATCCGCGTCCGCAAGCGCGGCAAGCACCACAAGCGGCCGGTCGAACTGCCCGCGGACATCACACCAACCGTCCTGGACGCGTCCGAGGCCGGAACCGCCGTCATGCCGGCGATCTCAGCCGCCGTCGCCGCCGAGGCGGAGGACCGCGAGTTCTGGAGCCGGGTCTCGCCCCTCGAGGACGATGAGGACCTCGCGTTCTGGGACGCTCTCCATGCCGACCTCCCACCGATCCGCTCGAATGCCACTGGCCGCGCGGCAGTCGGCCATTCTTTGCCATGAACGAGTCATGACCCTCGGCCGAGTCAAAACCGATTGAGCCGGCCCGCGCCGGGATGCGTATGTCCTCTCAGGGAGGCGCCTTTGGCCGACCACCGGCCATCCCTCGCTACCATGGTCGGAGCAGGAAATGTCCATGCCGGAGGGGTGGCCGGCGGCCATCGGGGTGCTGGATCGGCGCCTTTGTGGAACGGCGGGTGGGGCAGCTGAATCGGTCACCTGAACGGTACCGGCGACGCATGGAACTGCCGGTCGGACTATTCCTGCTGCTCGGCGTGCTGGCGATGCACGGCTTCCAAGCGTCGCCCAGCCCGAGCCAGGTGACCGGCGTCCCGCTGACAACGATGAGCGGCCAGCATTCCCCGCCATCAGCGTCGGTCGTCATCCGGCATTCCCCCGGCGAGGATCTCCCTGGCGACCAGCACCACGACCACCCGGGTGGTCAGGTCTGCCTGGCGATGCTGACGGCGATCTCCTTCCTCTGGGCCCTCGCCGCCCTCACAGTGCGCGAGCCGGTGTTCGTGGCCAGACGGCTGCTGATCCGGGTGCGGATCCTGCTGGTCGGCCGGCCTCCGCCGAGGCCGTCCCTCCACCGGTTGAGCGTGTTGAGGCTGTAGGACGTCACCGGCGCCTTTGCGGCGCCGGGCTCCCTGACCTGACTTGGCTCACTCGCTTGGATGTCGTCAGACCTTGAGCCTGTTGACCTGTGGATACGTGTTCGGGTGAGTGTGGTTTCACGCACTAAGCGGGGTGCTCGTAGGGTCGCGGGGTGGCGTTCATCCGGCGGGTTCGTACGGCTTC
>NZ_JBICUT010000028.1:0-41247 GCF_043198445.1 Spirillospora sp. NPDC048823 | reverse complement strand
CCTTCCCGCCCGCCGTCACCACCCGCCAACGCAAGATCCTCGACGCCCTGAACACCCCACGCGCCACGCACTAACCAATTGAGCCAACTCAGGAGGAAGACGGCGGGCTCGTGCTCGTCGAAGGTTGTCCAGAGTTCGGCGATCCGCCGTTCCCAGTCCGGCTTCGTGTTGATCATCGGTCAAGGATAGGCCGGTCGGTGGTGTGAGCCGGGACGCAACGGTTGTGCAACGTGCGATAGGTGAGAGTTCAAAGAGCCCGACGATGATCCGGGCCATGGCCGCGCCGGTGCCAACCCACACATCTGCACCGGCGCGGCCGCCTACCTTGATTAGCTGCGCTCCAGATCCGGCCACGCGGGGTTCCGCCGCTGCGACCATGCCCTCGCCGCCGGCTGGGTCGATCGCGACCGGTGTCACCGAAGGCGTCCGCCGCGACCGTCTCGCCATCGCTGGCGGTCGCTGGTGCCTGGCCGGCCGCCGATGCCGCCCCGAAACTCCGCGCCCTGATCAGCAACAGCGACCTCGACGACTACTGGAGAGATCGCCTTCGGTAAGACATCACCCACTTGTAACCGCCTTGCCTGCCCCTGGGTCTTCTCTCAGGAATCGGTCGGGCCCAGGCGCTCGCGATACGTGTTGGACGTTCGGCGGAGAGGGGTCTAGCTGGGAAGACGGGCAGCGGAGCGCGTGGCCCGCTGGCCTGCTGTGTGATCGACTCTGGCTTGACCAGCGCAGAGTCGTGGGTATCGAGCAAGTGCACGGGGTTCACCGCGTCTGTTCGGAAGACGTTCCTCGGTCCAGGCGGTGTGACGTGTGCGCAGATCGTTCGCCGTGAGATCCGTCCGGCTGAGGCCGTGGCAGTTGGGCGGAAGCAGGTACTCGGCGATCTGGCCTGCTGCGGTCTGGTAGGCGTCCGTGGACACCTGCCACAGCACGTTGTCCGACCAGAAGTCGAAGTGCACCTCACCGGGCACCGGGCCTCAGTCCAGCCGGGCGCGCGGCCCGCTTCCGCGAGATGTGCCCGTCCCCACCGGAGTGAGCCCGGGTTCGGCCGCGGGGAGGCGATGGGCGTGGACCGTCTGTGCCCTCTCGGGTGGGCGAGGCCGGCGCTGCGGCCTCGTTCGCTGCGGCTCCGTCACCTGGCGGGAAAGCGGCGCAGCATCAGAGTCCGCTTCGACTCCGGCGCATCGAGCAGAGCCCAAGGCTCGTTGGGGCTGCTGGGACTCGGGGCACAGGGGCACCGAGGCACCGGGGCACCGAGGCACCGGGGCAGGATGCGCCATCACGGGTTACGACGTGATTCGCCGGGCGGTCGCGGTTGGGAGTTTTTTCGGATCGGTGATCCGGAATTGGATTACCGTGGTGGGTGGGACGGAAGAAGAGGCGTACCGAGGCGCTGCGCGGCGAGCTGCTCGAGGTCGCGGCGGGGCTGCTGGCGTCGGGTGGGAGCGGTGCGGTGACGACACGTGCCGTGGCCGCCGGCGCCGGGTCGTCGCAGGCGGCGGTGAACGAGCTGTTCGGCGGCAAGGCCGGTCTCGCACGCGCGTTGTTCGCTGAGGGGTTCCGACGGTTGGCCGGGGAACTGCGGGCGCTGGAGACCAGTGGCGACGCCGAGGCGGACGTGCTGGATCTGGCGCTGGCCGTCCGCTCGTTCGCGCACCGGTGTCCGCATCTTTACGAGGTCATGTTCTCCAGGCCGTTCGCCGATTTCCGCCCTGGCCCGCAGGATGCGCGTGCCGCCGAGGAGATCTACGGAATCGTGGTCGGCCGGGTCGCCGCGGCGCTGGGGCCCGGCCGCGCGGACGGGACGGCGAAGGACGCCGCCATCGGGCTGTTCGCCACCGTTCAAGGATTGGCCGGACTCGAATCGTCCGGGCTGCTCGGGAGCGGTCCAGAGTCTGCCGATCGCCGCTTCCGTTTCGCCGTCACCGCGGCGATTCGCGGATTCGTCGACACCGCATCCGCCTCGGCGCCGCCCCGTGAGGCATGACGTGCCGCATCGAATCGTCCTGGAGGGACCATGACCGCCGAACGACCGACCTTCGTTCCCTGGGATCGTCCCAGTCCGCTGCTCGACGCCATCGGGGGTTTCGCCCGGCATGCCGCCGACCCTTTGCGGGCCGGCTTCACCGTCGACGGCCCCAAGGCGAACGCGCGTGGATTCCTGCACGGTGGTGTGATCGCCGCCATAGGCGACGTCGTCATCGGCCATGCCCCTCGCCGTCCAGACCGATCCGCCGACCCGCCTGGTCACCGTCAATCTGTCCTGCGACCTGCTGGGCACGGCGAGGGAGGGGGAGTGGGTCGACATCCTCGTCACGCCGACGCGGGTGGGAAGAAGGCTCGCGGCGGGATCGGCGACGTTCACGTCGGGCCGCGTCATCGCCAACGTCACCGCCCTCTTCATGCCGGCCGGTCCGGTGTCCGCCACCTCCGGTCAGGCTGATGCGGCGGCCGCGCCGGCGAGCTGACGCCGGCGGCTACCGGTACCAGTCGTCGTCGCCGTCCGCCAGGGACCGGCCGAGGTAGTCCCGCAGGTCACCGGCGGCCAAGGAGCGGCTGTCCGTCTCGTGGTCCCATACGAAGATGTCCGGCCGTGGTGGCGTCTGGACGAAGGCGAACTGGTCACCGCCGCCGTTGTCGCCGAAGAAGAGCAACACGTCGAACGGCATGTAGAGGTCGGCGTACGAGTCGTCCGACCAGAAGCGGAGGTTCTGCTCGACGATCTGCTGCAGCGGCCAGACCGTGTCCACCCCATAGTGCCCGACGATCCCGTCCGTTTCCTGAAGCAGGCCGGTGAGTTCGCGCGGCAGGGAACGGCCCAGGCGCTGTTCGGCCGCCGCCAGCGCGGCCGCGTCGGCGGACGTCCTGAACCCGGCATCGGCGTATGCCCGGGATGCTGCTTCCTTCCACATGATCGCAGCCTAGGCGGGGTTGCGTCTCCCGTGGGGGGAGGCGGGAAGGTGGGGACATGGACGGCACGCTCTACTCGATCGGTGAGGTGGCCCGGCGGACCGGTTTGACCGTCAAGGCCATCCGGTTCTACGCCGACCGCCGGATCGTGGCGCCGACCGGACGCAACCCGGCCGGCCATCGCGTCTACGGCATTGACGCCGTCGCGCGCCTGGAACTCGTGCGGACGCTGCGCGACCTGGGGATGGACCTCCCCACGATCCGGCGGGTCGTGGAGCGGGAGGTCCCGCTCTCCGAGGTCGCCGCGGCGCACGCCGAGGCGCTGGACGTGCGGATCCGGGCGCTGCGGTTGCGGCGGGCGGTGCTGACGGCGGTGGCCAGGCGCGGGTCCACCCGTGAGGAGATGCATCTCATGCACAAGCTGGCCCGGCTCTCCGAGGACGAACGCCGGAGGTTGATCGGTGACTTCCTCGACACCGCGTTCGGCGACCGGGATGATGACCCGGGCTTCGCGGGCATCCGGCGTTCGATGACCCCCGAACTGCCCGGCGACCCCGGGACCGAGCAGGTCGAGGCGTGGGTGGAGCTGGCCGAACTGTCCCAGGATCCGGACTTCCGCGGCCTCATGCGGCTCATGGCCGAGCAGCATGAGGCCGACCGTGCGCCGGACGGCCCTGCGGTCGTGTGCCGCGATGCCGTCGCGATGGTCCGTGACCAGGTGGACCCGGCCCTGGCGGCCGGCATCGCCCCGGGCTCCCCGGAGGCCGAACCGGTCGTCGCGGCGGTCACGGCCGGATACGCGCGCGCCTGCGGCCACGGGGACGGTGCCGAACTGCAGCGTCGGCTGCTGGCCAGGGTGGAGACCGCGAACGACCCGCGCAGGGAGCGGTATCTCCGGCTGCTCTCAGTGATCAACGGCTGGCCGCGTCCGGACGACATGACCCCGGCGCTCGCCTGGTTCGTCCGGGCACTGCACATCCATCGCCTCGGCCTCGGCACCTCCTGAGCCGGGCTGGACCGCCTCGTCCTCAATGGGCGTCGGACAGCAGCATGAAGTCGGCGACGAACCGGGTGATCCCGCCTTCGGTGTCGCGTCCGATGAACACCGGGTAGGCGCCGTCGCCCCAGCCTGAGCCGACCACCGGCAGATTGGCTCCGGACGCGGGGTCCACCACGGCCGTCACATACCCCGGGACCGGCTTCTGAGGCAGCGGCCTGGGGATGTAGACCGTCTCGACCCGGCTGAAATCCCATCGCCCCAGGGCTTCGCACGAAGCGGCGTCCGCGATGGTCGCGCGGCCGGAGTCGACCTCGAAGCCGACGTAATCGTCCTCGGCTTCGAGGTCGCCGATCGACTCGTCCTCGGTGACGGCCATCTCCCACGACACCGTCGGAGCCTCGCTGACCCGCAACTCCAGTGCGGCATTGCGGCGATCGACTTCTTTGCCGCGTTCGCACAGGACCGCGACCCACGCGTACATCGGATGGGTGCCCGGCGGAATCGTCGCGGCGAACGGTTCGTCATCGCTGGTCGGGTAGCCGTCGGCGGCGACGATGCGTCCGGTCGGCAGTACGGCGGGAGCGAGCGCCCTGGACTCGATGATGAACTCGGTCTTCTTCCTGGACTGGCGGTGTCCGTCGACCAGAAGCGTGTCGAGGTCGGGGGTGTAAGGCATCCTCGGATCATGCCGTATACACGCGCACATGGCCGACGAACAGGTCCATCGGGAGCGCCTCGGCGTTGATGCGCCCCGTCTCGTTGATCGCCCGGACGTACATGGCGAGCGGCTGCGGCTCCGTCACGGCCTGCGCCCTGTGGCTCCGGTACGGCTCGCCGTCGATGTGGAAGACGACCTTTCCCGCCCGGCGTTCGAGACCGTAGAAGTGGAAGTCCTCGTCGAGTGGACCGCCGGCCCGCCCGATGTGCTGGACGTCGGCGTCGGAATGGCGGATGACGGAGTCTGCGTCCGCGTCGGTGCCGGTCACTTTGGCGCGAACCTCGGTGTAGGTATCCCCGCCGACGGCGAACGTGGACCGCACGCCCCCCGGATGGAAGGGGCCCTGTCCGGACGGGTCGCCGCCGAGCCGGATGCGGAGCAGGCCGTCCGACACCTGGACGTCGCCCTTCCCGACCCACTTCGCGGTGTGCAGTAACCCGCCGTTGAACTCGTCGCTCCTCGACGGGTCGAGCCTCCAGCCGGCGCCGGGTGGAAGCATCGTCTCGCGTTCCGCGTCGAAACCGAGGGCCGATGCCTTGCTGCTCGCCGCGACCATGACCCCGCCGGCCCCCGCCGCCGCGACCAAACCCAGAAAGCGACGCCGGTCGATTCCCCTGACAGCCACGCCCATCACATCCCCGGTTTCCCCTATTCGGTGTGATGGAGCCGGCGGCCCGGGAGTTCACGCGCGGTCTGGGACGTCCGGTAGGGCCGGGCCGCTGCCGTACCGCCATTGCCCCTCCGTGGACGTGGGGAGGCGGATGCCTGCGGGTGGGGCGAGGTGGGTCGCGATGCGCGGGTTCGCGAAGAATTTGCTGGGTGCTCGCCTGCGACGCCGTAGGCTGCTCGGGTGGTGCGTCCTGGAAGCTGGTCCGATCCTGCGGGTGGAAGTCCCGTCCGGGTAGACACCGGAGTGCCCGGTAGCAGGCCCCGGTTCGTTGGAGAGATCCGGCGGGCTGAGCGGGGCGTCGAGAGCCTCTTTGGAGGGAGCAAGCACGCGGGCCGTAGCCGTTTTGCGGTGAGTCCTGCAGCCTCGTCACAACTACAGCGGAGAAGCCGAGCCGTTCCCTTCACGGCGAAGGCCACGTTCGGCGGGCTCTGTTCCGGGGTCAGCCCGTCGGGTTCTTCCGGGGTATGGGGGGCGGCACGTGTGCACGGATCGGGCCGGAACAGGAGAGACCCGTCTGACCATGCCTTCGTCGGGCAGGAGACCGGGTGTATAAGCCGATGGTGAAGTCGTTCGGAGGGCAGCGGGAGTCCGAGGGGGCCGTAGTACCGGCCGGGTGTCGAGGAGACGGGACGGCGGGGAAGGGCCCTCGCTTTGATCACGCTTGTGGCGAGGGTAAGCGCGAGGGCATGACCGGGGATCCCCGGTCCAACCACCCCGGCGGGCGTCGGTCTGCCGTAGCGGAAGGCGGGGCAGGTCGCGTTGATGGCCGCCCGTCGAGTGCGAAAGTGCGACGACTTCAACGCAAGCTATGGGCTGCGGCCAAGCAGTCTCCGGAGCGGCGCTTTCACGCCCTGTATGACCGTGTCCACAGAGGTGACGTGCTGTGGGAGGCGTGGCAGCGTGTCCGGGCCAACAGAGGGGCCGCCGGGGTTGATCGGGTGACCCTGGCGTTGGTGGAGGAGGAGTACGGCGTCCAGCGTATGCTCGCCGAGCTTCAGCATGACCTTCGCGCAGGTTGTTATCGCCCCGCGCCTGCCAGGCGTGTGGAGATCCCGAAATCACAGGGTGGCAAACGGCCACTGGGTATCCCCACGGTCCGCGATCGTGTGGCTCAGCAAGCCGCCAAGCTGGTGCTGGAACCTATCTTCGAGGCCGGCTTCTTGCCGGTGTCGTATGGGTTCCGGCCGAAGCGGTCGGCGACGCAGGCGATGGAGCGGCTCCGTACGGGCTTCATCGAGGGTCAGGTGTTCGCGGTCGAGTTCGACATCGTCAACTTCTTCGGTGAGATCGGCCATGACCGGTTGCTCGCCGAGGTCGGGGGGCGGGTGTCGGATCGGTGGATGCTCAAACTGGTCCGTTCGTGGCTGCAAGCGGGTGTGATGGAGGGCGGGGAAGTCACGCGGACGGTCGCGGGCACCCCGCAAGGTGGCGTGATCTCGCCTCTGCTGGCCAACATCTATCTGCACGTCCTGGACACCGAGCTGGCCCGCCGCAGGGTGGGTGAGCTGGTGCGCTATGCCGACGACGGCGTGGTGCTGTGCCGCAGCATGGCACAGGCACGGACGGCCCTGGCCGTGGTCGAGGAGATCCTCGGCTCGCTGGGGTTGCGGCTGCATCCGGACAAGACGAAGGTCGTTGACCTCGGAGAGGGCCGGGAAGGACTCGACTTCCTCGGCTGCCACTTCAGAGCCCGCTTCTTGGGCCGGGTGTGGGAGAAGTACGGGAAGATCCGCTACTACCTGCACCGATGGCCGAGCCAGGCGGCGATGAAGAAACTCCGGTCCAGGGTCCATGAGCTGACCGACCGCCGCCGGTCGGGAACGGATGTCCGCGCGGTGATCGCGGACTTGAATCCGATCCTGCGCGGCTGGGGCAACTACTTCCGAACCGGGAACGCCGCAGCCAAGTTCCGCCAGATCGACCGGTATGTCGTTTATCGGCTCCACCACCTGATGGTCAGGAAACGGGGTCGTAATCTGCGCGCCGGACGAGCCGCTGAGTGGAACGAGGAGTGGTTCAACGGGCACGGCCTGTACCGCCTGCGAGGCACCATCCGCTACCCAGGAGCTGCGTAGCCATGTCAAGAAGATCATCGGTAAGCCGTATGCGGGAAAACCGCACGTACGAGCTTGAAAGGGGGACGGGGAATCGGGCCTCCACGGCACCGCGCCCCTGACTACCAATGACTGAGAAGTTGTGGCAGATCGAGCCGTCAGGGCCGTTGCGCGGTGACGTCACCGTGCGGGGGGCGAAGAACGCGGTCAGCAAGCACATGGTCGCGGCGATGCTGGGGGACGGGCCGAGCACGATCGGCAACGCGCCGGACGTCGGTGAAGTCGGGATCACGGCGGGGATGCTGGAGCACGTCGGGATGACCGTGGAGCGGTCCGGCGGCGATGTGACCGTCGTGCCGGGGCCGGTGGCCGATCCGAGTGTCGGCAAGGCGTTCACCGGGTTGAACCGCATCCCGATCCTGATGCTGGGGCCGCTGCTGCATCGGGCGGGCGAGGCGTTCGTGCCGCTGGTCGGCGGCGACCCGATCGGCAGGCGGCCGGTCGACTTCCATGTGGACGCGCTGAGGGCGTTCGGGGCCGAGATGACGTACGCGGCCGACGGGATCCACGCGCGGGCGACGCGACTGGTGGGGGCGCGGATCGAGCTTCCGTACCCGAGTGTCGGCGCCACCGAGACGGTGCTGCTGGCGGCGGTGCGGGCCGAGGGCAAGACCGTCATCCGCAACGCGGCCACCGAGCCGGAGATCATCGAGCTGGCGCTGTTCCTGCAGCGGATGGGGGCGCGGATCTCGTTCGCGCCGGACCGCCGGATCGTGGTGGAGGGCGTCGAGCGGCTGAGCGGTGCGCTGACGCGGCTGGAGGGCGACCGGATCGAGGCGTTCTCCTACCTGGTGGCGGGGCTCGTCACCCGGGGGGAGGTGCGGGTGCACGGATGCCCGCAGGACCGGCTCGTCACGGCGATCACGACGCTGACCAGGATGGGCGCGGAGTTCGAGATCACCGATGACTGGATCATGGCGTCGGCGCCGAACGGGCTGAGTCCCGCGGCGGTGCAGACCGACACGCATCCCGGGTTCGCGACGGACTGGCAGACGCCCCTGATGGTGCTGTTCACCCAGGCGGACGGCATGTCCGTGCTGCACGAGACCGTGTACGAGAACAGGCTCGCGTACGTCCCGGCGCTGCAGAGCATGGGCGCGGAGATCGAGGTCTACGACACCTGCCTGGGCGGCCCCGCGTGCCGGTACCACGACACGGCGGCGCTGCACTCGGCCGTCGTGCGGGGAGTGAGCAAGCTCCGCGGCGGTGACGTGACCATGCCCGACATCCGGGCCGGGTTCTCGGCGGTGCTGGCGGCGGCGGTGGCCGAAGGGCCGTCCACGCTGCGCGGCGTGCACCACATCGAGCGCGGCTACCACCGGCCCGTGGAGCAGTTCCGGGCGCTGGGGCTCGCGCTGCGGGCGGGTTAGCCCGGGGTTCTGATCAGCCGGGAGTTCTGACGTTCACGGCCGTGTCCGGCCAGGTGAACGTGAGTGCGCCGCCGACGGGGAGGTCGCGCCAGAGCGGTGCCAGTTCGTCCAGGCGGTCGAGGATGCGTTCGACGATGGGCGCGTCCTCGGGTGGGATCCGCCTGCGTTCGGCCCCCGCGGGCGTCCGGGCTCCGGCGCGGCGTCTCCAGGCGATGTCGCACAGGCCCGCGAAGTGCTCGGACCTGGCCATGTCGCTGCGGTCCGACCTGCTGAGGGACGCCTCGCGCTTCTTCAGTCTGCGCTGTTCCCGGGCCCGGCGGCGCGGATCGCCGGGCGTCTCGGTCGTCGCCGAGAAGCCGCCGCCGCCGGCCGCGGCCCGTCCGTAGACGCCGGACGCCAGCCCCAGCTCCGCCTCGGCCAGGTAGTGGACGAGGTCGTGCGGGATGTTCTCGTCGTATCCGGGTGCGGGGTCCATCCGGCGCGGATGCCGGCCGGGCAGGGAGACGACGGTCGCGTACCGGCGTTCCCCTGTGCGTTCGAAGGCGACGTCCATGCCGTCAGGTTAGGCCGGACGATTCGCCGCCGCATTTCCTTTTCCGGCGCAGACCCGCCGACGGCCGAAAGCTACAAGACGGATGCGGAGGCGGGGGCCACGCTGGAGTGATGAACCTGAACAAGGCATCCGACTTCATGGCCATGCACGCGCGTATCCTCGACCGCCGCCGCTTCGAGCTCCTGATGGGCGAGGGCGACCGGGACGCGCTGCTCGCCGCACTGAACGCCTACCGGAACCCCGACGGCGGCTACGGTCACGGCCTCGAGCCCGACCTCCGGTCGAGGACGAGCCAGCCGGGCCCCGCGCTGCACGCGTTCGAGGTCTTCGAGGAACTCGCCCCCGTCACCGTCCCCGAGGCCGCCGCGCTCTGCGACTGGCTGGAGTCGGTGACGCTGCCCGACGGCGGCCTGCCGTTCGGCCTGCACATCCCCGACCCGGCCGGCTGCGCGCCGTTCTGGGCGGGCGCCGATCCGGAGACGTCCTCTCTGCAGATCACCGCGGTGGTCGCGGCGACGGCGCAGCGCGTCGCCGCCCACGACAAGGCGGTGGCCGGCCATCCCTGGCTCGATCGCGCCACCCGCTTCTGCCTCGACGCCGTCCGGGCGAAGAGCGAACTGCACGCCCTGGAGCTGGCCTTCAGCCTGTGGCTGGCCGACGCCGTCCACGACACCGAGGTCATCGAGCTGCTCGGCGGGCACATCCCGGAGAACGGCCGCGTCCACGTCCAGGGCGGGCTGGAGGACGAGATGATGCGGCCGCTCGACTTCGCGCCGTACCCCGGCCGTCCCGTCCGGGCCCTCTTCGCGCCGGAGATCCTGGCGGCGGAGTTGCGGCGTCTCGACGAGCAGCAGCAGGACGACGGCGGCTGGCGCGTCGACTTCGCCAGCCATTCGCCCGCCGCGGAACTGGAATGGCGCGGGTACACGACCGTCAGGGCCGTCTCCATCCTCACCCGCGACACGGAACGCTGAAGCGAGCCGCGGGTGAAGTGCGCGGGGGGCGAAGTGCGCGGGGGCCCGCGGCGCGCCCGGTGGGCGGGGCGTGCGTCCATGGGATGCTTGAGACGCAGGTCACATACGCTCCGACGCACCCGGAGGCTCCCGATGGACAACGGCGTTGGCCGCACGGCGCTCACCCCGCTCGCGTTCCTGAACCGGTCGGCGGACGTGTTCCCCGGCAAGACCGCCTACGCCTACGGTGATCGGCGCGTCACGTACGAGGAGTTCGCCGCCGAGGCGACCCGGCTCGCCGCCGCGCTGCGGGCGTCGGGGATCGGGCCGGGCGACCGGGTGGCGTTTCTGGCGCCGAACGTCCCGGAGCTGCTGGTGGCGCACTTCGGGGTGCCGCTCGCGGGGGCCGTCCTCGTCGCGATCAACACGCGGCTGGCCCCGGAGGAGATCCGCTACATCCTCGGCCACTCGGGTGCGAAGGCGCTGGTCGTGGACGCGGGCCTGCATCCGTCGGTGGCGCCGCTCGCGGGCGGGCTGCCCGAGGTCGTCACCGTCCCGGCCGCCGGCGTCGAGCCCGACCCGGCGGTCGGCGGCATCGCCTATGGCGAGCTGATGGCGCGCGGCTCGGACGACCCGCTGCCCTGGGAGGTGGACGACGAGGACGCCGCCATCTCGATCAACTACACGTCCGGCACCACGGGACGGCCGAAGGGCGTCGTCTACACGCACCGCGGCGCGTACCTGAACGCGCTCGGCGAGGTGACGCACTCGCGGCACACGCCCGACAGCGTGTACCTGTGGACGCTGCCGATGTTCCACTGCAACGGCTGGTGCACGCCGTGGGCGCTCGCCGCGATCGGCGGGACGCAGGTATGCCTGCGCGCCGTCGCCGCCGGCGAGGTGTGGCGGCTCATCGACACCGAGGGCGTCACGCACCTCAACGGCGCGCCGACCGTGCTGGTGGCGATCGCGAACGCGGCGGAGGCGCATCCGCTGGAGCGGCCCCTGACCGTCACGACGGCGGGCGCCCCGCCGAGCCCCACGATCATCGGGCAGATGGAGGGGCTCGGCGCCGGCATCGTCCACGTGTACGGGCTGACGGAGACCTACGGGCCGTACTCGGTGTGCGAGCCGCAGCCCGGATGGCCCGCCCTGGCCGCCTCCGAGCGGGCACGGCTGCTGGCCCGGCAGGGCGTCGGCATGATCCAGACCGACGGGCTGCGCGTCGTCGACGACGACATGAACGACGTCCCGGCGGACGGGGAGACCCTCGGCGAGATCGTCATGCGCGGCAACAACGTCATGAAGGGCTACCACCGGGACGAGGAGGCGACCGCGAAGGCGTTCCGGGGAGGCTGGTTCCACTCCGGCGACCTCGGCGTCCGCCACCCGGACGGCTATGTCGAGCTGCGCGACCGGTCCAAGGACATCATCATCTCCGGCGGCGAGAACATCTCGACGGTGGAGGTGGAGCGCGCGATCGACTCGCATCCCGCCGTGCTGGAGGTCGCCGTCGTCGCGGTGCCGGACGACAGGTGGGGCGAGCGCCCCAAGGCGTTCGTGGTGCTCCGCGACGGACATGACGCGACCGGGGCCGAGCTGGTCGGGCACGTCCGGGAGAGCCTCGCCCGGTTCAAGGCGCCCGACTCGGTGGAGTTCGTGACCGAGCTGCCGAAGACGTCCACCGGCAAGATCCAGAAGTTCCAGCTCCGGGAGAAGGAGTGGGCGGGCCGGGACCGCCGCGTCCAGGGCTGACCGGCGCCGGGCGGAAAACGGCACGAATCGCCTGCCGTACGGTGTGCCCGGCAGGTGAGGACCGGCGGTTCCTGGGAAGTGTCTCCAAGGCGGCGGCCGGGCCGGCCGCCGAGCGCGAGGAGGGAGTGGGATGTCGCCCACCGGGAAGCCGACGGGGAACGTGCTGATCGTGGGGGCGGGCCCGACCGGTCTCCTGCTGGCGGGCGACCTGGCCGTGGCCGGGATCGGCTGCACGGTGCTGGAACGCCGCGACGCCGAGACGAGCAACCTGACGCGGGCGTTCGCCGTGCACGCCCGCACGCTGGAGATGCTGGACGCGCGCGGCGTCGCGGACGAACTGGTCGCGACCGGCGAACGGGTCGGCGAGGTGCAGGTGCTGCGGAGCAGCAGCCTCGACCTCTCGCGGCTGCCGGGCCGCTTCCCGTACGTGCTGGTCACTCCGCAGTACGAGACCGAACGCGTGCTGAGGGAACGGGCGCTGGCCGCCGGCGCGGAGATCGTGCACGGCGCCGAGGTCGTCGGGCTGAGCCAGGACGCGGCCGGTGTCGACGTCGAGGTCCGGATGTCCGGCGGCGGCGCACAGACCCGCCGCGCGTCCTATGTCGTCGGCGCCGACGGAGTCCGGAGCGCCGTCCGGCGTGAGCTGGGGCTGCCGTTCCCCGGGCAGGCGGCCGTGCGGTCGGTGATGCTCGCCGATGTCCGGCTGGACGACCCGCCGGCCGACGTCCTGACGGTCAACGCGGTCGGCGACGCGTTCGCGTTCCTGGCGCCGTTCGGGGACGGCTGGTACCGCGTGATCGCCTGGAACCGCCGCCACCAGGCGCCCGACTCCGACCCCGTCGACATGGGCGAACTGCGGGACGTGACGCGCCGCGCTCTCGGCACCGACCATGGCATGCACACCCCGCGCTGGACGGCACGCTTCCACAGCGACGAGCGGCAGGTGCCGAAGTACCGGGTGGGCCGGGTGTTCCTCGCCGGCGACGCCGCGCACGTCCACACCCCGGCGGGCGGGCAGGGCATGAACACCGGGATGCAGGACGCCGCGAACCTCGGCTGGAAACTCGCGGCGGAACTGTGGGGCTGGGCCCCGTCGTGGCTGCTCGACAGCTACCACGAGGAGCGGCATCCGATCGGGCGGCTCGTCGTGCGCGGCAGCGGCGCGACACTGCGGTTCGTCCTCGCCGAACCGCTCTGGCTCCGCAGGGCGCGCACCGCCGCGGCGTGGGCGGCGACCCGCACCCGCCCGGTCGCGCGGCGGCTGGCGGGTGCCGTGTCCGGCATCGACATCGCCTACCCGGCGCCGCGCGGCTCCCACCCCCTGACCGGCAGGCGCGCACCGGACGTCCCCCTGGCCGGGAGCCCGGGCCGGCTGTACGGGCTGCTCGGCGACGGCGCCTTCGTGCTGGTGGTCGCGGCGAACGACCCCGCGGTGACCTACCTGGCGACCAAGCGGTGGGCGGGGCGCGTGCACTGCGCCCTCGCGGGCGGCGCGACCCGCACGACGGCGCTGGTGCGGCCGGACGGCTACATCGCGTGGGCGACCGACGAGACGGCGCCCGACCGGCGGGCCGCGGCGATCCGCGACGCCCTGAACCAGTGGTGCGGGCAGCCCGCGGAACGGCCCGTCCACGAACCGCATCCGGTCGACGGAGTGCCCGGGGACGACCGGACCGGGGAGGGGCGGAGGATCTGACATGCCGGACGGCGCGGGGAGCCGGAACGTGGCCCGCAAGCTGCTCGCCTCGCACCTGGCGGGCGGCGAGAGGCCCTCGACCTGGACCGCGTCCGGACGGACGTGTCGGCCCAGTACGTCGACCACAACCTGCTGCAGTCCGACGAGCGCAACATGGCCGACCACATCTTCCTGCGGTCGGCGTGCCGCCGGTACGGGCGCGCCCTCCGGGGGCGGTGAGCGCGGCGCCCGATGAGGGTCAGTAGAGCCGCTGCTCGCGGCCGTAGCCGAGTTCCTCGGCCACGTCGGCGACGTTCTCGTACTCGCGTCTGGGCAGCGTCCGCAGCTGCTCGACCGCCGCGTCGGGCGCGTCGGCCTCGGCGGCGTGCCGGATCAGCTCGTTCGGCCGCGCCGGGTAGCGGATGCCGCTGAGCATGCGGGCGAGGGCGCTGCGCCCTGCGACGTCCTGCGCGCTCATCCCGGGCGGGGAGCCCTCGCGCTCTCCGGCGGCCGGCGCGGTCGGATCCGCGGGGTAGTCGTCGGAGTAGGGCTCGGTCTCCTTGAACTCCTGGGCGTGCGTGGGGTGACCGCCGCTGACCATTCCCTGCGTCTCGCGGGCGATCTCCTCGTCCACCTTCGCGCCGTGCTTGTCACTCTTGTCTGGCATCGTTCGTCCTCCCTGCCGCGCCTACCGGTGAGAACGTTCCCGGGCGGACGTGCCCAAACATGGGACCGGCCGTCCGGCCCGGGGGCGCGGTACGGTGTGGCGCATGCTGCCGCAGGAGGGCGTGAACGCCGTTCGGGTCGTGGTCGCCCTGCTGGTCGCGGGAGACTACGAGGAGCTGGAGACGCTGACCGAGGGGCGCAGGATGAGCGCCTCCGGCATGTCCGGCGCGATCGAGGGGAGCGGGCTCGATCTGATCAGCCCGCCGGAGGACGCCTTCGACGCCGTCGACGTGATCGGCGTCGAGCAGGTCACCGGCGCACGGCGGGCGTTCCGCGTGGCGTTCCCGCTGTGGACGGCGCAGGAGGGCCGCTCGGCCCTGGATCTGCGGCTCACGCTCAGCGAGGTCATGGACGGCGTGTGGACCGTGGAGCTGGACGGCATCGGCGCACGCTGACGTCCATCCCCCGGCGGAGCGTCAGGACTGGGACAGGCGCATCATCCGCAGGACGCGCCGGACCAGCGAACTCGACGCGGCCTCGGCCGCCGCCTCCCGCTCGGGCGCCGCCTCCCCCCCGGCCGGACGCGCGCGCGGCGGCGGGTCCGCGGGCAGTTCGTAGTTGACCGGCAGCGACCGCAGGCCCCGCATCATGGGGGAGGACCGCCACGGAAGCTGGTCGGGGGGCAGCGCGAGCCGCAGCGCGGAGAACCGCTCGAACAGCCGCTCCACCGCGATTGTGGTGATGGTCGTGGCGAGGTCGCGGCCGAGGCAGGCGTGCGGCCCGGCGCCCCAGGCCAGGTGCGCCCGGGAGCTGTAGATCGAGTCGGGGTCCATGGTGCCGGTGAACGCGGGGTCCAGGTGCGCGGCGGCGGGCGACAGCATGACGGGGTCTCCGGCCGCGATCTGGAACCGCCCGATGCGCACGTCGGTCTTCGGCCACCGGAACGTCAGGTTGGCCATCGGCGGGCTGGAGATTGCGGCCCGGTTGACCGCCTCCGGCAGCATCCCGGCGGAGATGCTGTCCCGGACGCCGGTGTCCCCGATGATCACTTCGGCGATCGTGTTGCAGACCAGCGTCCCGGTGTAGTCGCCGACCAGCCCGATGATCATGATCATCTCGCGGCTGAGCTCATCGACGGTCAGGTCGGGCACCGCGGCGAGCATGTAGGACGGCAGGTCCTCGCCGGGGGCGGCCATCTTGGCGGCGCAGATGCCGGCGACCTCGGCGCCCAGCCGCGCCGCCGCCTCGGCGGCGTCCGGCCCGGCGTCCAGCATCCGCCACATGTCCATGATGATCTCGTCGCCGCGTCCGGACTCGGCGCCGAGCAGCCGGCCCACGATCATCAGCGGCAGCGGCCGGGCGTACTGCGCCGACAGATCGGCCCATCCGCCGCGGTCCCCGTTCTCCGACAGGACGGTGATCAGCTCGTCGGCGTACCGCCGGATGTCGCGCTCCAGTTCCTTGGCCTGCGTCTGCGTGCGGTCCTGGAAGGGGCGCAGGCCCTCGCTCCAGGCGCTGCGCAGCCGGGTGAGGTCGGTGCCGTCGCGGAACACCGAGTTGTCGACCTCGAAGGCGGGCAGCAGCGGCCAGTCGGCCGGGACGCGGCCCTCCCGGCGCGCCCGCCACGAGTCGAGGCGCTTGCTCCAGATGCCCCGCGTGTCGCGCAGGATGTCGAGCGTCTGGGGGTAGCCGATGACGAGCCATGCCGGGACGCCGAGGACGTCCACCGGCGCGACCGGTCCGTACTCGGCGCGGAGCCGCTCGTAGAAGAGCGCGGGCCTGGATTCGTAGTCGCGGTTCACCAGCGGCTGGACGGCGAGCGACTCCAGCGGCGGATGGGAGGGGGCGGGCTCTGCCTGCGGGATCTGGGGCTCCACGGGCACAAACCATAGGAGAGATCGTTATGCGCGGACCAGTTGATGGCGAAATATCCTGAGACGATCTTCCCCCGGGGGGCGCAGATGGCTGCTTTACCTCGGGTATGTGAGGCTGGGGGTGCCACTACGAGAGCTGGAGGTCCGCATGGCCGACTCGGCAGGAGAACCAGAGGACGGCGAGAACGACGTGAAGCGCCGGTTCCGGGAAGCCCTGGAGCGCAAGCGCGGAGCGGCGGGCAAGAACGCCGGCGCGTCCGGCAAGAGCGGCTCGAAGGTGCGCGGCAAGCACGCCCGTGCCGATCATCAGCGGCAGTTCCGCCGCAAGAGCGGCTGACAGGGCCGCCCGACCCGTGACCCCCGCGCGCGTCGCGCGGGGGTCGACCCGTCCACGTGGCCGCCGGCCGGCGCGTCAGCTCCGGTACAGCTTCTTCGCGTAGTTGGCCTCGGAGTAGTACTGCTCCAGCTCCTCCACGCTCTTCTCCGCGTACCGCAGGTCGCCGACGATGCGGGCGTGCGACGGAAGCGCGTCCGGGTCCCAGGTGTCCGGCCTCCACAGCTTCGAGCGCATGAGCGCCTTGGCGCAGTGGAAGAAGACCTGCTCGATCTCCACGATCACCGCCAGGGCCGGGCGGTGCCCCTTGACGGTCATCTCGTCGAAGAACGGCGCGTCCCGGACCAGCCGGGCCCGGCCGTTGAGCCGCAGCGTCTCGCCGCGCCCCGGAACGAGGAAGATCAGCCCGATGCGCGGATTGCTCAGGATGTTCATGAAGCCGTCGGCGCGGCGGTTGCCGGGACGGTCCGGGACGGCGATCGTCGCGTCGTCGATGACGTGCACGAACCCGGGCGGGTCGCCCTTGGGCGAGACGTCGCAGTTGCCGTCCGCGTCGCTGGTGGAGATCAGGCAGAACGGGGACCGCGCGAGCCATTCCCTGTCCCAGGCGTGCAGCGTGACGCGCTCCTTGGCGACCGCCACCGGCATCGGCGCGCCGAGGAGCTCGCGCAGCTCCTCCGGAGAGGTGATCGGAGTGGACTCGGGGGCGAGCGTCATCGCCGCTCCTTCCGGGAGGGGAACCGGAAGATCAGCCTAACCCCGGCGATTCCGGGCCTGACGGCCGCGTCTCGCGGCGCGGTCAGCTCCGCGCGGCGTAGCGGCGGACGCCGGCCTCGTCGTGGGCGTCCAGGACGCCCCGGTCGGCCAGGACGTCCAGGTGGGCCTCGATCTCCAGGACGGCCAGCATCCGGCTGAAGGCGTCCAGGTCGCCGAGCGAGCGCCTGCGGCGCGTCCACGGCATGGCGGCCGCGACCTCGAAGGCCGTCGTGTGGCCCGCGCGGACCTGCGCGGCGGCGGTGTCGAGCCGCTCGGCGTGATGCTCCATCAGCTGGTCGATCCGGGTGTGCACGCTCGGCGTCACGGGGCCGTGCGCGGGCAGCAGCAGCGTGTCGGGCATGTCGCGGACGAGGCGCAGCGACTCCAGGTAGCTGCGCAGCGGCTTGCGCTCCGGCTCGGTCTCCAGCCCGATCGACGGGGTGATGTGCGGCAGGACGTGGTCTCCGGCGAACAGCAGCCCGGCGTCCGCGTCCCGCAGGACGATGTGGCCTCGGGTGTGGCCCGGCGTGGCGAGCACGTCCAGGCCCCGCCCGGTCAGGCCGACGCGTTCCCCGTCGTCGAGCCAGGCGTCCGGGAGGGTGTGCGGGACGTCGCGCTCGGACCGCTCGACGGGCGTCCCCGCGATCTCGTCGGCGATCGCGTCCGCGCCGCAGCGGCGCAGCATCTCGACCTGCCGGGGGTGCAGCCCCCGGCGGACGTCGAACGCCTCGATGGACGCCCGCTCGCCGCGCCCGATGCGCACCCGCGTCCCGAACGACTCGCGCAGGGCGAGGGCCTGAGAGTAGTGGTCCCAGTGCGCGTGCGTGACGAGGAACTGCGCCACGTCGTCCAGCCCGTGGCCGAGCGTGCGCAGGGCACGTTCCAATGACGTCCGCGTGTCCGGCATGGCCCAGCCGGAGTCCACCACGACGACGCCGCCGGCGTCCTCGATGACGTACACGTTGACCGCGTGCAACGCGGGGATCGGCAGCGCCAGGGGGATCCGGTGGACCCCCGGCGCCACGGGATGCGCGCCGGGTTCGGTCCAGTCAGTCGGCTGCTCCACGACCGGTGCCGTCACCGCGCGCCCCCTGTTGTCGATCACCCGTATTGGAATTCCGTTCTACTAGAACGTACTTCATGCCGTACACCCGGTTCGTGACCGGGGTGGTGGCCTGGGTCACCCGTGCCGCGCGTCCCGGTCGGCCGCACGGCGCGCCTCCGCGGCCGCCGCGCCGGCCTCCCGAGCCGCCTCCTCGGCGCGGGCGCGGTTCTGCTCGGCGCGCTCCGCCCGCCGCGCCGCCGCGTCGCGCTCGGCGACCGCCTGCTCCAGCTCGTGCCGGAGCCGCCCCACCTCAGCGGACGCCTCGCCCGCCGCCCGCTTCGCCTCGTCGGCCCGCTCCCGGCGCTCGGCGAGCTTGCGGTCCGCCTCTTCGGCGCGCCTGCGCAGCGTCTCCGCCCGCCGTGCCCGCGCGGCACTCGTCCGGGTGACGTTCGACCTCGCCCGCCGGGGTTCCTTCACCGTCGCGGCCTTCTCCCCCTCCTCCTCCTCCTCCTCCTCCTCGGCCCCCGGTGCCATGGGGAATCCGGCGGGGACGAAACCGGTGTGGCTGCGCGGCTGCGGCAGCCGCCCCTCCCGCACCTCCTCGGCGATGCCCGCGTCCACCGTCGCCGCCTGGAGCGTGTCCTCCACCTCGCGGAGGGCCTGCTCGCGCAGCGGATTGCCCGCCTGCGCGGCGAGTTCGCCCGCGGCGCGCACCAGCGACCCGACCAGTCGGGCCCGGCGCTGCTCCAGGTCCCCGAGCCCGCCGCCCGAGCCCCACGCCGAGCGCAGCTCGTCCCCGACGTCCAGCAGCCTTCCCAGCTCGCCGGCGGCCGAGCGGGCGAGAAGGTTCACCGCCCAGGCCGACAGCGTCGGGCGCCGCAGCGCCCCGATCCGCTTGGCGAGCGGCCCGTCGCCCGCCGCCTTCGCGTCCTGGGCCAGGCGCTTGCGGGTCGCCACGAACTGCGCGGGCTGGACGCCGTAGAGCTCATCGGCCGCACTGGAGAAGTCCACGCCCCGTCTCTACCCGTTTCAGCTCCCCACCCGTTTCAGTTCTCCACCCGGTTCAGCGGGTGTCGAGGAAGCGGTCCAGGACCCGGGTTCCGAAGGCCAGGCCGTCCAGCGGCACCCGCTCGTCCACGCCGTGGAACATTCCGAGGTAGTCCAGATCCGGCCCGAGCAGCAGCGGCGCGAAGCCGAAGCTCGCGATGCCGATCCGGTGGAACGCCTTGGCGTCGGTCCCGCCCGCCATCACGTACGGGACGGGGCGGGCGGACGGGTCCTCGGCGCGCAGCGCGCCCGCGAGCGCGGCGAACGTCGGGCCCGCCGGGTCGGCGGCCGGGGCCTCCTCATGGTTGATGAACTCGCGGGTGACGCCCGGGCCGAGGAGCCGGTCGACGGTGGCGAGGAACTCCTCGCCCGTGCCGGGCAGGTAGCGGCCGTCGACCTGCGCGGTCGCGATGTCCGGCACGACGTTGACCTTGTAGCCGGCGTCGAGCCGGGTCGGGTTGGCCGAGTTGCGGACCGTCCCGGCGAACAGGCGGCCGACGCCGCCGAGGCGGGCGGCCTCCTCGTCGAGCCGGTCGTGGTCGATGGCGGTGCCGAGCGCGTCCGCCAGGCCGTCCAGCAGGGCCCGGACGCCGGGGGTCAGCCGGACGGGCCAGCGGTGGGAGGCCAGCCGGGACACGGCGTGCGCGATCTCGGCGACGGCGTTGCCGGGCGCCGGCTTGGACCCGTGCCCGGCGGTGCCGCGCGCCGTCAGCCTCATCCAGGCGGTGCCGCGCTCTCCGGTCGCGATCGGGTAGATCCGCGTCCCGCCCGCCTCCACGCTGAACCCGCCGGACTCGCTGATCGCCTCGGTGCAGCCGTCGAAGAAGTCCCGGTGCTCGCGCGCGACGTACCGGGACCCGTAGTCGCCGGTGCACTCCTCGTCGGCCAGGAACGCCAGAACGAGGTCCCCGCGCGTGCGCCGCCCCTCGCGGAGCCGCCGCCGGACGGTGGCGAGCGTCATCGCCACGCTGCCCTTCATGTCGACCGCGCCGCGCCCCCACACGCACCCGTCGCGGACCTCGCCCGAGAACGGCGGGACGGTCCACCCGGACGGGTCGGCGGGCACCACGTCCAGATGGCCGTGGACCAGGAACGCGGGATGCGCGGGGTCGGTGCCGGGAATGCGGGCCAGCACGCTGGCGCGGCCGGGCGCGGCCTCGACGATCTTCGCCTCGGCGCCCGCCTCGTCCAGCAGCGCGGCGACGTGCTCGGCGGCCGGCCGCTCCGGGCGCGCCACGCCCTCACCCCGGTTGGTGGTGTCGAAGCGGATGAGATCGGCACAGATCGCGGCCGCCTCGGTCCCGGTCGGGTCGTCGCGCACCTTCCCCCCCCAGCAGCCACTTCCGTAATAAACCTGTATTTTCGCCGCTCGCTGACCTCTGTCAATGGAAGATCAAGAACGTCTCGATCCGGTTTCGACTCCGTGAGCCCCGTACACAAACCGTCACCGTGAGCAGACGCTGCGAGGAATCTAGGTGCCGCGGGTGGCCAAGCACCCGCGGCGCGACGCAGCGACCGGGCCGAGGAGGACCATGTCAAGCCAGAGGGGTGCCGGAAGGGGTGTCCGCGGGAGGGTCGCGGGGCTCGCCGCGGTGGCGCTGGCCGCGTCGCTCGGCCTGTCGGCCTGCGGCGGCGACAGCGCCGGCGCGAGCGACGGCACGTTCACCGTGGGCCATTCCGAACCCGACCACCTGATGCCCGCCAACACCACGAGCAGCTACTCCTTCGACGTGATCACCGAGCTGTTCGACAACCTGATGACGCTCGACGCGGAGGGCGAGGCCGTCCCGCTGGCCGCCGAGTCGGTCACCTCCGACGACCAGAAGGTCTGGACGATCAAGCTGAGGCCGGGGCAGAAGTTCCACAACGGCGAGCCGGTGACCGCGCAGAGCTTCGCCGACGCCTGGAACCACGCCGCGTACGGGCCGAACGCCATGGGCGCCAACGACTACTTCTCGGCCATCGAGGGGTACGAGGCGATGAACCCCGAGGACGAGAACGCGAAGCCGGAGGCCGAAACGCTGTCCGGGGTCGAGGTCGCCGACCAGAACACGCTGAAGGTCACGCTCGGCGACCCGTTCAGCCCGTTCCCGCTCCTGCTCACCCACCCGGCGTACGCGCCGATGCCGAAGGCCGGGCTCAAGGACCCCAAGGCGTTCGACGAGCATCCGATCGGCAACGGCCCGTACATGATGGACGGCGGCTGGGAGCGCAACAAGCAGATCAAGCTCGTCGCGTTCCCCGGCTACACCGGGCCGCGCAAGCCCAAGAACAAGGGCGTGACCTGGAAGAGCTACTCCAGCGCCGACACCGCCTACACCGACCTGCGGGCCGGCCGGATCGACGTCCTGCAGACCATCCCGTCCGGCAAGGTGCCCGAGGCGAAGCAGGTGCTGGGCGACCGGTTCCTCGCCCGCAAGATGAGCACGACCGACTACCTGGGCTTCCCGCTGTTCGACGAGCGGTTCGCCGACCCGGACCTGCGCAAGGCGATCTCGATGGTCATCGACAGGGAGGGCATCAACAAGGCGGTCTACAACGGCGACTACTTCCCGGCCGACTCGCTGGTCCCGTCCATCATCCCCGGCCACCGCGACAACGCCTGCGGCGAGCCGTGCACCTACGACCCGGCCAAGGCCAAGCAGCTGTTCGACAAGGCCGGCGGGTTCAAGGGGACGATGGAGCTGTACTTCTCCAACTCGCAGCCGACCTACGCGCAATGGATGCGGATCGTCGCGAACTCCCTGCGCGACAACCTCGGCATCCAGGACATCGAGTTCCGGCAGGTGCCCGCGTCCGACTACTTCTCCATGCTGAGGGAGCGCGAGGAGAAGGGCCCGTACCGGCAGAACTGGGAGGCCGACTTCCCGAGCCCGCAGAACTACCTGGAGAACCTGTGGGGCTCGGCCAACAACCGCATGGGCTGGACGAACAAGGAGTTCGACGACCTCATCGCCAAGGCCAACCGGACGGCCGACCGGCAGGAGGCCGTGAAGCTCTACAACCAGGCCGAGGACATCGCCATCCGGGAGATGCCGATGATCCCGCTGTGGACGTGGGCGGGCCAGGGCGGCCGGTCGGACGACGTGGGGAACGTCAGGATCACCCCGTTCTCGACCGGCCTGGTCGCCACCGAAGTGACGGTGAAGTAGCCCGCGATGTGGCGCTACGTCGTCCGGCGGCTCCTGCAGGCGGTCCCGGTCTTCTTCGGCACCACGCTGCTCATCTACGCGATGGTGTTCGCGCTGCCGGGCGACCCGATCCAGGCGCTCGCCGGGGACAAGCCGGTCCCGGACAACGTCCTGCGGGAACTCCGGGACCGGTACAACCTGGACGATCCGCTGCTGGTGCAGTACGCGAAGTACATGTGGGGTCTCGTCCAGGGCGACCTGGGCGAGAACTACACCGGCCAGAGCGTCTCGGAGATGCTCAGCGGGCGCTGGGCGGTGACCGCGCAGCTGGCGCTCACCGCCTGGATCTTCGAGCTGGCCATCGGGATCGTCCTCGGCGTGTGGGCGGGCCTGCGGCGCGGCAGGCTCGCCGACACCCTCGTCCTCGGCGGGACGACCCTGGTGATCGCGGTCCCGGTGTTCGTCCTCGGCTACATCGCGCAGATCGTCTTCGGCCTGCACTGGAAGATCTTCCCGACGGCCGGGACGGACGAGGGGTGGCCGCTGAGCTACCTGCTGCCCGGCATCGTGCTGGGCTCGCTCGGCCTGTCGTACGTGGCGCGGCTGACCCGGACGAGCCTGTCGGAGAACCTGCGGGCCGACTACGTCCGCACCGCCAACGCCAAGGGGCTGTCGCGGGCGCGGGTCGTCGGGCGGCACGCGCTGCGCAACTCGCTGATCCCGGTGGTGACCTACCTCGGCGTCGACTTCGGGAACCTGATGGGCGGCGCGATCGTGACCGAGGGCATCTTCAACCTGCCCGGCATCGGCCAGCAGGTGTTCCAGTCGATCCAGCTCAAGGAGGGCCCCGTCGTGGTCGGCGCGGTCACGGTGCTCGTGCTGATCTTCCTGCTGGTCAATCTCCTCGTGGACCTGCTGTACGGGGTCCTGGACCCGAGGATCAGGTACGAGTAGGGGGCGGCGATGACGGCGAAGGAGGCGGAGGCCGAGGCCCTCGCCGCCGCGGGCGGGGAGATCGGCCGGGCCTCGCTGTGGGACGACGCGTGGCGCGACCTGCGGCGCCGCTGGGTCTTCTGGGGTTCGGTGTCGATCCTCGCGGTGGTGGCGTCGATGGCGGCCTTCCCGGGCCTGTTCACCGGCCGCGCGGCCAACGAGGGCTGCGACCCGAACCTGGCCAAGCTGGGCCCGTCCGGCGAGCACTGGTTCGGCACCGACCTCGCGGGCTGCGACTACTACGCGCACGTCGTGCACGGCGCCCGGCCGACGCTGCAGATCGGCGTCGCGGTCACGCTGTTCGCACTGCTGATCGCGCTGGTGTTCGGGATGCTGGCGGGCTACTATGGCGGGTTGCCGGACGCGCTGATCGCCCGGATCACCGACGTGTTCTTCGGGCTGCCGTTCGTGCTGGGCGGCACCGTGATCCTCGTCGCGTTCCCCGGCCACGGCGTCGGCGCGATGACGCTGGTGCTGGTGCTGCTCGGCTGGACGACGATGATCCGCATCATGCGGGGGCAGGTCATCTCCGTCCGCGACGCCGACTACGTGCAGGCCGCGCGGCTGCTCGGCGCGTCCGACCCGCGGATCATGATGCGGCACATCCTGCCGAACGCGATCGCCCCGGTGATCGTGATCGCCACCCTCAACGTCGGCAACGTGATCGTGGGGGAGGCGACGCTGGACTTCCTCGGCGTCGGCCTGCAGTACCCGCAGGTCTCCTGGGGCCTCCAGCTCGGCCAGGCCAAGGACGTCTTCATGACCGACCCGCACCTGCTGATCTTCCCCGCGGCGTTCCTGTCGGCGACGGTCCTGAGCTTCCTGATGCTCGGCGACGCCGTCCGCGACGCCCTCGACCCGAAGCTGCGGTGACCGATGACCGGAGGCATCACATGACGGCGGACCTGAAGGGCGGCCCGGTCCCGGCGCCCCGCCCGGACGCGCCGCTCCTCGCCGTCGACGACCTGCACGTCAGTTTCCGGATGCGCGGCCAGGACGTGCACGCGGTGAACGGGCTGTCGTACACCCTCGCCCAGGGGGAGACGGTCGCGATCCTCGGCGAGTCGGGGTCGGGCAAGAGCGTCGCGGCCCAGGCCGTCATGGGCATCCTCGACGTCCCGCCCGCCCGGATCGGCCGGGGGTCGGTGCGGCTGCGCGGCGAGGAACTGCTGGGCCTGCCCGAGCGGCGGCGCCGCGAGTACCGCGGCGACCGCGTCTCGATGATCTTCCAGGACGCGCTGACCGCGCTGAACCCGGTGTTCACCGTCGGCGACCAGATCCGCGAGATGTACCGGGTGCGCCGCGGCCTCGGCCGCAGGGAGGCGAAGGACCGGGCCGTCGAGCTGATGGAGCGGGTCCGCATCCCGTCGGCGGCGCGGAGGCTCGGCGACTACCCGCACCAGTTCTCCGGCGGAATGCGCCAGCGCATCATGATCGCGATGGCGCTGGCGCTGGAACCGGACGTGCTGATCGCCGACGAGCCGACCACCGCCCTCGACGTGACCGTGCAGGCGCAGGTCATGCGGCTGCTGGCCGGGCTCCAGGACGAGATGGGCATGGGCATGGTGCTCATCACCCACGACCTCGGCGTCGTCGCCGGCGTGGCCGACCGGATCGTCGTCATGTACGCCGGGTCCGTCGCCGAGCAGGCACCCGCCCGGGGGCTGTACGCGCGGCCCGCCCACCCCTACACGCGCGGGCTGCTCGCGTCGGTGCCGCGCCTCGACCGGCGCGGGAAACCGCTCGTCCCGATCAAGGGGGCGCCGCCGGACCCCGCCGCGCTGCCGCCCGGCTGCCCGTTCCGGCCGCGCTGCCCGCGCGCGGAGGCGGTCTGCTCGGCGGAGCGGCCGCCGCTCGTCACCGTCGCGCCCGGCCACGCCGCCGCCTGCCACTTCGCCGAGGAGGTTCACGATGCCGGACCCGAGTGAGCGCGCACCCCGGCGGGACGCCCCGGTCCTCCGGGTGGAGGGGCTCGTCAAGCACTACCCGGTGACCCGCGGCATGCTGCTCAAACGCCCGGTCGGGCACGTCAAGGCCGTGGACGGCGTCGACCTGCAACTGCGCCGCGGCGAGACCCTCGGCGTCGTCGGCGAATCCGGATGCGGCAAGTCGACGCTGGCCAGGCTGCTGCTCGCCGCCGAACGCCCCACGGCCGGGACGGTCCGCTTCGACGGCCGCGACGTCTTCGCCATGCCGAAACCCGAACTGCGGGCGCTGCGCCGCCGGATCCAGATGGTGCTCCAGGACCCCTACTCGTCCCTCAACCCCCGCATGACGGTCGGCGACATCGTGGGGGAGCCCTTCGCGATCCACCCCGAGGCCGCCCCGAAACGGCGGCGGCGGGCGCGCGTCGAGGAACTGCTGGAACTCGTCGGCCTCGACCCCGGCCACGTCAGCCGGTACCCGCACCAGTTCTCCGGCGGGCAGCGCCAGCGCGTCGGGATCGCCCGCGCCCTCGCGCTGCGCCCCGACGTGATCGTGTGCGACGAGCCGGTGTCGGCGCTGGACGTCTCCGTCCAGGCGCAGGTCATGAACCTGCTCGCCGAGCTGCAGCGGGAACTGGGCCTGGCGTACGTGTTCATCGCACACGACCTGGCGGCCGTCCGGCACATCTCCGACCGCATCGCCGTCATGTACCTCGGCAAGGTCGTCGAGACCGGCGACGAGCACCAGATCTACGAGCACCCCACCCACCCGTACACGCAGGCGCTGCTGTCGGCCGTCCCGGTGCCCGACCCGGACGCGCCCGGATGGTCCGGCCGGATCGGGCTGGAAGGGGAACCGCCGTCGCCGCTGGACCCGCCGTCCGGCTGCCGGTTCCGGACCCGCTGCTGGAAGGCCCGCGACGTGTGCGCGGAACGGGAGCCCGCACTGGAGGAGCGGGACGGCTCCGCCCACCCCAGCGCATGCCATTTCGCGGCCGAGGAGGCCCTCACCGAACAAACCTGACGTTCCGCCGGTCTCCCGCAAGGGGTTCCGTAGGGTGGTGGACATGGCGCGCAAGGGCAGGCACGGTCCCCGGCCGAACACCTACAGGATCGACGGCGGGGAAGCCGAACTGCTGCGGGACGCCGACCGCGACGGCGGCTGGATGCTGCTCGTCGGGGGTGTGCCCCAGTCGTACGTGAACCTGTCCGACCCCACCTATCTCGACTTCGAGTACATGCGCCTCATGGGCGACGTGGTCGACTCCCTCGGCGAGGACGGCCGGGCGTTCGACGCGGTCCACATCGGCGGCGCCGGCTGCACCCTGCCCCGCTACATCGCAGCGACCCGGCCCGGGTCCCGGCAGATCGTCCTGGAACCCGACGCGGAGCTGGTCCGGCTCGTCCGCGAGCAGCTTCCCGTCAAGGGGATCCCCGGCCTGCGGATCCGCGTCACCGACGGGCGGACGGGGATCGCGGCGCTCGCCGACGGGGCCGACGACCTCGTGGTGATGGACGCGTTCGCCGAGGCGTCGATGCCGCCCGAGCTCGCGACCCGCGAGTTCGTACTGGACGCCGCGCGGGTGCTGCGGCCCCGGGGCGTATACATGATCAACGTCGCCGACGGGTTCCGGCTGCCGTTCGCCCGCCGGGTCGCCGCCACCGTGCGGTCGGTGTTCCGGCACACGCTGCTGATGGGCGACCCGGGCGTACTGCGGGGCCGCCGGTTCGGCAACCTGATCGTGGCCGGGTCGCGCGAACCGCTCCCGGTGTCCGCGCTGACGCGCCGCGCGGCGGGCGGCATCGTCCGGGCCCGGCTGCTGGAGGGCGGCGACCTCGCCGCGTTCTGCGCGGGCGCCGCGCCGATGCACGACGGCGAGGAGATCGTCGCGCCCGTCCCGCCGCCGCAGGTCTTCGGGAGACCCTGATGGACACCGGGCCGATGGCGGCCGGCGAGGCCGCGGAGTTCGAGGCGATGCGCCCCAGGCTGACGGGCATCGCCTACCGGATGCTCGGGGAGGTCCAGGAGGCCGAGGACGCGGTGCAGGACGCGTTCCTGCGCTGGAACCGCACCGACCGGGCCGCCGCCGAGGAGCCGCGGGCCTGGCTGACCAAGGTCGTCACCAACCTGTGCCTGAACCGGCTGACCTCCGCGCGGGCCCGCCGCGAGTCCTACATCTGGCCGTGGCTGCCCGAGCCGGTGCCGGCCGCCGCGCCGGGGCCGCTGGAGCCGCTGGAGACCGTCCAGCAGCGCGACTCGGTGTCACTGGCGCTGCTGACGCCGATGGAGTCGCTCACCCCCGCCGAACGGGCGGTGTTCGTGCTGCGGGAGGCGTTCGCCTACCCGCACCGGCAGATCGCGGACATCCTGGAGGTGTCGGAGGCGTCGAGCCGGGTGCCGGAGGTCTCCGGCGACCGGATCACGAGCCTGTTCATCATCGTCAATCCCGACAAGCTCGCCTTCGCCGACCGGGCGCTGTCACGTTCCGGGGAGTCGTCCGGTCCATCCTGACGGGAAGGGTCCCGATGGACGGACGGGACCCGAGTCGAAGGAGGAACCGATGATTCTCGTGACCGGGGCCAGCGGCACACTGGGCGGCCCCCTCACCCGCCTGCTCGCCGAGGCCGGGGCGGACGTGCACGGGCTGAGCCGCCGCACCAGGGACCCGGAGGGCGGCGTGACCTGGCACAGGGGCGATCTGTCCACCGGCGAGGGCATCGACGCCGCCGTCGCCGGCGCCGAGACGATCGTGCACTGCGCCAGCGACCCGTTCCACACCAAGCGGGACCTGCCCGCCGCGCGCCTGCTGATCGAGGCCGCGCGCAAGCAGGGCGCCCCGCACCTGATCTACATCTCGATCGTGGGCGTGGACAAGATCCCCTACGGCTACTACCGCACGAAGTACGCGGTGGAGAGGCTCATCGAGGACTCCGGGCTGCCGTACACGATCCTGCGGACCACGCAGTTCCACACGCTCCCGGACATGGCCCTGAACGTCCTCACGAAGATCCCCGGCATCGCCGTGCTCCCGAAGGGACTGCGCGACCAGCCGATCGACGTCGGAGAGGTCGCCGGGCGGCTCGCGGAACTGGCCCTCGCCGGCGGGCCCGCGCGGCGGGTCGACGACATGGGCGGCCCGGAGGTGCTGGCGTTCGAGGAGATGGCCCGCGCGTACCTGCGGGCGCGAGGGTTGCGCCGGCCCGTCCGGGTGCCGCTGCCGCTCTTCGGAAAGGTCGTCCGGGGATTCCGGGACGGGCACCACCTGACGCCCGGCCACGCCGTGGGCGAGCGAACCTGGCGACAATTCCTTGACGAACGCCACACGCGCACCTGACGGACGGATTCCGGTCGGTTCCCCTGCCGTATCGCCCGCATCGCGGCCCGTGATGTCCCATAATCGAGCGATGGAGTCGTCCACCCGAATTCTGATTCTCGGCATGGATTCGTCTGGGAGAATACTCCAGTTCGACCGAAACGCCGCCGCAGTTCTCGCCCCCAAGGGCGACGACCTGCAGGGCGCCCCGCTCGACGAGCTGATCCCCGGCGCGCGGGAGCCGCTGCTTGAGGCGATCAAGGCCGGGCGGGAGCGCACGGCGATGCTCGCCGTGGAGAACCCGGAGGGGGGCACCCTCGACGCGGTCGTCACCGTGCACCCCATGATCACCGTGCACCCCATGAACGGCGGCGCCCCCGACGTCGTGGCGCTCGCCGTCGTCCGGGTGCCGGTGCCGCTCGCCGACCGGTTCGTCGACCCCGCCGTGATCCGCAGGGCGCTGCTGGACGACGCGCTCCCGCGGATCGGCTCCACCCTCGACCTCGAAATGCTGGCGCGCGGCCTGATGGACGTGCTCGTCCCGCATTTCTGCAATTCCGGCGCCCTGCTCCTGCTGGAGCGCCACATCGACGCGGACGAGCCGCCGGACGGCCCGGAAGGCCCGCAGATGCGCCGCATGGCGATCGGGTTCGACGACGACGACCCGGCCTGGGACGCGACGTTCCCCACCGGCGAGTCGCTCGTCTACCCGGCGGACACCCCGCACGCGCTGTGCATGGCGTCGGGCGAGCCGGTGCTGCGCGCCCTCGGCGCCGAGGGCGCCGCGAAGCTCGCGGCCGGATGGCGCCGCCCGCCGGTCGCCGAGCTGCTCAAGGGCGCCTCGATGCTGCTGCTGCCGATCGCGTCCGCGGCGGGCGAACTCGGGTTCTTCGTCTGCACCCGCAACGTCGCACACCGCCCCTTCGACGCCTACGACGTCGAGATCGGAATGGACTTCGCCAACCGGGCGTCCATCTTCATCGAGAGCGCCCGGCAGTACTCCAGGGAACGCGCCACCGCCCTCACCCTGCAGCGCAGCCTCCTGCCGACGGGTCTGTCGGCGCCGTCGCCGGTCGAGGTGCACCACCGCTACCTGCCGGGCAGCCGCCTCATCGAGGTCGGCGGCGACTGGTACGAGTCGATCGCGCTGCCGGGCGCGCGGGTCGCGCTGGTCGTCGGGGACGTCGCCGGGCACGGGGTGAAGGCCGCCGTCACCATGGGCCGGCTCCGCACCGCCATCCACACCCTCGCCGGGCTCGAACTGCCGCCCGCCGAGGCCCTCGAACGGCTCGACTCGCTGATGCGGACGCTCGGCGAGCGGGAGCCGCACTTCGCCACCTGCGCGTACGTCGTCTACGACGCGGTCAGCGGCAGATGCGAGGTCGCCAGCGCCGGGCATCTGCCGCCGCTGCTCGCCCCGCCCGGCAAGGACTCGGAGTTCCTGCCGGTGCCGCCCGCGCCGCCGCTCGGCGTCGGCGGCGACGGCCCGATCGTCAGCCGCGAGTTCACCGTCGAGGACGGGACGCTGCTGTTCCTCTACACCGACGGGCTCGTGGAGAACCGGGCCCGCGACATCGACGACGGGCTGGCGCGGCTGCAGGCCACCTTCGGCCCCGGCGCCGCCGCCCGCCCGCTGGAGGACCTGTGCCAGGCGGCGCTCGACGGCGTCTACGACGACCAGCACCGCGACGACATCGCGATGCTCGTGGCCCGGCTGGCGCGCATCCCCGCCGACCAGCACGCCACCTGGGAGCTGCCCGCCGAGCCCGCCGCCGTCCGCCGGGCCCGGGGCCTCATCCGCGACCGGCTGGCCCGCTGGGACCTCGACGACATGGCCCACTCCACGATGCTGCTGGCATCCGAGCTGGTCACCAACGCGATCCGGCACGCGGGCGGGCGGATCACGCTGCGGCTGGTGCGGGAGGGCGGCCTGGTCTGCGAGGTCTTCGACTCCTCCGACGGCCGTCCCCGGATCCGCCACCACGACGACGAGGACGACATGACCGAGTCGGGCCGGGGCCTGCACGTCGTGGGACGGCTGGCGCAGCGCTGGGGCGTGCGCCGCACCGTCGGCGGCAAGGTCGTCTGGTGCGAACAGGACCTGCCCTGACCCGCCGCGCGGGCGGGGGAGAGGTCAGCGCAGCACCGAGATGTGAATGTGGTCGTAGTGGTTCTGCGTGAGGCTCCCGCGGTCCTCCATCGGGCGCCAGCCTCCGCCGCGCACGTTCCAGATGTGCTGCTTCCAGATGACGTAGGAGATCCCGAGCCGCCGCGCGTTCCCGACGGCGTAGGCCGCGACCTGGTCGCCGTGCCGCAGCGCGCCGGCGCTCGGCATGCGCCCGCCGGTGCTCTCCATGAAGTCGCAGGCGCGGCCGTCGCCGTGGTCCTGCGCGTCGGCGGTGGAGCGGTGGCAGCCGATCACCGGGAACGGCCCGAAGAGCCTGGCGATCTCCAGCACCACGGCGCGCATCCTCGGCGTCATCCTGTTGCCGGTGATGGGGGTCGACTCGGCCGTCACCCCGTCCGGCCGTCCGGTCAGCCGCGGCCGCCCCTTCCGCTCGGTGGTCCCGGCCGGGGTCCGCGGCGGCGCCAGTGTCGCCACCTTCGTGCCGGGCGGCAGGATCTTCTTCAGCCGCGCCACGAGCTTGCCGGTGTCGCCCTTCGGGGCGCTGACGACCAGGCCGTTCCCGTCCGGCATGCCGAGTGCCCTGGCCTGTTCGCGGGACACGACCGCGTCGATGTCGCCGATGCCCATCGAGGCGTAGGCGCCGACGCGCACCCGGCCGGAGCGCTCGCTGCTGCCCGCGGGGACCACCGCGCCGAGCGGCAGCGTCCCGTCGCGGCTCTGCTCGAAGGACAGGGCCATGCCGCCCGACGCGATCGTCTGCCACAACTGGTCGGATTCCGCCGTCGCCTCGGGCGCGAACGCCCTGAACTTCGACGGGTCCACACCGAGCAGCCCCATGCGGTGCCCGCCGACCTTGGCCCGCGCGGCGTCCACGACCGTGACCCCGGCGACGCCCTTGAGCGCCCTGGCGCGCTCGACGGCCCGGGGCGGCAGAGGGGACGTCCCGGCGACGAGGAGGTGCGGTGTGTAGCGGCGGGTCAGTGGCGCGACCGCCGGGGCCTGCGGCGCCGAACCCCGGTCGACCGACACCAGGTCGTCCGCCCGCGAGTCCTCCACGCCGGCGTGCCACGAGACGAGGACCGTCACGTCGGCCGCCAGCGTCAGCGCGACGGCCGCGGCGACGATGGCGGGCAGCGTCCTCCCGCGCGCGGTCAGTCCCACCAGAAGGACCAGTTCGTCTTGCCGCGGATCTCCTCGGCGTAGCCTGCGAGGCTGCCGGGCCCCTGGAACAGGATGTCGGGGCAGAACGCCCAGTGCTCGGCGGCGACGTGGACGGCGTGCCGGGTCGTGACCGGCGGCGCGGCGACGCTGACCTCCAGGGTGTTGAAGCCGAGCCCGACGACGCGGGCGCCGAAGCGTTCCTCCCAGCTCCGCAGGACGGCGGCGAGCGGCGCCGTCCACTCGTTGTGGTTGAGGGCGCCCTGCCAGCCGGTGACGGCGAGGGCGTCGGCGCCCCGGTCCACCGCGACCAGGCCCAGCGACATGCCCCGCCTGGCGAGCGCGCGGGCGAACCGGTCGGCCACGGCGCCGGGGTCGTCGATCGGGATGCCGGGCGGGGCCAGGCCCGGGCAGTGCCGCCCGAACGGGGCGAGGTCGTCGAGATCCTCCTCGGCGACCTGATCCGCCCAGTCGGCCCACACCTCGTACATGAACGCGTGGGGATGGTAGTTGCCGATCTCCGCCGCCGGCTCGGGCGCGATCTGGCCGGACGCCCAGGGCTGGTCGCTCTCGTCCATCAGCAGCGGCCACAGGCCCGACCGGGGGTGCTCGGCGCGGAGCCCGCCCCACAAATCCCCGTGGACGGGCTCGTCGCTGAGCCAGAACGCGGGACGCATGAGCAGCCGCCGCTGCGGGTAGCCGGGATCGGGCCACACCAGGTCGCCCTCGGGCAGCGGCACCGACAGCGCGCGCTCGGCCGCGCCGCCGGGCCCGCCGCCGACCCCGTCGCTGTCGTCGAACAGCCGCGGCAGATCGCCCGGCAGGTGCCGGACCTCCACATCATCCATTTCACGCCGTTCCGGTACAGAGCATGCCAGTGGCGATCGTAACGGCGGCGGGGTCGCCCTGGGGGACGAGCCGTACGGTTCGGTCGTCCCGGTCAGGCGTCCGATGGTCCGCGGTCCGCGGTCCGCGGCGGCGCCGGACGCGGGCGTGCGAGGTGGCTTGCGGTGTGCTCCAAGGTGAGATGATCGGCGATATGCGCCGTGTGGAGGCCCGGTCCGGCCCACCTGGACTCGTCAGCGGGACCGTACGGGTCCGGCGGGCCGTCCGGGCGCTGCTGCTGGACGGCGACGCGCTCGTCCTGATCCGGCGCACCCGCCCGGGCCGTCCCGTCTACTGGACGACCCCCGGCGGCAAGGTCGAACCCACGGACGCGAGTCCCGAGGCGGCGCTGCGCCGCGAACTCGACGAGGAACTGGGCGCCACCGCCGGGCCCGTCCGGCAGGTCTTCGCCTGCGCGGAGCAGAGCCCGGGCCTCTACCGCCTCAACACGTTCTACGTGTGCCGCCTGACCTCGATGGACGTGTCCCGCAGGCACGGCCCCGAATTCGACGACCCCGGCAACGGCCGCTACGACGTCGACCGCATGGCCTGCACCTCCGCCGGCCTGGCGTCCATCGACCTCATCCCCGAGACGCTCGCCGCGTACCTCCATGACCACGCCGCCGACCTCCCCGGACTGCTGCCGTAGCGCTCAGGGGCTTGCCAGAGCTGTCGGCGTGTGCGAATTTTGCGGTGTTCTGTGATCAAGGAGCCGCAATGCCGCGAACCCTCCTGCGTGTGATGGGGACCGCCGTCCTCACCGCCGCCGCCCTGACCCCCGTGACCGCCGGCGCGGGGGCCGCCGCCACCGAGTTGCGCGCGGGGCGCGGCATGTCGGCGACCATCCGCTACACGGGATACGGCATCCCGCACATCACGGCGAAGGACTACGCCGGACTCGGATACGGCACCGGCTACGCGGCGGCGAAGGACAACATCTGCCTGATCGCGCAGGGCGTCGTCACGCTGAGCGGCGAACGATCCACGTACTTCGGCCCGGACGCCGCACCGGACGGGTCGCTGTCATCTGCGTCCACCAACCTGGCCAGCGACGTGTTCTTCACGGCCGTGAACGACAGCGGAATCGTCGAGAAGCTGAGCGCCGTGCCCGCCCCCTACGGCCCGGCCGCCGAGGTGCACGAGCTGAGCCGCGGCTGGGCGGCCGGATACAACCGGTTCCTGCGCGAAGGCGAGATCACCGACCCGGCGTGCAAGGGCGCGCCATGGCTGCGGCCCATCACCGAACTGGACGTCCAGCGCAGCGGCTACGCCCTCGCCATGCTCGGCGGGTCCGGAATGGTCACCGACCAGATCGTCGGAGCCGGGCCGCCCGGGGAGAACACGCCGCTGCGCAGGACGCAGTCGCCGCAGGAGGCCGCCGAGGCCGCCCGCAACCTGCTGCCGGACGCCGGCATGGGCAGCAACGCGATCGCCGTGGGGGGCCAGGCCACCGCGAACGGGCACGGGCTCCTCCTCGGCAACCCGCACTACCCGTGGCACAACGGGAGGCGCTTCTGGCAGATGCACCAGACGATCCCCGGCAAATTCAACGTCAGCGGCGCGGGCCTCCTCGGCTCGCCCGTGGTCAACATCGGCCACAACTCCACCTTCGCGTGGAGCCACACCGTCGCCAAGGGCGTGCCCCTCACCCTGGCGGAACTGCGCCTGGTGCCCGGCGACCCGACGTCCTACTTCGTGGACGGCAAGAAGGAGAAGATGACCAAGCGGCGGGTCACCGTCCAGGTCAAGCAGCAGGACGGCTCGCTCAAGCCGGTGACGAAGACGCAGTGGCGCAGCCGCTACGGCCCGATCGTCACGTCCGTCTCGGCCGTCGACCTCCCGTGGACGACGTGGAACGCGTACGCGATCACCGACCCGAACGCCACCAACGTGCGCCTCGCCAACACCTCGCTCGCCCTGGGCCAGGCCCGCACGACCGACGACGCCGTCCGCGCGCTCAAGCGAACGCAAGGCCTGCCCTGGGTCAACACCATCGCCGCCGACTCGCGAGGCAACGCACTCTTCGCGCAGATCCAGGTGCTGCCCAACGTCACCGACGAGTTCGCGGACCGCTGCAACAGCCTCCTCGGCCACCTGACGTTCCGCCAGGCCGGCCTGGCGATCCTGGACGGCACCCGATCGTCGTGCGCGCCGGGCAAGGCCCCCGGAACCGTCCAGCCGGGCATCCTCGACCCGGACCGCTACCCGGTACTGAACCGCGCCGACTACGTCACCAACTCCAACGACAGCCACTGGCTGTCCAACCCCGAGGAGCCGCTGACCGGCTACGACCGCATCATCGGCAACGAGAACGCGGTCCGCAGCCTGCGCACCCGCAGCGGCCTCGTCGCCGTCCAGGACCGGCTCGACGAGAGCAGGTTCACCCGGACCGACATGCAGAACCTCGTGTTCGCCAACCGCAACCACGCGGGCGAACTCGCCGCCGACGGCACCGTGGAGATGTGCCGCGACATGCACCTCGGCGAACCCTGCGACATTCTCGCCGAGTGGGACAGGACGGCCGACACCGGCAGCCGCGGTGCCCTCCTGTTCGACCGCTACTGGCGCAAGGCCACCGCCGCCTGGGACTTGTGGAAGACGCCGTTCGACGCGTCCGACCCCGTTGACACACCACGCGACTTCAACACCGGCTCCTGGGCGGCCCGCAAGGCCCTGATCGACGCGGTCGACGAACTGCGCAAGTCGAACATCCCCCTCGACGCGCCCCTCGGCGACCACCAGTACGTCACACGCAACGGCGAGCGGATCCCGATCGGCGGCGGCACCGAGGGCCTCGGCATCCTCAACAAGATCGAGGCCACGTGGACGCCCGGCAAGGGCTACACCGAGGTCAGGACCGGCTCCAGCTACGTCCAGGTGGTCTCCTTCGACGGCGACCGCTGCCCGGACACCCGGACGCTGATGACGTACTCGCAGTCCGCCGACCCGACGTCCCCGCACTACGCCGACCAGACCCGCCTCTTCTCCGAGAAGCGCTGGGTCACCGAAAGCTTCTGCCCCCAGGAGATCGACAAGACCCCCGGCCTGAAGGTCGTCGACCTCAGCGGAGGCTGACCCGGGCCAACCCCTCCAGCAGGCATTCCAGCCCTTGGACGAACGCGGCGTCCCACTCGTCCCCGCTCAGATGGCCGTGCGCGGCGAGGTTCGGATACCGGTCACGGTTGCGGGCGACATGCTCCGCGGCGGCCTCATGCTCCGCGGCCTCGTCGCCGCGCTGTGCCCCGACCTCCATGAGCGCTGAGCCGATGACATAGTTCGCGACCGCGTACGCGGCGCCTGCGAGCTGCGGCCCCGTCAGCCCTGTCGCGGCCAGAACCCCGTACAGGAAATCAGTGCGGGCCATGACGTTGGGGCCCAGAAGGGGACGTCCACCCAGAACCGCCGCCGACCACGGATGGTCCAGCATCGCGGCCCGCCACCCCGACATCAGCGCGGTCACGTCGGCGTGCCAGCCTGGCCCCGCGTCAGGCATGGGGACGTCGCCGAAGATGGCGTCGAGCGCCAGTTCCAGTACGTCGTCCTTCGTCCTGACGTGCCAGTACAGGGTCGTGGATCCGGTGTTGAGACGCTCGGCGAGCCGCCGCATCGTCAACCGCCCGACGCCCTCCTCGTCCAGCAGCGCCACGGCCTCGCCGACGATGCGTTCCCGCGTCAGAGGTGGCGCCTCCCTGCGCTGACGTTCCTGCCGCAGCCACACGCTCTCGCTCATGCGACCCAAGCTAGTACATTGAGCGATTACTAGACCAATGATCCGGTTACTCGAACAGCGTACGAGAGGATGGCATGGGACACATCGAGGTGAGCCGCCTGACATATGCGCTCCCCGACGGCCGGCTCCTCCTGGACGACGTGTCATTCCGCGTCGGCGAAGGCACCAAGGCGGCCCTCGTCGGGCCCAACGGCGCAGGCAAAACGACATTGCTGCGGCTGATCGCGGGTGACATCCGGCCATCGGAAGGCGTCGTGACTGGCTCCGGCGGCCTCGGCGTCATGCGCCAGTTCGTCGGCAGCGTCCGTGACGGGCGGACCGTCCACGACCTTCTGCTTTCGATCGCCCCCGAGAACGTACGGCACGCCGCGGAACGTCTCGCGGCCACCGAACGCGATTTGGCCGACGAGCGCGATATGGTCACCGAACCCGATATGGCCACCGAACGCAGCCAGCTCGCCTACGCGCAAGCCATCACCGACTACACCGACGCAGGCGGATACGACATCGAGGTCGTCTGGGACACCTGCACCACGGCGGCGCTGGGCCTGCCTTACGACGAGGTGAAGGCCCGAGGGGTGAACACCCTGTCGGGCGGGGAGCAGAAACGCCTCGTCCTGGAGGCCCTCCTCCGCGGCCCGGACGAGGTTCTCCTGCTGGACGAACCTGACAACTACCTGGACGTCCCGGCCAAGGAATGGCTGGCCGAAAAGCTGCGGGCCACGAACAAGACCATCCTGCTGGTGTCCCACGACCGCCGACTCCTCGCGGACACGGCCGACCGCATCGTCACCGTGGAGTCGCGGGGCGTCTGGATACACGGCGGCGGCTACCCGGGCTACGCACAGGCCCGCCGCGAACGCACCGGACGCCTCCACGAACTGCGCCGCCGCTGGGACGAGGAGCACACACGCCTCAAGCAACTCGTCCACACGCTCCGCCAACGCGCCGCCAACAACGACGCGGTCGCGTCCTCCTACCAGGCCGCCCGCACCCGCCTGCAACGCTTCGAAGAGGCAGGACCACCGCAGAGCGCCCCCAAGGAACAGAACGTGCGAATGCGCCTGCACGGCGGCCGCACCGGCAAACGATCCCTGATCTGCGAGTCCTTGGAACTGACGGGCCTGACGCGCCCTTTCGACACCGAGATCTGGTACGGCGAACGCGTGGCGGTACTCGGCTCCAACGGCTCAGGCAAATCGACATTCCTGCGCCTCTTGGGCGGACACGACGTCCCGCACACCGGAGCCTTCCGTCTGGGTGCCCGCGTGGTTCCCGGCCTTTTCGTCCAGACGCACACACGCCCAGACCTGCTCGGCCGTACACCGGCGGAAATCGTCATGTCGGAGAACGCACTGACCCGCAACGACGCCATGGCCGCGCTCGCCCGCTACGAACTGGCCCCCGCGGGCTCCCGCCCATTCGAAACGCTCTCCGGCGGCCAGCAGGCCCGCCTGCAGATTCTGCTCCTCGAACTGTCCGGCGCGACGCTTCTCCTGCTGGACGAGCCGACCGACAACCTGGACCTGGCCGGCGCCGAAGCACTCCAGGAGGGTCTGGCGTCCTACTCGGGCACCGTGCTGGCCGTGACCCACGACCGCTGGTTCGCCACCGACTTCGACCGCTACCTGATCTTCGCCTCCACAGGCGACGTCCACGAGTCGCCCACGCCACTGTGGAAATGACGCGTCGGCGCCCCCCGCGGCGCAGGGGTGTCAATCTAACGGCCGGGTACCCCGCTGAATCGCACCAGCCCGTGAAGGGCAGGTCGTGGAGGGGCACGTCGTGACGCGGTGGACGATCATCGCCTGACGGCGGAATGCGGCATGGGGATCTCAAGGGCCGGCGGAGCAATTGCCGGAAGCAGGGGATCTTCGGTGCCTCAAACCGTCCGTAGCCAGTGGTCGAGGGCCACGAAGTCGTCGTCGGTGAGGCCTTGGGACGACGCGACGTGGTGGAGGAGGGCTTGGCCGGGATGGTGCGCGGTCACCCAGTCCCGATCGGCGTCGGTGATCTCGTCGTCGACCCAGGCGAATGGACGCTGGTTCGCCCAGGCCACCACGGTCCTGGTCTTCCAGCAGAGCCCGAACCACTGGTCCTCACGTTCGTGTTCGGCGGAGGGCTCGGGCCAGGTCACGACGGGGAGCCGGGGCAGCCCGCTCCGGGGTGCGATCAGGGCGTTCGCCTCGTCTTCCCAGGTCGTGGCCCAGACCAGGTCGCACGGCAGCGCCGCCAGCCGAGGCCCCACCTGCGGGTCGAGCCGTGCCAGGTGCGCGGTCGCCCCTGTGCCCGACCGCTCGCCTCGGGAGCCGTCGCCGAACGGCAGGAGCGGCCCGTCGACATCAAGGAACAGCAGGGGGTGCTCCAGGTGGCCGGTCATGCCGCGACGTCCTGCCGGCGATCAACCAGGATGCCGCGCTCGAATCGGCCTCCGGCACGGACCAGGGCGAGGAGGCGGGGTGCGTTGACGGCGTGCCGGCGGGCTTGGGCGGATTCGATGAGCTTGAAGGCCATGGCCAGGCCTGCCGTTCGCGAGCCGGGCGCCGTGGTGACCTTGGTGCGGTGCCGGACGGTGGCGAAGGTCGATTCGATGGGGTTGGTGGTGCGCAGATGCACCCGCTGCTCTGCGGGCAAGTCGTAGAAGGCCATCTGTTCGTCCAGGTCGTCACGGATCTTGGCTACGGCCTTGGGGCGCTTGGCGCCGTAGGCGGCCTCGAACTCCTTCACCGCTACGCGGGCGTGCTCTGCTTCTTCGGCGTTCCAGATCTCGGCCAGGTGCTTGTTCGCGCCGGGGTGCGCGGACTCCGGGAGCGCCCCGAGACAGTTTGCGAGCTTATGGAACCAGCACCTCTGCTCGCGAGACTCCGGGAACACCTCGCGCAGCACGCCCCGCCAGCCCAGCGCACCGTCGTCGACCGCGAGCACCGGAGCGTGCATGCCGCGGCGCTTGCAGTCACGCAGCAGGTCGGGCCACGACTCAGCGGATTCCCGGTGGCGGTCGGTCAGCGCGATGAGCTCCGTGCGGCCGTCGGCGCGTACTCCGATCATCACCAGCAGGCACAGCCTGTGTTCCTCCAGCCGGACATTGATGTTCACGCCGTCGGCCCACAGGTAGGCGCCGTCGACCCGCATGGAGACATGGTCGACGCTGGACAGGGTGCCTTCCCCCTGAAGTGTGGATCATGGGTCCAGGGGAAGAAGGTGTCTTTTGATGGCGCTGACGCATTATCCCGGAGGAGTCTAAGGCCGACGCGGTGGCGTTGTTCCTGTCTGACCCGTTCAACACCTGTAAGCGGATCGCTGCCGATCTGGGGATCAGCCGTGGCTTGTAGCGCAACTTGGTGCTGGAGGGCCAGCGGCGCGGGACGCCGCCGACCCGGCTCGCCCCCGCTGCGCCGCCGACGCGGCAGTACCTATCGTCTGCTGACGTGCATGAACAGGAGGATTCAGCACCTCGAGGCGCGGATCCGTGAACTGGAGACCGAACGCGACATACTCCGGAAGGCCCCTGAGTATGCCGCCGGGGAGACGCGCTGATGAACCGCTTCCAGTTCGTCGCCGACCACCAGGCCCGCCTACGGGGTGAAGCGGTTGTGCCGGATGCTGGAGATCGCCTGGTCCAACTACTACCGGGTGGGGGTCGGCCACCCAGGCCCGGGCCGCCCGGGCCCGCGCCGACGCGCAACTGGCCGAACGCACACCGGAGGTCTTCCTATTGATCAACCACCCTCAGCCGTCAACAACGTGCCTGGTCAGTACAGCCAGGGCGTGGGGTGTGTCTCGAAGTCGGCTGAGCGGCGGCATGCCCTGACACGCCCACCCGCTGGAGCGGTGTCCAGGCTCGTGTTCATCCTGTTACTCGCGCCGGCCAGGATTGGCCGTATCTGGTGGACGCCCTCAGTTACCGCCGTCGACGCGAGGGAGCGCCCATGGGTGACCGCATCGGGTCTCGGCGAGTCGCGGAGGCAGCCCTGACCGCGAGCCTTGTGTGCCCCGGGCTATCTGTCATGTCCCTGCTGGTGGCCCTGTTCATGCTCAGTTACACGTGGACGGGGACGGGGCTGAATCGTGTGCTGGCCGTGGCAGCGAGCCTGGCTGCACTGGCGGTTTTCAGCCTCGGCGGAAGTGCCGTACTCCGCGCAAGAATGGGCGAGCCGGTCTTCCGACGTCACCCCCACGCGGGCGAGGTCGTCCGAAGTCTGGTGCGTGCCGTTACCGGGCCCTTCTTTTCCTGGTCGCCCTCATCCTCGCCATCATGCTGTTCGGAGCCTTCGTGATGTGGCTTGCCTCATGGAGCCGTTGAGTCAGTACGGCAGCCTGATTGGTCTACTTCGAGACACGCCCTTGCCGATCCGGGAAGACACACCCTTTCCCGGGAGATCCACAGGTTTCGATCATTGCTCGCCGGCGGGTTGGCGGTGCCCTCGGTTGAGGGTGCCTTTCCATGGGGTGCGGCGCCGGTGCCGTTGTCGCGGGCTCGGGTCCGGTGCGCACGACGAGCTGGTCGTCGGTGGGCTGGTCGTAGGTGGGCTGGTTGTGG
>NZ_JBICUT010000027.1:0-49670 GCF_043198445.1 Spirillospora sp. NPDC048823 | reverse complement strand
GGGTCTTCGCCCGCCGCGAGCGGCCCCACCCCGGAGCGCAGCTCACCCTGTTCGAGGCACAAGACGGGTGGCGCTACACCTTGTGGGCGACGAACCTGCCCGCCGACACCAGGGGCTGGCGCGGCCAGTGCGCCTACATCGACGCAGGCCACCGCGTCCACGCCCGCGTCGAGGACGTGATCCGCACAGGCAAGGACACCGGCCTGGGCCATTTCCCCTCCCGTCACTACGGGATGAACAAGGCATGGCTGGACGCGTCGATGACCGCCTGCATCCTGCTGTCCTGGCTCCGGCACCTCGCCCTCGACGGCAAGCTCGCCAAAGCAGAGCCCAAGACGCTGCGCTACCGGGTCTTCCACACCGCCGCCCGCCTCGTGCGCGGCGGACGCCGCAAGACCCTCAAGATCGCGGCCACCTGGCCCTGGGCCACAGCGATCACCACCGCCTGGAAGCGTATCCAGACCCTCCCGCACCCCACCTGACCAGCGCAAACCGTCCCTGCGACCAAGGAAGGAGCCCCCGGGGCCCGTGGAACCCCCGGCCACCCGGCCCGGCAGCCGGGCCATCAGCATGCTCCGACACCGAAAACCCGCTCCCGGGGACGCTCGTCACGCCGTTCAGGCAGACGCTTCAGCAGCGTGAAAGATCGAGGCCAGGCCGCGCTACCAGGCGGAACGCTACCGCGCGGCGGACAAGCTCCGCGACAAGGTAGCGCTGATCACAGGCGGCGACTCCGGTATCGGCCGGGCGGTGGCGGTCCTCTACGCGCGCGAGGGCGCCGACGTCGCCATCGTGCACCTGCCCGAGGAGCAGCCGGACGCGGAAGAGACCCGCCGCGCAGTGGAGGCCGAAGGCCGCACATGCCTGCAGCTGTCCGGCGACCTGTCCGACGCGTCGTTCTGCCGCGAAGTCGTCGAGCGGACCGTGCAGGAACTGGGCGGCCTGAACATTCTGGTCAACAACGCCGCCCACCTGAACAGCCAACTGGACCTGTCGCAACTCTCCTTCGAGGACTGGGACCGGTCCTTCAAGGTGAACACCTACGCGTACTTCCATCTCGTGCAAGCCGCCCGTCCGCACCTGAAGGCGGGCGACGCCATCATCGCGACCGCTTCGGAGGAAGCGCTCAAAGGCAGCGACACGATGATCGACTACGCGGCCAGCAAGGCCGCCATGGTCAACTTCACCAAGTCGATCGCCTTCCACCTGGCCAAGGACGGCATCCGCGCGAACGTGGTAGCGCCAGGCCCCACCTGGACCGTCCTCAACATCGCCGACCAGAACATGCCGCAGGACGGCCTCGCCCATCTCGGCAGCGAAGGCCCGATGGGACGCGTAGGGCAACCAGAGGAAATAGCACCGGCGTACGTATACCTGGCCTCAGAGCCGGACTCCAGCTACACCATCGGCGAGATCATCGGCGTCACCGGCGGCTTGACCACCACCCGCTGACCCACCCGGCGACACGGCTGGAGCAAACATCGGGCGGTGAGTGCGCTTGAGCGCACCCTTCCGAGAGGCGCTCAACCGCCTGGGCACCGTCAGGCGTCGGGCGGGAAGAAGTCCCAGACGCGGTGATAGCCGAGCAGACCGACGACTCCCCTCAGGATCGCTCCAACATCGCCGATGGCGACGACAAGGGCGTCCGGTGGCAGGCTCGCGATGTTGAACACCTGCCGAGACCGAGGTCACAGGCACCCAGCGGCTTGGCGTGCCGGTACGCCACGGTGGATCATGAGCAGCGCGCAGATCGGTGGCCGCCTCGGCGGCCCCGCTCCAACGTTGGTGTCGCGGGTGGCGAAGAAGTCGCCGCCCCTCGGCGGGCATCCCTGCCAGGTGATGGCGTCGAACTCGATGGACCGCGCTGGCACGCTCCTTAGAGCTTGCCGTTCTTCTTCACCAGCGCCATGTCGCGGGTGCGCCAGTGGCCCAGGTTGACCTCGAACACGTCGAAACCCGGGTCGATATAGCTCCGATCCTGCGGCACGCCGAGCGCCAGCAACTGCTCGGTCTGGACGAGGCAGCCGCCCTCGCGCTGGTCCGCGCACTGCAGGAGCAGATCTTCGCCGGCGGCATGGCCGCTCAACGTCCGGCCGACCGACGGCAAGCTCGGCTCCGACACCAACAACCCCATACCGGTGCAGCGAAGCTTGGTCCCCTATACGTAGCGGCCCTTGCTGACCTGGCTTCGCCAGGGCAGGTCCAGCCAGTTCAGCAGCGTCCATTCGCGGGTGTGATGATGCACCACGTCGATCGCTGCGACCTGCTCCCAGGGAAGCAGTAGTTCGACGGGGCGCCCAGCCACACGCCCTTGCCGGTGACCGAAAACGCGACTTCGCGCTGCAGTCGGCGGCGTGCTGTGCCGACCGCCTAAGCGTCACCACGCCCAGGCACATCACGCCGAGCGCTGTCGCGACCAATGCGAACTGCTGCGGGCCGATGTCCCGTCCCGGAACACCGCGAGCAGAGCACCGGTACCGAGGGCCGCCAGAACGAGCGCAACCAGGGCGAGAGTGAGCGGCCGCCGCCAGGTGTACGGCACGACATAGGTCTCCTGCTCATCGATCATGCCGGGTGCCGCCTTCACCCAGCTCGCCCTCGCCCGTGACCCGGAAGCTTCGGGCCCGAAAAGGTCTCAGGGCGTGCAGCCTCTCGTGGCGATTGTGATTCTCTTCGCAGTCTGCTGCGGCCGGCAGGGGGTAGCTCTTGGTCGTTGCCGTGGCGGAACCAGAATATGCGGAGGGGTGAGATGGCCGAGGCCGCGCCAGGATCGCAACGTACGCAAGCGGCGTCCCTGGGGCGGGTGGCCCGCTTGAGGCAATGGCTCGGTCGAGCGGCTCGGGGCGGCCATGAGTGGCACACCTTTGCCCTCATCGCCAAGAGCGCGCTCGCGGCCACCGCATCGTGGGCGATCGCCCACGATGTCGTGGCCGCAGAGTCACCGGCCTTCGCGCCGTTCTCGGCGATACTGATCATGCAGGTCACCGTTTATCAGTCGGTGCTCCAGGCCCTGCGTTACGTCGGTGCGGTCGTCCTGGGAGTGGGGCTTCAGGGCGTTCTGGGCGCTCTCGTGGGCCCGGGCCTGTTCACGTTCGTGCTGGTGGCATTGGCGGCGCTGGCCATCGGACGGTGGCGACCGCTGGGTTCCCAGGGCTCTCAGGTCGCCACAGCCGCCCTCTTCGCCTTTTCCACCTATGTCGCGGCTACCACTGATTCCGAGCGGTGGACCGGGATCGGGCAGATCATTGTCCTCGTCCTCATCGGCTGCGGCATCGGCGTCCTGATGAACCTGATATTTCCGCCCATGCGCTACCGCAGCGCCGAGCACGGCATCCACACCTTGGCGCATTCGCTGTACGGGTTGATCGGCGACATCTACCCGGCACTGCAGGAAGGGAAGCTGGAGCAAGAACGCACCCAGGGCTGGCGGCAGCGCGCCTCACAATTGGGGCCAATCGCGCAACAGGCCCAGTTGTCGGTGTACACCGCTTGGGAGAGCATTCTCTATAACCCGCGCCGTCTGCGTCATCGCCACCGGCGCCGATCCTCTTTTCAGAACTACCAGGCGCTTGTCGACGCCCTCGAACGCGTCTGCGACCAGGTGGCCTCCATGGCCCGCAGCCTCGACCAATGGCACGACGCCGACGGCAGCCGAGGCCAGCTCGACTTTCTCCGCGCCTACGGCGATTTCATGGCATCCCTCGCCCGCATCGCCGAACTGCTCGGCCGGATCGACGAAGACCGTTTGCAGGACCAGGCTCAGGAACTTTCCGAAGCGACCGCTGAAGCCCAGAGGTGCCATGACCGGCTGCGGGAGGACGCGCAGGCCGACTCGGTACCGCTCAGCGACCCCGGCCAGCCGCACGGCATCCTCATGGCAGAAGCGGCCCGGCTGATGGACGAATTCCAATACACCAGCGATGTCCTCAATTACGGCGTCGACGAAGCCCGATCAGGACCCGGAGCCTCTCCGGCAAGCTGCGGCGCCCGGTCCCGCCACCGTGGATCACGGTATTGGCGGTCAGCTCGTTGACTGCCAGTTCGAGGTCCAGGACCCGGTCGGGGTTCAGGCCAGCGCGGGTGGCGTGCTCAACGACCAGCCCGCTGGGGCTGCTGCAGCCGGTCGGCGCCGTAGTCAAGCGTTGCCACGAGCTCCGCGGTGTCGCGCCGGGGCAGGTTACAGACCTCGATCATGCGGTCGGCGGCAGAGCTGTGCTCGTCGGCGAGTCGGGGTCCGCGCCCTGCAGGGCTATCCCTGCGGCGCGCCAGCCAGTTCGCGGCTCGTCCTCTCCATTCTTGTGTTCGGCCACCACGCCTTCTCGGGAGAGTAGCGGCCCGCAGGGAGGCCACTCGAAACAGGTCAACCGCGGACTTTTCCGATGGCATCGCGGACCCGGTCAGCGACGGCCGCCATCGGGCCGACGGTGAGGTTCTTGGCGGGCGACTCCACGCCCTTGTGCGGGTGGGTCGGTGCGACCGCCTCGGCGGCCCGGACGGCCTTGGCCATGCCGCTCATCTGCTCAGGGGTGGCCACGCGCGCGATGCGCGGGAACTCCTCCTTCTCCTCGTGTGAGGCGTGCGCCTCCAGATCCTTGTGGAACTTGGAGAACGTCTCCTCGAAACCGACCGAATCGGGGTCCATCCCCTCCAGCTCGGACAGGACGCCCTTGGCGTCGTGCTCCTCCTCCAGTCGCTTGTCCACGACATGTGCGCCGTCGTCGGTGGAGCGTCGGGCGAACGGATGAACGACCTCCTCCTCGGCGGTCTCATGGATGGCGAGCAGTTCACGCAGCCGGTCGAAGGCGTCCTTGCGGACCTGGCCGCTGTTGTCGTCCACGATCGCTGCGAGGCGGCGGATCTCCCCGTGCTGCGAAATCAGCAGATCCACGACGTTCTCGGTCTGTTCGGTCATGATCGATCTCCTATTCAGGGTTCGAACAGAGCCAATACCCGGAGGTCGGGCTTCAATCACCGGGTGCTCGGGCTGCGCCGAGCAGGGTTAATACATGCTCAATGGGACCCACTGGACCATGTTGAGCACCGGGTACGTCCAGGACACCTGCTGGCGGTTCGAGGAGTACAAGGCGAGATCAACGTTGAGCGACCGCGTCTTCGACGAGCACCGCGACAAGTCGGAGGCACCGTCCGGCCATGCAGTCGGTCGACCTGGGGTAGTGGTCGCCGAACGAACCTACGACCGGCAGGCGGTGCGGGGCCGGGCGTCGAAGCCCAACCGGAAAGGGCTCAGCGTGCGCGGCAGCGGCCGGTCCGCGGACAGCCGCAGACCGACGTCCTGCCTGAGGTCGTAGGCGCGTAGCAACGCGGCGAGGAAGTGGCTTGCCGAGAGCAGCGACAGATTCCGTCCGGGGCACTGTCCGGGGCCCTTGCTGAACGGCACGACAGCCCAGTCGTGCTCCGCCGTGCCGTCCAGCCAGACGCCGGGCCGGAAGGAGTCGGCGTAGGGCAGCGTTTCGTCGTCTCGCTGGAGGAACGGTGTGTGTACGAGGAACCCGGTCCCGGCGGGCAGGGTCTGGCCCGCCCATTGGGTCGGGCGGGTGCTGTCGCGCAGGATCGTCATGGTGGTGGGCCACAGGCGCACCGACTCCCGGACGCACGCCCGCAGGAACGGCAGGTCGGTGTCACCGCCCTCGGCTTCGCGGCTGGCGCGCTCGGCGTGTTCGGGATGGGACGCCAGCAGCGCGAGTATCCGGAAGGCGGCCAGCGCGGCGGACTCGTAAGCGAACAGCCACTGCGGCACCTGGTCGTCGGGTTCGGTGACCTCCGATTTCGGGACGGCGGCCATCAACCCGGCCAGACTGCCAGGATCGGGATCGTCCAGGTAGCGGCGCAACCGCCGGAAGAACTCGATCCGCACGCCGGCACGCCTGGGGTGGGCGAACGCCCAGTTGGAGTTCATCCGCAATGTGGTGAGCAGGTCACTGATCTCGGAGTCGTCGCGGGCGGCGTCCCCGAGGACGACACGCCGCACCATCCGCCACCACGCCATCCGGAAGTCCGCCCAATCCAGGCGCCCGGCGAGCGCGACGGCACCGACCAGCCCGTCCGCCTCCTGGCGAACTTTAAGGGTGAGCGTGTCGGCGTGCCGGTGCACCGGCTGCGATGCGTCCAGCACGTCGTCGTTGAACCGGTGCCGGTCGGCGCGCTCCTCACCGTGCGAGGCCAGCACGCCGTGCGGCTGGAAGTGGACGATGGCGGCGCGCTTCTCCTTCGAGGCGATCGCAAACGGCTCGGGCGAGCCGGTCAGCACCCGCTCGACGTCGCGCGGCGAAAGGATCAGGGCGAACGAGCGTCCAGGTACGGCGAGCCGCAGCGGCCCGGTTCCGTACCGTGCGCGCAACCGTTGCAGCAGGCGCGCCGCACGGCGATCGGCCTGGATCGCCTCGGCCAGCGCCACGAAACGCGGGCGGCGGGCCAGCACACCCCGCGCGAGGGCCGGGACGACCACCGTCCCACCGATCCTCAGCGTGTCGGCGACCGTGGCCCTGGCCGGCGGCGCCTCGGTCGCTCCTGGCTTCACCTGAACAGTCGGCACATCTCCCCCCTTCGCATCAGCCAGGTGCTAACCGCTCACCGCCACGGCAAACAAACCGCCGCGTGACCTCCCGCATACGGACTGGATCCAGCCTCCTCCCGATCGCCAGCGTTCCTCAGCATCGCCATACGTGGACCTGGGATCTCCTCCGAGTCCGCGTCCCGGCAGCCCATCCGGGCGGCGGCACCACGAACCAATAGTTGGCATTCCATGCAGCGCTGAATAGCCACACTCCGGCTGACAGCAGCTAAAAGCGCTCGACTTTCCGGGCCCTCGAGTCGCAACGAACACGCGACCAGAGTGTGCGGTCCCCCTTGATGCCGGGCGTGTTCGAGAACGTGCCTGCCGCCGCAGTCCCGGCGTCATCGCGGGCGTCTCGGGTAGTGACCGCGCATGCGGGTAATGATCATGAACTTGTGGGGGACGCGCGGAGACTGGACGAAGCGGCGGGAGATACTCAAGCTATTTCGGGAGGGGGTCGGGGCCGCTGGACTCTTGGACCGACGTCCATGATGCTCGACAGCGTGGGTGTTTCTGCAGACTCCGAAGGGCTGGCCCGCGCGATGTTCTCGGCCGAGCAGGTCGGGGATGTGCTTGAGGTGGTCGGCTGGTACGACGACGTGCAGGCCGAAGACGTGCACCGTGCCGTACTGACGTTGAGTCAGGGCGACGTGGACGCTCTCCTCAACCTCGTGGTAGCGGCGGTGACCGACTACCGGGATGTGTTGATGTGGGCGAGTCAATCGGAGCCGACACCCGAAGAGCGAGAAGCAGCATGGGCGTGGACGCAGGAGATGGTCCGTGAATACCGGCAAGTCCGGCGTCGGCATCTGGAAGCCGAGTACGGGATCGAGGGCGCCGAGCAGATCGAACGGAGCAACAAGAAGCTGTTCGGCAGACCGTCGCCGGCCGATCACGACCTCGACGCCAACTGACGTCCAGCGGGCGCCGCCTTCGGCACCCGGGGCTCACTGTGGATGACCGGTGGACCCGGGTGATGTGTGGCAGGGTGGAGGTACCGCTTTGAGGCTTTTCGTGTCTGCTGGTCCGGTGGTCCGTCCCAGGGTGTGAGGTGAATCGCAGCCACCCCAAAGGGTCGGCGCAGTTAGGCCGGGCACCCGATGGCTGACGACACGTCCCGGCACGATTTCGGCCCGAACGATCCCGACCGGTGCGTTCTTAACGGTTCGTCCGAGGGTGGGGACGGCGCTGAGGCTCTCGGCGTTCTGGAGGGCGGGGACGGTCCGGCCGGTTATGAGGGGTATCGGCTGTCGGGCGACGCGGTGGCGGAGTTGCAGCAGCTGCTGCTGGCCACCGAGAGCGTCGAAGGGTTCATGCAGGACATCGCGCAGCTGGCCGCCGGGACGATCGGCGTGGGCCTGTCGTGCGGGATCACCATGAAGACCGACGGTCGGCCGACGACGGTGGCGTCCTCGGACGCGCTCGCGGAGAAGGTCGATGAGGTGCAGTACCAGCTGGACCGCGGGCCGTGCCTGTACTCGATGCGCAGCGGCGAACAGGTGCTCCTCAAGGATCTGCATCATCCCGACCGGTGGGGCGATTACGCCGCCCATGCGCTGGAACACGGTGTGCGGGCCTCGCTGTCGATGCCGCTGCACCCCGGCGGCGACAGCCAGGGGCGGGGGGCGCTGAACATCTACGCCCCTACCATCGACGCCTTCGGGCCCGAGCAGATCAGTCAAGCCAGCGGGTACGCCCAGATCCTGTCCGGGGCGGTGGCGTTGGCGGTGCGCATCGCCGACCAGGCGGCCCTGACCGCGCACCTGCGCACGGCGTTGACCTCGCGCGCCACCATCGACCAGGCCATCGGCGTCGTCATGGCTCGCCGTCGCTGCCCGCCCGAGCAGGCTTTTGAGATCCTGCGGCAGACGTCGCAGAACAACAACGCCAAACTCCGCGACGTCGCCGCCCGCCTGGTCGCCGAGACGGCCCGCCGTCCCTCACCCCACCCCGGCGCCCCACGAACCTGAGGTTCCCTCGATAGCGGCGCCGGTGGATATGGCCGTGCTCGTTTGACACCTCGGCCCCACAGTGTGCATTTTGGATCAAGGTCCGCAGTCTCGCGTCGCGGACCCGGGTCCGACAGCGCTGGCCCTCCCTGCATTCCTTGATGCTGCCCGGAGGCCAGCCATGCGCGACCATGTCGCCGAAGCCGTCGAAGTCCACACCGCAGTCCGTCCTGAGCGGGCGACGGTGCTGGTGTTTCCCGACCAAGTCGACATCGCCAACGCCCCGGCGCTCCGCGCCCGGGTGCTTCAACTGCTCAACCAGGGCACGCGCAGCCTGGAGTTGGACCTGACCCAATGCAGTTTCTGCGACTCCAGCGGCGTGGACGTCATCCTGCGCTCCCACCTGCGCGCCACCGCCCTCGGCGCTCACCTGGCGATCCGGCTGCCGCCCACCGGCGTCGTCGCCCGCGTCTGCCAGATCACCGGCGTCACCCGCGCCGTCACCGTCCTCCCGGCCCCCGCACAATGAGCGACACCCACGCCACGAGCACCACCCACACCGCAGCAGCCAATGCCGACACGCCGCCGCCCGAGTCGCCCCCGACCGGGGCCACGCTCCGGACTGGGCGGACTCGGACATGCCATGCCGCCCACAGCGCCACGCCCCCATTGAGCAGGCCCCGGACCAAGGGCATAACGACCTATGCGAGTAGTGCTCGCAGGGGGGCAACACACCGGGCCGGGCCCGCCGCGGGGCCGACGAGGGCGGCGCGGGCGTTGTGGAACCATCCCCGTGCGTGCGGGGCCGACCCGCGCAGTTTCGTGATGATGAGATCGAACCCGTGGACGCAACGGAGCTGGTCCCGACCTGGGCTGATGCTGGTCAGATGATCGCGATCCAGCGGGCCGGATTGTGACCCCCGGTGGCGGAGGTGATCACACTGCTCGTACGCCGTGGGCTCTGTGTGAGCTGCCTACCGGCGACCTCGACGAGACCAGGTACGGCACGACCGTCGCCAAACCGACAATCCCAAGGAGGACGCCGTGGTGATCCCCGAGCGCAGACGTGCGCGTGGTCGACGCCCCAGCCCCGCGTAGCCGGCCGGGCCATGCGAACGGGCATGGGCGGGCAACCGACACCCTGGGCTCAGGCCCTGGCGGCGAGGCGTCATAATCATCCAGGCGAAGATCAGATGGCCCTGGAGCCGGGCGGCGGCGACCGCCGTCCGCACCGGTCTCCAGTCACGTTCGCCACGGAATGCACCAAACATGCTCGCGGTATCGGCATTGATCGCGATGGACTGCGTGCCGATCGGTGAAACGCTGGCGCGCTGCGACGCCGCCTTCGCCGCGCACTGGTGGCACTGGTTCGTCTATGGGCAGACCAGCAGAACCGGCCGCTCAATGCCGAACCCACCGCCCGGGAGTGGACAGGCGTCCCGAGGCGGTTCAGGGCATGGCGGGCAGAAGCGCCTCCCGCAGAGTCACGGGACGATGCTCGGGCTCGCGGCCCTCGGCCAGTTCGTCCAGGCGGTGCAGGAGGATGCCCTCGCGGAGCGCCCACGGGCAGATGTCGAGCCGGTCCAAGCCCAGCACGTCCATGGCGGCCTCGGCGACGATGGCGCCAGCGAGGATCTGGTGCGCACGCGACGCCTTGACCCCGCGTAGCCGGGCCCGGTCGGCGTCGGGCAGTTTCGCCAGCCGCGGAATCCAGCGATGCATGTCGCGCCGGTCCAAGTGCCGCTCACGGTAGGGGCCGGCTTTCGCCTTGGGGGCACCGCACAGCCGCGCGAGCTGGGTGAACGTCCTGGATGTCGCCACGGCCCGGACCGGCGGCGGACGCTTGGCGATCTCTTGCGCCGCCTCGGCCAGCACGGACCTGACATGCCTGCGCAGTTGCTTGCGGATACGCTTGCGCACTGGCGGGTGCGGCGGCAGGTGATACCGGGTAAGGCGGCCCGCGCCGACCGGCAAGGAGAGGGCGATCTCCGGTTCCCGTCCTCCACCGTAGGCCAGTTCCAGGGAACCGCCGCCGATGTCGGCCAGCAGCAGTGGGCCCGCCGACCACCCGTACCAGCGACGGGCCGCGAGAAACGTCAGCCGTGCCTCCTGCTCGCCGGTGAGAAAGCCGAGGTGGACGCCCGTGGCGGCGTGGACCTCGGCGGCGACTTCGTCGCGGTTGGCGGCGTCTCGCAGCGCGGACGTGGCGAACGGACCATCTCCTCGACGTCGAGGGCGGCCGCCGCGGCCGCCGCCTCCCGCACCGCGCTGATCAGCCGTTCGACGGCGGGCCGGTGGATGATGCCGTGCCGGTCGGTGGCCTCGGCCAGCCGGACCGCGCTCTTGACCGACCGTACGGGGGCAGGCGCCTGCCTGGGGTTGAGGTCGGCGATCCGCAGATGGGCCGAGTTGGAGCCGATGTCGAGAACCCCGAGGCGCAGGCGCGCGTCGTCCATGCGCATGCTTTACCCCCCCTCCGCCCGGTCAGTCCGGCGTCCGTGCGGGGCCGAGGTTTTGCGCAGGTCGGCGGGCTGGGGCCGGCTGCGCGGTGTGCGGAGACCCGGTTCTGGAGGAGCGCGATGAAGGCTGTCCCCTAGCACGGCAAGCGTGTGTGCGACCGCGGCGCGGCGATGCTGCAGGCTGCCCTGGTGTGGGGCCTGGTCGCGTGGCGCTGGAGGATCTGGCGGCGGGGCGGGGAGGCGCCCTGCGTGAACCGACAGGTCTGCGTTTCGGCGGGTTAGAACGCTGCGCGGTACGGCATGCTGGACCAGGTGGTGGACCCGTTCTTGGGGGCGGCCAGCCCCGCGTGGGCGGATGGACGCGGACCTGGGACCTGTGCCGGGGCTGGCCGACCGGCGGGTCTTGACCAGGACATGGTCTAGGGGAGTGGTGAATCCCGGCCGCACGCTGGTGCCTTATCGGTGCAAGGGGGGCCGGGTGGCAGTCTCGGGTCACCCAGCACATGAACGACTCGCCTTTCAGCCCGAACCACCCACCGACCAGCCCTACAGCCGAATTAGTGGCGCTGGGGGACGTCGATGAGGTGCTGGTGGTCGACAGCGGCCGGATTGTGCAGCGGGGGTGCGCGCGCCGGGTTGGTGGCGGTGCCGGGTCCCATACGGGGACCTGTGGGAGACCGAGGCGCTGGTGGCCTGGCCGCGCCGCAGGGTCCCCGGGGCCCGCTTCGCGGACGTCCGCATGGGGGTCGGCCGCGTGGGTAGATGCGGCCGGGATATGCAGGCGTCCAACCCTCGGAAGGGGGCGAGTGATCATGTGCTCGGTGAGCGCGTTCGGCTCTGCGGTGTGCGGTCAGGGGGCTGGCCGGTGGTCGGCCCGGACGGCCGAGGGTAGGTCGTGACGGGCCGGGTGGTGGTGGTGACCGGTGCGAGCGCGGGCGTGGGACGTGCCGTGGCCCGCGGGTTCGGTGCACGCGGTGACCGGGTGGTGCTGCTTGCGCGCGGCGAGGAGGGTCTACAGGCCGCGGCGCGCGACGTCCGGGAGCTCGGAGGGTGGGCGCTGCCGGTGGTGGCGGACGTGTCCGATCCCGGGCAGGTCGAGACGGCGGCCAACCGCGCTGAGGAGGAGTTCGGGCCCATCGAAGTGTGGGTGAACAACGCGTTCTCCACCGCGTTCGGGGAGAGCCAACAGGTGTCGCCGCAGGAGTACCGGCGGGTGATCGAGGTGTGCTATCTGGGTGCGGTGCACGGCACCCGGGCGGCGCTGGACCGGATGGTGCCGCGCGGCACCGGCGCGATCGTGCAGGTGGGGTCGGCGCTGGCGTACCGGTCGGTCCCGCTGCAGTCGGCGTACTGTGCGGCCAAGAGCGCTATCCGGGGGTTCACCGAATCGGTGCGGTGCGAACTGATGCACGACCGAAGCGGTGTGGCGATCACGATGGTGCAGCTGCCCGGGCTGAACACTCCGCAGTTCGACTGGGTGCTGTCGCGGCTGCGCAACCGTGCACAGCCCGTCCCGCCGATCTTCCAGCCGGAGGTGGCCGCGCAGGCGGTCCTGCTGGCCGCGGACCGGCCGCGCCGTAAGGAGTACTGGATCGGCGGGTCGACGGCGGGGACGCTGCTGGGGCAGCGGATCGCGCCGGCGCTGCTGGACCGGTATCTGGCGCGTACGGCGTTCTCCTCGCAGCAGACCGGTGCCCGTGAGGACCCCGGCCGCCGGTCCAACCTGTTCCATCCAGTGGACGACACCGACGACGCGGGTGCGCACGGCCGGTTCGACCGCGGCGCCAAGGCCGGGAGCCTCCTGCTGAAGGCGCGGTCGCTGGTGGCGGGGCGGGGGCCGGGGACGGTACGGCGGCGTGCGGGCCGCGGCGGGCGTCTTCCGGCGGCGGTTCAGCGCGCACTGGCGGGGCGGGACGGCTGAGATCCTGCCGTGCCTCGCCGTTCAGGGGTGTTGGTCCGGTGGGGTGAGGCCGTGCACGGCGCCCGATGGCGTCGGCGATCTGGGACGGGGTTCCGGCGGCGTAGCCGAGGGACGAGCCCGGGCGGGGGCGGATGCGGGCGCTGGCAGTGCCATGACGGTGGATGTGCTTTGACGACCTGTGGCAGTGCGGCGTCCGCCGCGGCTCGGTCGGCGGCCCCTTCCCCAGCGGCACGGGCGTCGAGGGTGACGGTCAGGTGCAGGCCGGCGGCCGAGCAGTAGACGGTCGCGGCGGCATGTGCTCGGCGATCGCGCGGATCATCGCGTCGCGCGCGGTGCTGGCGGTCCAAGAACCGCAGTTGCCGTTCCAGCTCGCCGGTGTGCATCAGGCGGGCCAGGACCAACTGTGGCAGGTCGCGCCGCGGATCGCCTGCCGAGGGCTGGTCGGAGACGGTGGAGCGTTTGCCGGGCTCGGCATCTGTCACGTTGTCCTCAGCCTGCTTCGCGTGGCGGCGGAAAGTCGACGCCGAAGCCGTCCGGAGGTTTCCTTCGCGTACGAGGGCGGAGAGCGGGTGTGAGTGCCGTCCCTCCTTGCTTGAGAGTTGCGGCCCCGCGACGCGACGGCTGACGGGCCGGTAGTGCGAGAAGCGGATCGTCGAAGGGCGGGCCAAAATGCGGGAAGCGTGTGGGCCGGAAATGGCGTCCTCGCTTTGGCCGGGTCGGCTCGGCCGCATGGTCCGGCGAGGAGCGGGAAACGGGTCAACCGTCACTGTGGCGCCACCCACGGTTGAGAGATCATGCGCGGAACCGGCCACCGGTGCTGGGCAGCGTCTCGCTGGATTGATGAGGGGGCCGAGGGAGATTGACCGAGGAGGGCGTGCCTCGTGTGTTGGTGACCGGCTGGCCGAGTTTCCTGCACGGTGAGGCCACAGCGGGCGATGTCCTGGCGATGGAGGCGGTTGGTGGGGCGCTGACCGGCGCCGGGGTGGAGTGCGAACTCGCCTGGAGCCCCGTCTTGCGCCCGGGCGGAGTCGACCTCGACACGGCCGACCCTGGGCGGTATACCGACGTCGTGTTCGTCTGCGGGCCCGCGCACGGCGAGCAGGTCCGCGGCCTGCACCGCCGTTACGCACGGTGCCGCCGCATCGCCGTCGGCGTGTCGGTGATCGACCCGGACGACCCGGCGGTCACCGGGTTCGACGCCGTTCTGGCCCGGGACGCCCCGGCCGCGGGCCCGCGGCCGGACCTGTCCGCGCTGCTGTCGGCCGGGTCCGTGCCGGTAGTGGGCGTGGTGCTGGCACCGGGGCAGCCCGAGTATGGCGAGCGCGGGCGGCACGGCGCAGTCGAGGATGAACTGATGGGGTGGCTCGCCGTGCGGTCGTGCGCCCGGCTGCCGCTGGACACTCGGCTCGACCCGCGCGACTGGCGGCTGTTCACCACGGCGGCGGAGCTGGAGTCGGTGTTCCGCAGGCTCGACCTGGTGGTGACGACGCGGCTGCACGGGCTCGTTCTCGCGCTGAAGAACGGTGTGCCCGCGCTGGTTGTGGACCCCGTTGGTGGTGGCGCCAAGGTCTCCGCGCAGGCGCGGGTGTGGGGATGGCCGGCCGTCGTGACCGTTCCGCGGAACGGCGGCCCGCCGCTGCTGGACCCGGTGGAATTGGACCGGTGGTGGGCCTGGGCGCTGTCCGCCGAGGGGGCCGGACGCGCGTCCGCGGTGCCGCCGGCCGGGACCATGCTCGGCGAGCTGCTGGACGTCCTCGGCGCACGTTGATGGTCCTACACAACGGGGGAGCCGTCGACCGGCGCGGCGCCTAGACGGAACGGCCGCGCCGAGGAGGGAACCTCATCGCGGTCGTTCCGATGAGGGCGGCCGTCAGGCCGGGCGGGCCACCACCAGTTCCCGGGCGAACCACTCGATCGTGGTGCGCAGTCCCTCCTCGACCCCGATGCGAGGACGCCAGTCCAGGACGTCCTCGGCGAGTGTCGTGTCGGGGCGCCGTACGCGGGGGTCGTCCTTCGGCCGGTCCACGAATCGCAACGCAGACGGTGCCCCGGTCAGCTCGATGATCATCCGGGCCAGGTCCGCCATCGAGACTTCGTAGGGGCTGCCGATGTTGACCGGCCCTGGATGGCCTGCGAGGGCGAGGGCGATGATGCCGCGGACGGTGTCGTCGACGTGGCAGATTGAGCGGGTCTGGGTGCCGTCCCCGGTGACGGTGAGGTCTTCTCCGGTCAGTGCCTGCCGCAGGAACGTCGGGATGGCGCGGCCGTCGTCGGGGCGCATCCGTGGGCCATAGGTGTTGAAGATCCGCACGATCGCGGTGTCCAGGCCCCGGGAGTGCCGGAACGCCGACGTCAGCGCCTCGCCGAAGCGTTTGGCCTCGTCGTACACGCTGCGCGGCCCCACGGGATTGACGTTTCCCCAGTACGACTCGGGCTGCGGATGCACGAGGGGGTCCCCGTACACCTCGGAGGTAGAGGCGAGCACGAACCGGGCGCCCTTGGTCTCAGCGAGGTCGAGCGCATTGCGGGTGCCCTGGCTGCCGACCTCCAGAGTCTGGACCGGCAGCCGCAGGTAGTCGATGGGGGACGCCGCCGAGGCGAGATGGAACACGTACCCGACATCGCCCGGGACGTGCGCCGGCTCGGTGAGGTCGCGCTTGATGAACCGGAAGTCGCCCCGCTCGGCCAGATGTGCGATGTTGCGGGACGACCCGGTCAGAAGGTTGTCCATGCACACCACGGAGATCCCGCGGGCCAGCAGTGCCTCGCACAGGTGCGAGCCGAGGAAGCCCGAGCCTCCCGTCACAACGGCGCGTGGATGTCGCATCATCTCTCCTCAGCAGTGTTGTAGAGCGAGCAACCGGGCGGCGGCGGCCCGGACGACCTCGTCCGCGGTGATCTCCAGCAGCCCCGGGTCCCGTGCGGCGCCGTGCGGGTCGCCGTGCCGCCCGGCCCACAGCACCGTGTGCTCGGGCCGGTCCGGCGGCGGGCCCCACCGATCCGGCGGTGTCGGGCCGAACAGGACGACCGACGGCGTGCGGTACGCCGTCGCCAGGTGCGCCACGCCGGTGTCCCCGCACACCACCAGGCACGTGCCGGCGATCAGCGCCGCGAGCTCTGATGGCGAAGTGTGTCCGGACAGGTCGGCGGCGTCGTCGAGCCCGGCCAGGCCGGCAACGCGGCGGGCGAGGCCCGTCTCGCCGGGGCCGCCGGTGACGACGACCCGCTCTCCGGCGTCTCGCAGAGCGGCCGCGACGGTCGCGAACCGCTCTGCGGGCCAGCGACGGGCCGGGTGGGCGGCGCCGGGATGGACGACGACGGCATCGGGCGCCGGGGAGGCCGTCTCCGGGGGCGGCAGGTCCAGGTCGTCGGGGTCGGCGGGAAATCCGTAAGCCTCGACGAGCCCGCACCAGCGCGTCACCTCGTGCGCGCTCGCGTCCCACTCCGGGCCGCCGATCTCCGGGAAGTCGGGATGGGCGAACGCCAGCAGCCGCCCTGGGCTCGTTGTGGCGAGCAGTCGGTGGCTCTGCGGGCCGCGGCCGTGCAGGTTGACGGCAGTATCCACTGGCTCGGGCGATGGCAGCGGCTCGTCCAACCCGGACGTGTCCAGGACGGCGTCGACCGCGCCCGTAGCACGGGCGAGCGGCGCCAGGACGTCCGGCGCCGCCAGGGTGATCCTGGCGTCGGGGGCGCCACGTCGCAGCGCCCGCAACGCGGGGACGGCGGTCAGAAGGTCGCCCAGACCGAGGGCCCGCAGTACCAGTATCCGCCGCACCGGTTCCCCGACCGCCCGTTGCGGCGTCACGGCCACGAGGGCTCCTTGGATGGCGCGACGACCAGTTCCCGCACCTCGCAGCCCGCGGGCTGGGCGAGCGCGAACGCCACGGTCGCGGCGACGTCCTCGGGCCGGTTCAGCTTGGCGTCGGGGCCCGGCCGGTACTGCGGGGCGCGGCCCTCGAAGAACGCGGTGTCCATGCCGCCGGGGATGACCATGGTGACGCCGACCCGCCCGGACAGTTCCGCCGCCAGCGCGCGGGTGAATCCGACGATCCCGAACTTGGACGCGCAGTACGCGGTGGCGTCGGGGAACGCTCGGAGTCCGAGCGTGGACGCGATCGTCACGACGCGTCCCTTCGGCTCGTTCTCCAGGTAGGGGATCGCGGCGCGGACCACCGCAGCGGTGCCCAGCAGGTTGACCTGCACGACCCGCTCCCAATCCTCGGCGGGCACGTCGTTCAGCTGCCCGCAGGCGTCGATTCCGGCGGCGGTGACGACGCCGTGCAAGCCGCCATGAGCGCGGGCCAGCCCGTGCACGGCCCGCTCGGTGCAGTGCCGGTCGGCCAGGTCCGCCTGCATGCAGGGGAAGTCGTCCTTGGGCGGGTGCAGATCCAGGATCAGCGGCTTGCCGCCGTCGTCGGCGACGCGCCGTGCGACGGCCGCGCCGAGCCCGGACGCACCGCCGGTGATGAGCACGTTCATGAGGCATGTCCCTTCGTGGTCGACAGCAGGCGCGTCGTTGAGCGCCCTTCCAGCAGGGGGAGGAGGACGACTTCGCCGCCGTGCGCCCGGACGGTCCCGGCTTCGGGCAGCGGCGTCCCGGCGTAGTCGGAGCCCTTCACCCACACGTCGGGCCGGAGCCGTTCCAGCAGCGGCGCGGGGGTGTCGTCGTCGAAGACGACAGCGGCGTCCACGTCGCTGAGGGCCTCCAGCACCCGGACGCGGTCGGCGGCCGTCGTCACTGGCCGGGACGGCCCCTTGCGGCGCCGCACCGACGCGTCCGAGTTGACGCACACGATCAGGCAGTCACCGAGCCGCCGCGCGTGTTGCAGCATGTTGACGTGGCCCGCGTGCAGCAGGTCGAAGCAGCCGCCGGTCGCCACCACCGTCCCGCCCGCGCGCCGCGTCCGCTCGATCACGTCCCAGGCGTCCTCGCCGCGCTCGGGCACCAGCCGCGCGGTGCCGGTCTCGGCGAGCCGCGCCGTGACGCCCGCCGCCGCGCCTGCCCGGACGAAATCCGAGGCCCGCCGGACGCCCTCGGTGACGGCGCCGGGGAGCGTGCCGCCGTCCGCGAGTGCCTGGAGGGCTCCGGCGGCGAAGCTGTCGCCCGCGCCGCAGGAGTCGCCGCAGGCGGGTTCGGCGGGCACCAGGAACGGCGCCTGCGACCCGTCGCACAGCAGCGCGCCCTCCGAGCCGAGCGTCACCGCCACGCCGTCGAGTCCCCAGGACCGGCCGAGGTGCCGACCGCGGCGGCCCGCCGCCGGCAGCCCGAACCCGGAGATTTCGGCGCCGTCGGCAGCGGCGAGCCGCGCGGCCTCCTCCTCGTTCGGGGTGAGCAGCTGCACCACCCCCGGCACCGGTGGTTCCCCGCGGGGGTGCGGGTCCCACACCACCGGGACGCTCGGCGGCAGATCGGTGAGCCGCGAGCGGACGGCGCGGTGCCGGGTGACGCCCCGGCCGTAGTCGGAGACCAGCACGGCACCCGCGCCGGAGATCGCCTCGGCGACGCGCGGGCCGAGCGGCCCGTCCAGCGCTTCGCCTTCCCCGGTGTCCAGCCGCGCCACCGACTGCCCGCCGGACCGGATCCGCAGCTTGCACGGGGTGCCGCCGTGCAGGTGGAACGCGGCGACATCCAGGTGCCGTTCCAGCATGGCGCGCAGCCGGCGGCCCGGTTCGTCGTCGGCGAGGGCGGTCACCAGGACCACGTCGTGGCCCTCGGCGGCCGCGAGCAGCGCCGCCATCCCGGCGCCGCCCGGACGGGGACGCTCCTCGGCCCGCTCGACGACGGGGACCGGGGCGTCCGCGCACAGGCGGCTGCTGCTGCCGACGATGTCCACGTCCAGCAGGACGTCCCCGATCACCACCAGCGGTCCAGTCATGAGCCCTCCATCCTGGGGCCGGCAAGAGCCGCGCTCATGCCGCGCCCAGCGTCTCGTCCACCACCCCGCACAGCAGGTGGATAGCCGCGAGGTGGATCTCTTGGACGGTCGAGGTCGTCGCGGCGTCGGCGGTGACCGCGTCGTGGCACGCGTCGGTGAGCGGATTGGGTCCCGGCCCCGTCACCGCCCAGGCCGACATGCCGAGCCGCCGCGCGAGCCGCGCCGCCGCGATCACGTTCGGGCTGCGCCCACTGGTGGACAAGCAGATCAGCACGTCGCCACGTCGCCCGTGGGCCTGCACCTGCCGGGAGAACACCTGGACCGGCCCGTAGTCGTTGCCGATGGCGGTGACCGCGGACGTGTCGCCGTGCAGCGGAATCGCCGACAGCGGCCGCCGGTCGCCCTCGAACCGTCCGGTCAGCTCGGCCGTCAGGTGCTGCGCCTCCGCCGCGCTGCCGCCGTTTCCGCAGGTCAGCAGCCGTCCGCCGGAGTCGAGCACGCGGGCCAGACGACGGCCCCACACGGTGATCGTCGGTACGTGCTCGCGGAACGCGAGCGCCGCCTCGGCCAGCGCCTCCAACCTTGCGTCCTGCGCGGTCTTCGTCTGCGTCGTGGTCATGGCTGCTCCTAATGGGCGACAAACACCCGATCGGTGAGGACCAAGCCGGTTGGGCCTACCGCTGGGCTGGAGGGACGGGAAGTGTGCGGAGTCAAGCGGGCACCTCACAGAGTTCGGCGGCCCGCCGGTAGACGGCGGCGGTTTCGGCGGCGATTCGCGCCCACGAGTAGCGGACGCGGGCCCGGTCGGCGCTCGCGATGCCCATCGTGGCGCGGCGCATCGGGTCATCGAGGAGCTCCCGGATCGCCTTGGCGGCGGCGTCCGGGTCGCGTGGCGGGACCAGCAGCCCGGTGTCGCCGTGCACGACGGTGTCCAGATGCCCGCCCACGGCGGCCGCGACGATCGGGACGCCGCACGCCATCGCCTCCAGCGGCACCATCCCGAAAGGCTCGTACCAGGGCAGCGTCAGTACGAGGCTCGCCGACCGCAGCAGCGGCGCGACGTCTGTCCGGGCCACCCGGCCGACGAAGTCGACCCGGTCGGCCACGCCCGCATCGGCGGCGACTCTTCGCAGCCGGCGGATCTCCGGGTCGGCGTCCAGTTCGTCGCGGGGCGGGCCCCCGGCGATGGCCAGCTCGGCTTCCGGGAGGAGTGCTAGCGACCGGATCGCGGTGTCGACCCCCTTGCGTTCGACGAGCCGGGACAGTACGACGAGACGGTGCCGCGAGTCCGCGCCGGCCGCGCCGTCAGGGCCGCCGGGTCCGAACAGCCCAAGGTCCACCCCGCACGGCACCACCGAGACGCGCTCGCCCGAGACGCCCATCGCGGTCAGCTCGCCGACCTCGTCCGAGCACGTCGCGATGATCGCGTCGACGCGGCGGCCGATCGCCCGCTCCAGCCGGACGCGCCCCGCCGGGCTCGTGTCCGTGGCGCCCTGGTGGCGGCGCTTCACGGTGCCCAACGCATGATAGGTCTGCACCACCGGGACAAGCCGCCGCTCCGCTCGGTCGCCGGCCGCGGTGTCCACTGCCCGGAGCGCGGCGAGACCGCTCATCCAAAAGTGCGCGTGCGCGACGTCCGGCGGCTCGGTTCGCCACCGGTCCCGCAGGTACCGGCCGAAGTCGCCCATCCACGGCAGCAGGTCGTCTTTGGGGACGTTCTCGGGCGGCCCCGCGGGGACGTGCTCGACCGTCACATGGGGCGCGAGCCGGACCCGGCGCGGTAGCGCGGGCGCGTCCCGCCGGGTGTAGACGGTGACGCAGTGCCCCTGCCGGCCCAGTTCGGCGGCCAACTCCGCGACGAACACGTTCTGCCCGCCGCCGTCGGCCCCGCCGAGGCCGCCCTTGGCCGCCAGCGGGCTGGCGTGCTCGGAGATCATGGCTATCCTCATCGCGTCACCTCCGTGAGTGTTCGCTGCCAGTCGCGCAGGAACCGCGTGAGCCCGTACCGTTCCACGGCGAAGGTCCGCGCCTCCTTGCCCATCTGGCGGGCGCGTGGCGCGTCGGCGGCGAGGGCCGCGGCCGCGGCGGCCAGCGCGCCGACGCGGGTCGACAGCACCCCCGCCTCCGGCGGCACCGCCTCGACCGCCTCGGTCGTGGCGAGCGCCACCACGGGGAGGCCGAGCATCATCGACTCGATCAGCGCGAGGCCGAGCGAAGTCCACCGGTAGGGGTGGACGTAGACGCGGCGGCGCGCGAGTTCCGCGTGCATCCGCGCCTGCGGGAGGTCCTCGAAGGTCCACAGCGACTCCGGGGGGATGCCGAGCTTTCCGGGCGCGTCCACGACGTTCATCCCGAACAGGTCCAGAGGGACGGCGGCGGCCAGTTCGGGGAGCAGGTCGGCGCCGGTGACGCGCCCCCGGCGCAGCGGATCGTTGATCACCACGGCCGCGCGGGGCATCTCGGCGGTGTACCGGTGACCGGGGTCCACGACGCCGTGCTCGATGACCGTGGTGGGGGCGCGCCCGCAGTTCCAGAACAGGTGGTTGAAGTGGGTGACGTGCACGACCGGGATGTCCGAGCGGTCGTGCAGGAAGTGCCGGCTGTCGGGGACGACCTCCTCGCGGCGGCTCGCGTCGGCCGGCGTGCGGCGGGGGGTGTCGTGTTCGACGTAGACGGCCGGGACGTCGGTCCCCGGCCGCCGCCCGAGCCACTCCTCGGCCAGCCGCAGCTCGTGCGGACGTTGCAGGACGACGACGTCCACGTCCTCGTCGCACAGTCGGTCGTACGGAACCTCCAGGGCGCGGTCCGGCCAGGTGAAGGTGTCCGGGCGGCCACGCCCGTCCGGGCCTCGGCCTGGGACGACCGGAACGATCGTGGTCTGCGGGCCGTGGACGAACGACGTCGCCCACGAGCCGTGCACGTGCCACAGCAGAACCCTCATCGCGCGGGCACCTCCTCCTGCTCCTCCACCTGCACGTCGGCCACGATCTCCACGGCCGCGGCGACCTCGTCGGCGGTGACGTTCGTCAGGCACGGATGCCCCCCGACCGGACACTCGCGGGCGCGGGTGTCCCTGCACGGGGCCTGCTGGTCGCCCAGCAGCGCCATCGGCACTCCGAACGGCGCCCACCGCGCCGCCGAGACCGTCGGCGCGAACAGCGACACCACGGGCGTGCCGACGGCAGCCGCCAGATGCGCGGGCCCGGTGTTGCCCGCCACCACCGCCCGCGCGTCGGCCAGCACCGCCGCGAGCTCCGGCAGCGACGTCCGTCCGCCCAGGTCCAAGCCGTACTCACCGGCGACGTGCGCGGTCAGTTCCTTCTCGTCGCCGTGCCCGGTGACGACGACCCGGTGGCCCGCCGCGTCCAGCAGCCGGACCGCCTCGGCGCAGCGCTCCGGCGGCCACGCCCGCGCCGGCACCGACGTCCCGGGGTGGACGACCACGTAGCCCGGGCCGTCCGTCAGGTGCGCGGTGTCCGGCAGTGGCCGGCGGACCCGCAGCCGCGTGTCGGCGGGAGCCGGGAATCCGGCGTCCTCGGCCAGCGCGAGCATCCGCAGCGGCTCAGGGACGTCGCCGTCGGACCGGTGCCGCAGGTCCAGCAGCGCTCCGGGATAGTCCTCGCTGATCCCTCCGATCCACGGGACGCCCGCCAGCCGCATCAGCAGCGCCAGCGGAAGCGGCGACTGGTGGAACGAGGTCAGGATCAGCGCGCGGTCGAACCCCCGCACCATCCCGACGAGCCGGTCGACGTCGTCGCGGTGGACCGGGTCGGGCTCCGGGTCGATCCAGGGCGCGCACCACTCGAGTACTCGGTCGACGCCGGGCAGCAGGTCGGCGGCGGCACGTCCGCGCGGCCCGCACAGCAGCACCACCTCGTCGGCGCGCTCGGCAACGGCCCGCACGGCAGGCCCGGCGAGCAGCACGTCGCCGATGTTGTCCTGGCGTGCGACGAGGACCCTCATCGGCGCGGCCCCCCGCCAGTCCGACCGCCCAGTACGAGCTCGACGGCGGCGCGCAGTGTCGGCGCCGTCTCCGTCGCTCCGGCGATTTCCCCGGGCAGCGTCCGCGCGGTCGGCACCAGGATGCCGCGGACACCCGCCGCCGCGGCCGCCTCGACGTCCCGCCCGATGTCGCCGATCACCGCGATCTCCGCCGGCAACGCCCCGAGCCGCCGCGCGGCCCGCTCGATCATCCCCGGCGCCGGCTTGCGGCAGCCGCACCCCTCTCCGCCGTCGTGCGGGCAGAACTCCCACACGTCGATGCGTCCGAGCAACTCCTCGACCCGCGCGTTGACTCGGCGAACGTCGCCCTCGGCGATGCGGCCCTTCGCCACGCCCGACTGGTTCGACACGACTCCGATCCGCACGCCGTGGCGGCGCAGCCGGTCCAGCGCCTGCCGCGCCCCCGGCACCGGCTCGACCCGCGCCGGGTCGCCGTTGTAGGGGACGTCCCGGATCAGCGTGTCGTCACGGTCGAACAACACCACCCGGCGACCGGCCCACGGGTGCGCCCGCCCGTGCAGGACGAGCCCGCGAACCCGATGCCGCACCGCGATGGGCGGGATCAAGGCACTGGTCACGGCCATCCGCGCGATCTCCCCGGCCGTTCGCGGCCCCGGACGGATCCGCTCCGCCGCGAACCGGACCGTCAGCCCCGCCCAGGCCGCCCCGCCCGCCACGGCGGCGAACGCGGCGAGGCCGCCCGACGTGGGCGCAGTCCGCATGAGGACGGTCCTGTGCGAGGTCGGCCCGCGCGGAGTGAGGCCGTGCCGGGACACGAATCCGCGTGAGGTTCGAGCCGTCCGGGTGAGAGTGGATTCGCGTGAGGCGGCCAGGCCGCGCGCAGTGGTCGAACCACGGCGGAGGAGCCGATCACGCAGGATGGCCGGACCCGACGGGACTGCGCGGCGGCGGAGGGCGGCAGGGGCCGCGGCCAGGGCCAGCAGGGCGGACGCCGTGATGAGGACGTGCTCGCGGAGGCGGCCCCGGCCCTCGCCGGCGCGGGTACGCCAGGACGGGCCGTGCAGGCGCCGCATCAGGACGTCGTCGGCGTTGCCCGCCTGCGCCCGGACGGACGCCCAGAAACCGGCGGGCCGGACCGGGTGCGTGATCTCGCGGTCGCCCCGGACGAGGACGCTGCCGGTGTCCAGGACCCGCAGGGCCAGATCGGCGTCCTCCCTGTACGCGCGATGGAACCGCTCGTCGAAGCCGCCGGCCTCGGTCAGGGCGCTGCGCCGGTAGGCCATGTCGGCGGTGATCCACTCGGCGGTCTCCAGGCCGGTCGTGTTCCGTTCCCAATCGGTTGGGCGGCGGCCCTCCGGGCGCGGCACGAGGACGCGGCCCTGGGAGCCGGCGACCTCGGGCAGCAGGCCTGCGAGGTCGGCGGCCAGCCGCTCTGGCCAGCAGGGGCCGGGAACGACGTCGTCGTCCAGGAACGCGATCCACTCGGTGGCGGCGGCGCGCCAGCCGGTGTTGCGGGCGGCGGCCGGCCCGCGCCCGCCCGAGCGCAGCACGCGCAGGGCATGCCCGCCCGCCTCCGGGAGCGGGAGCGGCGCGCCGGGGACCGGACGATCGTCCACGACGATGATCTCGTACGGTGCGGGCGCGATCCCGTCGAGGTCGGCGAGGAGCGCGCTCAGCGTGATGCACAGGCTCGTCCGCCCGACAGTGGGAATCACGACGGTGTAGTCCATCAGGCGTGCACCTCCCGGCGCCGCACCACGAACGGGCCGATGGCCAGCAGGTCCACCGGGGCGGATCCGAAGCACTCGAGGGCGTCCCGTGGGTCGTCGACCATCGGACGTCCGGCGGTGTTCAGGCTCGTGTTGATCACGAGGGGTATCCCGGTGCGGCGGTCGAACTCCCGCACCATCCGGGCGACGAGGGGTTCGTCGCCGTCCGCGACCGTCTGGATCCGGGCGGTGCCGTCGACGTGCACGACCGCTGGGATCCGCTGGCGCCACTCCGGGCGCACGCGGTGCACGAACAGCATGTACGGGCTGGGGAGCGGGCCCTCGAAGATCTCCGGCGCCCGGTCGAGGGACACCATCGGCGCGATCGGACGGAACTGCTCGCGGCCCTTCACGTCATTGAGCCGCTCGACGTTCGCGGCGTGTCCCGGGTGCGCCAGGAGGGAGCGGTGCCCAAGCGCGCGCGGGCCGAACTCGGAGCGGCCCTGGAACCACGCGACGACCCGGTCGTGCGCGAGGGCCTCGGCGACCGTCGCGGCCAGGTCCGCGGGACGCTCGTAGGGGATCTTCGCGATGTCGAGGTGGTCCGCGATCTCGTCGTCGTCCCACTCGCGGCCGAGGTCCGCGCCCGGCATCGCCTCGATCTCGTCACCGGACGAGCGCGCCACGTGCAAGGCCGCGCCGAGTGCCGTGCCCGCGTCGCCTGCGGCGGGCTGCACCCAGACGTCGTCGTAGGGCCCGGTCTCGGCGAGGCGGGAATTGGCGACGCAGTTGAGCGCGACACCGCCGGCGAGCATGAGGCGGCCGGACCCGGTGCGGCCACGCAGCCAGACCGCGAGGTCGAGCAGCACCTCTTCGAGCCGCGCCTGGACGCTCGCGGCGAGGTCGGCGTGGTCGCGGGTCCATTCGCCGTCGGGTGTCCGGGCCTTCGCCAGCGCCCCCCAGTCGAACGGCGCGACCGCGAAACCGCCGTCGCCGGTGGCGCCGACGTGCTCGCGCAGTTCGTTCAGGAACCGCGGCTCACCGTAGGAGGCGAGGGCCATCACCTTGTACTCGTCGCTTGAGGGCAGGAAGCCCAGGTGTTCGGTCAGGTCCTCGTACATCAGCCCGAGCGAGTGCGGCAGCCGCTGCGCATGCAGGGTGGTGAGGACACCGTTCGCGTAGGTCCCGGCCAGGTGCGAGTGGGATTCGCCGCGGCCGTCCAGGACGAGCACGTCGCCTACGCCGGGGCGGGGGGCGGCGAGCGCCGCCGACGCCGCGTGCGCCACATGGTGCGGGACGAACCGGACGATCCCCGGGTCGAGCCCGGGCAGCGCGGTGGACAGGAAGTTCGGGGCCCGCCGTGCGTAAAGCGTGCGCAGCCGCTCCCAGTTCACGTCGTGCCCATCGAGCCCCGGTTCGACCAGGTGCGGGTCGTAGGAGTAGGCGACGGCGTCCAGCTCGCCGGGCTCTAGCCCGGCCCGGTCCAGGCACGATCGGGCCGCCTTCTCCGGCAGTTCCCATCCGGAGAACGGCACTGGGCGTTTTCCGTGTTTGCGGCGGCTGAGCCGCTCTTCCTCGGTCGCCGCCACGACGCGGCCGTCCGACACCAGCGCGGCGGCCGGGTCGTGGAAGATCGCGTTGATTCCGAGCACACGCATGACAGAGCCCCGTTCGGCGCACGGTCGGTGGGATAGCCGATGCCTGCGTCATAGACATCGGTCAAGGGGCGAAAATCCCCTTTAGGTAATTTCGGACATAGCCGAGAACTGGGACGCTAAACGCGGGCGAGGCAAAAGAGGTCTTCTGAGGAATTGGCTCGTCAGGGACGATCCCGCCTTCCCAGGGGGCGAGTACCCGCGAGCTCGATGGCCTATCTGCCCCGAGCGGGCGCCGTCGCTGCGGCTCGTCGCCGACCGGCCGCGGTAGAGGACATGGCACGGCGAGGCCCGGGTAGGGCGGACGCATGCGCTACACCGTCGTCGTCATCACCCGGAACCGGCGGGCCTCGCTGCTGGCCGTTCTCGGCCGCCTGCGGGCCCTGCCGGAAGGTGCACCCGTCATTGTCGTCGACAACGCCTCCCGCGACGGTACCCCGGACGCGGTCGCGGCCAGGTTCCCGGAGGTGCGGCTGATTCGATCTCGCGAGAATCTCGGTGCTGTCGCGCGCAACCTGGCGGTGGACCACGTCCGTACCCCGTACGTGGTGTTCTGCGACGACGACACCTGGTGGGAACCGGTCGCCCCGGGCCGCGCGGCGGCGCTGCTGGACGCGCACCCGCGGCTGGCCGTGGTCACTGGGCGGATCCTGGTGGAGCCCGGCGGGCGTGAGGACCCGATCGTCGCCGAACTGCGGGACTCACCTGTCCCCGGCCCCGGCTGGCTGCCCGGCCCCGCGCTCGGCTCGTTTCTGGCAGGCGCGTCCATGATCCGCGCTGTGGCGTTCCGCGCGGCCGGCGGGTTCTCGCCCCGCTTGTGGCTGGGCGGCGAGGAGGAGTTACTCAGCGCCGACCTGATGACCCTCGGCTGGTACCTGTGCTATACCGAGGACGTCGTCGTGCACCATGAGCCGTCGCCGCTCCGGGAGGTGCACGTGCGGCGGCGCCACGGCATCCGCAACACGCTGTGGTTTACCTGGCTGCGCCGCCCGCTGCCGGCCGCCGCGCGCCGCACCGCCGGGCTGCTGCGCACGCTGCCCCGCGATCGCGTCACCGCCGCCGCCCTCGCCGAGGCCGTGGCGGGGCTTGGCTGGGTCGTGCGGGAGCGCCGCTCGCTGCCCCGCGACGTCGAAGATCGCCTGCGCACCCTGGAGACCTCCCAGCGGACGTCCATGGCCCGCCGCTACGTGAGCTGATCGGCTCCGGGGAGGAACAGCCAGATGACCGACACCCCCTCTGGATCCGGAAATCACTCCGGATCCGGCACCCGCTCCGAGACCGGCACCGCCCGCTCGGAACGCGTGCGGAGACCCGAGACGTCCGGCGTCACGATCGTCGTCGCGACCCGCGACCGCGCCCCAGAGCTGCGCCGCAGCCTGGTCCGGCACGCCGCCCCGGTGATCGTCGTCGACAACGCGTCCGCCGACGGCACCGCCGCCGTCGCCGCGGCCGCCGACACCCGTGTGTTGCGGCTGCCGGGCAACTTCGGCGCCGCCGCACGCAACGTCGGCGCGATCGAGGCCGGAACCCGCTACGTCGCGTTCGCCGACGACGACTCCTGGTGGGCGCCCGGTGCCCTCGCACGGGCTGTCGAGATCCTCGACGCGCACCCCCGCATGGCGCTCCTCGCCGCCCGCGTGCTGGTCGGCGAGGAGGAACGGCTCGAGCCGGTGTCGGACCAGATGGCCGCCGCGCCCCTCGGCCGTCCGGACGGCCACCCGGGGCCGGCGATCCTTGGCTTCCTGGCCTGCTCGGTCATCGTGCGACGGGACGCATTCTTCGACGTCGGCGGCTTCTCGAATGTCCTGCACTTCGCCGGCGAGGAGGAACTGCTCGCCCTGGATGTGGCCGCCGCGGGTTGGGGCATGGCCTACGTGCCCGAGCTCGTCGTGCACCACCACCCGTCGCGGACGGGCCGCGACCCGGTCGGGCGCCGCCGCCGGGAGATCCGCAACCGGCTCCTCACGATGTGGCTGCGGCGCCCGCTGCCGGTGCTGGCCCGCGCCGTCGCGTCCGCGCTGCGCACCCCGGACGGCCGCGCCGGGCTCGCTGCTGCCGCCCGGGTCCTGCCTCGCGTGCTGCGCGACCGCCGACCCGTTCCGCCCGCGGTCGAGGCCGACCGCGCCCGCCTCGAGGGCTATTGACTCCCGGCGGCCGCGCAGTGCCGGCCTCGCCGGGGCACCTGGATGGCTGCGAAGATCGGTTCAGTCGGTGGACAGGGCTTGGAGCAAGTCACCGACCTGAGGCTCGGGCAACGATCGCGCGACATCGGCCTGCGCGACGATCCCGACGAGACGGCGCCCGTCGATCACCGGGAGACGGCGGACCTTGTGGTCGGTCATGGTCTCCATGATCTCTTGGGCGTTATCGTCGGCGCCGATCGTCACGGCCTCTCCCTGAGCCAGTTCCCCGGCCCTGGTCGCCTCGGCATCCTTACCGACGCCCAGCACCTTCACCACGATGTCGCGGTCGGTGATCATCCCCTTGAGGCGGTCGTCGTTCCCGCAGATCGGCAGTGCGCCCACGTCCAGCTCGGTCATCTTCTTCGCCGCCTCGAGCACAGTGGCGTCCTCACCGATGCAGTCGGCGCCCGGCGTCATGATCTCTCGTGCAGTGGCCATGCTCGTCCTCTCCCAAAGTTGAAGTACCGCAGCCGCTACCCCCAGGAGTGCCTTCCATGCGCGTCCGGAAGGCACCGACACCGCACGTGAGGTACCGCGTCGCCGGACAGCAGATGGGGTCGGCTTGGAAGTCGGACTGCATCTCAACCTCAACGCCTCCGATCCAGTCCGAGCTGCTCGCTGCTGAGCATCCACAGGCCGGCCCTGTATGCCGGCAGCCGCGCCCGCCGCCCCAAGGCCTGGGGTTCCGCTAGGCCCAGCACGTCATCGCTCTGCGCGTCCCCAACGAGAACGACGCGCTCGCTGTCCAGGCCGTCGGCGGGCGCAGGGCAGACCCGAACGACCAGTCGGGACCGTCCTCGAACGCGGCCAGTACTCTAGTGACCGCCGGTACCAACCATTTGCGGCTTTGGGGACGGCACCGATGCTGACCGCGAGAACGGACGCCACAGCTCGTCTTGTTCTAAAGACGGGCGCAGACTGGGTGCTGCGGCTGGCTCGTTGATCACTCCCTGTAGGTGTCAGGAGCGACGAGCTCGTAACAATCAGCCGCGCGGTGGGACGGGTTTGGTGCCCCAATTTGCGTTTCGTCCACAGGACGTCTCCGTCAACATCCATCGCTCGTGAGATGTGTCTCGCGCTGCGTGTCGAGCCGCCCGCCGATTCGCTTCCCCTGTCAGCGGATCACCTGGCGGTTGATGTGGGACTGTGAGAGGAGAGCGGTGATCTTGTCGATCTTGTCGTCCCGCACCGTGAGCCTGACCAGTCGCCGAGCGAGGGTGACGTGACACCGGAGTGATCATCCTCGCCGAAAGGGCTACCACGGAGCTGAGCGTCGCCTTAGCCTTCGGCGAGCAGGCCGCCGCGCAGTTTGTCGAGAGTGGCGCGGAGCAGCCGCGAGACGTGCATCTGGGACAGGCCGATCTGCTCGGCGATCTGCGTCTGCGTCTTGTTGCCGAAGAACCGCAACAGCAGGATCGTCCGCTCCCGCTCGGGAAGGTCGTCGATCAGCGGGGCGAGGGCGTGGCCGTCGATGAAGGCGTCCAGCGCGGGGTCGTCCGATCCGAGGTACTCGCCGACGGTGCCGTTGTCGCCGCTCTGCGAGCCGTCGGCGGGAGCCTCCAGGGACAGCGGGCGGTAGGCGTCGCAGGCGACGATGACCTCGACGGTCTCCTCCTCGGTGATGTCCATGAGCTTCGAGATCTCCCCCGTGGTGGGGGAGCGGCCCTTCTCGCGGGTGAACTCCTGCGTGGTGCGCTGGAGCACCGGGCGCAGTTCCTGGATGCGGCGCGACACGCGGATGCCCCAGGTCTTGTCGCGGAAGTGCCGCTTCACCTCCCCGGTCACCACCGGGTAGGCGTAGGTGACGAACCGGTCGCCGATCCCGGGGTCGAACCGGTTGATGGCCTTGACCAGCCCCAGGTAGGCCACCTGCTGGAGGTCGTCGATGGGTTCGCCGCGGTTGGCGTACCGGCGCGCGACACCGCGGACCAGCGGGGCGTGCATGTCGACGATGCGCGCCCGCAGCCGTTCCCGCCGGGGATCGTCCTGCCCGAGCCCGTTCATCTCCGCCAGCAGGATCTCGGTCTGCCCATCGTCGAGCCGAGTGGAGGATTGCGCCGTCGTCATGCGGGTCGTCTCCTTTGCGGACGAGACCGGCGGGAGGAGGGGAACGATCGCTCGGTGGCGTCCCTACCCGGACATAAAGCGATCACACGGGCGATCTCCGTGCGTGGCCCGGAATCGACGTGGCGCGACGGGGAACAGCCCTTCCATGTCGCTGGATGTGATCACGACACTTGATCAGCTGGCCGAGCTGCTGGAAGGCCGCCCGTGCCTGTTCGTGCGCTGGTCGGCCGATCCGGAGGCCGACCAGTCCCGCCCGCACAGCGCGGACGGCCTGACCGGCGCCGAATTGCCGGGCCTGTCCGCCAATCCGCTCGCCGTGGAGGCGTGGTGGGGCACCCGGTCGCTGGTCCTGTGGGTGGCGCGGCGTCTGCACGATTACTCGCACCTGGAGAGGGCCCGCGCCCAAGGTGCGCGGCCCTGGGTACTTGAGGGCGAGGAGGTGGGCCGTGGGCCCGACAACGAGCCCATCGTGGCCCGTCCCGCCGCCGTCGCTCTGATCGACAAGCAGGTCCTCGACCAGGCCGAGAGGCTGCTGAAGCAAGACGCGAACGCCGAGTGGGGGCCGCTTGGCCGCGAAGGAGGTTGACCAGCGGGACCATCAGGTCGTCGGCCTCAAGAGCGAGGGTTTCGCCGACGCATATAGTCAGGCCGACACCGCCGTGTCCGAACCCGAGACGGTGCCCGGAACGGCAGCAGCCCTGCGCCTACCAGCGAGGCGTCCGCGAAGCGCCGTCCGCCAGCGCCGGTGAATCGGTTCTCGGCGCCGGCGGACGTGGTCGCCCCGCCGAAGGTGATCAGGCGACGGGGCGGCGTTCCCTCAGGGTCCATTGGCTTCCGCTGCATCCTCGTGGAAGCGGTGGAAGTGGATGGTCCGCCACGTCGGTGCTCCAGCGGTGGGAATTGGGACAGTCGCATTCGTAGAAGCCACTTTCCGGTGCACGTTCTCCGGGCTTGAAGCTGTCTCCGATATCAGTCATGCCAGCGCCTCTACCCGCGGCTTCCTCGCCGTAACAAACTCGCCCGGCCGACCGCAGCCGCCGCCGGTTAAGCCCGCCGCCGGTGAGCCGGCCAACCTAACTGCATAGATACGTTGCGCGTCAGCGTCTTGGTGATCGCCTGGCTGACTCCGCCTGGGCCCGTCGTATTCCCGGTCGGGTATCGCCTGAAGCGCTTGCAAGGTGCCCTCTTCGGCGCCGTGCCGCTGCGCGTACTTGACGAGGTCGTCCTTGGACACCGGATAGCCCATCCCCGGCCAGGGACTTCTGCACTTCGATGAACGACGGGTTGTCCGCCATGGCCTCCTCCCCCGAGTAGTGCTTGCGTCCTTGGTGTCGTAACCTCTAGGTCGCCGAACGAATCCGTGTCTTCAGGAGGCGAGTGGGACTCGTTCGCTCGGGTACCAGGCGCCCTGTCAGTCGATCACCGCAAGCCAACGCCCGCCAGGCCACGGGGCGGTACGCGGTGTTCTCCTGGCTCGAGCGCAGACACCAGAGGGAGAGGTCCCATGGGCGACGAGAAGCGCGATGTGGTCGAGGTTCTCAAGCACGATCACCGCGAAGTCGAGGACATGTTCGACGAACTGGCGGCCACGACGGACGCGGACGAGCGGCGGCGAATCATCGATGACGTCACCATCGAACTGGTCCGGCACTCGATCGCCGAGGAAGCCTACCTGTACCCCGCAGTCCGCAAAGTCGTGCCGGACGGCGAACAGATCGCCGACAGGGAGATCTCCGAGCACGCCGAAGTGGAGCGGATTCTCAAGGAACTCGAAAAGGTCGACGCCGCACACCAAAGCTTCAATACGCTGGTCAACCGGCTCATCGAGGATGTATCCGCCCACGTCGAGGATGAGGAGGGCAACCTGTTCCCCAAGCTCGCCGAGCACGCCGACGCCGACCAACTGCTGGAACTGGGTGACAAAGTCCAGTCCGCCAAGCGTGTGGCGCCCACCCGCCCGCACCCCTCGGCGCCCAACAAGCCGCCGCTGAACAAGTTGCTGGCCCCCGGTGCCGGACTTGTCGACCGGGTCCGCGACCGCGTGAGCGGCCGTGGCAGCGACTGACTCCCTGCCATGGCTTCCAGTTCGTGCAGACCCGCCCTGACGCGGAACCGACGTGGCGCCTCCTTCGGGGGTGCGGCGTCCGTACGCACATGCCTGTGCCCGAACCTTCAGGCGTAAGCCTGCCAAGCGCTCCCAGCTCGGTACTGCCGGAAGGGAGCTGGGCGTAAGAGCAGGGGCGGCGGGTATCGCTGAGGGACCTGACCAGGGCCTACCGAGTTGCGGAACCGAGTATGGCCGTTGAGTATCAGGATCTGCTGGAGTCGGTCTCGGAGAAGACCCGGACTCAGGGGTTGCGCGAGCGGCGGCGGAGGCGACCGTGACCGCACTGGCCCGCACGCTTGGCGAACCCGACCGGGACCGCCTCATGGACGCGATACCAGGTCAACTCAAGGGACGTCCTCCAGTCGAAGAGCAGATGCGCAAGGACGACGAGGCGGATTTCGTCCGCGCCGTCTCGCTGCTGGCGCATCGGCCACCTGACGAGGCACGACTTCGGGCGCGGGCGGTCCTCGCCGCGCTGGCCGAACAGGAACCCGACCTGATCGCGGAGCTGGACGTGCCCGAACAGCTCCGCGAGATGTTCGCTCCTCCCGGGGCGGGCGGCGGTGTCACCGGCTCCGCCGGACAGGAGGCGCCGCTTACCCCCGAGGAGGTGGACGCCGCACTGGGTCCCCTCCCGGACTGGTCGGGCGATACCGGCGAGCTCCGGCGTACCCTCGTACTCCCATCCGGCAACCTCGACCGGGTGCTGCGCAGAATCGACCCGCTCCGCGAGGAGATGGGCCGCGGACCCGAAGTGCGCCGCAGCGCCGACGGCATCCAACTGGCCATGCGCACGGTGTCAGCGGATGCCGTCACGGCTCTGGATGTCGAACTCGCCTCCCGGCTGGACGACGCCATCGACGAAGCGGGCGCCCAAATGGGTTCCTGAGCCGGCGGCGTGGGACCGGACACGAGGTGGCGTCGCCGGCGTGACGCATGATCTGGAGAACGCCACGACGGGCCGGACGAACTGAGCTCCCCTGAGCTCCTGGCCAGCGGGACGCTGTTCGCGCACGGCAGCGCAAGCCACCCGGCCGGCATCCTCCAGATCATCGTGGGCCCGCCCGCATGCCTCGAGCGTGACGATGGGGTCAGTACGGAGTACCCGAACCTGCCCTCGATAGCAGCAAGTCGGAGACAGACGAAGCCGATGACCCGCCGCACCTGTCGGACGCACGACCGGACGGTTTCGCAGGCCTGCTGCCAGGCGCTTCGGCGGAGTGAGCGGGCGGGCCGTGCCTGGCGCGTTTCATCCCGATACGCCGCACACGTGAATATTCATGGCATGTGGGTATCGGCTCCTCCAAAGCACATGGCTCGTCGCACGAGGAGTAGGAAATGCCGAAGACCACCGGCAAGGGCAAGGCCAAGAAGGAAGAGTTGCCTGACACCATCAAGCGCTCGGACGCCAAGGCGCAACGTACTTACGCCAAGGCTCACGACTCGGCCGTTAAGGAGTACGGGGAAGGGCAGCGGGCGCACCGCGTCGCCTACGCCGCCCTCAAGCACACCCACGAGAGGGTCGGCGACCATTGGGAGCCGAAGTCCGGTGGCGCGAAGGGGCCGTCCGACAAACAGGCCGAAGGAGGTCGTGAAACCTCGCGCAAGACTGCGGCCGGCGTGGACGCCAACGCCTCGAAGAAGCACCTGTACGATGTCGCCAAGCGGCTGGGCATCTCGGGTCGATCCACCATGAAGAAGGGGGAACTCGTCAAGGCCATCGAGAAGGCCAATAGCCGCAAGACCGCCAATTCCAGGTCGTAAGGAAAGTAACAGCCAACAGCCTTTCGTTGAAGTCTAGACATTCACTGAGGTGATCTCAGCGAATCACCGGGCGTAGCCGTGTTCGAAATGGGTGAGGACGAGTGCGGCTTTGGCGATGTCGGCGATTCTGCTGGGGCTGGCGGTGATGTGCTGCAGGATGCGCCAGCGTTGGGTGAGCAGGGCGAAGCCGCGTTCGGCCAGGCATCGCAGGCCGCTCAGCAGCGCGTTGTAGGTGCGGGCGTCGGCGTCCAGGACCTGGCCGCCGGAGGGGTGCTTGGCCAGGGTGAACACCCCGATGCCCGCGCCCTCGTACCCCAGGTCGGCCAGGGTGGGCAGGTCATCGGCCGCCGCGGCGTACAGCGCGCCCAGCACGTGGGTGCGGGCGGCGGTCAGGTCGTGCACCGAGCCCGGCTCGACGTCGGAAACCCATAGGGGAAGCCCGCAGGGCGCCGACATCGCCTGTATATTGCCGCCGTGGTGGTGCGCCTTTCCCGAATACCAGGCGTCGATCATCTCGCCTTTGACGCTTTGGGTCTGCTGACGGCAGCGGTCGGACCCGATGATGGTGCCGTCCAGTTGCACATGCGGCAATCCGTCGTCTTTGGCCCGCTGCAGCGCGGTGTGCAGGTCGGGGGCCTGGGCGGCGAGCACCTCGATCGCCTCGCCGATGTAGCGGTAGGCCGTCGCCCGCGATATCCGGTGGTCACGGCCGAGGGCGGCGGGGTCGGTGCGGTCCCGGAACCACCGCAGCACCAGCACCGCCTCCCAGAAGCAGGTCAGCGCCCTGCTGCCCTTGGGCGTGCGCCGGTACCGGCGTTCGGCGGCAAGCAGCCCGGACACATGCAGAACCAGTTCCCGCGAGACATCGAGCGTGGCACGATAGCTGATCACGTGGAGCCTTCCGGTAGCGGACGAGATCTTGTGGTGAGACCTCTTCTACCGGGGGCTCCACGCCCTTTCCGGGCGCCGCCTGATCGTCCGCGTGTCCGCCCTCGAAGGCTCGTTCGTGACAGGGAAAGCATTCTTGTCCGGATCAATTTCGCTGAGATCACCTCACTGCTGCAACGCATTTCCCGGTGACGGAAGTCCGGGCCGCGAACAATGCAGACCAACGGTGTCAGCATAAATGTCAGCGACACCTTTGGCGCCTGCTCAAATGTCGCGTAGAGCCCTTATCTATCGAGGGCCCTGATTGGTGACATGGTCTCACCCCCAGGGCCTCGTCGACCACGCCGCATAGAAGGTGGACCGCAGCGAGTTGGATCTCCTGGACGGTGGCGGAGGGCTGCACAGGTGATCGCGTCGTCGCACGCGCTGGCGTGGGCGTTGGGCCCCGGTCCGGGGACGGCCCACGCGGCGATGCCGAGCTGGCGGGCGCGGTGCGTCGCGGCGACCACGATCGGGTTGCGGCCACTGACCGACAGGCGCATCAGCACGTTGCCGGGCCTTCGTGCGCTTGCACCTGCTGCGCGAGCACGTTGACCGGGCCGAAGTCGTTGTCGATCGTGGTCAGTCCGTGCTCGCGCTGGACGCGGCAGGGGCCCCACTATTCGCGGATGCTGTCGGCAGGAAGATCCTTCCGCTCGGGAGGCGCGGCGTAGGAAGGAAGACCTCGCTTCTGCGCGGGTCCGAGACCAGGTCGCCGGTCGGCTTCTCCGCTGGTCAGCCGAGCCTCATTCCATACAGTAGTGATTTCCGCATGGCCTCAGGGGGAAGCGCCGCTGTTGCCAGATCACCGGGCCTCGGGGATCGCTCACTGCGAAGGTGATCCGGCATCCCCGAACCTCCCTCCCTTGAGGAGACGCGACCACGACCAGTCAGTCGTGTTTGCGGCCGGGAAGGTTCTCGTACATCTCCGTGAGCTTCTGCCGGAAGCCGCGCTCGGCGATGCCGACCTTCTGCGGGTCCCGGACGCCGGCCTTGAGGGTCTTCTTGGCCTGTTCCTTCATGATGTGCGGCGGGATCGGCGCGATCTCGTTGTCCACCACGAATTCCAGCACGACAGGCCGATCGCTGGCGAGGGCGTCCTGCCAGGCCTTGGTGACCTTCTTGGGGTCGTCGCAGTAAATGCCCTTCAGGCCGCACAGTTCGGCGTACTTCGCGTACGGGAAGTCCGGGATGGACTGCGATCCCTCGTATTTCGGGTCACCGCCCATCGCCCGCTGCTCCCAAGTGACCTGGTTGAGGTCCTGGTTGTTGAAGACACAGAAGACCAGCGGCGGCGAGCCGCCCATCCGGTCGGCGTACCGCTTCACCGTGAGCATCTCGTTCATGCCGTTCATCTGGAACGCGCCGTCCCCGACGAAGGCGATGACCGGACGGTCCGGGAAGGCGAACCGCGCGGCGATCGCGTACGGGACGCCCGGCCCCATCGTCGCGAGCGTCCCCGACAGCGACGCCTTCATGCCCTCGCGGATCTTGAGGTGCCGGGCCCACCAGTTGGTTCCCGAACCGGAGTCGGCGGTGAGGATGCACTCATCGGGAAGCAGCGGCGACAGTTCATGGGCCACCGCCTGCGGGTTGATCTTCCCGTCGAACGTCTGCCCGGCTCGCTTCTCCAGCACCGTGTCCCAGGTGCGGACGTTCTCCTCGATCTGCTCGCGCCAGGACCGGTCCTGTTTGCGGCGCAGCAGCGGGATCAGCTGCTGGAGGGTCTCCTTGGCGTCGCCGACGACGTGCGCGTCCATCGGGTACCGGATGCCGATCATGCGGCCGTCGATGTCGATCTCGACCCCGCGGCAGCTGCCCTCGTCCGGCAGCCATTCCGCGTAGGGGAAGCTGCTGCCGATCATGAAGAGGGTGTCACAGTTCATGATCATCTCGTCGCTGGCCTTCGAGCCGAGCAGCCCGACGGGGCCGGTGACGAACGGCAGGTCGTCGGGCAGGACCTCGCGGCCGAGCAGCGCCTTGGCGACCCCGGCGCCGAGCAGTTCTGCGGCCTCGACGACCTCCTCGCCGGCTTGGGCCGCGCCCTGCCCGATGAGCATTGCGACCTTCTCGCCCTGGTTGAGGATGTCGGCGGCTTTGCGCAGCTCTTCCTGGTTGGGCAGGACCCGGGGTTGGCTCCAGCCGACGCTGGAGTACACCGAGCCGTGCTCCTTCGGCGGCGACGGCATCGCCTCCGTCTCCTGGACGTCCTCGGGAATGATGATCGTCGCGACGCTCCGGGTGGTCAGCGCCGTCTTGAACGCCCGGTCGATCACATGCCGCATCTGCCCGGGGTGCATGACGATCTGGCAGTACTCGGAAACGTCGGAGAACAGGTCCTCGAGGTTCACTTCCTGCTGGTAGTGGGTGCCCTGCGCGAGTCGCTTCTGCTGCCCGACGATCGCGACGACCGGCTGGTGGTCCAGCTTCGCGTCGTACAGGCCGTTCAGCAGGTGGATCGCACCGGGCCCGGACGTGGCCGCGCAGACGCCGACCTCGCCGGTGAACTTCGCGTGGGCGCAGGCCATGAACGCCGCCATCTCCTCGTGGCGCGTCTGGATGAACTCCGGACGCCCCTTGGCGCGGTCGAAGGCACCCAGCATGCCGTTGATGCCGTCACCCGGATATCCGTAGACGCGCTTGATGCCCCACTCCGTGAGGCGCTGGAGGACGTAGTCGGCTACTTGCTGGGCCATGATCTTCAACTCTCCCGGTGGTCGTCGACTACTCGGTGCCCGTGTCAAACCCCCGGGTCCCCGGGGAGCGGGCGACCAAACCAGCTGGAGGGAGCCCCGCCACCGTTTCAGAGCTTCCACCAGAGGTAGTAAGACGCGCGTCGCCGAGCGAAGGAGGCGTGAATGACCGGGGGGAACGGCATCGGGGACGGGCCGGCCGGAGGCGACGCCGTCCCCGTGGCGGACGTGCGGGTGCACGCGTTCACGGTGCCGACCGACGGTCCGGACGGGGTCGAGGAGGACGGCACGCTGCGCTGGGACTCCACCACGATGGTGCTTGTCGAGGCGGACGCGGGCGGGCGGACCGGCATCGGCTACACCTACGGCGACGTCTCGCTCGCGCCCTTCATCGAGTCGAAGCTCGCGCCAGTCGTCCGGGATCGGGTAGCGTTCGCGCCCGCCGCCGCGTGGCACGCCATGTTCGCGGCGATCCGCAACGCGGGGCGTCCCGGGCCCGGCGCCATGGCCGTGTCGGCGGTGGACGCCGCGCTGTGGGACCTGAAGGCGCGGTTGCTCGGCCTGCCGCTGTACCGGGTGCTGCCGACGTTCCACGACGTGGTCCCCGTCTACGGCAGCGGCGGCTTCACGAACTACCCGCTCGACCGGCTCGCCCGCCAACTGGGCGACTGGGCGGAGCGCGGCATCCCCCGGGTGAAGCTGAAGATCTCCCGTGAACCGGGCCGCGACCCCGAGCGGCTCACGGCCGTCCGGGAGGCGATCGGACCGGGCGCCGAGCTGTTCACCGACGCCAACGGGGCCCTGACCCGCAAGGACGCCCTGTCCTGGGCGCATCGCCTGGCGGGGGAGTGGGACGTGCGGTGGTTCGAGGAGCCGGTGAGCAGCGACGACCTCGCCGGCCTGCGGCTGCTCCGCGACCGGGGCCCGGGAGGGCTGGAGGTCGCGGCCGGCGAGTACGGGTTCGGTCTCGGCGACTTCACCGGGCTGCTGGACGGCGCGGTCGACTGCCTGCAGGCCGACGCGACCCGCTGCGGCGGCGTCACCGGCGTCCTGCAGGTCGCCGGGCTCGCGGCGGCGCACCGCGTGGACCTGTCCGCGCACTGCGCCCCGGCGCTGTCGGCGCACGCGTTCTGCGCCGTCGAGCGGCTCCGCCACTTGGAGTACTTCCACGACCACGTCCGCGTCGAGGACATCGTGTTCGACGGGACGCTCAGCCCGGCGGGCGGCTCGCTGCGCCCGGCCCCGGACCGCCCGGGCATCGGTTTGGAGGTGAGGTGGGCGGACGCCGAGCGGTACCGGGTGTACGGCGCCCGCCGCTCCTGCACGACGTGACCGGCCTGTCCATACAGATGCGATCCGGAGGAGTGCGCGAATGGCGCCGAAGACTCAGCAGGTTCCGGGCAAGAGCGCCCCGTCGATGTCGGGACCGCCGCGAGGCAGGACGACGATCGCCGTCGGGCGCCTGGCGAAGGCCCTCGCCAAGGCCGTCGAGGGCGAGGTGCGCTTCGACGACGGGTCCCGCGCCCTGTACGCCAACGACGCGTCGAACTTCCGCCAGGTGCCGATCGGTGTCGTGATCCCGAAGACGCTCGACGACGTCGTCGCGGTGCACCGGATCTGCCGCGGGTTCGGCGCGCCGATCCTCAACCGCGGCGGCGGGACGAGCCTGTCGGGGGAGACGGTCAACTACGCGGTGGTCATCGACCACTCGAAGTACCTCAATGGGATCGGCGAGGTCGACCCCGAGGCCCGGACCGTCACCTGCGAGACCGGGGTGATCAACGAGGAGCTGAACCGCCACACCGGGAGGTGGAACCTGGTGTTCGGCCCCGACCCCTCCTCCCACTCGCGCTGCGTCATCGGCGGCAACATCGGCAACAATTCGTGCGGTATCCACTCGGTGCAGTCGCAGCTGTACGGGCCGGGGCCGCGCACGTCCGACAACCTGCACGCGATGGAGATCGTCACCTACGGCGGCGACCGCTTCTGGGTGGGGGCGAACGAGGAGGAGCGGCTCGACGAGATCATCGCTGCCGGGGGCCGCAAGGGCGAGATCTACGCGGCGCTGCGCGACCTGCGCGACCGGTACGCCGACGCGATCCGCGCAGGGTACCCGTCGGTCGCGCAGATGCCGCGCCGCGTGTCGGGCTTCAACCTGGACGAGCTGCTCCCGGAGAACGGCTTCAACGTCGCCCGCGCGCTCGCCGGCACCGAGAGCACCTGCGTCACCGTGCTGCAGGCCGTCCTGCTCCTGACGCCCGCGATGCTGCAGCGCACGCTCGTCGTAGTCGAGTACGACGAACTGTCCGACGCCGCCGAGCACTGCGAAGAGATCATCGAGAAGTTCCGGCCGGTCGGTTTGGAGGCTCTCGACCGCCAGCTCATCGATGACCAGCAGCTTCAGCACAAGAACGTCTCCGACATCCGGGAGCTGCCCCGGCGAAGCGGCGGCGCATGGCTGCTGGTCCAGTTCGGTGCCGACACCGAGGAGGAGTCGGTCGGGACGGCCGAGGCGTTCGTCCGCTGGCTGACACGGGAGCGTGAGTACGCACCGGACCGGGTGAAACTAGTCAGGAGCACGCAGGAGGGCGGGCACAGCGGCGAATTGTGGGCGATCCGCGAGGCGGGCCTGGGTGCAACGGCGTTCCCGCCCGGCCAGGACCACTGGCCCGGCTGGGAGGACTCGGCCGTCCCGCCGTCCCGCATCGGCGACTACGTCCGCGCGCTGCGCCGCGTCATGGACCGGCACGGCATCACCGGTGCCATGTACGGGCACTTCGGGCAGGGCTGCATCCACTCCCGGATGAGCTTCGACCTGCGCACCGCCGGGGGACTGGCGACCTACCGGGCCTTCATGACCGACGCCGCCGACCTCGTCGTGTCGTTCGGCGGCTCGCTGTCGGGGGAGCACGGCGACGGGCAGCAGCGCGGCGAACTGCTGGAACGCCAGTACGGCCCCGAGCTGGTGCGGGCGATGCGCGAGTTCAAGCGCATCTGGGACCCGGACGGCAAGATGAGCCCCGGCAAGGTCGTCGATGCGTACCGGATGGACGAGAACCTGCGGCTCGGCACCGACCACAACCCCCCGCGCCCAGAGGTGAAGTTCGCCTACAAAGAGGACGACGGCGACTTCGCCCACGCCACGCTGCGCTGCGTCGGCATCGGTGAATGCCGCGTCCCGCAGGCGACCAACACCATGTGCCCCAGCTACCAGGTGACCCGCGAGGAGAAGCACACCACGCGCGGCCGGGCCCGGCTGCTGTTCGAGATGCTGCAGGGCGAGGCCATAACCGACGGCTGGCAGTCCAAGGAGGTCGCCGAGTCGCTCGACCTCTGTCTGGCCTGCAAGGGCTGCACCAACGACTGCCCGGTCAACGTCGACATTCCGACGTACAAAGCGGAGTTCCTGCACCACCACTACAAGTCGGCGCGACGGTGGCGTCCCCGGTACGCCTACGCATTCGGGTTCATCGACCAGGCCGCCCGGCTGGCGTCTCGGATGCCGGAGATCGCCAACGTCGCGACCCACACGCCGGGCCTGACGCGGCTGGCGAAGTTGGTCGCCGGGATCAACCGGCGCCGCCCCCTGCCCCGTTTCGCACCGATGACGCTTCAGAAGTGGTTCGAAGAGCGCGGCGGCAGCGTCAATCCGCACGGGCGACCGGTCGTGCTGTTCCCCGACACCTTCAACAATTACTTCCACACCAACGTCGGCGTGGCGTGCGTCGAGGCGATCGAGGCCGCCGGCTGGCAGGTCCTCATGCCGGAGAGCCACGTGTGCTGCGGCCGCCCCCTGTACGACTACGGCTTCCTCGACACGGCTGAACGCTACCTGCACAACGTGCTGGATGTGCTACGCCCGCACGTCCGCGCCGGCACGCCCGTGGTCGGGATGGAACCGAGCTGTCTCGCCGTCTTCAAGGACGAGCTGACCAAGCTCCTCCCTCACGACGACGACGCCGCCCGGCTCGCTCGCAACTCCCATCATTTCGCCGAGTTCTTTGACCGCTACGACATCGCACTGCCAAGGCTCCTCGGAGCCGGCAAGGCGCTGCTGTGGGGCCACTGCCACCAGCGCGCGACCGGCGGCATGGACAACGACACCAAGCTCCTGGAACAGATGGGCCTGGACACCGCCCCCCTCAAGGGCGGCTGCTGCGGCCTCGCCGGATCCTGGGGTTTCGAGAATGGCAAGTACGACATCTCGATGGACTGCGGTGAGCAGGCGCTCCTGCCCGCCGTCCGCCACGCCGACCAGACGGCGGCGATCGTGGCCAACGGCTTTTCCTGCAAGACGCAGATCAAGGACGCCGAAACCGGACGCCAAGCTCTCCACATCGCCCAGCTCATCCAACTGGCCCGCAGGCAGGAGGGCCACCCGGTTACCGGACGACCGGAAAACGCCGGACATCCCGGCAAGCCCGCACCGCCGCTCCCGCACCGCGTAACCCGCATCGCAACCACCTTCGGGGCCGCAGCCGGCGCCGCCGTTCTCGGCGCCGCCGCAACCCGCGCGGTGTACCGGAAGCTGCGCCCTCGCCCCACCACCGCATTCCCAGGACAGATCGTCTCCAGTCTCAGAATCGACGTTCCATCCAAAGGGATCAAGATCTCGAAAAAACGCTCCAAACGTCACGGCACCCGCCAACGACGAAAGTGATCATCCCCGCCCTGCACGAGCCGGCCCCTCCTCCCAACTCAGCCCCCGGACGAACCGCCACCGCTCGAACCGCCTAAGGTGCCCCGGCGTAGGACCTGGTGGTCGACTCGGCGCGGCCACGCGCGAACCGCAGACGCCGCAGAAAATGATCAACAGGCGGGACCCGAAGCAGCGTCGGACCCATGCAGAGTCCACGTGCTCGACGGCATAGCGTTTGCCGATTAGTTCCCGAAGAGTAGAACCGTACTGATTGCGCATCCAACGATCGGCACAGATGAAACTCACTTAGCCCTCAGGGTCGAGCATGCGGAGGGAACGTTCGATGAACCCCACATAGATGTCACCACGCCACGCATCGTTGACTACATTCGGCGATACCCAGCCGCAACATCTTCAGGCAGGCGCTCGACTCGCCCGCCCACCAGCAGGGCCACCATGGTCTCGGTCTTGCCCGTCCCCCGTCGGCATGACCACCGTGGCGGGCTGGGGCCGTCTTGACGCCCAGTGCCCCAGAACAGCGTGTACAGCTCCAAGCTGCGCCTCGCGCAAGCCAGCCAGGCCCCGCTGCGAGTCCTCCTGGCGGAACCGGAAGGCTTCATCGAACGAGGCAAGGACGTGAGAGGGATCCACATGTTCGGCAGCGGCATCCGGAGTTACGAGGCGCCACGCTATGTTGCCCTCGACAGCGCAATGCTTGGACCGCCGGGTGGGCAGATCTACTCCCATGATGCCTCACACGCACTAGATGGCCCAAGAAGCCAACCCAAGATCACGCATAGAGTACTTTACCAGCAGCCACCTCTTGTTCCTCGGATGTTTGACCTGATCCTCTTGTGTCGCGTCGCTGATCTTGGAGAAGTTGAAGGCGAGGGCTGCGCGTCGCGTGAGAGGAGTTCGTCCCTCTGAGGGCGGCTATCCGCTGTCGTCGAAGTAAGCACGAGGATGTCGGCCTGTGCGCTCGTCTGTTACCGGGGTCGTGTCAGCCGGGAACGGCGGCACGTGGGGCCAGGAGGCGCTCACGCACTCCGGTTCAGATGTGCGATGACCTTCTCTTCGGAGATGCGCCCTATTGGAGTAACAGAGTCCGGGAGAAGTGTCGCCCGTCCGGGTCGTATTACCAGTGGAATAGCCCGCGTGGTGTCGACGGCCAGCACGCGCGAGCCATGAACAGAGTAGTAAATATCGGGAAATGTTCTTGGGGTCTCTTGAGTGTGAGGAAATGATGGCTCCTTGGGCATGGTCCTAGCGTTTGCTGGATGCGTTCGCTCTCATTGCTGGATATTGAAACCGAAAGGTGTTTCCGGCATGAGGAGATGCGGATCATGGCTGCGAGGCGGCCGAACGCGTCCGGGGAAGCAGGTCGGGACGTGGGCGCGGACTCCCTCCTGGCGTGGGCCGAGCGGTCGGGGAAGCGCCGGGTGGCGCAGCCGCAGAAGGGCGGGTTGCGGTTCGCCTTCTACGGGCGGGTGTCGACCGAGGACCACCAGGATCCGGTGACGTCGCGGGCGCGGCAGCGTGATCAGGCCGCGGCGCTGGTCGGTGGGCATGGGCGGATTGTGGCGGAGTATTTCGATGTCGGGTATAGCCGGGTGTTGCCGTGGGCGCGGCGGCCTGAGGCTGCGGCGTTGCTGGTGGCGATGGCCGATCCGGATCGCGGGTTCGATGCGATCGTGGTGGGGGAGTACGAGCGGGCGTTCTACGGCAACCAGTTCTCTCTGATGGCGCCGCTGTTCGAGCATTACGGTGTGCAACTGTGGATGCCCGAGACCGGCGGCCCCATCGACTTCACCGCCGAAGCGCACGAGCAGTTGATGTTCAACCTCGGTATCCAGTCCAAGCGGGAGATCACCCGGACCAGGATCCGGGTCACCACCGCGATGGCCGCTCAGGCCCGTGAACAGGGCCGGTACCTGGGAGGGCGGCCGCCATACGGGTATCGGCTCGTAGACGCGGGCCCGCACCCGAATCGGGCCCACGCGGCCTGGGGCCGGCGGGCCCGTCGGCTGGAGCCCGACCAGCAGACCGCGCCGATCGTGGAGTGGATCTTCGCGCAGCGGCTGGCCGGGCACAGCATGGCCCGCATCACTCGGGCGCTCAACGACATGCACATTCCCTGCCCGTCCGCGGCCGATCCGCGGCGCAACGCTCATCGGTCCAAACGGGCGTGGAAGCTGACCACGGTGCGGACGATCCTGGCCAATCCGCGCTACACCGGGCGGCAGGTGTGGAACCGGCAGCCGAGCGAGCACGATCTGATCGATCCGTCCAACACCGGGCTGGGGCATCGGCAGGTGCAGCGGTGGAACCTGCCCGACGGCTGGGTCATCTCCGCCCGCTCCGCGCACCCGGCTCTGGTCAGCGAGGCCGACTTCATCGCCGTCCAGGGCATCCAGATCCCGCCCGGCGCCACCGCCCGCCCGGACCGCTGTTACCTGCTGGCGGGGCTGCTGCGGTGCGGGATCTGCGGGCGGCGGCTGGAATCGTGCTGGGCCAACAACCGGTCGGCGTATCGGTGCCGGCACGGCCACACCAGCGCGTCGCGCTCCGATCCGGATCGGCCCAAGAACCTCTACGTCCGCGAGGACCACATCCTGCCCCACCTGCCGACGCTGCACGTTCTCCTGACCGGACCGTCAGCCACCGCACCGGACGGCGTGTCCCCTGACCCCAGGGAGATCATCGACCACCTGCGCACCTGCAAGATCACTCTCACCTACGAGCCCGAGACCCGCACCTTGCGGGCCGCCACTCCGAAGGAGGTGAGGGTCACCATCGACCACCGACGCTGACACCGCGGCGCCGGGTGGCGTCGCATACTCCGCCTTGGCATACGGATTGCGGCTCGTGTGCTCACGGCATTCACAGCCGGAAGGAGGTGATCAAACAGCGAAAGGCCGACCCTCTCGGGCGTAAACCAAACACCGAGAGGCACTCCAGGATGCCTGGAAACGCCTGGTTATGTACAAATAGTGTGTCCGAGACCATAATTCTACCACTCGGCCATGTCCCTCTCAATGTAAACGCCCTGGTCGACGAGGGGGAGGGCTGAGCGGCCATGGCGAAGACCGAGCCTTCTCCCGCAGATCGAGTGATCCGGTGGGCCTCCACACTCAGCGTCATCGTGCTGGCTGGGATCGCCGCGGTGATCAGCTATAAACACATGTACGAGCTTGTGCTTCGCTACGGCGAGACGTCCTGGACGGCGGCGTAGCTGCCGGTCAGTGTGGACGGGATGATCGTGGTGGCCTCGATGTCGCTGCTGGTCGACTCCCGCCAAGGCCGCCGCAGCGGTCTGCTGCCATGGACGCTGCTGGTACTGGGCAGCGCCGCCAGCCTGGCCGCCAACGTCGCGGTCGCCGAGCCTTCGGTGGTCGGTCGGCTGATCGCGGCGTGGCCTAGCTGTGCGCTGATCGGGGCGTATGAGCTCCTGATGCGCCAAGTACGGCACGGTTCGCAGCCAAGGCTCGCGAACGCTTCATACGAAGCTGTGAAGAGGCTCGATGGTTCAGATGGGTCTCATACGCGCCCTCATATGAGCCTGATCAGGAGGGACGTGGCTTCTTACGAAGCTCCTACGACTTGGGATAACCCGTCGAACGGCTCCTACGACGTTCAGACGAACCGCGCTCAGACCGACAGTGTGGAGGAGGAGCTCATACAGAATGCAGATGAGGCCCAAGCAGGTGATGGCGGGGGAGTGGGTCGGGCTCGTCCGCGGCGCGGCCGACCGGCATCGGGGCTGCAACGCCAGGCATGGCAATGGGCCCTCGCCCACCGCACCCCGGCCGGGGATCTTCCCTCAGGGAAGGCCATTGCGGAGCGGTTCGGACGCCGCGAACGGTGGGGACGCCTGGTCAAACAGGCCGGAGCAGCCGGACGTCTGGACCCCGCCACCACATAGCTGAGTCCGGTCGACTCGCATCTCGTTGTCGGGATTCGAGGTCTCGGCTCGCAGAACACTCACACATGCCGATGACCGGTTGTTCCTCTACATACGGCTCGTCCCTGTTAGCGCTGGACAGTCGTTGTCCTCCCGACCTGCCGACGATCGTCGCTGACTCTGACACTCTTACCGCCGCTGCTCGCTCGTTAGCTGCTCAAGCCAGCAGACTTAGAACCGCTACTCCACCCTCGGCCACCACTCTCTGCGCCCGATTAAGACAGCCAGGTGAGTGGGATGAGTTTCGTGCCGTCGCGCCAGTTGTGGACGACTGATTCGCGGAACCAGGTATCGGGGAGGTTTGCGTGGTCGCAGACGATGATCTGGAAGTCGGGTGCGAGTTCGGCGACGACGTCGTGCAGGAGCTTGAACATGCGTAGTACCGCCCCGCGGTCGGTGTCGTCTTCAGGAATGCCGCTTTGCAGGGACACCTCCGAGGGGTAGTGGGCCTGGGTGGGCTGGTCGAGGATCAGGAAGCGAGGGACGGGCCTGTCCTGGTGGGTGAAGTAGCGGTGAAGAGCCAGGTGGGTCGCCAAGTGGTAGCCGATCCAGTTGGCGGCGCTTCCGATCCGCTCCAGGCGGATGGGGCCGCGTTCGGTGTCGGTGACCACAGTGAGGCGCGCGAGGTCCAGGCGGACGCTGCCCTGGCTGTGTTCGAGCTCCAACCGGTCGGCGTAGGCGGTCATGTCCTTGCCGACGAGCAGGAGTCGTGAGGTCAGTTGCTCGCGGGCGTCGTCGCCGCTCAGCTCTGTCTCCAGCGCCGCCACCGTCGCTGCGGCGCCGGCTGCCGCGTCCCGCAGGCGCTGAAGTTCGGTCTCGTCGGTGGAGCCGACACGCGACAGGATCGCGTCGATCCTTCCGCGGGTGAAATCCCGTCCGTCGGCGTCGGTGAGCTCGTTGATTCGCACTGCGGTGGCCAGGGAGGTCAGCGCAGCTTCGACGCTAGACAGCTCATCGCGCACGGATGAGGCCTGGCCGTCGAGCGCGATGAGGGCGCTGCGCTGGGAGGGACGCACCTCGGCGAGGCTGTCCAGTTGGTCTCGCAGCCGTGTGAGGCCGGCGCGCAGCGCATCCGGCACCGGGTCGGCATGCGGTGTGGCTTGGCCACACGCGGGACAGGAGGCACCGGCGGAGGGATCGCTGCCCGAGGCCGGGTCGAGGAGGTCGAGCGTCGCCAGCCGTCCGGTGTGCAGTTGGAGGGCGTCTTCGTAGTCGGATTCCTCGGTGGTCTGGGTGAGCAGGAGCTCCCGGTCGGCCATGATCCGCTTCAGATCGGCGCGAAGGTGGATCGCGCGCCGCTCCAGCGCTAGGTAGCGGTCCTGCTGCTGGGCGTCGTCGATGACTGGGCGGCGCTGCTCGGGAGCCTGGGCAACGCGGGCGCTGTGAAGGACCCGGACGAGGGAGGCGCGGTCGGTGACCTCGCCCGGGGGGATCAGGCCGACGGCGCGCGCTTCGCTGTGCAGGGCGCGCAGATCCACGTCGATCGTCTGCGCGGCAAGCTCAGCGGCCCGCAGCGCAGCGTCCGAGCGCTGCTGCGCGTGTTTGGCGTTGCGGAGTTGGGCGCGCTTCAACGCTTGATCCGGGGGGACGGCTCCCAGGAAGTAGGGGAGGGTATCGCGTAGTGCGTCGGCTACGGCGCGTTCGCCTTGGCGGTGGAACACGGTGGTGGGGCTGGAGATCTCGTTCTGGTTCTGCAGGCACATCAGCACCGCGTGGGCGAGGTTCGCCTCCAGCGGCGCCCGGCCAGTGCGCGGCCCGGGGTCGGTGAGATTCTCTTCGATACCGATGCGTCGGCCGATCTGCGTGCGCAGGGTGGCGGCGTCGGTGTTGATCCGTAGGTCCGTCAGGGCGGGGATCGGCAGGTCGGTACTGAACTCGAGCATCGCCTGCTGTGAGGACGCTTTCCCGGCGGCCGGTGCGGGCCGGGCGATGAATGCCTGCCCACCGGGCAGCTGCCACAATGTCGCGTACCAAGCGACCGTGTCGGTGATCGGCCCTTCGGGGACTTGGATTGATTTGCGACCCAGGCAGTAGTCGACGATTGTCAGCAGGGCGCCTTTGCCGGTCCGGGACTCGCCCGTCACTACGTTCAGGCGGCCTGGACGGAAGTCGATGCGGCGGATCTCGCCCCGGACGTTGTAGAGAATCACCGACAGAAGCTGCACCCGATCAGGGTGCCACACCGAACAGCGCGAAGAGCGTCGCTGGCTGCTCTGCGCGGGAGAACCATGTGCCGACTTTGCCCGCTGACTGCACGATATGCGCAGCGTCGCCACCTTGGACAGGCTTGGCGGTGTTGGGGAGTCTGCCGTACAGGGCTCCGTGGTCGGTCACCAGCAGCGCCCCGTGGGCCATGCCGAAGCGCAGTCCTTCACGGACATGGCCCGTAAGACTCCGGGCGCGTTCGGGGAAGCCGGCCCGAATTACCGGATGGTCGCCGATCCACGTCGACAGGTGTGTGCGCGTGGTCCTGGGCAGTGACTCCCGCGTGCCCTTGTGCAGAATAAGGGGGGCGACGAGGAACGCCAGCGGCCACGGCATCGGCTGGCCGGATGCACGCTCGTATTGCCAGGCGGCGTTCGCAGTGATGACGGCCATAAGGGCTGGGTTGAGGAGCGCGGCAGCCTCGGGGGATCGGTCGTCCCATGCCCTCATGGGCCCTCTGCCGTCTCGGCGGAGGCGCGGATGCTGAGTAGTTCCTCTACGCGGGACTCGAAGTCCGGGTGCCAGCCGATGTCGCCGCTGTCGGCCAGGACGTGCCGGCGGCCCCGGGCGAAGAACGGCTCGTTGTAGCGGGGGCGGACAGTGACTGCGGTGGAGTCCCTCAACCGCCGCAGCAGCGCCTTCCCGGCAGTGATCTTCGCCTGCTCATCAGCCTCCAGACCGAGGTCCTCGACCATGTCATGGAAGACCCGCTCCCACTCATCACGCAGATTGTCCTCGAACTTCTCTAGTTCGTGCAGGCCGATGAGGTCCTCGGTCAGCCACTTAGTGGCCTGGGTGACCGCCCGGTAGTAGTCGACGACCGCCCGGCGCAGGTTCGCGTCGTTGCAGCCGACCCACCGCATCTGGTGTACGAATGGGTCCTCGCCGTGCACCGCGATGACTTGGTCGGCGTCCACGTCCGACTGAGGGGCCCCGCGCTTTCCGGACAGCTGACTGATGGTGATCTGCGGGCAGATCTACGCTGCTTGCTCCCGGTCCAGGTACTCGGTGTGGACCT
>NZ_JBICUT010000026.1:0-62200 GCF_043198445.1 Spirillospora sp. NPDC048823 | reverse complement strand
CCGGTGGAGCGGATGATGCGCGACGCCAAGATCACCCAGATCTACGAGGGCACCAACCAGGTCCAGCGCATGGTCATGGCCCGCCAGCTCCTCAAATAACGGCAGCCGCACCTCGGACAGCGCGCGCCCTCGGGGGCCTCGCCGACGGTGAGGGCTCCCGCGACGACGACTGACCATCCCCGGGATGGGCAGGAACCGGCGTGAGGGAGGTGCGTATGGACGAGGACAGGCCCCGCCCCGAGATCGACACGAGCGTCCCCCATGTGGCGCGCATCTGGAACTACTGGCTGGGCGGCAAGGACAACTATCCGGTGGACCGGGAGGTCGGCGACCAGATCCTCGGGATGCTGCCCGACGTGGCGCGGCTGGCGCGTGCCAGCCGGCTGTTCCTCAACCGCGTCGTCTGGCATCTGGCCGCCGAGGCGGGCGTCCGCCAGTTCATCGACATCGGAACGGGCCTGCCCACGGTGGACAACACGCACGAGGTCGCCCAGCGGGTGGCGCCCGAGTCGAGGATCGTCTACGTCGACAACGACCCGCTCGTCCTGGAGCATGCGAAAATGCTCCTCACCAGCACCCCCGAGGGCATGACGACCTATGTCCACGCCGACCTGCGCGACCCCGGCCGGATTCTGGAGTCCGCCGCCGAGATTCTGGACTTCGGCAGGCCGATCGCGGTGACGATGATGGGCATCCTGGAGTTCATCACCGATGACGATGAGGCGTACGCGATCGTGAGGCGGCTGCTGGACGCGCTGCCCTCGGGCAGCTACCTCGCCATGTACGACGGGACGAACGTCGTTCACGGCGCGGCGTCCGACCGGATAGTCGAGGTCTGGAACGCCACGGGCAACGCGCGGCTCGTCCTGCGGACGCCCGAGCAGATCGAGCGGTTCTTCGACGGCCTGGAAATCCTGGAACCCGGTGTGGTCCCCGTGACGCACTGGCGTCCGGAAGCCGGCGGAGACGAGCCGGGCGTGGTGGACGCGTTCGGCGCCGTGGGCCGGAAGCCTTAGCCTCCCGCGACGTCCTTGACATGCAGCCATCCGGTTGCCTATTTTACAGGCAACCGGATGGCTGCATATCGGGACGGTGTATGAACGAGGTCTTCAGGGCGCTGGCCGACACGAGCCGGCGCCGCCTGCTGGACAGCCTGAACGCGCACAACGGGCAGACCCTCCGGGAGTTGTGCGCCGAGCTGGACATGACCCGGCAGTCGGTCAGCAAGCACCTCGCGGTACTGGAGGCCGCGGATCTGGTGACGACCGCGCGCCGGGGACGCGAGAAGCTCCACTACCTCAACGCCGCCCCGATCAACGCCATCGCCGACCGCTGGATGAGCCGGTACGACCGGCAGCGGGCCCGTGCGCTCGCCGACCTGCAGACCGCATTGGAGCAGACCCCGATGGCCATGAACGACTTCGTCTACACGACCTACATCAAGACCACGCCGGAACGCCTCTGGCAGGCGCTGACCGACCCGGGCTTCACCCGCCGGTACTGGGGCGTGGCCTTCGAGACGGACTGGAAGCCCGGATCCACGATCACCTGGCATGAGGAGGGCACGACGACGGCCGATCCTGAGCAGGTCGTCCTCGAAGCCGAGCCCGGCCGCCGCCTCTCCTACACCTGGCACACGTTCACGCCGGAGTGGGCCGCGTCCGTCGGCGTGGACGAGGAGACCCGCGCCATGCTCCTCGCCGAGCCCCGCTCCACAGTGACCTTCGAGATCGAGCCGGCGGGTGAGACGGTCAAACTGACCGTCGTCCACGAGGCGGGCGACGTCCTGCTCGGCATGTCCCGGCACGGCTGGCCGTCCATCATGTCCGGCGTCAAGACCCTTTTGGAGACCGGCGAGCCGCTCCCCGCCCCTGCCGGCTGACCTCCGTCCCGCAACCCATGGCGTCCGTCCGGCAACCGCCGGCGTCGCCGGACGCGCGGACGTGAGCGGTCAGAGGAGCATGTCGCTGCCGCCGGATTCCTCTTCGCCGTCCGTGGTGTGTTCCAGTTCGGCGTACTCGTCCTCGGGCCAGAGGGTGTCGGCGAGGAAGGCGAGGTACTCCTCGTCGCCGGGTTCGAGTTCGGCGGTCATCGACTCCGGGTGGACGACGGGGGAGGCGTCCTGCGGGGGCGGCTCGGGGGGCGGGTCACGGTCGGGTCTCGCCGGCATGGGACGGAGCAGGTTCGGCAGGCAGAGGCCGAACAGGGCGACCAGTGACACGAGGACCAGCACCGCGATCACACCACACCGTCCTTTCGCGGTCGAGTTCCACATGATTCTTGCGTAAGTAGCAAAACAGTTGAACGTTATCGGGACGACCGATCGGATGGGAGGCCGACATGCTGACCGCCGGCGACAACGGCCCCTCTCCCAGGCTGACGTGATCCTTGCGCCGGGGTGCCACGACACGCGGGTGCGGTGCATGCCGGCCGGGCTTCGGCATGAGGGACGGGCGCCGCCGGTGGTCGTCTCGGAACGGCGCTGGAAGATCACCTCGTCTGGGACGAGGCGGAGGAGGGGGTGTCCGCCGCTGGAGGAAAGGGGCTCGCGGTGGGGGAGCGGGGTCCTCGCCGCCGGGTCGCGTGAGGCCCGGGGCGCCGGCCACGGCGCGGCGGTGGCGGCGCGGAGCGAGCGGCCCGGGTGGCGTACGGGGAGCTTGCGCGGCCGGGGTCCGGCCGGCACGTGATCAGGTGACCACGGTTCGGGTGACGGGGTTCAGGCGGCCGTCGTGGGACGGTGCGGATCGATCACCCTGCCGTCGGGCAGCAGCTCGCCCGTGTCCTCGAAGACGACGATGCCGTTGCAGAGGAGGCTCCACCCCTGCTCGGGGTGGCTGGCGACGGTGCGCGCGGCCTCGCGGTCCACGTCGTCCGGCGTCGGACAGTGCGGCTCGTGCGTGCAGATCAAGTCGTGTTGAGCGGTCACGGGTTTCCTCCACGGTGTCCCTGTGTTTAAGGACATAGATGCAGCCTGCCGCCGTTCGTCCGAAATATGCAAGTGGATGGGGAATTCTTTACTCTTTAGTACGTGTGAAGCCGGACAAGTCCGGGCAAGTCGTTACATTCAGTGCAAGAGACCGCCGTCCGGCTCGTCGCCGTGGTCCACGTCCAGGCCGACGACGCAGGCGCAGCCCTCGCAGACCCACTCGCCGATGACCGCCTCGGAGTTGGTGCCGTGGGTGCGGTACGGGCGATCGACCCTCCTGCGCCGCATGCCGTGCCCGCAGGACGAGTGCAGGAGCCGGCCGCAGGTGGGACACGGCCAGACGTCCTCCCGGCGCAGGTTGCACTGGGGACACAGCGGGGAGACGTAGTGCCCGCCCGGGTCGGTGAGCTCCGGTTCACCCGCCCACTCGTACTCGAGTTCGAGGTACTCGTCGCCCGGCCAATGATGGTCGGCCAGCCAGGCGAGGTACTCCTCGTCCCCCGGCCCCAGGACGGCCGTCAGGGACTCGGGGTGCCTCTGTTCAGGGGATTGTCGGTGCCTGCCGTGCCGCGCGGTGGCCAGGAGCGTCAGCAGGCCGAGGAGCGCGGCCGCGGCCAGGCCTGTCGCCATGGGCATCGCGGCGTCCTCACATGATCTTGTGGCGGGAAATCCGATCATGAATTCACTTCACAAAACGCTGCGAACGCTACAAGAAACGCCCAACAACGGAAAAGTCGATCAAAAAGATTCTTTACCCGGATCAGGTGGACCCTCATGTCCGAAACCGGGTCGGACATCGTCCAGAACCGGTGCTGCCTGCGGAATCGGAGCTTCCGAGCTTCCTGGACCGGCGCGCCCCGCCGGTGCGGGTTTCACTCTGCGCTGAATCGGCCGATCAGTCCTTGCGGCCCAGTACGGCCACCATCTGGGTGTGCAGGGGATGCTCCAGCGGACCCGCCGGGCCGTCCGGCCGCCACTCGGTCACGTGCGCCACACCGGGTTCGAGGACGGTGAACCCGTCCATGAAGCGCTCGATCTCCGAGGAGTGGCGGAAGTAGGAGCCGCCCAGCCCCGACTGGAGGATCTGCTTGGCCTCCTCGACACGGGGATCGTTCCCGGCGTCGTGCAGGTGCGTGAGCATGACGTGGCTGCCGGGCGGCAGGAACGGCAGCAGCGCCCGGACGACGCCCGCGGGGTCCCGTTCGTCCGGCACGTGGTGGATGATCGCGGCCAGCACGACCCCCACCGGGCGCGACAGGTCGAGCAGCCGGGTCAGCGCCGGATCGGTGAAGATCTTCTCCGGCTCGTACAGGTCGCCCTCGATGAACGTCGCGACGCCGGTCTCGGTGAGCAGTGCCCGCCCGTGCGCCAGCACGATCGGGTCGTTGTCGACGTAGACGACCCGCGCTTCCGGGTTCGCGGCCCGCGCGAACTGGTGCACGTTGGACGACGTGGGCAGCCCGGACCCGATGTCGACGAACTGGTCGATGCCGAGTTCCGCGGCCATGTACGTCACGGCCCGCTCGATGGCGACGCGGTTGCCCTTCGCCACCACGGGAGCTTCGGGCACGAGCTGCATCACCATGTCGGCCACCTCGCGGTCGGCGGCGAAGTTGTCCTTGCCGCCGAGGAAGTAGTCGTAGACGCGCGCGAAGGTGGGGATGGAGGGGTCGATGCCGGGAGGCGCGCTCTCGGGGAGGTCGTCGGCCACGCGTGCGGCTCCTTCTTGGCGTCGAGCGAAGCTCCTTGCGGGGATCTCCAAGGTTAGGCCCGTTCGCCCTGGCGGACAGTACATTCCCCCCAATCTCGCCCGGCCCGGGTGTGGTTTTCCGCAGGGTCGGAGTGTGGGATCCGGCCGTACGGGCAGGTGGTGTCCTCCATGGTGACGAGGCCGGCCGATTCCTAGCGTTGCGGACATGATCGAAATGACTTACCGGGCGGCGTCCGGCGAAGGGCCCACCGGCGGTGTCGCCGGATGGGCGACCGACCTGATGGACGAGCTCGGCGCTCCCGGCGCGGGGCTGGCGATCGCGCTGGAGAACCTGTTCCCCCCGCTGCCGAGCGAGGTGATCCTGCCGCTGGCCGGGTTCACGGCCGCGCAGGGACGGATGAGCCTGACGGCCGCGCTCGTGTGGACGACGATCGGGAGCGTCGCCGGGGCGCTGGTCCTCTACGGGATCGGGGCGCTGATCGGACGGGACCGGATCCGCGCGCTCGTGGCGCGGCTGCCGCTGGTCAAGCTCGACGATCTGGACCGGACGGAGGCGTGGTTCGCGCGGCACGGCGGCAAGGCGGTGTTCTTCGGCCGGATGATCCCGATCTTCCGCAGCCTGATCTCCATCCCTGCGGGGGTGGAGCGCATGCGGCCGGCGGTGTTCCTGGTCTACACGACGCTCGGCAGCCTGCTCTGGAACACGGCGTTCGTCCTGGCCGGGTACGGGCTCGGCGACAACTGGCGGACGGTCGGGGAGTACGCGGGCATGTACTCCAAGGCGGTGCTGGCGCTCGTCGCGCTGGCCGCCGCGGCGTTCGCCGCCGCGCGTATCGTGAAGGCGCGCAGGGGCACGAAGGCGCGGCAGGGCGGCCGGGAGCGGCAGGCGGGCGCACACCGGCCGGGGACGCACAGGTCCGGGGCGCATCCGCAGACGGGGACAAGAGAATTCGAACGTGATCGCATCTACTGACGCCCGCGTCCCGCGCGCCCTCGCGCGGGCCGCGGCGGGGCTCCTGCTGGGCGCGTTCACCGCCGGTGCGGAGCTGGCCCTGCTGGCGGTGGCGGCGCTCCTGATGGCCTACTCGCTCGCCTTCTCCCGCGGGCAGCGGACGGTCCCGGCGGTCGTCGCCGCCGCCGCGCAGGCCGTGACCGAGCTGGAGCGGTGGAGGCTCAGGAGGTTCCTGGGCGAGGACGGGCCCGCCGAGTACGGTCCGCTGAAGGCGCTGGCCTACCTCGTCCTGCGCGTCCCGGTCGGGCTGCTCGGCGGTGTGATCCTGCTCCTGATCGTCTACGGTGCGGCGGCCGGGGTGCGGCTGGCCCTCGGCTGGTGGGTCACGGGCGAGTACATGGACGGCATCCCGCCGAGCCGGTGGATCGTCCTCTACACCGCCGTCGCCGGCCTGGTGCTGCTGTTCCTGGCCGTGCAGGGCCTGGTCGGGGTCGTGGTGCTGGAGAGGGGCGTGGCGCGGCGCTGCCTGGGCCCGAGCCCGCTGGAGGAGTACGAGCGCCGGATCGCGCAGCTGTCGGTCACCCGGGCGCAGGTGGTGGACGCGGTGGACGACGAACGCCGCCGCATAGAACGCGATCTGCACGACGGCGTCCAGCAGCGGCTCGTGGCGCTCGGGATGCTGATCGGCCGGGCCCGCCGGGCCGGCGCGGAGGGCAGGGCGGCCGAGCTGCTGAAGCAGGCGCACGAGGAGTCGCAGCGGGCCCTCGCGGACCTCCGGGAGGTCACCTGGCGGGTGTACCCGGCCGCGCTGGACGGCGAGGGGCTGCGGGCGGCCCTGGAGACGGTCGCGGAACGGTCCGCGCTGCCGGTGACGATCCGCTACGACGTGCCCGGGCGGCCTCCGCACGCGGTGGAGACCGCGGCCTACTTCGTCGTCTGCGAGGCCGTCACCAACGCGGCGAAGCACTCCGGTGCCGGGCGCGTGCTGGTGGGCGTCGCCGCGTCCGCGACAATGATCCGCGTGCGCATCGAGGACGACGGGGCCGGGGGAGCCGATCCGGGCGGCGGCGGGCTGGCCGGGCTGGCCCGCAGGGTCGCCGCGCTGGACGGGACGTTCGCCGTCCACAGCCCGTCCGGCGGCCCGACCGTGATCACCGCGGAGCTGCCGTGCGGGTGATGCTGGCGGAGGACTCGACGCTGCTCCGCGAGGGCCTGGTCCGGTTGCTGGCCGAGGAGGGCCACGAGGTCGCCGCCGCCGTCGGCGACGGCGACGCGCTGATCGAGGCGGTCGCCGGCGGCCCGCCGGACGTCGTGGTCGTGGACGTGCGGATGCCGCCGACCCACACCGACGAGGGGCTGCGCGCCGCGCTGGAGATCCGGCGGCGGTGGCCGGACGTCGGCGTCCTCGTCCTGTCCCAGTACGTGGAGCGGCGCTACGCCACCGAGCTGATCAGCGCGGACACGACCGGGGTCGGCTACCTGCTGAAGGACCGGGTGGCGCAGGTGGACGAGTTCCTCGACGCCCTCGACCGGGTCGGTTCGGGAGGCGCCGCGTTCGACCCCGAGGTGGTGCGCCGGCTGCTGGCCGCGCACGGTACGCGGACCGACCCGCTGTCCCGGCTCACCCCCCGCGAGCGTGACGTCCTGGACAACATGGCTCAGGGGCATACCAACGCCGCGATCGGCGCGAACCTGTTCATCTCACAGAGCGCCGTGGAGAAGCACGTCAACGCGATCTTCGACAAGCTCGACCTGTCGCACACGGCCGGGTACAGCCGCCGGGTCCTCGCCGTCCTGCGGTACCTGGGGTCGGCGACCCGCTGAGCCCGACAGCCGCCGCCGTGAAATCGGACTAACGGGCACGGACGGGGTATGGGAGTCACAAGCCGACTCTCAACGTGGAGGGAGGGGTCGTGGCGGACACCAACCGAGGCGTCGTATACCAGGCACCGGGCAAGGTCACGGTCGAGGAACTGGACTTCCCCAGGCTCGAACTGGCCGAGCAGAACGGCCGCAAGCTGGAGCACGGCGTCATCCTGAAGGTACTCGCGACCAATATCTGCGGTTCCGACCAGCACATGGTGCGCGGCCGGACCACCGCACCCGCCGGGCTGACGCTCGGCCACGAGATCACAGGCGAGGTGATCGAAACCGGCAGGGACGTCGAGTTCGTCAAGACGGGCGACCTGGTCAGCGTCCCGTTCAACATCGCCTGCGGCCGCTGCCGCAACTGCAAGGAGCGCCACACCGGCGTGTGCGAGAACGTCAACCGGGACCGTCCGGGCGCGGCGTACGGGTACGTCGACATGGGCGGCTGGCACGGCGGCCAGGCCCGGTACGCCGTCGTCCCGTACGCCGACTTCAACCTGCTGAAGTTCCCCGGCGACCGGGACACCGTGATGGCGAAGCTGCCCGACCTCGCGATGCTGTCGGACATCTTCCCGACCGGCTACCACGGCGCCTACACCGCGGGCGTCACCACCGGCTCCACCGTGTACGTGGCGGGCGCGGGCCCGGTCGGCCTCGCGTGCGCCACCGCCGGCCTGCTGCTCGGCGCCGCCGTCGTGATCGTCGGCGACATGAACCCGCGGCGGCTGCAGCAGGCCCGCGGCTTCGGGTGCGAGACGATCGACCTGTCCCGGCACGGCGACGTGCCCGAGCAGATCGAGCAGATCCTCGGCACCCCGGAGGTGGACGCGGCCGTCGACTGCGTCGGGTTCGAGGCGCGCGGCCACGGCCCCGAGGGATCCGCGGGGGAGCAGCCCGCGACCGTCCTCAACACGCTGATGGACATCACCCGCGCCGCCGGCGGGCTCGGCATCCCCGGCCTGTACGTCACGGGCGACCCGGGCGCGGCGGACGAGAACGCCAAGGCGGGCCGGCTGGGCTTGGACTTCGGCACCGGCTGGGCCAAGTCGCACTACTTCGTCACAGGCCAGTGCCCGGTGATGAAGTACAACCGGCAGCTGATGATGGCCATCCTGCACGGCCGGGTGGAGATCGCGCGGAACGTCAACGCGTCGGTCCTCCCGCTCGACCAGGCGCCCGAGGGCTACGCCGAGTTCGACCGCGGCGCGGCGGAGAAGTACATCCTCGACCCGCACGGCCTGGTGGGAGCCGGGGTCTGATCCCCGGCGCGGCGAGCCCGCGGACGGGCGTGCCCGCGGGCCCGCCGCCTTTACCGGATCCCCTCGGCGATGCCGAGGGCCATCGCCATGATGGTGAGCTGCGGGTTCACCTCGGGGCAGCTCGGCAGGACGGACGCGTCCGCGACATGCACGCCGCGTACCCCGCGGAGCCGCCCGGACGGGGCGACCGGCGCCCTGTCCTCGTCCGCGCCGAGTTTCGCCGTGCCGGTGGGATGGAACGCGGCGAGGTGCAGGTCCGCGGCGGACGCCATGGCGACGGCCCGGGTCAGCTCCGCCTCGTCCCGGGCGACGGGGCGGCGGGCCAGGCCGGTGAGCACCTCCTCGGCGCCGGCGGCGAACAGCACCCGGCCCATGGCGACGAGCGCGCGGCGCAGGCGGGCCGCGTCCTCGCGGGCCAGGTCGTAGCGGAGCACCGCCCGGTGCCGGGAGCCGTGCACGCGGCCGGACGGGGCGTCCGCGATCATCGCCCCGAGGACGGCGAGCCGGTCGGCGCCCGCCAGTTCGCGCCGCAGGTTCCGGCCGAGGCCGGGCAGCGGGAACGAGCTCATGCCGGGCGGGGTGGCGGTCGCCTCGATGAGGATGCCGTCGGCGTGCAGTTCCTCGATGCCGACGCTCTGCATGACGCCGGACCACGACACGACCGGTTCGGCGAAACGGCCGGCGATGTTCGTCGCAGGGTGGACGGCCATGCCGCGCCCCAGCTCCGGATGCCCGCCGAGGCCGGAGCGCCGCAGGAGCAGGGGCGTCTGGGTGGCGCCCGCGGCGACGACGACCCGCGGTGTGAGGATCTCGAAGAACGTGCCGTCGGGGCGGCGCGCGCGCACACCGGTCGCCTTGCCGCGTTCGACCAGAATCCGTTCGGCTCTGGCCTCGGCGACGATGCGGGCACCCGCTTCGCACGCCTGCGGCAGCGCGTTCAGGTGCACGCCGTACTTGGCGTTGTGCGGGCATCCGACGGCGCACTGCGCGCTGCCCACGCAGCCCGGCGCGTTGCGGCGCAGCGGCGCGGCGCGCCAGCCGAGCCGTTCCGCGCCGGCGAGCGCGAGCAGCCCGTTGCGGCCGAGCGGTCCCATCGGCTGCGGTGCGACCCGCAGCGTGGCCTCCACCTCGTCGAGACGCGCGCCGAACCCGTCCACGGGGGCACCGGCGTCCGCCCACCGCCGCAGGACGTGCCCCGGCGTCCGGTAGCAGGTGCCGCTGTTCACCACGGTCGAGCCGCCGACCGCCCTGCCCTCGGGCAGCAGCACGGGCGGCCGGCCGAGCGCGACGGTGGCGCCGCCGTCCCGGTACAGGCCGAGGAAGCGTTCGAGCGGCGGGCGCTCCCGGAACTCGCGGGAGGTGAACCGCCGCCCCTCCTCCAGGACGATCACCGACATGCCGCGCCGGGCGAGGGTCCTGGCCGCCATCGCGCCGCCCGCGCCCGACCCGATCACGACGGCGTCGGCGGTCGTGCAGCCGGGCCACTGCGCCGAGGGCGCGCAGTCCAGCGCGGGATCGGGGCGGGCCAGGCCGTGCGGGGGCGGCGGCGCGGGCAGCAACTCGGTCCCGGCGGCCAGCAGCAGCGGGATCTTCATCAACTCGGCGATCCTGGCCGTGGACGGCCGTGCGGCCACCCGTGCGCAGAACGCGTCGCGGCCGTCGGCGTCCAGGCCGTCGAGGGCGTGCCCGGTGGTGAGACGCGCCAGCACGTCCAGCGTCCCCGCGCCGGTGCGCAGGCCGAGCCGCGCGGACGCGGGCAGCGACCCCGCGATGGTCTCGGCGCCGGCGGTGACGCGGGCGAGGTCCCCGGCGTCCTCGATGCCGAGCAGCGCCGCGACCGTCCCCGTCAGGGCGCTCATCGCAGCCCCACCTCGGCGTGCCCGGTTCCGTCCAGCCGCCATTCCCGTTCGGTCTCCCAGCCGCGCCCGGCCCGCCGGGCCAGGACGATGCGGACGTCGGCGCGCTCGGAGTTGTGGCACACGGCCGGGGCGCCGTCCGGGTCGGCGTAGTCCACGGCGACGGTCTCCTCCGGGCGCTGCGTCACCTCGACCCGGATGCCCCGGTCACCGAGGCGGCCGTGCACCGTCCAGGTCGGCAGGCCGATGTCGGCCCGCAGCCGGAGGGCCGCCAGGAGCGGATCCCCGGACGGCAGGTCGGCGCCGTCCACCCGCAGCCGGACGAACGGCAGCGGAGGCAGCCGGTTCATGCCGGGCCGGGTCGAGACCGCCGCGACGATCTCGCACACGTCGCCGCCGCCGAGATCGGCGTGCAGCCACGCCCAGCGGCGCGCGTTGCCGTGCCCGTAGATGCGGGCGGAACCGCCGGAGGCGCCGTCCAGTGCGAGGACCCGGTCACCGAACCGGACCTCTCCGTCATACGTCGCGACCGGCTTCGGGACGATCTGCGCCGCGGGCAGCAACTCCGATTCCCACGCCCAGCGCGGGAACGTGTGAATCGGCCGTCCGCCGCCCGTCTCACGCAGATCCCACGTGATGTTCCCCGCGGTGCCGGTGAGCCTGTCATCGGTCTGCGCGACCGGACCGGCCGCGAACGCGGCGTCCTCAGGACGGCTCCACCCGAAGGGGCCGAAGCGTGCGAACACCGGGGTCTCGCCCGGCGGGAAGACGGCGGCCCAGCCGTGCGTGCGCGCCCCGCCCCCTTCCGGTGCGACCAGTTCATGGTGGATCCAGACGCCCGTGCCGGTCGCCGGGTCGGTCAGCGTCGTGTACCAGACTTCGAGCCGGCCCGGTCGGCCCCGCCACCGCGACCGCATCGGATCCGGCCCCGGGAACCGGGCGCCCGCGACGAAGCGGACCAGGTCGCGGCGCAGGTCGAAGCGCAGCACGCCTTCGCCGGCCACGGTCCCGTCCTCGTCGGTCACCGTGACCGGGAGGGTCGTCATCGAGCGGACGGGCCGGCGCGGATCGACCGACTTCCAGCCGTCCAGCCGCAGCCGCCGCCCGTCGAGGGCGGTGAAGTCCATGGTGTAGCGGATGCGGCGGGCGGTGAGCGGCGCGACCCGGAGCCGTCCCGTCGCCGCCCGGTCGTCCGCCCAGCCGGGCACGTGCACCCGCCCGGCCAGATCGCCCTCGGTGTCGCGCCACGGCCGCAGCACCTCCGGCAGGTCGACCGACAGCTCCAGCCGCAGCCGGCGTTCGCCGTCCTCCCCGGCGAGCCGGAACGCGCCCTCCATGACCTCGTCGAACACCGTGCGCCGCGCGCTCATCGCGTCCTCCCCGGCTCCGCGAGCATGATCGCCTCGGTCTCGGCGAAGTACGCGGCCGCCACCGCGTGCGCCCGTGCGGCGTCGCCGGCGCACACCGCGTCGATCAGCGGCGCCATGCGGTCCGCCGCCGCGGCGGGGTCGGCGAACGCGTGCGTGAACCCCTCCCGGACGGCCATGTAGGCGTTCAGCAGGGCGTTGACCATGAACCCGTACACGCGGTTGCCGGTCGCGCGGCCGATGACGCGGTGGATCTCGCACTCCACCAGCTGCGCCGCGTCGGCGCCGCCCGCGTCCCGCAGCTGGGCCGCCAGCTCCCGCAGCCGGTCGCGCTGCCCGGGTGTGGCGTTCGCCGCCGCCTTGGCCGCCACCTGCGCGCCCACCTCCCGCCGCGCCTCGAAGATCTCCCGCATCCAGGCCGGTCCGACCGTGCTGACCAGCATCGGCAGCAGTTCGGGGCCGCCGAGCCGCTCGTAGTCGCGGACCCGGGTCCCGACGCCGTGCCGCGTCTCCAGCAGCCCCGCCTGGGCGAGCCGGACGATCGCGTGCTTCAGCGACGTCCGGGTGACCTCGTAGCCGGCGGCCAGCTCCCGCTCGGGCGGCAGGTAGGTGCCGGGCGGATAGCGGCCGCCCAGCACGTCGTCGCGCAGCCGGTCGACGAGGGAGTCCACCACGGTGTCGCGGGGGATCGGCGAGGACGTCATCGGAACTCCTCTGTGGACTAGTGGATGAGCCACTGGACCACGTCCGGTCCGTCGACGTCAAGACCCTGTGGCAGGGGTGGGGAAGGGAACACGGCGACGCTCTGACCGGCGGCCGTTCAGGCAGGGATCGAGCCGGCGGCGTAGGGGGTGCCGCCCACGGCGCGGGCGCGGTCGAGAAGGGCGCGGTTGCCGGCGAGCATCTCCGGCACGGACGCGCAGCCCGGTGAGGCGGTCCGCAGCACGCTGAACAGGACGGGGTCTTCCGGGGCGGCCAGCACCGGGACGCGGCCGATCCGCAGGGCCTTGATCAGGATGACGCCGCTGAGCCCGAGGCCGTCCGCGGTCAGGGTCGCGAGCGTCGACTCGATCACGGCGGCGGCGCGGGACGCGGGCAGGAAGACCATCCCCCACGGATGCGGCCGCGCCCACTCGCCGAGCGCGATCAGTTCCTCCACGTCGGGACGCATGCGGTCGCAGAAGTCGAGATAGGGGAGTTCCTCGGTCTCCGCCGTCCCGGGCGGCGGCTCGCCGCCGTCCCCGTGCAGGACGGCCTTCACCTCGAAGACCCACCCGTCCTCCGACGGCTTGGCCTGGGCCGAGACATCGTCGGCCCGCACCTCGCGCTGGACGCGGAGCACGTCCTCGGCGTCGCGGCACGGAATGGTGCAGCACAGCACGCGCTCCGGAGCGGGGACGAGCCGCAGGACGGCCCCCGTGATGACGCCGTGCCGGCCGAGCCCGCCGCGGACGGCGTCGAAGAGATCGGGCCGGACGGCGGGGGAGCAGGTCACGGGCTCCCCGCCGGCGACGACGTCCAGGGCCAGGACGTTGTCCGCCTGCGTCCCGTGGACGTGCGACGTCCCGCCGACGCCGCCCGCCGAGATCGTCCCGCCGACCGTCACGTCGAGGTAGTCGGTGAGCACGGGCGGGGTCAGGCCGTGCGGCAGCGTCGCGGCGAGGACGTCCCGCCAGCTCGTCCCCGCGGCGGCGGACGCCTGCCGCGCCCCCACCTCGACGCCGGTGAGCCCGCGCAGATCGAGGGACACACCGGCGGTCAGCGACTGGCCGTACGTCGAATGCCCGAGGCCGCGCGGCACCGCGTCCAAGCCCTGCGCGGCGGCCTCGCGGACGGCGTCCGCGACCGCGCCCGCCGACCCTGGGCGGACCACGCGGACGGGCGAGCGTTCCACGATCCCGCCGAAGTCGCGCATGCCACCAGCTTCCCGCATGCCCGCCGGCTACCGCCCGCGCAGCCGGCCGGCCACGCGGCTGAGCGCGTCGCCGAGCAGGTCGATCTCCTCCGGGGTCAGCACCTCGATCAGTGCCCGCCGGACGACGCGGCGGTGCCCCGGCCGGACCCTGGCGAGCGCGGCGGCGCCCTCGTCGGTCAGTTCCGCCCACACCGACCGGCGGTCCGACTCGCAGGCGGTCCGCTTGACGAAGCCGGCCCGTTCGAGCTGGGTGACCTGGTAGGTGAGCCGGCTCTTGGACACCATCACCTCGCGCGCCAGGTCCGACATGCGCAGCCGGTTGCCCTCCGCGCCGCGCAGCTTGACCAGCACCTCGAACTCGGGGTGGGAGAGCCCGCCGTCCCGTTTGAGCTGCTGTTCGATCTCGTGGTCGATCAGGTGGCCGGCGGCCAGGAAGGCCATCCAGGCGCGCAGTTCCCGTGGTTCCAGGGCGTCGCCCACGTCGCTCATGGCGGTGATTCTAGTTGGCGTGAAAGATGGCTTGAATTTTCTAGATGGTCTGAATTTGAATCATTTCTGCCGGCGTCCGCGTTCCGCCGGTTCGAAATCGAACGCTCAACCGGAGGAGTCGAGGCAATGCTCCCACCCCGCCGCCACCCCGCCCTGCCCGACGCCGGGCTGCTGATCGGCCGGCTCGCCGTGGGCGTGATCTTCATCGCGCACGGCTGGCAGAAGCTCACCGGCACCGGGCACGCCGGGGTCGCCAGGTCCTTCGGGGAACTGGGCATTCCGCTGCCGGGCCTGGCCGCCCACTTCACCACCTGGGTCGAACTGCTCGGGGGCGCCGCGCTCATCGCCGGCGTCCTCGTCCCGATCGCGGGTGTGCTGATCGCGCTGAACATGGCGGGCGCGTTCTGGTACGTCCATATGGACAACGGCCTGTTCTCCCGCGACGGCGGCTACGAGTACGTGCTCGTCCTCGGCGCCACCACCCTGCTCTTCGCCCTCGTGGGCGCCGGTCGCTTCTCGCTGGACGCCGTCCTCCGGAGCCGCCGCGAGGAGGCCCCCGAGCGGGGCTCCGCACCCGCCTGACCCCGCCACGCGGACGGCGAGATGTGATCTGGGCAACATTTCCCGGCCCGGCCCCGCCCCTCGTGACCGCCGGGTAAACATCGGTTACCTGCCCGGAAAGGAATATGGCCCGCTCCAATCCCCGTGAGATGCCGCCCCGCACCCCTGACATCGCCCTTTGCGGGTCACCCGCCTTAACGTCGAAGTGACAAGATGTTCCCGATGACCGTTTCTGGGCATGAGTGATCGCTGAGGGTTCCTGGAGAGGCGGGTCGCAGGTGTCGCGCGGTAGTGAGTTCGTTGTGGTGGCCAATCGGCTTCCGGTCGACCGGACCGTCGGAGCGGACGGGGTTCCGCGCTGGCGACGCAGTCCGGGCGGCCTGGTCAGCGCCATCGCCCCGGTGATGCGGCGCAGGAAGGGCACCTGGATCGGCTGGACCGGCGCGCCCGACGAGGAACTGGAGCCGTTCGAGGAGGACGGCATGTCGCTCCACCCCATCGCGCAGTCCGCGCAGGAGGTGGAGCTCTACTACGAGGGCTTCTCGAACGCCACGCTCTGGCCCCTCTACCACGACGTCATCGCCCCGCCCGTCTACGACCGCGCGATGTGGGACGCCTACGTCCGCGTGAACAGGCGGTTCGCGCAGGCCGCGGCGAAGGTCGCGGCCGAGGGCGCGATCGTCTGGGTGCAGGACTACCAGCTCCAGCTCGTTCCGCGGATGCTGCGCGAGCTGCGCCCCGACCTGCGCATCGGCTTCTTCCTGCACATCCCGTTCCCGCCGCTGGAGCTGTTCTGGCAGCTGCCGTGGCGGCGGCAGATCCTGGAGGGGCTGCTCGGCGCCGACCTGGTCGGCTTCCAGCTCCCCGGCGCGGCGGCCAACTTCGTGCGGCTCTGCCGGCGGCTCCTGGACGCCCGGTACGTCAAGCAGGACGTCTTCTGGGACGACCGGACCGTGCGGGCCCGCGCGTTCCCGATCTCGGTGGACGTGGGCGAGCTGAACGATCTGGTCGGGCGTCCGGAGGTCCAGGAGCGGGCACAGGAGATCCGGACCGACCTCGGGGACGCGACCGTCCTGCTGGGCGTGGACCGGCTCGACTACACCAAGGGCATCACGCAGCGGCTGCAGGCGTTCGGGGAGCTGTTCGAGGACGGGCACCTCAAGCCGGGGCAGGCCGTGTTCGTGCAGATCGCCACGCCGAGCCGCGAGCGGGTCGAGCAGTACCAGCTGCTCCGGGAGGAGATCGAGCAGCAGGTCGGGCGGATCAACGGGGAATACGGCGAGATCGGATTTCCGGTCGTCCACTATTTGCACAGTTCGTACGACCGCCCCGAGCTGACCGCGCTGTACCTGGCGGCGGACGTGATGGTGGTGACCCCCCTGCGGGACGGCATGAACCTGGTCGCCAAGGAGTACGTGGCGTGCCGCAAGGACCTGCGCGGGGCGCTCGTGCTCAGCGAGTTCACCGGTGCCGCGGCAGAGCTCAAGCGGGGCGCGTTCCAGGTCAACCCCTACGACATCGACGGCCTGAAGGGCACGCTGCTGTCCGCGCTGGCCGCCGAGCCCGCCGAGCAGGCGCGGCGGATGCGCTCGATGCGCCGCCGCGTGATCGAGAACGACGTGGACCGCTGGGCCCACGCGTTCCTCAGCGAGCTGGAGCGTCCGGAGCGCCAGGTCCAGGTTCGGCCGGTTCCCGCGGCGACGGAGGGCTGACCCGCCGGTCGAAGGCCGCCCAGACGGCCTTGCCGCCGGTGGCGAGCCGCGCCCAGCCCCACGCGTCGCTGACCGCGCCGACGACGAGGAGGCCGCGGCCGCCCTCGATGAAGCGGTCCGGGTCGCTCGGGAGGGCCTCGGGAGGCCGTCCGCCCGGGTCGGTCACCGAGACGACCAGGCGCCTGGGGTGCCCGATGAGGACGAGCTGGATCGGGCACAGGGGCAGCGGCTGGGGGAGTCCCTCCATGCCGTGCCGGAGCGCGTTCGTGGCCAGTTCCGACACCGTGATCACGACGTCCTCGACGCCCCCGGTCAGACCCCAGCCGCCGAGCGTGGCCTCGGTGAACTCACGCGCCGACCGGGGCGTGGTGATCTCCGCCGGGAACACGCGCCGCGCCATGCGCGGGGTGCCGGCGTGCGGCGCGGGCCAGAGCCCGGCCAGGCCCGGTGCGACCACCGGGACGGTCGCGGGCCCGTTCGCGGGGCCGTGCGGGACGTCGGGGCCGTCAGGCGCCGGAGGCGCGTCCGGCCAGGGATGAAGGGCCGCGGCGTGCCGCGGCCTGCCGCCTCCCATGGCGGCGGGAGCTGCGACTTCGTCTGCCTGGTCAACGGTCATGGTCAAACCTCAGAGGCGTGCGGGGTCGGTCACCGGCGAGCGTTCGCTATCTTGCTCCCCAAGTCGTGCAGATGCAAGACCGTCTGCATGAACGAATGCAAGAACGAATGCACGTGCATCTCGTACCATTGTGTGGGGTGGGGCGAGATCGCGGCCTTCCTTCGGGGAGGCTGAGACGCCTAGAGGGGGCAACGATGGACGGCCAACCGATGTCGGACGTCTGGCGCAACGGGCTCGTCTGGCAGAAGAGCCGGCGCAGCAATCCGTCCGGGAACTGCGTCGAGATGGCGGAACTCCCCAGCGGGGAGATCGCCGTGCGCAACTCCCGGGACCCCGAGGGGGCGGTGCTCGTCTACACGCGCGAGGAGGTGGAGGCCTTCGTGGGAGGAGCCAAGGACGGCGACTTCGACCACATGCTCGTCTGACCACGGCTGATGACCATGGCGGATGAAACCGAACGGGATTCCATTCCGTCGTCCGGCCCGGTAGCGTGCGGCCATGCACCTGGGGCAGATCGCCGCACAGACGCCCGACAAGCCCGCCGTCGTCATGGCGGGCTCCGGGCGTGTCGTCACTTATCGGGAACTGAACGAGGAGTCCAACCGGCTCGCGCAGCTGCTCCACGCGGAGGGGCTGCGTCCGGGGGACCACATCGCCTTCATGCTGGAGAACCATCCGCTGTACCTGGCCATCGCCTGGGCGGCCCAGCGTTCGGGGCTCTACTACACCGCCATCAGCACGCGGCTCCAGCATGAGGAGCTCGCCTACATCGTGGAGAACTGCGAGGCCAAGGCCTTCATCACCAGCGAGTCGATGGAGACCGCCACGCAGAACCCGCCGGACGTGCCGCTGCGCCTCATGCTCGGCGGCACGGCACCGGGCTACGACTCGTACGAGGAGCGCGTCGCCCAGCACCCGCCCACGCCGATCGAGGACGAGTGCGAGGGCGTGGACATGCTCTACTCGTCCGGTACGACGGGCCGCCCCAAGGGGGTGAAACCGGCCCTGTCCAAGGCGGCGATGGGTGAGCCCGGGCCGCTTTACCAGCTGCTGTCGCTGCTCTTCCAGCCCGACGCCGGCTCGGTCTACCTGTCCCCGGCGCCGCTCTACCACGCCGCGCCGCTGCGCTACTGCATCACCATGCACCGCTTCGGCGCGACCGTCGTGGTGATGGACAGGTTCGACCCGGAGCAGGCCCTCGCCGCGATCGAGAAGTACGGCGTCACGCACAGCCAGTGGGTGCCGACCATGTTCATCCGGATGCTCAAGCTCCCGGACGAGACACGCGCCCGCTACGACGTGTCCAGCCTGCGCGCCGCCGTGCACGCCGCCGCGCCCTGTCCCATCCCGATCAAGGAGCGGATGATCGAGTGGTGGGGCCCGATCCTGCACGAGTACTACGCCGGCACCGAGGGCAACTGCTTCGTCTACACCAACTCGGAGGACTGGCTCGCCCACAAGGGCACCGTCGGACGCTGCGTCCTGGGCGAGGTCCACGTCTGCGACGAAGAGGGCAACGAACTGCCGCCCGGTGAGCCCGGAACGCTCTACTTCGGCAACGGCCCCCAGTTCGAATACCACGACGACGAGGCGAAGACCGCCGCGTCCCGGGACCCGAAGGGCCGCGGCTGGAGCACTCTCGGCGACGTCGGCTACGTGGACGGGGACGGCTTCCTCTACCTCACCGACCGCCGCGCCTACATGATCATCAGCGGCGGGGTGAACATCTACCCGCAGGAGGCCGAGAACGTCCTCGCCGTGCACCCCAGGGTCGCCGACGTCGCCGTCTTCGGCGTCCCGGACGCGGAGATGGGCGAGGCGGTGAAGGCCGTCGTCCAGCCCCTGTCCATGGACGAGGCCGGGCCCGAGCTGGAGGCCGAGCTCGTCGCGTACTGCCGCGACCAGCTCGCCCACTACAAATGCCCGCGCTCGATCGACTTCCGGCCCGAGCTTCCCCGGCACCCCACCGGCAAGCTCTACAAGCGGCTGCTGAAGGACGAGTACTGGGCGGACGAGCGTTCCGCGACGGCCTGAGACGGCCCTGAACGGCCGAAACCCCGGCCGGGTCCTCGGGATCCCGGCCGGGATCGGACGTGCGCCAGCGGCGCGCTCAGTGCACCGGCACCGGCGTGCCTCAGTGCATCGGCATCGGCGCGTCGACGGCGGCGGTCTCCGGCTTCTTGCGCGGCAGCAGCAGCGCCGGGATGAACGCCAGGGCGATCAGCGCGGCGCCGTACCAGTAGGTGTGCTGGAACGCGTCCGCCATCGGACCGGCGATCTTCTCCATCACCGCGGGCGGCACCTCCTCGGTGCCGCCGATCTCGCCGCCGGCCCCGCCGCCGAGCTCGGCCGTCAGCTGGCGGGCCAGCAGGACCGCCATCATCGCGGTGCCGATGGACGCCGACACCTGCTGGATGATGTTCAGCATCGTGCTGGCGCGCGGCACCTCGTCGTGCGCGAGGGTCTGGATGGCGGCGGCCATGACCGGCATCATCGTCATGCCCATGCCGAGGCCCATCGTGAACAGCACCGCGCCGAGCGCCCAGTAGGACGTGTCGGCCTCCAGGATCGCGGCGAAGCCCACCACCGACAGCACGACGACGACCAGGCCGCTCAGCACGACCCGCCCGGGCCCGATCCGGTCGACGAGCTTCCCGCCGATCGGCATGGTGATCATCGCGCCGAGGCCCTGCGGCGCCAGCAGCAGGCCGGAGGCCATCGCGCCCTCGCCGCGCACCGTCTGGTAGTACAGCGGCAGCAGCAGCATCGCGCCCATGAACGCGGTCACGAACAGCACCATCGTGCCGGACGCCGCCGCCACGGACCGGCGCTTCAGCAGCCGCAGGTCGATCAGCGGGCTCTCGGCGGACAGGGCCCGGAACACGAACCCGACCACCAGCACCGCGCCGGCGACCGTGAAGGCGAGCGGCTCGGTCTCCAGGAAGTCCCGGCCCTCGGCGCCCTTGGCCACACCGTAGATCAGCGAGGCCAGGCCGGGGGACAGCAGGAGAAGCCCGATGAGGTCGAGCCGTTCGGCCGGCTTCGGCTCGTCCGGCTTGAGGATCCGGCCGGCCAGCACCAGCGCGACGATGCCGATCGGCAGGTTGATGAAGAAGATCCACCGCCACGAGACGTCGTCGACGAGCCAGCCGCCGAGGATCGGGCCCATGATGGGGCCGAGCAGCATCGGGACGCCGATGATGCTCATCACCTGGCCGACCCGCTGCGGGCCCGCCGCCTGAGTCATGATCGTCATGCCGGCCGGCATGATCATGCCGCCGCCCAGGCCCTGCAGGACCCGGAAGAAGATCAGGGATTCGGCCGACCACGCCAGCCCGGCGAGCGTCGAACCGAGCACGAACAGCACCAGCGAGATCATGTACAGCCGCTTGGTGCCGAACCTCGCGGAGGCCCATCCGGTGATCGGGATCACCGTGGCCAGCGCCAGGGTGTAACCCGTCGCCACCCACTGGATCGTCGCCAGCGAGGTGTTGAACTCCTTGGCGAGGTCGTTGATGGCGACGTTGACGACGGTCACGTCGAGAATCGACATGATCGCGCCGAGGACGACGACCCCGGCCACGGCGAGCACGCCGCGGTCGAGCCCGTCGCCGGCGCCCGATTCCTCCCGTGGGCCGTCCGCCATCTTGGGGGATGCGGGAGCGGTCAACTCTTGTCCAATCGTCAGGGCCGCATGCGGGCACGCAGGGACCGTCGGGCACGTTCTTCGGGATGTCGCAGCAAAATACTGCAGCGACTGACACTTCCGCGAACGGTTAACCTTCGCGGGCTCCGGGAGTATTCCAGCGGAGTACGACGAATTCGCGCTGCTCCACGACGTCCAGCCTCCGACCTCGACCGCGCTCGAGGTCAACCCGGTGTGACCGACGCGACATCGGAACCCCTTCGCCTCCACACGACAGGCAGACCACCTGCACCACGTGAACTCATCGGTGCGCGCAGGGAAAAATTCCGCCGCGCTATAGCCACTCTTCGTACGTATATGAATACTTAGAGTGGTCGAGTCATTTGGAGGCGTGATGTCAACCGAGGTAACCGAGAACCCGCTCGCCGTGTCGATGATGGGCCTGCTCACCGGCGGCTGGGTCGCCCAGGCCGTCGGCGTGGCCGCCCGCCTGAAGATCGCCGACCAGCTGGTGTCCGGTCCCCGCTCCGCCGACGACATCGCCCGCGCCGTGGACGCGCACCCGCCCACTTTGCACCGCCTGCTCCGCGCCCTGTCCGACGTCGGCGTCGTCCAGGAACGCGAGGACGGCCTCTTCAGCGGGACGCCGCTCGGCGAACTCCTCCGCAGCGACGTGCCGTCCCTGCGCGGCTACGCCCTGCTGACCGGGTCCTCCTTCCACCGGGAGGCCTGGAGCGCCCTGGAGTACAGCGTCCGTACCGGCGAACCGACCTTCGCGCACGTCCACGGCCAGGAACTCTTCGACCATCTCCGCGACAACCCCGCCGACGGCGCCGTCATGAACGAGGCCATGATCGCCCTCTCCGGCGAGTTCATCGCCCCCGTCGTCGCCGCATGCGACTTCGAGCGCGGCCACACGATCGTGGACGTCGGCGGCGGCCACGGCGCCGTCCTCGCCGAAATCCTCACCGCCAACGCCGGCACGAAGGGCGTCCTGTACGACCTGCCGGGCGTCGTCGACGACGCCGAAGACGGCCCGCTCCGCCCGGCCCTCGACGACGGCCGCTGCCGGGTGATCGCCGGATCCTTCTTCGAGTCCGTCCCGTCCGGTTGCGACACCTACGTCCTCTGCCACATCGTCCACGACTGGGACGACGACCGCGCCGTCCGGATCCTCACCAACTGCCGCAAGGCCATGAGGCCCGACAGCCGCCTCCTCCTCGGCGAAGGCCTCCTCCACGAAGGCCCGAGCCCGTCTCGTATGAAGTGGCTCGACCTCGAAATGCTCGTGATGACCTGCGGCGGCCTGCAACGCACCCAGTCCCAGTACGAGGGCCTCTTCCAGCGCGCGGGCCTGCGCCCCACCGGCATCCCCGCCCAAGGCCCCACCTTCAGCGTCCTGGAAGCCCGTCCCGGCTAGGCGACGTGTTCCTGCAACGCAGCCGCGTCCGCCGTCCTGAGCTGCAGCACGGAAGGCACATGCACGTATCCCTGACGACGGCGCCCGCCGACGGAGATCCTCAGATCCGGCCGGTACGCGCTGGGACAGATCCCGTCGTATCCGTGCCTCACGATCCCCCAGTAGATGTCCTCCGACACCACGAGAACCAGCGGGGCCGGGCTCTCCCGCAGCCCCTGCTTCAGCTTCGGCGAGTCCAGAAGCCGGCACGCCAGATCGACGGCCTCCCCGAAGCACCCGTTCTCGTCACGGTGGACCTCCCCCGCATGCACGACGACCCGCACCCGCAGCCCGAGCCGGGGACGTTCGGCGGACGCCAGCCCCGCGTTGTATTCGACGAGCTGATGCGCGAGCTTCGGCACCAGCCTCGACAGCAACAGCGTCTTGGGCAGCTCGTCCACCGGATGCAACAGCACGAGCACCCCGTCGCCCCGGTCCTCGAACGGATCACACCAGCGCGCGTCTATCCCCGCGTGGCCCATCGCCACACCGAGCATGCGGTAGACCTGCGACCGCAGCTCCTGCCTGATCGGGTTCGTCCGCGCGGCCGCCGTCGATCCCTCGATGTCGATGACAAGGATGCTCCTGTGCACTGGCTGACAACTCACCGGTGCGACCCCAATCCCGCACGGCCCGTCCGCCGGTACGCCCGCATCCCGGATGACTCGGGGATGTTCGGCCGCGCGAATAACAGCTGGAATACGTCCGTACCGAGACGCGACCGCCTCAGCGGACCTGAACGCGCAGACCATTCGAGTGCGGGGAACCCGGACGGTGGTCCACGAACGGTCGATCTCCTAAGAGGCCGACCGGTCCCAGTCTGCATTCCACAGGGACGGTCTGCAAGATGCACGGCTACGTGCATCACGGCGGTGTATCCGTGAGGGAAGTGTGTCGGCTCCCTTGCGGAACAGGACGATTTCAGTGGGACAAATTCGTCCTGTGCGAGGGCTGGTGGCTCCCGTTTCATGGATATACGCTTGCCCTGCAACTTGCATCATCAGTGAACGTCCGGGCTCTGGGGAGCCGACAGCGAATCCGCTGGGAGGCAAGGTGGCGATAGCGCCGACCGTCCGCCGGCGCCGGCTCGGGGTCGAGCTGCGGCGTCTGAGGGAGCGACTCGGTTCGACGGTCGACGAGATCGCGGCGCGGCTCGACTGGTCGGCCTCCAAACTGAGCCGGATCGAGAACGCCCGCATCGGCGTCCGCGTCTCCGACGTACGCCTGCTTCTCGAGCTGTACGGGGTGGACGAGGCTCACATGGGCGAGATCCTGGCTCTCGCCCAAGCGGCGACGCAGCAGGGGTGGTGGGGAGGCTTCCGGGACGTTCTGCCCGGGAAGTTCGGCACCTTCGTCGCGTTGGAGGACGAGGCCAGTGCCGCGCTGACCTTCGCGACCTATTCCATCCCGGGGCTTCTCCAAAACGGGGAGTACGCGCAACGTGTGCTGGAAAGCGGCCGGGCGATCGCCGTCTCCAGCCCACGCCAGGTCGCGCGTCGGCTGGAATTGCGGTTGCGCCGTCAGGAACTGCTGCTCCGGGACGCCCCCCTCTCCCTCTCCGCCGTGATGGACGAATCAGTGCTACTGAGGGTGGTGGGCGATTCCGGTGTCATGCGGCGGCAGATGCTCAGCCTGTTAGAACTGGCCGCACTCCCACATGTGCAGATCCATGTACTTCCATTAGACGTGCCAAGGGAACCAATATTCTCGGAGTCCTTCACCCTCCTTGAATTCGCTTCGGCCTATGATGTGAACTTCCCGGACGTGGTCTATGTGGACAATCTGTCGACCATGGCAGAATTGCAGGACGACGGCATCACCCATATGTACCGCATGTGCTGGGACGCGCTGAAGTCGATCTCGCTGCCGACGGACGAGTCGATGCGCCGGGTATCCCGTATGGCCGATGAATGGGCGCGCCGCTAGCCGCTCCCGGTTGCGCTGACCTGGCGGTCAAGGATGGCCGACGGGCCGCCTCCCGGTCAGTGCCATGAAGTTCCGACGGGAAATCAGAATGACGTCGGCGGGATTCGCGGAATCCCGCACCACGAGCTCGCCTCCGGGGGTGCGAGCCACTTCCACGCAGTTCGACTCGTTCATGCACGGTGAGCTCCGACGCCATATGAGCGCCTCTTCACCTGTTGATGCGGGCATGCCGGATGTCCTTCGAGGCGATGGGGGTCTGCCGGATGAACTCATCCTGCCCGACCATGTTGGAGCCGTAGTCAGGTGGATGTCCAGCATTTCTGGCAAGTTACTGACTGTCCAAGAAAGCAAGTGTCGGGAAGATTGTTGCCTAATGTCCGTTTTGGTGTACGCGAGGTCACTGGATGTCAATGCCCTGGGCTTTCGGAACGTCCCGCTTGCCGGGCCTCCTGAGCGAGCCGCACGGGGAAGAAGGAAATTCTATGCGGTGATGTCGCATATGGCGAGAATCTCGGATCCACGTCCAGAGGATTCGCGGCCCGGCTCACGTCGGTCAGGCGACCTGTTCGAAGGTGGGCTATTCGGTGCGCGGGCCTGTGTCCGCGTCGGCGTCGTCGCCCTCACGGGACCGACCGGCCCGGAACCGGTGCCAGGTCTTGGGCGGGCCGCCGCGATGGACGGGCACGACCGGGCTGGAAAGCTCGCGGATCATCGGGCAAGGCTGATCCCATGTCCGCTCTCAGGAAGAGGGTTTTGCCGGGGGTTGGTCCGGTTGTGACGGTGAGGGGCGGCGAGTTGGGCATATCACCCCGAATCGACCATTGGGGGGATCATGTACATCTCTCGTCCGGCGCCGGACGTCGTCGCGCTGACGGACGCCGTTCCGGTTCCCGGGATCGGGTTCCTGCCCGTCAACGCCTACGTCCTGTACGCCAAGGAACCGGTTCTCATCGATACGGGGCTGCGGGCGTCGACCCCGGAGTTCCTGGAAGAGGTCTGGTCCCTGGTCGAGCCGGCGGACCTGCGGTGGGTCTGCCTGACGCATCCCGGCCACGCCGAGAGCGTCCTGGAGATCCTTGAGGCCGCGCCGGACGCGCTGCTGGTGACGACGTTCCTCGGCGAGAGGCTGCTGTCGCTTGAGCGTCGGATCCCGCCCGATCGGGTGTTCCTGCTCAACCCCGGCGAATGGCTGGACGTGGGGGACCGGCGGCTGAAATCGTTCCGGCTGCCCGTCTACGACAGTCCGGCGACGACGGGCCTCTTCGATGAGCTCACCGGCACGTACTTCAGCTCCGACTGCTTCGGGGCGCCGATGACCACGGGCGATCTCGTCCAGAGCGACGACATCGGGGCGGTTCCGTCCTCCGATCTGGTCGCGGGCCAGCGGCTCTGGGCGGCGGTGGACTGCCCGGAGCTCGTCAACGTGGACCGGGACGCGTTCCTGTCCCGGCTGGCACTGCTGAGTGATCTCGACCCGCCCGTGGTTCTCGCCTCGCATCTGCCGTCGGCGCACCACAAGACCGAAACCCTGCTCGACACCCTTGCGAACGCGCAGGATGCGCCGTCGTACGCCGGCCCCGGCCAAGCAGCGTTCGAGAGGATGCTCCACGAGATGGAGCCGACGCGCGCCTGAACGGACCGGCCGCCGGCTCTGCCGTGGACCTGCGGGCACTCGCGGCGTGAGCCGTGCTGCACCGCCCCCGGATGTCCACGTGCTCGGCCTCCGCGGCCTGCGGACGTGCCGGGCTGATCACCCGGACGAGGCACTCAATCGGTACGGGATTCCCGTTCCACTACATCAACACCGCGCCGCTCGAACCCATAGTCGAGCGGTGGCTCAAGGGCGGGAGAGGATCACCGTGAGAATCAACCTGGCCAGCGTCCTCGTTGACGACCAGCACAAGGCGCTGCGGTTCTACACCGAGGTCCTCGGCTTCAAGGAGAAGACCAATGTCCCGGTAGGGGGCGAGGCCTCGGGGTGCGCTTCACCCAGGAGCCCGCGGACATGGGGCCGGTCACCACGGCCGTGCTCGACGACACCTGCGGCAAGCTGATCCAGATCGCCCACCAGACCGGTTGACGCCGCCTAACCGTGGTTGATCTCGAACCACACCGCGTGGCCTTTGTCCCGATGGGCGACGCCCCACGAGGTGGTCAGGAAGGCCACGATCCGCAGGCCTCGGCCGCAGACGTCCGTCTCGTCCACCGCGGCCAGGTGCGGGACGGACGTCGCGCCGCCGTCATCGATGACCTCGACGCGGACCGCGTCTTCCGAGTGGCTCACCTCCACGCGGACCTGCCCGTCCCGCCCGGACTCGGTGTACCGCAGCGCGTTGGTCACGAGTTCGCTCAGGCAGAGCGCGGCGTCGTCCAGCGCAGGGTGTTCGCCGAGCACGTCACGCAGCCATCGCCGCGCGTGCCCGGCCGCCCGGTCCATCCCCGGCAACAGAAGCGCGTCGAACCTCAAGGTCGGCACCGTCACTACTCCACTCCTTCCGGATCACCGTGTCCGAAAAGAATGGGCTGGACGTGTCACCCCGAGCGATACGTTCGCCGGCCTCGTCCCGAGGTCCCCGGTCAGGATGTCCCCAGTCACTTTTGACTGAGTCACTTTGGCCAACCTGGGAGACATCCCGCACGGTCACACGCTGTCAGGTAATGATTACGTCATGGACGACCCGCAGCGCCCGACCATGCGAAGCCGCAAGCTCGGCGCAATGCTGCGCGAGTTGCGGGAGAGTCGCGACCTCACCCTGCAGAAGGCCGCACGCCTGCTGAACCGCACGCCGTCCTCCCTGAGCAAGCTGGAGACCGGCAAGCGCGGCATCCGCCGTCCCGCCCTGGAGCACATGCTCGACCGCTACGAACTCACCGACCCCGACCAGCGCAGGGCCCTCTACGACTTGGCTCGTCACGCCACCGAGAAGGGCTGGTGGCACCGGTACGAAGGGAGACTCTCCCCCTCGATGCTCGACTACATCTCCCTGGAGGCGGAAGCCACGTCCATCCGTGACTTCCAACTTCATCTCATCCCCGGGCTTTTGCAGAGCGATGAGTACGCCCGGGCAGTCATCGCGTCTGGCGTCTCCCAGGGCAAGGCGCCGGACATCGACGGGCTGGCGGAGATCCGCATGCGCCGCCAGCGGGTCCTCATAGGCGAGAACCCGCCCCACCTGTGGGCAATCGTCAGCGAGGCCGCCCTTCGCCAGCAGTTCGGCGGCCCGGAGGTGATGAAGGTGCAGCTCAGCCGATTGGTCGAACTCTCGGAGCAACCGAATGTGACTCTGCAAGTCCTTCCGTTCTCTGCCGGAGCGCATCCAGGACTCAACGGTTCGTTCATGACGCTGACGACGAACGAACTCTCCGTGGTCGTGGTCGAGAATCTGACCAGTGGCTGGTACTTGGAGCACGTGGACGACATCCGCCGTCACAACGTGGTCTTCGACCATCTCAGGGCTGTCGCGCTGCCCCCAGCCGATTCCCGATCGCTGATCGAACGTCTAGTGTCAGAGTCATGACCAGTCGGCAGTTCGTCTTCTCCCCGTGGCGCAAGAGCAGCCACAGCAGCGGTAGTGAAGGCCAGTGCGTAGAAGTAGCCGCTCTGGCCAGCCAAATGGTGGCGATGCGGGACTCCAAGGATCCGGATGGGCCGATGCTCTCCATCGCTCCATCCGCGTGGGTCTCCCTGCTCAGGGGAATCAGGACGGGGTCGTTCGACCTCCCCCGCTGACGACACGCACCCGCCGTTCCGTATCGCGCCCCAGTCCGGATGGCGGCGTATAGTTCGGGTTGCGAATTTATTGGCTGCTCGGATGTAGCCTGGTCGCGTGGGTGAGCAGCGGGATGAGGGACAGATCGGTGTTGTGGCCGCGTTGGTGCGGGCCTCGTTCTTGGTGAATGCCGTGTACACCGAGTCGGCTCGGGAGCATGGCATCACCTCGCAGCAGGGGCAGTTGCTGTGCGTTCTGATGGCGCAGCCTTACGGCATGGGCGAGTTGGGGGCGGTGCTGGGGCTCGCCAAGTCGAGCCTCACCGGCCTGGTGGACCGCAGCGAGCGCAACGGCCTCGTCCGGCGCGAACCAGATCCGAGGGACATGCGTGCGGTGCGGGTCGTGCTGACATCGCAGGGCAGTGGGCTTGCGGAGGAGTTCTATACCGAGACCTGCCGGCGGGTCGAGAAGTTGCCGGAGGGGCTTGGCGCTGCCGAACGCGATGTGCTCGCGGGTCTCCTCGGCCGCGTCGTGCTGGACAACAAGGTTCCGGTGGTCTTCATGGAGCCGGACGAAGGGACCGCTGCCGGCAAGCACTGAGGCATCGCATCTCGCGGAGGGATTGAAGTTCGTAGTACGAACTAATATGGTTCGTACTACGAACTCTCTGGCGGGCGGTCGTCATGGCGCTGACCGCCCGGGTGTCCTCCAATGAAGGGCAGAACGATGCCGGTACAAGATGTCGTCTTCGGCTTCGGCGCGCATACGGGCGTCGGCGACGCCCCCGAGCTGCTGCGCATGGCTCAGCAGGCCGACGATGACGGCCTTGACATCTTTTCCCTGTCGGACCATCCGTACATAGGCGCGCGTCTGGACGCCTACGCCGCCATCGGCTTCATCCTCGGACGTACGCGGCACATCACCGGATTCGCCAACGTCACCAATCTGCCGACCCGGCCCGCCCCCATGCTGGCGCGGACGGTGACGTCGCTGTCGGCGCTGTCCGGCGGCCGCATCGTGCTCGGCATGGGTGCGGGCGGGCTCTGGGATCGGATCGCCGACATGGGGGTGCCGCGGCTCTCCCGGGGTGACGCCGTGGACGCGTTCGAGGAGGCGATCGTGCTGGTCAAGTCGCTGTCGGGTGGCGGCCCGCCGGTCACCCGCCGAGGCCGCCACTACAGGGTGGACGACATCGAACCCGCGCCCGTGCCCGCGCCGCCGGTGTGGACCGGGTCGGTCGGCCCCAAGTCCCTGGCCGTGACGGGCCGGGTGGCGGATGGCTGGATTCCCGGCCATGCGGCGGACTGGCTCAGTGAGCGATACCGGACGTCACGGCAGGTCATCGACGAAGCGGCGGCCGCCGCCGGACGCGATCCGCGTGAGATCCGCACGGTGTTCAACTTTCCCGGACGCATCACCGACCGCCCGCCGGCCGCGACGCGGGACCGCGCCGGCCGCTGGATCGGCGGTTCCGTCGGCGAGTGGACCGAGGAACTGACCGGGGCGGTCCTGGAGCACGGCGCGTCGGGTTTCACGCTCTTCCCGGCCGGTGGCGGTGAGCACGATGCCGTCTCCCTCGGCCGCTGGGCCCGGGAGATCGTCCCCGCCGTCCGGGAGGCGATCGCGAAAGAGAACGGCTGAGCGGGCGACCACGGCATCCCAGGCTCCGTATCCTTCGACGCGTTACCGGCTGGATTCCAAGTGCGACGCCGGGGAACGTTCTCCCAGGTGGAGACGACGCCATGGACCTCGGGCAAAGCCACCCGCTCGGCCTTCGTCCTGCCGGGCGGGTTGCGCGGACGGCTTGCCGGACTCCTCATGCTGCGCACGAACAAGCAGGACGAGATAGCGGACCTGCTCGACATCCGGGCGGGCGAGCACGTGCTGGAGGTCGGATACGGTCCGGGCGGCCTGATCCGCCGCCTCACCCGGACGCCCGCGGGACGTGTCTGCGGCGTCGATCCGTCGCCGGACATGCGTGACATGGCCGTCGAACAGGGGACGGACGCGGACCTCCGGCTGGGAACCGCCGAGAACACCGGCTTCGCCGACGCCGAGTTCGACTGTGTGGTCTCGGTCAACACCGTGGGCGTCTGGCCGAGCCTGGAGGCCGGGCTGGACGAACTGCACCGCGTCACACGTCCCGGCGGGCGCGTGGTGATCGCCTGGCATGGCGGCAGCCGCCCGTCCAGGGTCACCCGGCGCCTGACCTTGCCGGACGACCAACTGGACCGCATCCAAAACGAGATGCGCAGCCGCTTCCCGGCCGTGACCCGGCGGGAACTTTCCGAACTGACCGTCTTCACGGCCCGCCGCCCCTGAATCGGGCCGGGGCCGTCGGCAGGAGGGCGGTCTTCATGCCACCAGATCGGAGAGGAGGCCCCTCACGCGCTCTCGCCGGTAGGACGGAATCACCTGGTCCCGTTCACGCCGCGCGATGAGAACCGCGTCGAAGAAGCGAGCCGCACGCGCGACCTCGACGGCAGCGGGGTCGACGTTGCCGAGCCTCTTGTCTTGAAGCCACCGCGACACCTGTGACCAGGCCCAGAGACTCCCGCGCCTACGCTCGATCACCGGCTCGGGGAACCCGCCGCCGCCGCGTGCGCCGGACGTCCAGTGGGACACCGCCGCAGAGCTGACGCGGCCCGGTCGGCGATGTTCTCGATGTCCACGAGGTCTTCGGTCACACCGACGACGTCCAGACCGGCGGCCTCGACCTGCTCGATCGTCGACATGATCGCGACGACGGCGTCTTCCGCCTCACGGGAGAACTCGACCTCACCGCCGCGCTCGTCCCCGGCGATCAGCGCGTCGACCCCACCGCCGCCCTCCAGGATGCCGTACAGCTTGTTCGAGATGCCGGCCGGCTCCCGCTCAGGGAAGCCGCTCGTCTTGACGGTGAACCAGTAGGTGTTCATCAGGCCCCCTCATCGGCTCGGGTGATCGCCCGGCATTTGGTCAGGGGTGCGGAGGCGGGCGTAGATGTCGCCGGAGCGGCCTCGGGGGCGGATGCGGTCCAGCCGGCGCTCCAGGGTGGCCGCGTCGAGCCAGCGGGGGGCGGCGAACCTCATCGTTTCGATGGGGGAGTAGTTGTAGAGGTAGCCGCCCGCGTCCTTGCCGAGTCGCTCGACGTGGCGGAGGGCTTCCAGGGTCGCGTCGTGGGCCGACGGTATGTACTCGAACGACAGGGCGGGGAGGGGCCGGGTGAGCCCGGCGAGGACGTCGGCCTCGAAGCCCTCGACGTCGATCTTGCAGAAGGCCGGTACGCCGTGCGCGGCGATGAGGTCGTCCAAGGTGGTCACCTCGATCTCGACCGAGCTGTCCCAGCGGACGCTGGCGAAGCTGCTGTCCGCCGTGACCGACTTGATCCAGTCGGGTGACATCGAGGAGACCGTGGGCGTCGCGGTGGACACCTCCAGTTGCGCCCGCCCCGGCTTGGCTCCGGCGGCCCCGGGGACGATGGTGACGTCATGGGCGCGGCCGTAGAGGAGCCGCAGGACGCGCAGGCAGTCGGGCTGCGGCTCGACCGCGATCACACGCGCTCCGAGGTGCCGCCACACGCGCACCCGGCCGCCGACGTGCGCGCCGATGTCGAAGGCGAGATCGCCGGGCTTGAGGAACTCGCCGTAGAGGCGCGACGCGCGCCGGTGCTTACCCGGAACCCCGTAGTACATGAACAGGGATCGGGCGATCCCGTATGCGCGCAGCAGCATCCGCCGACTGTACCGCGCGCCGTTCCGGCGGACCGTGCAACAGATCCGGGTGGTGGGGCGTCCTGGGTGTGATGGGAAGGACGGCCTCTTGACCGATGACGTGACGTACGAGGAATTCGTGACGACCCGTGCGCAGGCTCTGCTCCGCTACGGCTATGTGCTCACCGGCAACGCCGACGATGCGGCGGACCTGGTGCAGGACGGGCTGGTCAGGCTTCGCGGCACCTGGGAACGGGTCGTCAACAAAGATGATCCCGAGGGGTACGTGCGCACGATCATGGCGCGTCAGCACATCAGCCTGTGGCGGCGGCGACGACGGGAGCATCTGGTCGGCAGCGTGCCGGAAGCCCGGTACGACGACCGCGGTATCGAGCGGGCCGAGCACGATCCGCGGCTGTGGGAGGCGCTGACGTCGCTGCCGCCGCGGCAGCGGGCGGTGCTCGTCCTGCGGTACTACGAGGACCTTTCGGACGAGGAGATCGCCGGGATGCTCGGCATCTCGCGCGGCACGGTCCGCAGCCAGGCGGCCCGCGCGCTCGGCAAGCTCCGCGCGGACTGGCGCCCGGCCGCCGCGTCCACGATGGGAGGGCACCATGAACGATGATCTGGACCTGGCGCTGCGCGGCATGCTCACGACCGCGGCGCGGGAGGCGCCGGAGGTGGAGCCGGACCTGCTGGAGCGGGTGGAGAGGCGGCACCGCAGGAGGCGGCGCCGCCGGACGTCGGCCGCCGCGCTGGCCGTCGCGGTGATCCTCGGCGGGACGGGCGCGGCCGGTGTGGCGGCGCGCTCCGGTGAGGAACCGCCCCCCGCCGCCACGGCCGGCGACCTGAGACCGGTGTCGCGCTCCGACCTCGGCGTGCCCGTCAAGGTGCGCGAACGGTGGCCCGACGCCGTCCGGAGCGTCCCAGGCGAACTGCCGAACGGGCGCACACTGCACCCCGCCACGCTCCTGGACGGCGGCACGCTGGTGGGGGCGACCTGGTCGTCCCTCCAACTCCCGGACCGGCTGTGGTCCTACGACCTCGACACCCGCAAGGCCACCGTGATCACCGACGTGGTGGTCCCGGAAGGCTCGAAGATCTACGCGTCCGATATCACCGTCGGGCAAGGCCAGGTCATCTGGTGGCTGTCGTACCGGGTGGACGGCCGCGACACCGTGGAGATCTGGGGGGCGCCGGTCGCCGGCGGCGCCGCACACAAGATCATCGGGATGCCGGGGGCGTCGCTGTCCACACTGCTGATCGACGGCGGCACCATCGTCTGGGGCATGGGCGACGGCGTATACGAGGCGCCGCTGTCGGGCGGGGCGCCGGAGAAGATCCCCGGCACCGGCGGTTTCGACATCGTCTCCTGGCCCTGGATCGGATCACTTGCGTCCCACGAGGACAAGGTCGGGGGCATCAGGTACCGGTCGCTGTGGAACGTCCGGACGGGGGAGCGCCGCGAGGCCGGTCTCACGCCGTTCAAGGGAGCATGGTCGTGCGGGGTGACGTGGTGCGTCGGCGACCCGGCGGCCGGTGTCACCGACCGCGGGGACATGGTGACCGCCGTGCAGCGCAGGGACGGGAAGGCCGGCAGGACGCTGCCCTTCGACGAGTTCCCGGCGCCGGCACGGGGCGTCGTCTACGGGCGGTTCGTCCCCTACTTCCCGGACGGGCACACGACGAAGAACCACGTGCTGTACGACGTCAAGACCGGCAGGCTGCTCGACACCGGGATACGGCGGTACAACGAGGTGATGGGGCAGGCGCGCAATGACCGCGACCCGCAGCATTTCTTCACGAACAAGGGCGGGACGACGCTGCTCGACCTCTCGAAGATCCGCTGAAGGTCCGGCGCGTGAGCGCCGCCGTCGCCGGCCGGCCCGCGTTCGCAGGCCGGCCGGCGACAGGCCGTGATCAGGACGGGGGCAGGCCGAGGGCGCGGGCGATCAACATGCGCTGGACCTCCGAGGTGCCCTCGCCCACTTCGAGGATCTTGGCGTCGCGGTAGAAGCGGCCGACGGCGTACTCGTTCATGAAGCCGTAGCCGCCGAAGACCTGGGTGGCGTCGCGGGCGTTGTCCATCGCGGCGTTGGACGCGACCAGCTTGGCGATCGCGGCCTCCTTCTTGAACTCCTCGCCGGCGAGGAGTTTCGCGGCCGCCGCGTAGTAGGCGAGGCGGGCGGTGTGGGCGCGCATCTCCATGTCGGCGATCTTGAACTGCATCGCCTGGTAGCGGCCGATCTCCTTGCCGAACGCCTCCCGCTCGCGGGCGTAGCGGAGGGACTCGTCCACGCAGCCCTGGGCGAGACCCACGGAGAGGGCGGCGATCGCGATGCGGCCCTCGTCCAGGATGCGGAGGAACTGGGCGTAGCCGCGGCCGCGCTCCCCGACGAGGTTCTCGGCGGGGACCCGCACGTCGTCGAAGGACAGCTCGCGGGTGTCGGACGCCGACCAGCCGACCTTGGAGTACTTGCGGCCGACCGTGAAGCCGGGCGTGCCGTTCGGGACGATGATCGTGGAGATCTCGCCGTCGCCGGTGAAGGCGGTGACGGTCACGAACGCGGTGATGTCGGTGCCGGAGTTGGTGATGAACGCCTTGGACCCGTTGATGACCCAGGTGTCGCCGTCCAGGCGGGCGGTGGTGCGCATGCCGCCGGGGACGTCGGAGCCGCCGCCCGGCTCGGTGAGACCGAAACCCGCCAGCTTCTCACCGGACGTGAGCAGCGGCAGCCACCGCTTCTTCTGCTCGGGCGAGCCGAACCGGTGGATCGGCATCGCGCCCAGGGAGACGCCGGCCTCCAGGGTGATCGCCACGGACGAGTCGACGCGGGCGAGCTCCTCCAGGGCCAGGCAGAGCGCGAAGTAGTCGCCGCCCATGCCGCCGTGCTCCTCGGGGAACGGCAGCCCGAACAGGCCCATCCTGCCCATCGCGGCGACGATCTCGTACGGGAACTCGCCGCGCTCGTACAGGTCCCCGATCACCGGGGCGACGGTCTCGCGGGCGAACCGCTCCACCGTGCGCCGCAGTTCCTCCTGCTCGTCGGTGAGCGTGAAGTCGATCATTGCTACTCCTGCCTATGGTCGCGCCTCCGGCGCTCCGGTTCGAGGGCCTGGACTACGCGGGACGGGCTGGGCCGGCCCAGGTGACCGGCCATCCACAGGCTCGTGGCGACGAGCTCGCCGAGGTCGACGCCGGTGTCGATGCCGAGGCCGTGCAGCATCCAGACGAGGTCCTCGGTGGGCAGGTTGCCGGTGGCGCTCTCGGCGTACGGGCAGCCGCCGAGGCCGCCCGCGGAGGCGTCGACGACGGTGACGCCGGCCTGGAGGGCGGCGAGGGTGTTGGCGAGGGCCTGCCCGTAGGTGTCGTGGAAGTGGACGGCGAGCCGCTCGGTGCCGATGCCCGCGGCGCCGAGCGCCTCGATGAGGGCGGTGACGTGGCCGGGCGTGCCGACGCCGATGGTGTCGCCGAGGCTGAGCTGGGAGCAGCCGAGGTCCATCATGCGGGAGGCGACGGACACGACCTGCTCGATCGGCACGTCGCCCTCCCACGGGTCGCCGCACACCATCGAGATGTAGGCGCGCACCCAGAGCCCCTCGGCGTGGGCGCGTTCGATGACGGGCGCGAACATCGCGAGCGACTCGTCCACGGTGCGGTTGAGGTTGCGGCGGGCGAACGACTCGGTGGCGCTGCCGAAGACCGCGATCTCGGTGACGCCGTTGGCGAGCGCCCGGTCGAGGCCCCGCTCGTTCGGGACGAGGACGGGGTAGCGCAGGTCGGGGGAGCGCGGCAGGACGTCGAGGAGGTCTTCGGCGTCGGCGAGCTGCGGGACCCACTTCGGGTGGACGAAGCTGGTCGTCTCGATCGTGCGCAGGCCCGCGCCGGCCAGCCGGGTCACGAACTCGGCCTTGACGTCCACGGGGACGACGGCCTTCTCGTTCTGCAGCCCGTCCCGCGGCCCGACCTCGTAGATCGTGACCCGCCCGGGGAGCCCGGAAAGCGGTACCCGCATCGTCATGCCTCCTCGATCACGGCCAGGACCGCGTCCAGCGCGACCTGCGCGCCCGCGCGGACCGGCAGTTTCGCCACGACGCCGGTGAGCGGCGCGGTGACGGTGTGCTCCATCTTCATCGCCTCGACGACCACGAGCGGCTGCCCCTCCGCCACCCGGTCGCCCTCGGCCGCCTTGACGGCGAGGACCGTACCCGGCATCGGGCTGCGCAGCACCCCGTCGCCGGCGGCGGCGGACGCGGCGCCCGCCTCGGCGCGGACGTGCTCGCTCAGCGCCCACGCGTGCCCGTCGCGGCCGAGCCACAGCGTGTGCCCGTCGCGAGCCGCCTCGAACGAGGTCGTCCTCCCAGCGTAGGTCAGCGTGAACGGCTCGCCGAGCGAGGCCGTGACCGGGGGGTCATCGCCGATGGCGACGCGGGCGGACCCGGCGCGGCCCTGGACGCGGACCTCCACCGGGTCGCCGCCGGACGGGGTGATGATCCACGGCGTCCAGGCGTGGGCGCCGGGACGCCAGCCGTCGGGGACGTCCCACGGGTCGTCGCCGGATTCGAGCGCCCGCATCCGTTCGAGCGCGGCGGCGGCGAACACCTCGGGCGGGACGGAGGTTCCGGAGACAAGGCCGTCCAGTTCGCGTTCGACGAGGCCCGTGTCGAGGTCGCCCGACACGACGGACGGGTGGCGGAGCAGCGACCGCAGGAACGCGACGTTCGTCGGGACGCCCAGCAGCGTGTACGCGGCGAGCGCGCGGTCGAGGCGGCGCAGGGCCTCGGCGCGGCCGGAGCCGTGGACGACGACCTTGGCGAGCATGGGGTCGTAGGCGCCGCCGACCTCGGTGCCGGCGTCGAGACCGGAGTCGACGCGGGCGTCGCCGGGTTCGGTCAGGGCGAGGACGCGGCCGCCGGTGGGCAGGAATCCCCGTGCGGGATCCTCGGCGTAGACGCGGGCCTCGATCGAGTGCCCGTCGAGGCGGACGTCGCCCTGGGTGAGCGGCAGCGGTTCGCCCGCCGCCACCCGGAGCTGGAGTTCGACCAGGTCGAGGCCGGTGACGAGCTCGGTGACCGGGTGCTCCACCTGGAGGCGGGTGTTCATCTCCATGAAGAAGAACTCGTCCGGGCGGTCCGCCGGGACGATGTACTCGACCGTCCCTGCGCCCACGTAGCCGACGGCCTGCGCGGCGGCGACGGCGGCGGCGCCCATCCGCTCCCGGGCGGCGGCGTCCAGCAGCGGGGACGGCGCCTCCTCGACGATCTTCTGATGCCGGCGTTGCAGGCTGCACTCGCGTTCGCCCAGGTGGACGGCGTTGCCGTGCCCGTCGGCGAAGACCTGGATCTCGATGTGCCGGGGGTTGTCGACGAACCGCTCGGCGAGCAGCGTGTCGTCGCCGAACGAACCGCGCGCCTCGCGGCGGGCGGACGCGATGGCCTCCGGCAGTTCCGCGGCGTTCCGGACGAGCCGCATGCCCTTGCCGCCGCCGCCCGCGGACGGCTTCAGCAGCACCGGCAGACCGACCTCCAGCGCGGCGGCCTTCAGCTCGGCGTCCGAGAGGCCCGGTTCATCCCTTCCGGGGACGACGGGGACACCGGCCGCCGCGACGGTCCGCTTCGCGCGGATCTTGTCGCCCATCGCCTCGATCGCCTCGGCCGGCGGGCCGATGAACACCAGCCCCGCCTCGCCGCACGCCCGCGCGAACGCCGTGTTCTCCGCGAGGAAGCCGTACCCGGGGTGGACGGCCGGCGCTCCGGAGTCGCGCGCCGCCGTGATGACGGCCTCGATGTCCAGGTACGACGGGATCAGCAGGGCCTCGTCCGCCTCCCGCACGTGGCGCGCCAGGGCGTCGGCGCCGGTGTGGACGGCCACCGAGCGGACGCCGAGCCGCCGCAGCGTGCGGAAGACGCGGACGGCGATCTCCCCGCGGTTGGCGACCAGGACGCTGTCGAACATCAACACCCTCACATCCGGAAGACGCCGTAGCCGACCGGCTCCAGCGGTGCGTTGGCCGCGACCGACAGCCCGAGCCCCAGCACGCGCCGGGTGTCGAGCGGGTCGATCACCCCGTCGTCCCACAGCCGCGCCGTCGAGTAGTACGGGTTGCCCTGGGCCTCGTACTGCTCGCGGATCGGTGACTTGAAGTCCTCCTCGTCCCGCGCGGGCCACTCCTCGCCGCGCGCCTCCATCTGGTCGCGGCGGACGGTGGCCAGGACGCTCGCGGCCTGCTCGCCGCCCATCACCGAGATCCGGGCGTTCGGCCACATCCACAGGAAGCGCGGCGAGTACGCCCGGCCGCACATCGCGTAGTTCCCGGCGCCGAACGAGCCGCCGATGACGACGGTGAACTTCGGGACGCGGGCGCAGGCGACGGCGGTGACCATCTTCGCGCCGTGCTTGGCGATGCCGCCCGCCTCGTACTCGCGCCCGACCATGAACCCGGTGATGTTCTGCAGGAACACCAGCGGGACGCTGCGCCGGTCGCACAGCTCGATGAAGTGCGCGCCCTTCTGCGCCGACTCGCCGAACAGGATGCCGTTGTTGGCGACGATCCCGACCGGATGCCCGTGGACGCGGGCGAAGCCGGTGACGAGCGTGGGCCCGTACTCCTTCTTGAACTCCTGGAAGCGGCTGCCGTCCACGATCCGGGCGATGACCTCGCGCACGTCGTAGGGGGTGCGCGGGTCGGGCGGGACGACCCCGTACAGCTCGGCCGGGTCGACGGCGGGCTCCTCGGGCGCGGTGACGTCCCACGGTCGCGGCTCGCGCGGGCCGAGCGTCGCGACGATGTCGCGGACGGTCCGCAGCGCGTGCGCGTCGTCCTCGGCGAGATGGTCGGTGACGCCGGACGTGCGGGAGTGCAGCTCGCCGCCGCCCAGTTCCTCGGCCGTGACGACCTCGCCGGTGGCGGCCTTCACCAGCGGCGGCCCGCCCAGGAAGATCGTCCCCTGGTTCCGGACGATGACGGCCTCGTCGCTCATCGCCGGGACGTACGCGCCGCCCGCCGTGCACGAGCCCATCACCGCCGCGATCTGCGGGATCCCCAGGCCCGACATCGTCGCCTGGTTGTAGAAGATGCGGCCGAAGTGCTCGCGGTCGGGGAACACCTCGTCCTGCCGGGGCAGGAACGCGCCGCCGGAGTCGACCAGGTACACGCAGGGGAGGCGGTTGTGCAGCGCCACCTCCTGGGCGCGCAGATGCTTCTTCACCGTGACGGGGTAGTAGGTGCCGCCCTTGACGGTGGCGTCGTTGGCGACGACGACGCACTCGCGGCCGGAGATGCGCCCGACCCCGGTGATGATCCCGGCGCCGGGGGCCTCGTCCCCGTACATCCCGGTCGCGGCCAGCGGCGACAGCTCCAGGAAGGGCGAGCCGGGGTCGAGGAGCGTGTCGACCCGGTCGCGGGGGAGCAGCTTGCCGCGCGCGACATGGCGCTCGCGGGCCCGCTCGGAACCACCGCGCCCGGCGCGGTCGACATGGTCGCGCAGCTCCGCGACGAGGGCCTCGTTGTGCGCGGCGCTCGCCTTGAACCCCTCGCTCGCCACGTCGGCGCCGGAGCCGATCCCGGGTCCGCTCATGACCCCCCTTCCCGGTTAACGATCGTTAACAATGCCGATGTTAATCGTCATTAACAACTCTAGTCTAGACTGGCCGCCATGACGTCCCAACCCGCCGAGGCGGCCCCCGGGCCCGATTCCCCGGCAGGCCCGCCCAACCCGCGCCGGGCCGAGATCCTCGGCGCCGCGGCCGAGCTGTTCGCCCGCCGCGGCTACCACGGGACGTCCATCGGCGACCTCGGACGGGCCGTCGGGCTCACCGGCCCCGCCCTGTACCGGCACTTCAGCGGCAAAGAGGCCGTCCTCGCCGAGATGCTCCTCGACATCAGCGAACGCCTGCTCGCCGAAGGCGTCCGCCGCGCCGCGGGCCCCGACCCGGGCCGCGCCCTCGATGCGCTGCTGCGCTGGCACATCGCGTTCGCCCTCGACAACCCCGCGCTGATCACCGTCCACGAACGGGAACTCGACAACGTCCCCGAGCCGGGGCGCCACCGCATCCGCCGGCTCCAGCGCGCCTACGTGGAGGAATGGGTCGCCGTCCTGCGCCGCCTGAGCCCCGGCCTGCCGGACGACCGGACCCGCGCGGCCGTCCACGCGTGCTTCGGCCTCCTCAACTCGACGCCGCACAGCGCCACCGGCCTCGGCCGCGACGCGATGGGCGACCTCCTGCACACCATGGCCCGCGCCGCCCTCGACGCCGCCGCCCGGCCCGAAGGCGCCGCCTAGCAGGACGCCGCGCGGCCGTCCAGGGAGTCCTCGACGGCCCCGGCGAACGTCTCGGCGTCCGTCCCGGCCCGGTCGAAGATCTTCTGGACGCAGCCGCGGAACGTGCTGGAGAACGTGCTGTAGTGCGGCGTCACCGGGCGGGGCTCGGCGCGGCCGAGCGCGGTCACCACGGCACGTCCCAGCTGGGTGAGCTCCTCGCGGCCGGGCAGCTCGGCCTCACCGGGGCCCGGCGTCTCCCCGGTGAGGGACGAGCACGTCCGCACCCGCACATCGGCGGGGGAGTCGCGCTCCGGCGCCAGCCCGAGCGCCGAGTACCGCCCGGGCGCGAAGCCGCCGCACGAGAACAGCAGGCGCTGGCTCCGCGTCCCGCTCAGGAACTCCACGAGATCGGCGGCCGCCCCGGGACTGGGGGAGTGCGCGGACACCGCGAGGTTCTGCCCGCCGAGGACGGTGCGGCCGGGCAGCGCCGCCACCCCGAACCGCAGCCGGTCGCCGTCCCGCATCCGCGGCTCCGACGCGAGCGCCGAGAAGACGTAGGGCCAGTTGCGCATCAGCCGGGTCCCGGACGCGAACGCCTCGATGCTCTCCCGCTCCCCGTACCGCCGCGACGCGGCCAGCGAGTCCCGCACGTGCGGGGCGAGCCGGGTGAGCGCCGGATACACCTCGTCACGCAGTTCCGCCGTGCTCGGAGGATCCTCACCGGTGAGCAGGCCGGCGCCGCCGTCGTTCCACACCGCCTCCAGCGCGTTGACGGTCAGGCCCTCGTAGTCGGACAGCTGCACCGCGACGCCGGAGACCAGCAGCCCCGGCCACGCCTCCGGCGGCGCCACGCCCTCGTGGTGGTAGAGGAGACCGACGTCCACGTTGAACGGGACGGCGTACTGCTCGCCCTCCCATTCGCCCGTCCGCAGCGCAGCCGGGAAGAAGTCGCCCCGCCCGTCGACGCCTTCGAGGGGACGCAGGTAGCCGGCGTCGGCGAACTGCGCCGTCCACGTATTGTCCATGATGAGGACGTCGTAGGCGCAGCCTCCCGACTCCACGACGGCCTTGATCTGGCTGTGCTGCAGATCGGTGGACTCCGACACCTCCACGAGCGTGGCGTGCGGGTGCGGGCGGCCGTCCGCGTACTGTCCCTCGTTCCACTGCCGGATCAGCGCCCGGCGCTGGTTCTTCAGGCTGACGTCCGTGCCGCCGACGACGAACAGCTCCTTGCGCTCGCAGTCGGCCGTCATCGACGGATACGAGGAGTCCGGCCACAGCACCACGATGCCCAGCCAGGCGAGCAGGACCAGTGCCGCGCCGCACAGGGCGCCGATCCACGCCGCCCGGCCGCCCGGCGGTGACCGCCGCCGCCCTCCAGTGCGCATCGGGTTCTCCGTCATCTCAGGTCCGACAGCAGTTCGGCGGCCTGCTCCGCTTCGGGAGCGCCGGTCAGCGTCACGCAGTCCGCGCCGTCCCCGGGGGCGAGCGCGTCCACGATCTCCTCGACGGGCGAGGACCCGCAGGTCGCCGGTCCCGTCAGCACGACGGTCAGCCGCAGGTCGGGATGCCGATCGCGGAACTCACCCGACAGCCACCCGGCCCGTGCGGCGAGGCGGGGATTGGTCGCGGGGCTCTGCCCGTCGGTGACGAGGATGAGGTTCGGACGGCCCGGCCCGAGGTCGGCCGCGGCGATCGCGTCGGCGAGCGGGCGGTCGGCCCCGCCGGACGCGACCGCCTGCAGACGGCTCGTGACCGCGTTCTTGTGGTCGGGGGACGCCGCGTCCTGGGGCACGTTCCCGAACGTGCCGGGCTCGCCCGGCGAAGCCGTCGACGACGACACCTGAAGGCCGGCGCGGTCGTTGCTCTGCAGCTGCGACACGAGGCTCCGCAGGAACGACGCGCCGCGGGCGAGGCGCGCACCGCCGCGCGCCCGGGCCGCACCGCCCATCGACCCGGACACGTCCAACATCAGCGACACCGAGATCCTCGGACGTGCGGCCCCGATGCGGTCGAGCGTCTTCTGCACGTCCTCCGGCGGCGTCAATCCGACGTTCGCCGGCATCACGCGGTTGCCCACCATGCCCTGGAGCCGCGACAGGTAGAAATGGCGGGTGTCGCCCTCGCGTCCGGGAGGGACGACTCCGCGGTCGTCCCGGAAGCCCTGCAGGGTGAGGGGATGGCCGTCCAGCCAGCGGCGGAACGCGGTGACGGCCGCGTCCCGCTCCCTGGTGTCCTGCCCGCGCCACCGCACCTGGATGAACGGGTGGTCGAGCGTCGGCAGGTCCGTCGCGTAGTAGGGGTGCAGGCGCCATCGCGCGTGCGGGGCGGCGCCGGGGTCGACGGCGCCGCAGCGGTCGCCGAGCGGCCGTCCCGTGTCGTAGTCGTGCAGCACCTGCTCGGGGACGGCGACCGCGATGTCGTCCGGGGGACGGGAGTCCCGCTCGGCGGCGCGTTCACGGAACCGGCACAGCAGCGACACCGCGTCCGGCGCGACCAGGTCGGCGGGCTCGGCGAACCGCTCGTCCTCCGCGTCGCCGCCGGGCCGCGCGTCGTACAGGGCGGGCGTGACGGCCAGCGCCGCCGACGACGTCTCCGGGACGGGACGGGCGATCGCGCGCAGCCGGACGCCCGCGTCCTCGACGCGGTTCAGCAGGTCGGCCGTGCTCGGTGCGATCGGCGCCGCGATCGGGTCGGCGACGGACTCGTGGGCGTCGGTGAACAGCGCCAGCACCAGCGGAGACGACGCGAGCGAACCGCGGTGCCGGAACCTCGGGTCGCCCGTGCCGTCCGCGCCCGCCGCCGCGCCGCCCGCCCGCCCGGCCGGGGCGGCGTCACCGGGGTCCTTCGGGATGAAGTCGTACTCCGCCGTCGACGCCGGGATCCAGATGTCGGGCTGCGGGCCGAACAGCTCCTCGCCGTCCGCGCGGCGCGCGTCGGCGGGTTCGCTGCGCCGCCACAGAAGCCTGAACCCGTCGTACAGCGTGACGGGCCCCGCCTGCGGGACGACCGTGACGCCGTACTGGCTGCAGCCGCGGTCCTCGCTGTCGTTCTCGAACTCGGCCGCCGCGGCGCGCAGCGGCGTGAGCGTCTCGGGGGTCGTCAGGACCCTCAGTTCCAGCGGCTGCTCACACGGGCCGGTGCGCTCCGCCAGCCACTGGACGCCGCTGCCCGCGAGCAGGACCAGCGCCATGAGCGAGGCTCCGGCGGCGCCCCCCGCGGCGGCCGCCACACCCTTCCTCGGCAGGCTCCCGGAGATCCGCCTCACCGCGCCGATCACCGGCGGCCGGGTGACGAGCCAGGCCAGCAGGACGATGGCCAGCAGCGTCACGGCGGCCGTGACCAGCGTCCTCAACCATGCGAACGCGTAGACGTACTTCATCGCCACGGTGACGATGACGCCGGACGACACGCCGGGGATGAGCGCCAGCGGCCAGGGCGCCGCCCCCTTCCCTCCGCCGCTTCCCCCGCCGCCGGAATCAGTCATGCAGGTCCCATCGCCGCGTCGCTCCCGGCCAGCCGGCTCCCCGGAATCCGGGCCCCCATGATATTTCCGCGAAAGACCAAGGTCAGGAAAACCGCTGACCTGGATCGGCCGATTCGTCCCGCCCTCGCTGGCGGACCGGCCGTGTTCTTGACGTCACCGTCGAGCACTGGGTCAGATGTACCGAGGGCCACCCGGCCAACCGACTCCGGACAGGGGAGCGCCGCATGGGCGTCGAGGGCATCGGCTTCTACGAGATCGCACGGAACCACCCGGACCGCCCGGCCATTCCGGCCCCCGGCGAACCGGTGTCCTACGGCGAACTGCACGCCGAGGTGAATCGCCTGTCGAACGCGCTGGGCGGTCTCGGGCTGCGTCCCGGCGACTCACTGGCGACCGTGCTCGGCAATCGGCGCGAATTCCTCACCGTCCTGCTCGCCACGATGCAGTCGGGCCTCTACCTCGTCCCGGTGAGCCGCCACCTGACCGCGCCCGAGGTGGGATACATCCTGGCCGACAGCGGCGCCAAGGCGGTCGTGACCGAAAGCGCGTTCGCCGGCGTCGTGTCGGGGGCGGCCGACGAGGCGGGCATTCCCGCCGAAGGGCGGGTGAGCGTCGACCCCGCCGAGGGCTACGGCTCGCTGGCCGCGCTGTGCGCCACGGGCGGCGCCGAGCCGCCCGGTAAGCGGCAGATGGGCTCGATCATGCTCTACACGTCCGGGACGACGGGCCGGCCGAAGGGCGTCCAGCGGCCGCTGTTCGACATCCCGCCGGAGGTGGTGCTCGACCTCATGCGGCAGACGCTGATGCGGAACCTCGGCCTCGAACCCGGCGACGAGGTCCACCTCGCCATCGGCCCGCTCTACCACTCCGCGCCGTGCGTGCACGCGCTGATGTCGCTCAACCTCGGCCACGCCGTCGTGGTCGTCCCGCACTTCCGGCCCGAGGACACCCTTGAGCTGATCGAACGGTACGGCGTCACGAACTCGTTCATGGTGCCGACGATGTTCCACCGCATGCTCGCGCTGCCCGACGACGTCCGGTCCCGCCACGACCTGTCGACGCTGCGGCAGGTGTACCACAGCGCCGCGCCCATCCCCGTCGAGACCAAGCAGCGGATGATGGACTGGTGGGGGCCCGTCCTCTACGAGTACTACGGCTCCACCGAGAGCGGACCCGTCGTCGTCGCCACCCCGGAGCAGTGGCTCGCCCACCCCGGCACGGTCGGGCGCGCGGTCGACGGCGTCCAGATCAAGATCCTCGACCCGGAGGGCGCCGAACTGCCGCCGGGGGAGACCGGCCTCATCTACGCCGGCGGGCAGCCCGGGTTCGAGTACCACGACGACCCGGAGAAGACCGCCTCCGCCATGCGCGGCGACCTCTACACGCCCGGCGACCTCGGCCACCTCGACGAGGACGGCTGGCTCTACATGAGCGACCGCCGCACCGACCTCATCATCGCCGGCGGCGTCAACATCTACCCGGCGGAGATCGAGAACGCCCTGCTGCAGCACCCGGCGGTCGGCGACGTCGCCGTCATCGGCGTCCCGGACGACGACTGGGGGCAGATCGTGGTCGCGCTCGTGGAGCCCGCCGAGGACGCCGCCGCCGGCGACGACCTGGCCGCGGACCTCCTCGCGCACTGCGGGCCCCGGCTGTCGAAACTGAAGCATCCGCGCCGCATCGAGTTCCGCGAGACGCTGCCGCGCACCCCGTCCGGCAAACTCAGCCGGCGCCGCGTGCGGGAGGACTACCTGGGAGAACACGCCGGCTGAACGCGTCCGGGGCGCCGCCGGGAGGACGCGTCCGAAGTCGTTGCGGTGAACGTCGAACGCCTCCGGGGACTCCTGCGTACAACGGCACATGAAGGACCAGAAGGTCGCCCCGCTCGACGACGTCGCCCCGACCCCCGCCCCGACGATGACCGACCTTCCCGTCGTCACCGACAACGCCGCCTACGCCGAGGCCGCCGCCTCCGCGGAGTCCGCGTCCCGGACACAGGACGACGACCACCGCGCCGGGATCGCACGCCTCGGCGACCCGGCCGCGGTCTGGCCGTGCGCCGGCTGCGGACGGCCCGTGCCGCAGCCGGTGCGCGGTGCCCGCACCGTCCGCTACTGCCATGACAACGACGGGGAGTGCGAGCGGTCCGCGCGGGAGAACCGCGAGCGCGGCCGGCAGTCCCCGGGACTCACCGGGCAGGTCGCGTGGGCGTGGGAGATGGTCGAGCGGCTGGAAGGCGCCGCCGACCGGCTCGCCGGCTCCCTGATGTCCGAGCTGAGCGTCGCCGGCGTCGAACGGCGGGTCGCCGACGTCCACGCCGACGCCGCCGGGCACATCGCGATCGCGCAGCGGGAACGTGACGCGTCCCAGCGGCAGGCCGAGGCCGCCTGGCGGGAGACCGCCACCGCCCGCGCCCGCGCCGACGCCGCCGAGCAGGAGGCCGCGTCCACCCGCACCCAGGCCGAACGCCTCACCGCCGAACGCGACGCCGCCAGGCGCGAATGCCGGGAGGCCGGGGACGAGGCCGAAGGCGCGCAGGCCGCCCGGCTGGCCGCCGAACGCGACCGCGACCGCGTCGCGTCCCGCGAGGGCGAACTGCTCGCCTCGCTGGAGAGCGCCCGCGCGGAACTCGTCTCCCTGCACGGGCGGCTGTCGGAGGCCGAGACCCTCGTCGAGGGGCAGCGCGTCGAGGCCGACGCGGCCAAACGCGCCGCCGAGGATCTGCGTTCCGCCGTCCGCGACGCCGAGGCCAAACGCGGCCAGGCCGTCGCCGACCGCGACCAGATGCAGGCACGGGCACGCGAATCCGAACAGCACAACTGGCAGCTGTCGCGCACCGCCGAGGAACTGCGCGCCGCGGTGACGGCGCTGACCGCCGAACGCGACGCCGCCCGCGCCGAGGCCGAACGCGCCCGCCGCCGCGTCGACGCCCTCACCGGCCTCGCGGACGGACGCCGCGACGGCGGCCCGCGCCCGGTCGTCGACCGGGAACCGCCGACCGGGCTGCATCCCGTGCCGCAGGTGAACGGCTCGTCCCTGGACGGCGGCGACCCGCTCGCCACCGACCCCATGAGGCGCACCGGCCATCACGACGGACAGCGCAACGGACAGCGCCTTCCCCACGCCGGCTGACCGTCACGCCGGCCGATCGACGCACCGCGAGGAGGTGAGGCTCTTCCCCCACTGCACTGGCCCTGAACCGGCCGCCGTATCGCACCGGGGTGGTACGGCGGCCGGTGCTAGCCGTGCCGGCCCCGGTCCGGACCCGGGTTCCGGGCCTTCAGATAGGCGGTGTAGTCGACGGCGCCGGCATGGACGGCGGCGTGCACCGCGCGGGCGATCCTGGAACCCCACGTGGAACGAGGACCCGCGAACGGCTCCGCCGCCCCGCCGCCGACCGCGGCAGCGACGCAGACGGCGTCGGACGCGGTCCCCGTGCACGGATATCCCGCTTCGAGGAGCGCCTGGGTCTTGGCCTCGGTCGCGGTGACGACCGCGTTCACCAGCGCCGCGTCGCTCAACGCGACGGGAACGGCGACGACGATGTTCACGGTCCCCGGGCTCCACGCGGGCGGAAAGGCCCCGTCCAGGCGGATCGGCGCCAGCTCGGGATCGGGCGTCCCGGCGGGGGAGGCCGCCCACGTCGGGACCCGCAGCCCCACCGTCGCCGAGACGCTCACGCCCTCGTCGTCCCGCCGCATGGTACGGGAGACCGACGCGGCGGTGAGCATCCCGACGCCCGGCCCGTCCAGGCCGTACGACCCGGCGAGCTCCTCCAGATGGACGACCGGGTCGGTGCGCGAGTAGCCGCCCGCGACCTGCGCGTTCAGCACCCACCCGGCCGGGCCGATCCCGCCGCCCAGCATCGCCGACGAGATCATCCGGTGCCCGGGGCCCGCCCGCCACACGGTCGAGGCGAGCCGCGCCCCGTCCTCCTCACGCCACACCGTCTCGATTCTCATGGACGCTCCAACGACAGGATCGGCCGGCCGCCGGGGCCGGTGGTGACGTGCACGCGCGCGTCGAAATGCGCCTCGACGGCGGAACGTGTGAGGACCCGCGCGGGCGCTCCCGCGGCGGCGACCCGTCCATCCGAGACGAGGACCAGGTCGTCGGCGTACTGCCCGGCCAGCGTCAGGTCGTGGATCGTCGTCACCACGGTCAGCTCGTCGGACAGCCGCAACTGGTCGACCAGCTCCATCACCTGCTGCTGGTGCCCGATGTCGAGCGCCGTGGTCGGCTCGTCCAGAAGCAGCACCGGCGTCTGCTGCGCCAGCGCCCGCGCCAGCACCACCCGCTGCCGCTCACCGCCGGAGAGATGGTCGAGGGGGCGGGTCGCGAAAGCGGTGAGGTCCAGCCGGTCGAGGACCTCCGCGGTGATCGCCCGGTCCCGCGCGCTCTCCCGGCCCAGGTGCGGGACGTACGGCGACCGGCCGAGGAGCGTGTAGTCGAACACCGTCATCCCCACCGGGAGGTTCGGGCTCTGCGGCGCGTAGGCGATCAGCCGGGCCCGCTGCCTCGGCTTCAGCGTCCCCAGGTCCACGCCCGCCACGGTGATCTCGCCGTGCGAGGGCACGAGCCCCAGGACCGCGCGCATCAGCGTCGACTTCCCCGCCCCGTTCGGCCCGATGATCGCCGTCCACGACCCGGCCGGGACGTCCAGCGACACCCCCTTCAGCACGGGCCGCCCGCCCAGCGCCACGTCCAGGCCCCGCACCAGTACCGTCACGTGTCCACCTGCCTGCGGCTCGCGCGCAGCACCGCGACGAAGAACGGCCCGCCGACGAACGCCGTCACGACGCCGAGCGGAAGCTCGCCCGGCTCGATCACCGTCCGCGCCACCAGGTCCGCCACCTCCAGGAACGCCGCCCCGCCCAGCAGCGACAGCGGCAGCACGATCCGGTACGAGCCGCCCGCCAGCCGCCGCACCACATGCGGCACCACGATCCCGACGAACCCGATCAGCCCGCTCACCGCGACCGCGCACGCCGTCGCCAGCGACGCCGCGACCAGCACCGTCAGCCGCACCCGCGCCGCGGACAGGCCGAGCGACGCCGCCTCCTCGTCCCCGACGCTCAGCACGTCCAGCAGCCGGCCGTGCGCGAGCAGGACCACCGTCGACACCAGCGAGTACGGGGCGATCAGCGCCAGCTGGTTCCAGTCGGCCGCCCCGACCCCGCCGAGCAGCCACGAGAAGATCCGCTGCAGCTCCTCCGCCTTCAATTGCTGCAGGAACGTCTGGATCGCCGCCAGGAACGACGACACCGCGACTCCGGCCAGCACCAGCGTCGCGGCCCCGTTCCCGCGTCCCGCCGTGTTGCCCAGCGCGTACGCCAGGAACACGCCGCCGATCGCGCCCGCGAACGCGGCGAGCGGCACCGCGTATCCGGGGTCGCCCGGCAACAGCACGATCACCGTCGTGGCGCCGACCCCGGCGCCCGCCGCCGCGCCCAGCAGATACGGATCGGCGAGCGGATTGCGGAACACGCCCTGATAGCCGGCGCCCGCCATGGCGAGCATCCCCCCGACCAGCGCCGCCATCAGCGCCCTCGGCACCCGCAACTCGAAGAGGATGTTCTCGTCGATGACATCGAGCCCCGAGTCGATGTGCACGAACGGAACCCGGTCGGCCAGCGCCAGCAGCACCCCGCCGACGGGCAGCCCCGCCGCCCCCACCAGCACCCCGGCCAGCAGGGTCGCGGCCAGGAGCGCGACGGCCAGGCCGAGCGACAGCGGCCGCAGCCTGGCCTGCCCCGCCGTCTCCGGCGACCCCTTCCGCACCATCACGCGCCACCCCCGGTGGGGCCGGGGGGTCATGGGCGGGCGTCCATGAGGGCGGTGATCACTGGATCTTCTGCACCGCGTCACCGATCGCCTTGACGAACTCGGGCAGGCGGGGACCCCAGCGGGAGGCGATGTCGTCGTCGAGTTCGACCACGCCCTTGTTCTTGACCGCGTCCAGATCCGACCAGCCGGGGCGCTCGGCGAGAGTGGAGGCGTTCTGGCCGCAGCACTTGGTGTCGGCCAGGAAGATCAGGTCGGGGTCCTGCTTGAGGAGGTACTCGCGTGACAGCTGCGGGTACTCGCCGCTCGCCTTGTCCGCCTCGTCGGCGATGTTGCGGAGGCCGAACAGCCCGTACACCTGGCCGACGAACGTCCTGGACGTCACGGAGTGGAGCTGGTTGTCGAGCTCGTGGTAGTAGCCGAGGCCCTTCGCCTTGGAGGACGCGGCGACCGTCTTCTGGATGCTCGCCCGCATGTCGCCGGTGAGCTTCTCGGCCTCGGCCGCGTGCCCGGTGGCCAGCCCGAGGTCGTTGATCTCGTCGTAGGCCTCGTCCACGTTGGTCGCCGCGGGCTCCAGCAGGACGGGGATCTCGACCTTCTCCAGCGCCTTGACGATGCCGTTCAGGTCGTCGGAGACGACGACGAGGTCGGGCTTGTACTCGATGACCGCCTCGGCGTTCGGCTTGAACCCCGACAACTTCGTCCGCGGCGCGTTGGGCGGGTGGTTGGAGTAGTCGTCCACGGCGACCACCTGCGGTCCCGCGCCGATGGCGAACAGCGTCTCGGTGTGGGTGGGGGAGAGCGACACGATCCGCTCGGGCCGGGCCGGGACGGTCACCGCGCCGTTGGCGGCCTGGACGGTGACGGCCTTCGCGCCTGAGGCCGCATCGCCGGTCTCGCCGTCGCCGCATCCGGCCGCGAACGTGACGGCGACGATCGCCATCACCGCGCCGAGGGTACGTACGGGTCTCACAGGAGCCTCCTGGGGTCCAGGGAAGCCGCGGCCCGCTCATCCATGACGGATCGCCCTTCCACGAGGTCGAGAATCGTCGGCGCGCGAGGAGGCGACCTGGCTCGGCCACATCGAGAGGGGCACCACAGTTGCGGGACAGCGCCGGATTCACACCGGACTTCGCTCCTGGCGCGCAGCATCGCAACGGTATCAGGCGCCGAATCCGGACCTGTCCCCCTATCGGAGCGGGCACCCGCCCCGCCGTCTCACGGCGGCGAACCCGCCCACGCCGGCGCCGAACCCGCCCACGCCGGCGACGGGCGGATCGACCACGCCCATCCGGACTGCGGCCCGGGGGGCCGCGTCTCCGGCGCCGGCGGCGATCCCTACGAGCTCATCTCGCCGTGAAGGACTTGAGGAACTCCCGGGTCCGGCCCCGGCCTTCGCCCGGAATGAACTCCGCGGCGACGAAATCGGTGACGCCCGCCTCGGACAACTCCTCCAGCTTCGCCGCGACCGTGTCCTCGTCCCCGACGACGGCCAGGTCCGCCGGGCCGTCCACTCCTTCGCGGTCCATCATCGCCCGATAGGACGGCAACATCCCGTACATCTCGAATGTCTGGCCTGCCTGCTCCCGCGCGCGCTCGGCATCGTCCGTGACGCACACGGGCAGCACGCACACGATCCGTGGTTCCGGGCGCCCCGCCGCCTTGGCCGCCGCCGTGATGGTCGGCGCGATGTGCTCGCGGACGGTCACGGGGCCGGTCATCCACAGCACCGTCCCGTCGGTCCGCTCCGCCGCGAGCTTGAGCATCTTGGGCCCCAGCGCCGCGAGCAGCACGGGCACCCGCCCCTCGTTCGGGACGCTCAGCCCCACGTCGCCCTGCACGGTCTCGCCCTTGAACGACGCGTTCTCCCCGGCCAGCAGAGGCAACAGCACCGACAGGTACTCGTCCATGTGGCGCAGCGGCCGGCCGAAGTCGTACCCGTACATGTCCTCGATGACGATCTTGTGTGACAGCCCGATGCCGAGGGTGAACCGCCCCTGGAGCGCCAGCGCCGTCGTCCTCGCCTGCTGCGCCATCACGGCCGGATGCCGCGGATACGTCGGCACCACCGCGGTCCCCAGCTCGATGCCCGGCACCCCGCCCCCGGCCACGGCCAGGGCGGTCTGCGCGTCCACCCCGAAGATCTGCGAGATCCACGCCGAGGAGAAGCCGTCGTCCGCGGCACGCCGCACATCGTCCGCCAGCCTGCCGAGCGCCTCGGCCCCGCCGCGTTCGGTCAGTAGAACTCCAAGACGCACAACGACCTCCCAGTCACCGATCTCACGCGATCCTTACACACCCCCGCCCCGACTCATCCCCGGCCGGCCCGATACGCCGCCCACCACAGCGGTCACCCCCGAACCACCCGTCCTCAACTGCGGGCGGCACGGTCCTTCGCCTCCATGAAGAAGTCGAGCATCGCCGTGGCGCCGGGCAGCTGACGCGCCGGACGCGCCGCCCCGAAGGGGGTGTTCCAGAATGACCCCTGACGCGGCTCCCAGGGCCCGGCATACGCATACGGCTCGCCCAGGAAGGCGTCCCCCGCGGACACTCCGTAGTTGACCTCGTCGAGGCTCATGCCCAGATCGAAGTGTTCCGGCCACAGAACCGGCGTGGTTTCCGGCGCGAACCTCGTCAGCGCTTCGAGGCCCCGGCCGAAGACTTCTTCGATGTGCCGCGCGGCCTCTGCGTCGATGCTGAGGACGTCGTCCAGGCCGACTCCGCTGCCGTCCTTGTAGAGACCTTCCGCGGCTCCGGCCTCGATGCCCGCCGCCGCAGCGAGCTCCCTGCAGGTGGCGCCGTTCAGCGGGATCTCCCGGTCACCCGCCACGAGCTCCGCCCCGTTCACCCGCAGCGCCGGCTCCTGAACGGTTCCGAAGCCGCCGTCGGTCACCGTCAGCCGTATCGTTCCGCTCTGCCTGTACTGCGGCCCGGCGAGCACGAGTTCGGCAACCCCGTGCAACGAGCGCCGTGCCGTTTCCAGAGTTCCCCGATCGACGGTCATCCTCCACCCTCCGCTTGAGCTGCGCCCGCCTCACTCCGCGTCGCCGGCAGGTCTGATCACGAACCGTCCGGGTCGCCGCCGCGGGGGCCGTACTCTTCCGCGAGTCTCCGGTCGTTCTCGGCCCACATGCGGTGGCGGGTGGCCGACTGCAGATGCGATTCGGCCTCCTCAGGATGGGCGATGGCCATCCGCTCCAGCAACATCGCGGCCCGATCATGGGCTTGCGCCGAGGAGACCATCGCCTGACGCGCGTACCCCTCGCCCTCACGCCCGTGCTCGACGTACGGCTCACCGAGCGCGGAACCGCCGGGCAACGCGGCGGCGCGATCCTCCGCGTTGCGGCGGCTCCCGCGCGCCCTCACCCGATGCGAACGGTTCTCGCTGCCCATACCAGCCAACCCGACGCCCGAGTCCGTCGATCAACCAGCCCTCCGGACACGTTCGACTACCTACCCCGCGCCCCCTCCGTTCAGCCCATCCACGGGCGAAGTCGTCGAGACCGGGCCCGAAGGGTTTCGGCATACCCCCATGTCAAGCGGCGGCCGGCAGCGACGCACCCCACGCGGGGACGCGGGCCGGCCATGACGTCCGGACGTGTTTCCCCTGGCCACGAAGGTGGTACAGCCGGACACACCGACGGCGGCCACCATCAGGTCGCCGGGGGCCATGCCCGATCATGGAGACCGTGGTGACATCCGAACCTCTCACGCTCTACACCGCCGATGACGTGCGGATCGACGCAGGTCACCTGCGGGGCGGCGGCGATCTCTGCTTCGTCCTGGCACACGGCTTCACATGCTCGTGGCGGCAGCCCGTGCTGCGCCGCATCGCCGGTGTCCTCAACCGGTACGGCGGGGTCATCGGGCTGGACTTCCGCGGCCACGGCAGGTCCGGCGGGCGTTCCACCGTCGGCGACCGTGAGGTGCTGGACATCGACGCGGTGGTCATGGCGGCGCGCCGCAGAGGCTACAAGCGGATCGCCGTCACAGGCTTCTCCATGGGCGGTGCGGTCGCCGTCCGGCATGCGGCATTGCACGGTGGGGTGGACGCGGTGGTCTCCGTCAGCGCGCCGGCCCGCTGGTACTACCGCGACACGGTGCCGATGCGGCGCGTGCACTGGGCGATCGAACGACGCGTCGGGCGGTTGGCCGTGCGCCTGGCCCGCGGCACCCGGATCGCTCCCGGCGGGTGGGATCCCGTGCCAGAGGCACCGCACGAGGTCATCGGGCGGATCGCCCCGGTCCCGCTGCTGGTCGTCCATGGGGACGCCGACGCGTTCTTCCCGCTCGAACACGGCCGGCAGTTGTACGAGGCGGCGCGCGATCCACGGGAACTGTGGGTCGAGCCCGCGTTCGGCCATGCGGAAGTCGCCGCGACACCTGACTTGATCAAACGCATCGGTGCCTGGGCCGCGGTCGCCGTCAGGAAGTGAGGACCCAAAAGCCGCGCCGGTTCGACGTTATCCACATTGCGGCGGCCGCGCCTCGGCCGGCCGGCCGAGCATCACCGCCACCCGGCTCGACCCGCCGGTGCCGTGCACGCGTTCGGCAATCATAGGCGCGGACCGGTGTTCCGGTGGGAGGCGACCAGGACGGCCGGGCGGGATGGACGCGGCCCTGGGAAGCGCGGGCCGCGTCCATCCCCGGACCGGTCAGGAAGTGAGAGAGAGCGCGGCGAACGTGTGGTCCGCCCAGAGCGCGGCGAACGTGTGGTCCGCCCAGAGCGCGCGCGACGTTTCCTCCGGGTACGGGGCGACGGCGCAAGTGGTGTCGAGGATGCGGGTGAGGCGCCGGGACGGCTCGTAGGCGGGCCAGCCCGGGTCACCGGACCTCGCGAACCCCGTCCAGGCGGGACGTATCTTCTCCGACAGTTCCTCGGCGGCGGTCCGGTCGCCGATGAGCAGGTCGGCCATGCCGCCCACGAGGTTGCCCCATACGAGCGGGACGTCCAGGGCGTGACAGGCGCCCAGAGCGGAAGGGGACCAGGCCAGTTCGTAAAGGTGCACGCGGCCCCCGCGGCGGTTTACGCCTCCGCGAGGTGAAGTGTCGGCATGCGGAAGAGCCAGTCGGAATGGACGAGATGGGCCACCTGCCTGGGCGCGACAACACATGCCCGCGATCCTTCCCGGCGGGCGTGACCGCCGGCCACCGGTTCTTCCGCTCGATGGAAGCCGTGCTGACGGATCCTTGGACGAGCGGCGATGGTCGTGGCGAACGCAGCAGCGACCGCTGTTGCGGACATCCGGCATCGTGACGCGGCCGCCACCGCGGAACGGCCGAACACACCGGCCGCGGCCCGGACGGCCGGCCGGCCGGCCATAAGGCGCAGGGGCCTGGACGGCGGGCGGGCCGGACACGTGGGCACGGGCCGGGCGGAGGGTCGGCTGAAGATGTGGCGCGGGCCTGGACGGTGGGTGAGTTCGAGGGTGGGGCTGTGAGCACGGGAACCGAGACGGAGGTCGTCGTCGACGGCAGGACGGATCTCGCCGACGGCGTTGTGGGCTTGACCCTGCGTGCCGCGAGTGGGGGAGACCTGCCGTCCTGGCGTCCCGGCGCGCACATCGACGTGGTCCTCGGCGATGACCTCGTCCGGCAGTACTCGCTGTGCGGCGACCCGGCCGACTCGCGGACGTGGCGGGTGGGCGTGCTGAAGGAGGGGCCCGGTTCGACGGCCGTGCACGAGCGGGTGCGTCCGGGGGACAAGCTCGTGACGCGCGGGCCGCGCAACAACTTCGGGTTGGAGGACGCGCCCCGCTACCTGTTCCTCGCCGGCGGGATCGGTATCACGCCGATCCTGCCGATGGTGGCCGCCGCCGACGCGGCGGGGGCCGACTGGCGGCTCCTGTACGGCGGACGCCGGCGCTCCGCGATGGCCTTCCTGGACGAGCTGTCCGGCTACGGGGACCGGGTCGGCGTCCGTCCCCAGGACGAGTGCGGCCTGCTCGACCTCGACGGTGCCCTGACGGCGGCCGGGCCCGGCACGCTCGTCTACTGCTGCGGGCCGGAGCCGATGCTGGCGGCGGCCGAGGAACGTTGCGCCGCCCTGCTCCCGGGGGCGCTGCGCACGGAGCGCTTCGCCCCGAAACCCGTCACCGGCCCGGACGACGCGTTCGAGGTCGAGCTCGCGGTGAGCGGCCGCACCCTGGAGGTCGAGCGGGGCTGCTCGATCTTGGAAACCGTGGAGAAGGCGGGGGTGAGCGTCCTGTCGTCCTGCCGCGAGGGGACGTGCGGGACATGTGAGACGCCCGTCCTGGAAGGCGAGCCCGACCACCGTGACTCGGTGCTGACCGAGGAGGAGCGCGCGGACGGAGGCTTCATGATGATCTGCGTCTCCCGGGCCCGCGGGCCGCGTCTCGTCCTGGAGCTTTAGGGGCCAGGGGACGGCGCCGGCCGCAACACACGCCGACCACCTGGGCCGATCTGCGGGCCGGAGCGGACGCGCCCGGCTAGGCTGTCGGCACATATCGCCTGAGTGAAGGGCATGGCGCATGAACCGCAGCGAACTGGTCAGGGCCGTGGCGGAACGCGCGGGGAGCGACGAGGCCGTGGCCCGCCTGCATGTGGACGCCGTGGTCGATACCGTGATGGAACGGGTGTCCGCCGGGGAACGCGTCATCGTCACCGGGTTCGGGACGTTCGACAGGCTGTCCCGCCCGGCCCGCAGCGCACGCAACCCGCGCACGGGCGTCCCGGTCGAGGTGCCCGCCGCGGAGGTCCCGCGATTCCGGTCCGGGCAGACGTTCCGCAACCGTGTCGCCGGGAACGGCTCCGCGGCCGCCGGGGAGCAGGTCGCGACACCGGCCACCCCGGCTGACGCGGCGGCCGGCGTCGTGGTCGAGGAGCCGAGCCCGAGGAAGCCCAAGGCCGCCAAGGCCGCCAAGAACGGCAAGAGCACCAAGGCCGCCGAAGACGTGAAGCACGAGAAGAGCGCCGGGAAGGCGAAGAAGGCCAAGAAGGGCGCGGACGCGAAGAAGGGCAAGGCGAGCAAGGCGGACCTCTCCGTGTCCCCGAAGAAGAAGCAGGGCAAGGCGAAGGCCCGCGCCAAGGCCGGAAGGTAACCACACGCCGCTCAGCCCGCCCGCCGGGGCGATGTGCCCCGGCCCGCCTCAGACACCGGTCGGTGCGAGGTCCGGGGGCCTCAGCCGTGGATGGAGACGCGGGTGACACCGGGCACGGTCCGGGCGAGGACGTCGGCGATCCGCTGCGCCGACTCGTCCGCGCGGCCGAGCAGTTCGACGGCGCCGTCTCGGACCGACACGTCCCAGTGCGCGCCGCCCGCCCCGTACTCCGCGATCGCGGCCAGCACGTCGTCGCGGATGCGGGCGTCGCCGCGGGCCAGGATCGCGATGAGGTCGCGGCGGCTGACGATGCCGACGATGGCGGAACCGTCCAGCACGGGGACGCTCTTGATCTTCGTCTTCATCATCGTCTCGGCGAGCACGGCGACGTCGGTGTTGGGACGGGCGGTCTCCACATCGCGGGTCATGACCTCCTCCACCAGACGCGGCGACGGGCTCGCGGTGGTGGCGACGGGCCGGGCGAAGGCCCTCGGGTCGTGCTCGAACACGCCTTGCAGCAGGTCCATCTCGCTGACGATGCCGGCCAGCCGCCCCGGCTCGTCCACGACGGGCAGCGCGGTGACGCAGTGCTCGTGCAGGATGCGGATGGCCTGACGGACGGTGGCCGACCGCGGAATCGTCACGACGGGCGAGGTCATCGCCTCCCGGACCAGCATGGCGTGTTCTCCTTCCGGCGAGGACGCCGTTCACCTACCCGGGCAGGACGTTCCTGACCCATGTGTCCAGCATCGCCCGGCTGCCGCCGCAGGCCCAGGGCCGTTGGTCCTGGACCTCGGCGACCTGGACCGGGTCCGGCGGCGAGGCGTCAGAAGAGGGTCGGCGGCTCCGCCGGTTCCGGCTCGGGCAGCGGATCGAGTTCGGGGACGCCGCCCCGCACCTCGTCGTAGAACCGGCGGGCGAGCATCAGCGCCTCCGCGTTGTCCGGAGTGTGGACGAAGACCGTCGGCGAACGCCCTTCCCGCAGCCATCCGGCGACCTTCCCGGCCCAGTACCGCCACCCCTCGATCGTCGTCGCAGTGTCGTCCCGTCCGAGGTAGCGGACAATCGGACGGCCGGTCAGCGCCGCCGACCTGCGCGGTACGCGCGGCTTCTTCGTCCAGGCGTCCCGTTCGGCGTCGCTGGCCGGGCGGCTCCGGAAGAACACGGTGGTGTCGAAGGGGACCCATTCGGCGTCCACCCCGGCGAGAACCCGTTCGAGGTCGCGCTCGCACCGCGGCTCCTCGAAGAACGCGCGGTGACGCACTTCGACGGCGTACCTGTGCGCCTTGGGCAGCCGGCGGAGAAAACCCGCCAGCGTCCCGAGATCCCCGGGACCGAACGACGCCGGCAGCTGCACCCACAGCGCGTGGGTCCGCGACTCCAGCGGCTCGATCGCCGCCAGGAAGGCCCCGAGCTCCTCGTCGAACCCGGCGAGCCGCCGCTCATGCGTGACCGACTTCGGCAGTTTGAGGACGAACCGGAAGTCGGGCGAGGTCTGCTCCGCCCACGACTCCACCGTGCTCCGCGACGGCGTCGCGTAGAAGGTCGTGTTGCCCTCCACCGCGTTGCACCAGCCCGCGTAGGCCCTCAGCCGGGCGCCGGGAGGGAGCGGATGGGGGACGAACCGCCCCTGCCACGACGGGTGCGTCCACATCGCGCACCCCACATGAAGCCGCATGATCCCGACGCTACCGAACCGCGTGCCTCCGGCGCCCCGCCGTCACGACCCCTCGGCCTGCCGGTTCCTCCGGGACTTGAACGCCGGCCGCCCGAGCCGCGTACCTCCACCCGTAGATCGGGACGTCGGACCTTGGAGGACCCCCATGAGGGCCAGAAAGAATCGTCTGCGCACGGCGGTCACGTGGACCGCGGTGGCCGCCGGATCCGCCGGCCTCGTGGCCGGCACGCTGTACGTGGTGCGGACGCCGGACGAGTCCGCCGGCCGGCAGGCCACGCTGACCGGCGAGCAGGCGTCGAACACCCCGCGAAGTTCGGCCGGGGCCCTGGCGGCGAGGCTGACCGACCGGCTCGGCACCCGCACGGCCGGCGCCTACCTCGACTCCGCGGGCCGGCCGGTCGTCACCGTCACCAGCGCCGACGACGCCGCCATGGTCCGCGCGGCCGGCGCCGTGCCCAAGATGACGCAGCGGAGCCCGGCATCACTGAACAGGATCACCGCCACGCTCCGCCGGTCGTTCGCGAGCGTGCCGGGCACCGGCTGGGCCGTCGACCCCGCCACCTCCCGTGTCACGGTCTGGACCGACGACTCGGTCGGCGGGACGCGGATGGCCGCCGTCCGCCGGATGGCCCAGCGGATGGGGCCGGCGATCCGGATGGTCCACATCGACGGACGCCTGCGCACCTTCGCGCTCGGCGGCGACGCGATCTTCGGGCAGGGCTCGCGCTGCTCCCTCGGCTTCAACGTCACGGTGGGGCAGCAGGACTTCTTCCTCACCGCGGGGCACTGCGGCAACGCGGTCCGCGACTGGACCGCCGACCAGCAGGGCAACCAGTTCCTCGGCAGCACGGTGCGCAGCAGTTTCCCCGGGGACGACTTCGCGCTCGTCCGGTCCGAGCAGCCGGGGGAGGGCGCGGTCAACCTCTACAACGGCCAGGCCCAGGACATCACCCAGGCCGGCGAGGCCGTCGTCGGGCAGCGGGTCGCGCGCAGCGGCAGCACCACCGGCCTGGCCACCGGCCGCGTCATCGCCACCAACGCCACGGTGAACTTCCCCGAGGGCACGGTCACCGGCATGATCCAGACCACCGTCTGCGCGGAGCCGGGCGACAGCGGAGGCCCGCTCTTCAGCGGGAACACCGCCCTCGGCCTCACCTCGGGCGGCTCGGGTGACTGCCGGGTCGGCGGCGTCACCTTCTTCCAGCCGGTCGCCGAACCCCTGCAGGCGTTCGGCGCCGAGGTCTCCTAGGCCGCCGGCGGCGAAGCCTCGTCCGGGCCGGCCGTGTCCGGGGCCGGCCCCACGCCCTGAACACCGCGCTCGGGGGTGATGCGATCCCAGGCGGCGATCGGCAGCATGATGATCGACGAGGGGAACAGGCCGTGCTCCTCATGGTCGATGTGCTCACGCAGCTTCCCCAGGGCCTCCAGCACGGCGGGCCAGTCCGGGTCCGCGCGGTCGATCCCGCCGAGCACCGCGTGGATGTCGTCGTGCTCCGCGCAGAGCCGCTCCACCTCCTCGGCGAGCGAGCCCTCGGCGCGGAGCTCCGCGAACAGCCCGTTCTCCTCGGTGGCGGTGTGGGGCAGCAACCGGGCGAGCAGTTCGTCCAGCATCGTCGCGGCGGCGCCGTACCGGCCCTGGACGATGGCCCGCCGCAGCCCGCCGGCGGTCTCCCCGATCTCCCAGTGCTCCTGTGACAGCTGGCCGATCAAGGGGAAGTCCCGGCAACCACAGTAATTGCACATGGCGTCCCTTTGGCTCGCGTTTCATGCCGTGACTCTCATGGTGCCGCGCGCCCGGAGCGCCTCGACCGGGCCGAAGGTCCCTCCGGTCCCGGACCGAAGCCCCTGAACGGAAAGCGGTGGTGCGAGCAAGGCTGGTGGTGTCCGAACGAGCGGATATGCACCAGGTGGGAGAAGCCATGAGCACAGAGCCGATCACTGGCGTCGTCGTCGGTTATGACGGCTCCCCGGAGGGGGCCCGCGCGCTGGACTGGGCCGCCGACGAGGCACAGGCCCGGGGCCTGCCGCTGACCGTGATCCACGTGTGGGACATCTACGTCGGGGGTCCGGTGGCCATGCCCATGGTCGATCTCGGCGCCGTGGCGCAGGAGGTGCTGGACGGCGGCGTCGAGCATGTCCGGAAGGCGGCCCCGGACCTGCCGGTGCGGGGTGTGCTCACACGCGGACAGGCGGCCGCCAGGTTGGTCGAGGTGGGCAAGAGCGCCGACGTGATCGTGCTGGGGCCGCGGGGCCTCGGCGGGTTCGTCGGGCTGGTGCTCGGCTCGGTCAGCGCTCAGGTGGCCGCGCACGCCTCCTGCCCGGTCGTGATCGCCCGGGGCGACCTTGATCCGCATCTGGACGGCGGGCCGGGACGGGTCGTGGTCGGCGTGGACGGTTCACCGGCGTCCCGTACCGCATTGGCGATGGCGTTCACCGAGGCCGAGCTGCATGGATTCGCGGTGCACGCCGTGGTCGCCTGGGAGTCGGTGCCGGTGAAGGACCTGCCGCCTCTGGCCGACGAAGCCGGCATGCGCGAAGCGGCCGAGGCGCGGCTGACCCGCCTGATGATCCCCCTGCGAGAGCTTCATCCCGGAGTGGATGCGCAAGCGGAGGTCGTATCCGGGCCACCGCGGGAGGTCCTGATGAACGCCTCGGACGACGCGCGACTCCTCGTCGTCGGCTCGCGTGGACTGGGCGGCTTCCGCGGCATGCTGCTCGGATCGGTCAGCCACGCCCTGGTAGAGCACGCGCCCTGCCCGGTGGCGGTCGTCCACGCACCCCGCCAGGACACCGGGGACTAACTAGCCAGGTCCAGAGCGAGATCAGGCGGGATCCGGCCGGACGTGGTCCGCCGCCGAACCGGCGGCGGACCAGCCGCGTCCGGCCGTTCAGAGTGCGCCTGGTGCGGCCTGCGCCGCCTCTTTAAGCAGTTCGTCGATGCCGTCCCGGATTCCGGCGCACAGCGTCTCCAGGTCGGGGACGGCGTCGCGGTCGCCGGTGAGCCCGAACGACAGGGCGCCGTTGTAGGAGACGATCCCGATGGAGATGCGCAGGCCCGCCGCGATCGGGATGTAGGGGCCGATCTCCAGCATGCGGCGGCCCATCGAGTAGAGCGGGACCGCCGGGCCCGGGACGTTGGTGACGATCGTATGGATCAGCGGCTGGCGCAGCCGCAGCGCCGTGTGGGCGGCCGCGGCGAGCAGGCCCGGGGCCCCGCCGGCGAGTCTGACGAAGGCGTCCAGCCCGGCGGCCTGGTTACCGCTCTTCACGCTGTCCATCTGCTGCCGGATGAGACGCAGTCGGCGCAACGGATCGGCCTCCCCGCACGGCAGGTCCACCGGCACCGCCGACACCCGGTTCGACGGGACCCCGCGCTCGTCCTCCGACCGGACGGAGACGGGAACCATGGCGCGGACGATCGACTCCTCCGTGAGGACGCCCCGGGCCTCCAGAAGGTCACGGAACCCGCGGGCGGCCGCGGCCAGGACCACGTCGTTGACCGAACCCCCGAACGTACGCCGGATCCGGTCGACCTCGTCCATCCCGGCATGGAGCCGGGACCAGCGCCGGTGCGGGCCGGTCGGGCCGTTGAGCGAAGACGTGCCGGAACCCGTGAGCCGCGTCGCGTAACCGGGTACCGCGCCCGCGACGGAGATCGAGTCGCGCAGGACGGGCAGGAACAGCCGGGTGGCCTGCCGGCCGAAGCCCCTCAGCCGGTCCACGACACCGTCGCGTACGACGGCCATGGCGGCCGGTTCGGGTTCGGGCATCCACACCCGGGGCGGCGCGGGCGTCCAGGCGGGGCCGGTGTCCAGGAGCACCGCCATCAGGTCGATGCCGGCCAGCCCGTCCACCATGCAGTGGTGCACCTTGCAGATCATCGCCCAGCGGCCGTCCGCCAGCCCGTCGACCAGCCACACCTCCCACGGTGACCGGCTGAGATCCAGCGGCGGTGCCAGGATGCGGCCCGCCAGCTCACTCAGCTCGTCCGGGCCGCCGGGCTCCGGCGCGGCCGCGTGCCGGACGTGATCGCCGATCGCGAACCGCTGGTCGTCCACCCAGACCGGGTGCGCGAGGTTGAACGGGACGGTCCGGACGCGCTGCAGGCAGCGCGGCGCGAGCCGGAGCCTGGCGAACACCTGCCGCACGAGGTCCGGGTAATCGGGTTGAGGCGCCCCGGATCTTCCGGACAGGTCCCCAACTAGGGTTGGGGAGAACCGGAAGGGAAGGTCGTTGGCACGACAGAGGCGGCATTTCACCCA
>NZ_JBICUT010000025.1:0-79017 GCF_043198445.1 Spirillospora sp. NPDC048823 | reverse complement strand
GGTGGGGTCGTGTCCTGCACGGCGCGCTCCTCACGGGGGTGGGCGCTAACCGACACTGTTGTCGGTTACGGGTGGTTCCCCACTATGAGCAAGCCACCGCACCACGTCAACCCCCACCCCCACCCGGAACCCGCCCCGCCCCGGCCGCTACTCGGCATGGCCCAGCCCCGTCCACAGCAACCGCATCGCCCCCTCCACCAGCACCGACCGCGGCATTTCGGGATGGTGCTCCCACCACTGCGCCACACCATCCAAACCCGCGATCAAAAGCTCCACCATCGCCTCGGCGATCGGCTCCTGCGGATCCAGCCCCACCCGCGCCCGGATATCCCCGCCCAGCAGCACCGTCACCGCCTGCGTCCGCGCCTCCCGGATCCCCCTCCGCACCGTCCGGATCTCCGGATCATCCTCATCGATCCGATCGAACAACAACCGCCGCGCAGCGGGCTTACTCTGCGCAAACCCGAAATACGCGTCCGTGGTGGACCGCATCCGCTCCCGCGCAGGCCCCACCCCTGTGATCCGCGCCCCGACGTACTCCACCAACGCCGCGTTCTGCTCCTGCATCACCGCGAGCAACAACACCCGCTTCGACGGGAAATGGTCGTACACCACCGTCCGCGCCACCCCCGCCGCCGACGCGATCTCCCCCAGCGACGCCCCGTGGTACCCCTTGCTCGCAAAAATCCCCAGCGCCGCCTCAGTGATCACAGCCCTGCGAGCCGGACCACGCATCCGCGTCTTGGGCGGATCTTCCCCCATCGCCTTGACTCCCATCGTCCGTTCCGTTCACCCTATCCGACATAGATGTCGGTTAAGGTGGCGGTTCGGGCGGTGTACGTCACCGACGCGACGGCAGGGAGCCGCCATGGGACACGGGAGTCCGTCGATCGCCGACCACCACCCCGAACACTGACCGAAGGAGAAACCATGGCCGGCCTCGGCACCACCGAGATCCTCATCATCCTGCTGGTCGTCCTGCTGCTCTTCGGCTCGACGAAACTTCCGCAACTGGCCCGCTCACTCGGCAGATCCGCACGCATCCTCAAGACCGAGACCCAGGGCCTTCACAGCGACGACCCCGACGACCGGCCGGCCTCGTCCGCGCCGGAGGCACACGGCGTCCGCGAGCCGGCCGCTCGACCACGCGACGCGGACACCCGCCCCGGACACCAGGCCGCCCCCCAACCGCGAGCAGGACAGCAGGCTTCCCTCCCGCCCGCGCAAACACTGCGAGGAACGACCCTGCCCGCCGAAAGCGACGCCCACCCCGCGAAGTAGCTCTGGCCCCGCCCAGCCTTGGAAGCCCCTTCGCGGCCCGCTCCCGGGACCTCAATGACGAGGAGAAGTGCATCATGCAACTGGGACACTGGGCGACGATCGTCGCGTTCCTGTCGACCGGCATCTGTTTCGTCGGCATGGCATTCCTCAAGACCGCCACGGGCAATATGCCTCCGCTGCAAGGCAACCGGCCCTTCGCGCTCGCCGCCGCGATGCTCTCCAGTGGGATCTGGGCGATCGGCTTCGCCGTCATCGGGGTGGGATTCGCGCTGCAGTTCACCGCCCTCTCGGCGCTCCCGTTATCCGCCGTCCAGCCCGCGATGCTCGCCGGGCTGGCGCTTCTGCCCCTCATCGCAGGCATCGGCCTGGGCGAACGGCTCGGCCTCCGCGAAGTGGTCTGCCTGGCGCTCGCCGCGGCGGCCATCGTCCTCTACGCCCGCGCCGCCAGTGGCGCGGACTCCTTCGACCAGGCACCGTCGGTGCCGTTGCTGCTGGCCGCGATGTTACCCTCGCTCGCCTTGCCCGCCGTGCTGTTCCTCATCAGCGACCTGAGGCCCAAGGGTGCGCACGAACGGCCGCTCAGCGGCATCGTCTACGGCATCAGCGCCGGGATGCTGATCGGCGCGGCCGAGGTCGCGCTCGTGGGCATGGTGACGCTCGATGGTCCACTCCGGGACCTCGCCACTTCTCCCCACCCCTACCTGTTCCTCACGGCGACCGCGCTGACCGCGGGGCAGATACAGATCGCCTTTCAGCGCTGCCGCCTGCTGATCGTCGGATTCCTCGTCATCATGACGGCCAACCCGCAAATGCTGCTCGTGTCGACGGCGCTGTACGGGCGCGGGTGGGGACTGCGAGCCGCACCCCTGTCGAATCTGACGTGCGGCCTGCTGTTGAGCATCGCGGCCATCTGGTTCCTCCCTCGTCATGAACGGACCAGGCCCACTCGGCCGCCCCGGCGCCGATCCCGCCACAGGGGTACGCCGTCCGCGCTGGACTCGGGCCGGCGGCTGCCCAGGAAGTCTTCCGTGCGCTTCCCCCCATGACGCGGAGACCCTGAGCCACTGTCGCCGCGGCGTCGCTGTGGCCGTGTCCGGCCATGCGCCTTGACCCGGCGCTCAACCGGACGCAGTCTGCCTAACCGTGAGCGCTATTCCTAATCGTGATAGGCGCACCGAACGCCGTGAGGCAACTCGCCGTGAGATCGTCGATGCGGCCTGGGATGTCGCCCGGGAGACCGGGCTGTCGCACATCACTCTGCGTGAGATCGCGCGCCGGGTGGGGATGCGTTCGCCGTCCTTGTATTCGCACTTCGACTCCAAGAACGCCATCTACGACGCGATGTTCGCGCAGGCCTACAGCGACCTGCGCAAGGCGTTCGACGCATTGGATCTGCCGGCCGAGCCAGGGCGCCGGTCCCTGCTGATGGTGGCCGAGTTGTTCTTCGACTTCGCGGCGGCCGATCTGCCCCGCTACCAGCTGATGAATCAGCGGACGATCCCCGGCTTCACACCCTCGGAGGAGTCCTTCGCCATCTCGCGGGATGGTCTCAAGGAGATGGCCGCGGTGATGCGCGCGGCCGGCGTGGGCGGCCATGACGACCTCGACCTTTGGACGGGGATCCTCAGCGGGTTCGTCGACCAGCAGCTCGCCAACGATCCCGGTGGCACGCGTTGGCGCCGCCAGCTAGTGCGCCTGATGGACATGTACTGCGATGAGGTCGGTGTGCCCGGCCCGAGCCTGAGGAGCGTCCAATGACCACGACCGCGCGGGAGGCGCCGCGGGCGGCGGCACTGCCGCCCGCGGCAGCGACCGCGCCGAGGGGCCTCTGGACACTTTCGTCCCCTTCTGACGCCCTCCGGCCCCAATCCGTGGGACTCCCCAGGCCATGGCGCATCGAGCTGGAGAGAGGTTTCTGTGACTGACATCGACAGCCCACCTGAGCTGCTCCAGTGGCGGCGAGACCTCGGCGCCGCCGATGCCCGGTTGGACACGATCGCGGCGCAGCCGGTGTCGAGTGGGGGCGGCGTGCGGTTTCGGCTGCTGGGACCGGTCGATCTGGTGGAGGGCCGGGAGGTGGTCGATGTGGGGTCGGCCAAGCAGCGTTGCGTACTGGCGGCGTTGCTGTGGAGGCCCGGGTCGGTGGTGCCGGTCGAGACGCTGATCGATCGGGTGTGGGGTGACGAGCCCCCGGCGCAGGCCCACAATTCCCTGTACTCCTACATCGCCCGGCTTCGCGCCCTCATGAACGGCACAAGCCCCGGCGGGTCGCTGACGCGCGACTCCCAGGGATACCGGCTGGACGTGGACCCCGATCGCGTTGATCTGGCCCGGTACCAGCGCTTGGTGCGCCAGGCGCGCACCGCGACCTCGGCGCAGGAACGGCTCGCGGCGTTCGATCAAGCGCTGGCGTTGTGGCGGGGCGAGCCACTGCTGGGAGTGCCCGGCCCGTGGGCGCGCCGCGCACGGGACGGCCTGGACGTACAACATGTCGGGGTGCTGGCGGAATGGGCGCGTACCGCGATCGACCAGGGACGCGCCGAGGCCGTGGTGGACCGGTTGACGCAGGCGCGCGACCGCTACCCGTTCGCCGAGTCGCTGGTCGAGCAGCTCATGATCGCGCTGTGCCGGACCGATGGAGTCGAGTGCGCGCTCAAGGTGTTCCGGGAGCTCCGCGAGCGCCTGTCCGACGAGCTCGGTCTCGAGCCCTCCACGAGGCTGCGAGACCTGGAGGTGCGCGCACTCCGGGCCGATCCGGCCCTGGTCGGCGCGCCGGAAGGGCGCCCGCACCGCTCGCCCGGCCGGGCCGCGCCGGTCAGGTACGTGCGAAGAGACCAGGTCCATCTCGCCTACCAGGTGGTCGGTCCTGAGCGGCCTGGCAGGCCGGACATCGTCGTGGTGCCCGGGCTGCTGAGCCACCTGGACCTGTGGTGGGAGGACTCCCCGACGGCCGGTTTCTTCCACCGGCTGGCCGCGCTCGGCCGCCTGATCATGTTCGACAAACGCGGAGCCGGCCTGTCCGATCGGACGATGGGGGGCGACTCGCTGGACGAACGCGTCGGCGACGTACTCGCGATTATGGAAGCGTGCGGCAGCCGCCGTGCGGTGCTGTTCGCGATCTCCGAAGGCGTCCCGATGAGCATCGCCTGCGGGGCCGCCCATCCCGATCGGGTCGCCGGTCTGGTCCTCGCGGGCGGGGCCGCACGATGGACGCCGGACGCCGACTATCCGTGCGGTGACCGGTTCGAGCGGGCGATGACCTCCCTGGAGAACACCGCGCGGCATGCGTGGGGGCAGGGCGACACCATCGAGTGGTACTGCCAGCACTTGGCGGGTTCCCGCCGTGCCCGCGAGCTGGTCGGGCGGCGAGAGCGGATGTCGGTCAGTCCGAACGACTTCATCCGCATGCTCCGGCTGATCCCGGACATCGACGTACGCGACGCCCTGCCGGACGTGCGGGTGCCCACAGTGGTGCTGCAACGCCTGGACGATCGTGTCTCGCACCCGTTCTACGGCCGCTACCTCGCGGAGCGGATACCTGGCGCCCGCTACGTGGAAATGCCCGGCGACCACATCATCTGGCTCGGCGAAACCGACCCGGTCATCACCGAACTCGCACAACTCGTCGCAACGGTCACCTGACCTCCGCATCGAAGCGCCGGCGGAGAACGCGATCGTCAGGACCTGTGGGCCGAGGTCCCTAATGCGTTGGCCGCCTGGGTGATCTGGCGGTCAAAGACCGTGGACGCCGGGGCGAGGGATGGACGCTTCGGCGAACAGCCGGCGATAAAAGGGGCCGAGACCGTCGGGGATGGTCAGGGACTGGAGCGTCTTCTCCGCCGGCAGGAGGCGGCGGTGAGCCATCTCGAAGCGTGGATCCCACGGAGCCGGCCGCACTTCCGCTCGCCACATCGACCGGACCAGCACCAGCCCTTCCTGCGGTCCCCGCACGCACACGCCCCGGCTGAACCCGAGGAGCCGGCAATCGAGCACCTCGGCGCAGGCTTCCTCACGGACCTCGCGGCGCATCGTTTCGACCCACTGCTCATGTCCCTCGGGCCGGCCGGCGGGCAGGCCCCACCGCTGTCCGTCTCTGCTGACCGCGACGATCCGGTCGCCGGTGACGCACACCGCCTCCGCGCCGTGTGGCGTACCCGGCGGCGGGTCAGGAGGTGGATACCACGCAACGCGCCATTCCTGGCCGTTGATCGATGCGGTGAAGCCGACGCCATTCTCGGCGATGTCGTTCATGGTTCCGCTCCAGCGAGGATCAAGCCGGCGCTGTGACCTGCGAATCAAGGTTCGTACATGGTCGACGTTATTGGATCCGGTATGGCCTCGTCCGCAGCGGAATGAGAATCGAGGATGCGCATTGAATCAAGGATGCCTTGCCACCCTGCTGAGGTTGCTGGGTTTCGCCCTCTTCTTGGCGGTCGCCGCCGCCGGGGCCTGGTGGTTCGAAGGGCGCGACAAGTACGCCGATCAGGGTGTACCGGTGTCCAAGCCCCCCGCCGGTCATGCGACTCCTACCCCGATGGTCCCCGAACCCGAAGACGGTTCGGGCCTGGAAGAGATCAAATATGATCTACAGGAGGACGTTGTCGAGGTGGGCGGGATGAGCGCTTCCACTACAGCCCAGTGCGAAGTCTCCGAGATCCCGTCGCAGCCCCGGACATTCAAGTGCACTGTCCAATACATGGGCCTGCGGGTGCCCTTCCGAGTCGATGTCACCGATGTGACCGACGCCCCTGCGATCGGACTGACCGCGTTCAACTGGGACCGGCGAGCCGAAAAGTTGCCAATGACCCGCGCGGGCGTGTACGCGGAGTTCTGGCGGGAGCGGACACGAGCCGGAGAGAAAGATCTTCGCTGCGACCGGATCCCGGAAAAGATCCTGGTCCGGCCAGGCCGGACGAACTACTTCTGTTACTCCACCGACGAACGGAACAAGCATCACAGGTACGCCGTGGATGTGCGCGAAACCGGATTGAACTTCATGACCACCCCGGACTGACGAGGCCTTGGTTCGAAGTGAAGATCGGGAAACATGTGGCGCCTCTGCTGGACGGAGATCCGCGGCAGATCGGCGTTTACCGGATCGTGGGGCGGCTGGGCGCGGGCGGCATGGGCCAGGTCTTCCTGGGGCAGTCCCTGGGCGGGCTCGCGGTGGCGGTGAAGGTGATTCACGAAGCGATCGCCGCCGATCCGGGGTTCCGGGCGCGGTTCCGGCGCGAGGTCGTCACCGCGCGGGCGGTCAGCGGCGCGTTCACCGCCGCGGTCGTCGACGCCGGACCCGACGCGCCGCGCCCCTGGCTGGCCACCGTGTTCCTGGAGGGACGGCCGCTGAACGAAGCCGTCGCCGAGCACGGGCCGCTACCGCCGCAGGCGGTGGCCTCCCTCGGAGCCGGTCTGGCCGAGGCGCTGATCGCCGTCCACCGGGCCGGGATCGTCCACCGGGACCTCAAACCGGGCAACGTGATGCTCAGCCCGGACGGCCCCCGGGTGATCGACTTCGGCATCGCGCACACCACCGGCGCCACCGCCATCACCAGGTCGGGGACCATCGTCGGCACTCCCGCGTACATGTCCCCCGAACAGGCGCGCGGGCAGGAGTCCGGCCCGCCGGGGGACGTGTTCTCGCTCGGCGGCGTCCTGGCGTTCGCGGCAACGGGACAGGGCCCTTTCGAGGGCACACGACCAGAGGTCACCGTGTACCGCGTCATCCACGACCCGCCCGCCCTCGACGCCGTCACCGACCCGGCGCTGCGCGACCTCATCGCCGCCTGCCTCGACAAGGACCCGTCCCGGCGACCGACGCCGGCGGAGCTCCTCCAGCGCCTCCGGTCCGGTGCTCCGCAGGGCGTCGCATGGCTCCCCCCGAGCATGGCGGCCGCGATCACCGAAGCCACGGCACCGCTGTCACCACCGCGCGGCGCGGTCGGCCGCCGCACCCTCATCCTGGCCGGGACGGGTCTGACCGCGCTGGTCGCCACGGGGGCCGTCGCCGCCGCACGCCGGGCCGGTGACGAACCGGGCGGCCGAGGCGGTCCAGGCGGAGGCCCGGTTCGCACCGGGACGCTGGTTCGCAGGATCAGCGTCGGTGAGAGCCTCGCGGGCGGCCCCGCACTGGCCCAGGGGCTGGCGGTCGTGACGACCACGAGCGGGGAACTGCACGCCTTCGACCTGGCCGGCGGACTCCGGCGCTGGCGCTACGTTCCGGCCGCAGGCGAAAGCGGCGCGTTCACCTCGACACCCGTCGCGGCGGACTCCACGGTCTACGCCGTGAACGACAGCGGATACCTGCACGCCGTGGACGTGGCGACCGGCGAGCGGCGATGGGCGCGGAAAGCGGGCGTGCTGGGAAGCCCGCCGGCGGTCTGCGGCGGTCGCGTCTACGTGTGGACGGGCGCCGGGGAAGGCGGCGGCGCACCGTCCCTGGCGGTCTTCGACACAGCCGGAAAGGGGAGGCCGGAAACCACGTCCGAGCGGGTTCTCGGCGCGCCCGTCACCGACGGCCACGGCACGTACGTGCTGACCGCCGAGGGCATCGACGTGTATCAGAACGGTGCGGCGCGGCCCACCCGGAGCACCGGCGTACCGGCCACCGGCGTGCTGACCGTCGCTGGCGGCACCCTGTACGGCACACCCATCCAGCATGGCGACGCTTGGGCCTACGACACGCGCGGGCAGCGCATGCTGTGGGAACACAGGCGTCTCTCGTCGGAGATCAGATTCTCGGCCGGTGCCACGGGAGCACGCGACCTGGTGTACATCCCAGACGCCGAGGGCGGGCTCCTGGCCTTCCGACCCCGGGGCGGGCGGCTGGCTCAGCGCTGGCGTCTGCCGCTCCCCGCCAGGATCGAGGTGCCGCCCGTGGTGGCGGGCGGCGTCGTCTACGCCGGAGCCACCGACCGCGCCGTGTACGCCGTGGACGCCGCCACCGGGCGGCTCCGCTGGCGCTACCCGACCGGCGGCTCCATCATCACGCCCCCGGTGGTCGCCGGTTCGCTCGTCCACGTGGGCGGCCGGGACGGCTTCCTGTACACGCTGCGAGCTTGATCGCACTGAATGGATGTGAGAACTCGATGGAGCCGTTGCAGGCCGAAGACCCGGACGAGATCGGTCCCCATCAGCTGCTCGCCCGCCTGGGCTCGGGCGGCATGGGCCGCGTCTACCTGGGCCGGTCGCCAAGCGGTCGCCTCGTGGCGGTGAAGGTACTGCACGCCGGATCGGCCGGCGAACCCGGTTTCCGCGCCCGGTTCCAGCGTGAGGTCACCGCGGCGCGGGCGGTCAGCGGCGCGTTCACCGCCGCCGTACTCGACGCCGCCCCCGACGCCCCCGCGCCATGGCTGGCCACCGAGTTCCTCCCCGGCCGCACGCTGGCCGAGACGGTGACCAGGCACGGACCGCTCCCAGCCGAGGCCGTCACGGCGCTGGGCGCCATGCTGGCCGAGGGGCTGGCAGCCGTCCACCGCGCCGGGATCGTGCACCGGGACCTCAAGCCGTCCAACGTGCTGCTGACCCCGGACGGACCCCGCCTCATCGACTTCGGGATCGCACGGCCCGCGGACGGCGGCACGATCACCCAGTCGGGCATCGCGGTCGGTTCCCCCGGCTACATGGCCCCCGAGCAGGCCGCACAGAGGGAGACCGGACCTGCGGCGGACGTGTTCGCGCTGGGCGCCGTACTCGCCTTCGCCTGCACCGGAGCAGGACCATTCGGCACCGGCCCGGTGCACGCGGTCATGTACCGAGTTCTGCACGATCCCCCCGCCCTGGACACCGTCACAGATCAAGCCCTCAAGGCATCGCTCGCCGACTGCCTGAACAAGGACCCGTACGGCAGGCCCAGCGTGGACCAGATGCTGCGATCGCTGGCCGCCCGGCTCCCGGACGGCACGGCGCCGGAGGGGCTCGCCTGGCTGCCGCATGCCCCCGCCACCGACATCACCCGGACGGCGGAACAGGTCCCCCGAGGACCGCTGCGCACCGCCCCCCGATGGGCTCCGGCCACGGAGCCGGGGACGTCCTCCCCGGGATTCAAGCGTCGTCATCTCCTGGCCATCGCCGGTGCCGCCTTGGGCGCCGGTGCCACCGCGGCAACCGGGATCTCCCTCCTCAGCGCGGCCGCGTCCCCCTTCGACCCCGGTTCGGAGGAAGGACCGGATGTGGATCTCGGCAGCGCCCAAGGCGTCTGGAGGCACAAGATTCCCCAGTTCGACGCCGAGGTCAGTCAGGGCTTGTACGTCTCGTCCGGTCTGGTGCTGGCGTTGTGCTCCTACCGGTCCCGGCAGAGATACCTGCATGCTCTGGACGCACGTACGGGACGCCGGCGCTGGCGCGTGTCGTTCAGCACCATGGGCTCCGCCTTCGAAGCGGCGGGCGACGGCCTGGTCTTCGTGCGCTCCGTCGCGTATCCGGAGGACCCGCCCGAACAGCGCATCAAGACCCTGCACGCAATCGATGGCGGCACGGGCAAGGAGCGCTGGAAGAGCTCCCCCGTCAGTTCGTTCGCCACCGGGTCAGGGCTCAGCTTCGTTCCCGTCGGCCGGCAGGTGCAGGCGATCGAGAACGCCACGGGCAGGATCGTGAAAAGGGTGGCTTCGGCATCCGCCGCCCGCGAGGTGGTCTACGCACACGGCACCCTCTTCGTGCTGGGTGGCGACCGCCTCACCGCCTACGCCGTGCCCTCCCTGGAGCCCCGATGGGAGGCGCGGCTTTCCGGGCCGAGCCTCACAGTGCGGACTCCCATCGTTGGAACCGACGCGGTCTTCGTGTCGTCCGAAAACGGCCTGCAGGCTTTCGCTCTCGGCGATGGAAAACGCCTTTGGAGCATCGACACGGGCGCAGGGGATGCCATCCGGTCGAAGGTGGCGGGCGGAGTCTGGAATCCCACGCTGCTGGGTTCCGTCCTCTTCCTGCCGACCACCGGTGACATCGTCCAGCAACTGGACGCGAAAAGCGGGCGGCGGTTGGCGGCGCTCAGCGTGGGCGGCGGCCAGACGGCGAAACCCGAGCCGAACCCGCGACTGCTGAGCCCGGTGACGTCCGGGGGCGTCGCCGTGATCTTCAACGGAGTCGACCAGTTGTACGGCATCGTCCCCGGTTCCCGGCAGGCACTCTGGCAACAGCACGTCGCCGACGTGACCGAGTGGGACGGCGCCTATCCCATGGTCTGCGGCGGCCGCGTCCACCTCGCCACCAAGAAGGCGCTGCTGTCCTACGACCCCAAGTCGGGGAAGGTCGTCAACCGCGTCCAGGGGCTACAGCCGAGCGACCTCACAACGGCAGGCGATGTCCTGTACTTTGCCGAGACGGTCGAGCATTCCAAGAAGTACATCCGAGCCATACGGCCCGGCCCGTCCTGAAACCGCCCGGCGAATCCAAGTACGGTTTTGCGGCTCAAGCAGGGGAGTGAACGAATGCCATCACGCCGAACGCCGCGGCCGACCCCAGTGTCGCGGCGAGGACGATGACGGCGCCTCGCACGCGCCGTCTACCCAGAACAAGCTTCCAATATCAGTGCAGCGAATGCGGTACCCGATAGCGCGAGTACCGCGACCGCCAAAAGCGTGGCGCTCCCTGTACTCATCTCTTGAATCCTGGCCGCTTCGGCGACGAACCGGCTCCGCCTGGCGGGGGACGCCGACGACCTCGTACCGGCCGTCGGAGACATCGCCCCGTCCGTTGTCCGGCGAATGCGGGCGAACCCTCTGTCGAGCAGAAGCGTCTACTTGGGCGCGAGCGCCCCGATGCCCCTTCGACGATGGAGAAGCACGACTATGATCATGCGCCGGATGCCGGGCACGGCCGAGTCGGGCCGAGGTGCCGCGGCCGGGGGAGGGAGCCGAGTGAGCGGTGTCGCGTCGGTACGGGCGGGCGACCCGGAGGGGCTCGGGCGGTACCGGATCGTCGGGCGGCTCGGTGGCGGCGGGATGGGCACCGTGTTCCTCGCCCTGTCGCCGGGCGGGCGAGCGGTCGCCGTGAAGGCGATCCGGGCGGAGCTGGCGGAGGATCCGGGGTTCCGGCGCCGGTTCGTCCGGGAGGTCGACGCAGCCCGCCAGGTGAGCGGCTTCTTCACCGCCGCCGTGGTCGACGCCGACCCCGAGGGGACGCCGCCGTGGCTGGCCACCGAGTACGTGCCCGGGGTCTCCCTGGACGCGGCGGTGGCCGAGCACGGCACCTGGCCGGAGGGAACGGTGCTCGCGCTGGGCGCCGCGCTGGCGGAGGCGCTGGAGAGCGTGCACGCGGCGGGCGTGGTGCACCGCGACCTCAAGCCGTCGAACGTGCTGCTGGCGGCGGACGGCCCGCGCGTGATCGACTTCGGGATCGCGCGGGCGGCCGAGGCGACCGAGCTCACCGAGACCGGCATGGTCATCGGCACGCCCGGCTTCATCGCCCCCGAGCAGCTCGTGGCCGACGAGGTCACCGCCGCCGGCGACGTCTTCGCCCTCGGCGCCGTGCTGGTGTTCGCGGCGACCGGCACCGGCCCGTTCGGGACAGGGCACGCCCACGCCCTGAACTACCGGGTCGTTCACGAGGAACCGGAGCTGACCGGTGTGCCGCCCGCGCTGGCGGACGTCGCCGCCCGCTGCCTGGCCAGGGACCCCGTCCGGCGTCCCACCGTCTCCGGACTGGTCGGGGAGTTGAGCCGCCTGGCGGGGACCGGGCAGGCCGCGGGCTTCTTCACGGAGGCGGGCTGGCTGCCCGCCCCGGTGGCCGCGCAGGTCCTCCGCGTCCGGTCCGCGCCGCTCCCGCCCCCGCCCGGTGTCCCCGCCCCGCCCGGTGTCCCCGCCCCGCCCGGTGTCCCCGGCCCCAGCCCCAGCCCGCCCGGTGTCCCCAGCCCCAGCCCGCCCGGTGTCCCCGCCCCGCCCGGCGTGCCCGTTTCGACGGGACGGGCACGGGCGCCCGGCCCCACGCGGCGCCGGATCCTGGCCGCGGTGGCCGCCGCGGCGGCGGTCGTCCTCGCCATCGGGGCGGCCGTCCTCGCCGTCCGGCTGTCCGGTGACGACGGGAAGGCCGAGGCGGCCGGGCCGCCGCAGCGCGAGGAGCTGTGGACCTTCCCCCTGGCAGAGGACATGGACCTGACGCAGGTGGTCGGCGGCACGGCGTTCATCGACGACCGGAAGGGCGGCCTGTACGCCTTGAACAGCGAGAACGGCCGGCTGCGCTGGAAGCACGCGCATCCCCTTGACGAGGGCGTCCCGACGGGCCCGCGGTTCCTGGGGGCCACCGAATCGGTGGTGTACTACGGCGCCGGTGAGTACACCTACGCCCGGGACGCCCGCAGCGGCGAGGAGCTGTGGAAGTGGAAGGACCACGGCATTCATCCGTCGGTCGAGATGGTCGGAGAGAAGATCTACGCGTCGGACGTCCGGCTGATCGCACGCGACTCCCGAACCGGGCGGGAGATCTGGCGGAACACCTATGAGGGCTACTCGGAGAAGGGGCCGACCGTCTCCGGAGGAGTCGTCTTCGTGGTGATCAATGACGGCACCCTGCGCGCGGTGGACGCGGAGACCGGCGCGGACCTCTGGCGCCTCCAGGTCGGGGACCGGCTCGAAACATCGCCCGTCGTCGCGGACGGAATCGTCTACTACGGCGTCCAGGACGGCTCCCTGCACGCGGTGAGCGCCGCGACGGGCCGGTACGCGTGGAAGCAGAGCTTCGAGGGCGCCTCCTGGGACCCCGCCATCGCAGGCGGAGCCGGCGCCCCGAAGATCGCGGACGGAGTCGCCTACTTCGAGAACGACGGCTACGTGTGCGCCTTCGCCGCCGACACCGGCAAGCCGCTGTGGCGGCACAAGACGGGAGTGGACGAGGCCCGTCTGCTGTCGGTCGAGAAGGGGACGGTGCTCGTCAGCGACGGTGACGACGAGGAGGCCGGGAACCTCTACGCCCTGGACGTCCGCGACGGCACCCGCCTGTGGAAGGAGCACCTGGGCGGGAGTCCGAGCATTGTCGACGGTCGAGCGGTCGAGAACGGGACGGTGCTCGTCAGCGACGGTGACGACGAGGAGGCCGGGAACCTCTACGCCCTGGACGTCCGCGACGGCACCCGCCTGTGGAAGGAGCATCTGGGTGGAAGCCCGAGGGTCATCGACGGACGACTCTACGTCGTGGAGGACGACCTTCTGCGCGTGCTCTCGGACGCCGGCTGATGGGGAGGGAAAGCGGAGTGGAGGCGTACGCGCCGCTGGAGGCGGGCGACCCGGAGCAGCTCGGGCCGTACCGGATGGTCGGGCGGCTCGGCGGCGGCGGGATGGGCCAGGTGTTCCTGGCGTCGTCGCCGGGTGGCCGCGCGGTCGCGGTGAAGGTGGTGCGGGCCGAGCTGGCGGAGGACGCCGGGTTCCGGCGACGGTTCGTCCGGGAGGTCGAGGCGGCCCGCCGCGTGAGCGGTCCCTTCACCGCCGCCGTGGCGGACGCCGACCCGGACGGGACGCCTCCATGGCTGGCCACCGAGTACGTGCCGGGACTGTCGCTGAAGGCCGCGATCGACGCGCACGGCCCCCTGCCGGACGGGACGGTCCGGGCCCTGGGCGCCGCGCTCGCGGAAGCGCTAGAGGGCGTGCACGCCGCGGGTGTGGTGCACCGCGACCTCAAGCCCTCGAACGTACTGCTGGCCGCGGACGGCCCGCGCCTGATCGACTTCGGGATCGCGCTGGCGTCCGAGGGCACCCGGCTGACGGTGACCGGGGCGATGGTCGGCACGCCCGGCTTCATGTCCCCCGAGCAGTTGCGGGGCGGCGCGGTCGGCCCGGCGAGCGACGTCTTCGCCCTCGGCGCCGTCCTGGCGTACGCGGCGACCGGGGCCGGACCGTTCGGCGGCGGCTCGGTGCACGCCCTGAACTACCGGGTCGTCCATGGGGACCCCGACCTCACCGGCGTGCCGTCCGGGCTGGCGGACGTCGTGGCCCGCTGCCTGGACAAGGACCCTGACCGGCGCCCCACCGTCCCCGGCCTGGTCGGGGAACTGGGCCGCGCGTCGCGGGCGTGGCCGCCCGGTGGAGCCGGCTGGCTGCCCGAACCGCTGACGGCCGAGATCACCCGCACCGTCCCCGCACCCCCCACTCCCGCCGCCGCTCCCACGGCCGTTGCGACGGCGCCGTATCCCGGCCGACCACCCGGTCTCCTTCCCCGGCGCGGAGGGCGGTGGCTCACACGGAACCGTGCCCTGGCGGGTCTCGCCGCCGTCACCGTCCTCGTCACCGCCGCCGCGACGCTCGTCCTCACCGGCGGCGAGCCGGACGCCGGCGGGCAAGGCGGGACGGACCGCGCCGCGGAGCCCCGCCCGCCGGTACTGAAGCAGCTGTGGTCCTACGGAACGCAGCCGAACTGGACGCCGGTGGTCAAGGACGGGACGGTGTACTTCGGCGAGGGCGACGGAAGCGTCCACGCCGTGGACGCCCGAACTGGCGACCGCCTGTGGAAAAGCGACGGGGCCTGGGGCAGCGGAGACTCCCTGCTCCTTTCCGGTGACAGCATCTACTCCAGCGGATACACCGACTCCTCGTTCGACGGCGGCCGCGTGTTCGCGCTGGACGCCGGTACCGGCCGCAGGCTGTGGGAGCACCCGGTTCAGGCACTGCTGCACGGCGAGGTGCTCTCCGGAGGGAATTTCTACTTCCACCACGGAACATCCGAGGATTGGCAATCGTCGGTGGAGGCGCTGGACACCGCCACCGGCAAGAAGTTGTGGAGCCACGAAACCGAATTCGTGTGGGAGTTGGCCGCCCACGGTGACGTCGTCTATTACGTCGGGAGCAGCAAAGAGGAGCCGGGTCCGCAACTGCATGCGCTGAACGCCGGCACGGGCGAACGGTTGTGGAAGGTGCCTTTCGCCAAGGAGGTTCACGACAGGCCGGCGTCGCTCACCGTCATCGGCGGCGTCCTCTACGCGGTGGGCGAGAACGGCACCGTCTCGGCCCACGATGCGAGCGACGGCAGGCGCCTGTGGAGTTCTCCGACGGGCCTCCGCGACTTCGATGACTCAAGCCCACCCGTGGTTGCCGATGGGCTCCTCTATGCCAGCGCCAACGATCCTCAGGAGGAGAACGGCCAGGCGTTCGCCATCGACACGAAGACCGGCGCGGTGAAGTGGCGCCGTAACCTTCCCCTGGTGAGCTCGTCCCTCACCGTCTCGTCCGGGACGGTCTACGTCGGTACGACGTCCGGCGAACTGCACCTGCTGAACGCCGGCGACGGCGCCTCTTTGGGAAAGGTGCGGCTGGCGGACGGCCGGGACCCCAATGCGGTGGTGTCCGGCGGGGTGGTCTACTTCGGCGCCGGTGACGGCAATCTGCGCGCGGCCACCATCACCCGCTGACTCCGGGCGCCGAAGCGGAGCGTGGCATGCCTTCGGCCGACGCGAGTAGCCGGCGAAGACGTCGCCCGGAGGCTCGGACTTGACGACCGTGGGCGCAGGATACTTATAATCTCGATTGCAGGTTTCTTCCTGCGATGTGGACAAGCATCCCGGGGCGTGGAGGCCCCCGGGGAATCATCGGAGGTGAACAGACGATGCTGCTGACGTCGATCGACCCGTTCGTGCAGGAGTTCGAGCGCCAGTTCGACCGGGCGGTGCGCCAGGCCGGCCTGAGCGGCCGGGGTGAGGGCGCGGGCATGCCGATGGACGGGATCCGCCGCGCGGACGACGTCGTCCTGCGGTTCGACCTGCCGGGCATCGACCCCGGCTCGATCGAGGTGACCGTGGACCGCGGCGTGCTGACCGTCACCGCGCGCCGCGAGGAAGAGTTCGGCGAGGGCGACCGCGTCTTCGTCCGCGAGCGCACGATGGGCGCCTTCACCCGCCGCGTCTACCTGTCGGAGCACCTGGACGCCGACGCGATCGAGGCCGCCTACAACAACGGCGTCCTGGCCGTCCGCATCCCCGTGCTGGAGCGGGCCAAGCCCCGCAAGGTCGCCGTTCAGCAGAGCGGCGACACCCATAAGTCCCTCCAGGCCTGAACACATCACCGGACACAACAGGCCTGAACCCACCCGACTGGACCGAGCGGCCGCGGTCCCGCTCGAGCGGGGACGGCACTTCAGGGTCACACCATGCCGTCCCCGCCCGGGACGGGCCACCCGTCCCGGGCGCGGAAGGGGCAGATACACCAAGCCGTGCACAGCGGCCCAAGCGAACCGGGCCGCACCGCGACCGGGAGAAAGGAGGGGAGTGTGAAGCTGCCCATGGACGACGAGCATGTGGCCCTGTTCACTGTCGGGCAGGTCGCCGACATGCTGCAGGTGCAGCAGGCGTTCCTACGCCGCATCGACGACCACCAGGTCGTCTCCCCCCAACGCTCGGCCGGCGGGCAACGCCGCTACTCCCGCCAGGAGATCGGCCGCATCCAGCAGGTCGTCGGCATGGTGGGCCAAGGCATGACCCTGCCCGCCATCCGCCGCATCCTCGAACTCCAGCACCAGCTCGCCGAACTCACCCGCGAACGCGACGAACTCGCCCGCCTCCTTGCCGCCCGCACTTCCGCCGACCCCGATCGCACCGCCTGAACATCCACCACCCGGCGGCGACCACCCCACCGGCATGATCCGGGCTGCCCTCGCTCATCCCGAGATGGGGACGGTCGTCCGCGGGCGGGAGTCGGCGAGGACGGCCTGCGCGGCGCGGCGTCCCGACACCAAGGCCCCCTGGGTGGAGCCGGTGTCACGGTGGTCGCCGCAGACGTACCGTCCGGGCCGGAGCCGCACCGGCTGCCGCATCCGCAGCGGGGGCGGCATCGCGGGGAGCGCCGCCTCGACGGGATAGGTCCCGATGAGCCGCCATCCGGAGGTGTCGCCGTAGATCTCGGTCAACCGCTCCAGCACGCGTGATTCGTCCGCGTCGAGGCCGAGCACGGACGTCGAGATGAGCGCGCGGCCGTCCGGGGAGTAGCGCGGGGCCGCGTCGGTGAGGACCAGCGTGTCGGTGATGACGCCCTCGGCGTCGATGATCTGGATCGGCTCACGCAGCGGTGAGGAGGGAGCCACGTGGTAGAAGGTCGTCACCGCGCGCATAACGGGTGCTTCGACCTCGGGCAGCAGCCGGGCCGCCTGGACGGGGTCGGTGGCGACGACCACGGCGCGGGCCTGGACGGTGGAGCCGTCGCCGGTGCGCACGCCGTCGTCGGTGATCTCCTGGACGGCCGTGTCGAGCGAGATCGTCCCTTCGGGCAGCCGGTCGGCGAGCTGCTGGGGGATGCGGCCCATTCCCAGCGCGGGGAGGGTGATGGTGCCGCGGACGAACGACCGCCAGATCATGTGGAAGTACCGGCTGGAGGTCTCCAGGTCGCGTTCCAGCAGCACGCCGGACAGGAACGGGCGCAGCAGCCGGTCGATCATCACATCGGACAGGCCCCGCAGCCGGAGTTCGTCGTAGGTGCTTCGTTCGGGACAGTCACGCAGCCAGGAACCGGAGGCGGCCAGGTCCCGGGCGGTCATCGCCGCCAGCGCCGCCTTGTCGCCGATGGTGCCGATATCGGCGAGGGCACCGCTCAACGCGTGCTCGGGATGCTTCCACGGCAGCATCACCCGCTCCCGTCGGCCTCGGTGGAACACCAGCAGACCGGACGAGAACGGCTGGAGGTCCAGAGCCGCGAAGTCCAGAACCTGTCGGGCCTCGGGATAGGCGGTGTTGAAGACCTGAAAACCGCGGTCGAGGCGGAACCCCTCCACCAGGTCGGTGCGCACCCGGCCGCCGATCCCGTCGGACGCCTCCAGCATCCGAACCGGCACACCGGCCTGGTGCAGTCGCACGGCACAGGCCAACCCGGCCAGTCCCGCCCCAACGATGATGACGCTTTCGGACATCGCTTCCCCTTCCCCGGAGCGACCGTCCCGGCGACCTGCCGGTTTCTCCTGCTCAGCGCGATCGACTCGGCAACATCCGTTCACGGGGCACCATGCCCGCCGTATCCGTGGTCACTCCGAACCTGACCCCGACGGGGAACGCGTGCAGTCACCCACGTCCCACGGCGCCCTTCGCTTCAGGTTTCACGGGGCTGTTCGGCGGTCCAGGCGGTGATGACGATCGCGAGTGAAGCGACGATCATTCCCGGTGGGAACGGCGGCCACAGCGACAGCAGGGCGGCGAGGGCGAACAGGACCGCCGCGCTGCGCGGGATGGAGCGGCGACGCCACCCGGCGATCGCCAGGCGGGACGGCGCCTTCGTGCGGACTCCGGTGCACTGGTGGTGACGAATGGCAGGCACCGGCCGAGAATGACATCGGCGCGCCGGGAGGGGGCCCAGGCTCTTGCCGCATACTCGGCTCGTGAGACGGCGAGGGCAAGGTCGCGGGATGACCGCGGAGGGTGTGTCATGAGTGGCAAGCCAGGCCCCAGTCCCGAACCCGGTTGGGTGACGACCTCTGAATGAAAGGAGCCCATACGTGCCAATGAATCCACCTGGACGCTTCCTGGAACGCTCGAAGGTCAGCCTGCTGTCAAAGGACCTCGGCAGTCTCGCCCACGGAGTTCCGCAGGCCGCGGTGCAGGGAACACTGTTCGTCATGGGTTCGCACGGTGGTATGCGGGTGGCGCCCGACGCCGGTTTCACCCTGTTGTTCGGCCGCAGCGAACGCGACGTCCATGTCTGTGTCGGTGACGACGACCGGCAAGTCAGCCGTCGGCACGGATCCATTACGCGCGAAGGCTCGAAATGGGTGCTGCGCAACGTCGGCAAGCGAGCGATCCGGTTCCCCGACTCACAGATTGTTCTCAGTGGTCATTACGCGGAATTGCCGTCCACATACGCGCCCCTGTTCATCGTGACCGAGGGGCGGCAGCACCTTCTCGAAGTACGGATCGCGACCGGACGAATGTGGCCGAACGGACCGGCGGTGCACGAGGACGAGACCGACAGCCCCAAGGCATGGGACCTCTCAGAGGAAGAACGCCTGGTGCTGGTGTGTCTCGCTCAGCGCTATCTACGACAGGAACCGCAGCCGCAACCGCTGACCTGGTCCCAGGTCGCAGAGGAACTTCACCATCTCCAACCGCAGCGAGGCTGGACGAAAAAGGTGGCCCCGCATCTCGTCAAGACCGTGCGCGAGAGGCACAGTTCCCGGGTGGCCGGGCTGCTGGAAAAGGAGATTCCCCCGCCGATCGGCAACGCGCTCAACCACAACCTCATCACCGCGTTGCTGGTGCGCGGTGTCCTGACACCGGAGGACCTCGACCTGCTGGAGGAGCCCCGCTAGGCGGTTTCGTTGGACTAGCGCCATTGGACCAGATTCGGATCGCCCCCGGTCACCTGCGGACGTTGGCCGCCATGGCCGCCGCGACCTCTGCCGGATTGCCATCGTCCACTGTCGTCCGCATTAGCCGCTGGGCCAAACGATGGTCTTGGACCTGGCCACCTCGGTGCCGTTCTTCTCCACCACGATGTAGACCTTCTCGCCCACGCCGTTGTAGTCGAAGCGGTCCGTGTCCGCGTAGCCGCTGCCGTTCGTGGTCACCGTCGCGCCGGGGTTGGAGTAGTCGTCGGTGGGAGAGACAGGCTCGATGTGGTACTCCGTATTCGGCTCGAAGCCGGACATCACAATGTGCATTTTCGCGCACTCCGGCGCCTGGCAGGTCTCGTTGTAGTCGCCGGTCCGGCCGCGGGTGAGGGCGACGACCGGCCCTGCCGGCGGCCTCGACGACACGGAACGGGACGTGGACGTGGTCGGTGTGCGCCTCGGCTTGGTGGGTGTGACCGCGGGCGTCACCGTGGGCGTCACCGCCTTGGACGGTCTGGCCCTCGTCGCCACCGCCTTGGTCGGTTCGGCCGTCGTCACCACCGTGCCCGGCTGATTCGTTTCCGGTTGTGACCCGAATGGGGCGCAGGCGACTACCACACCGGTCGTCACGAGTAGAACCACCGCGGCGGAGGCCGAAATCGCGATCAGCCACCTGCGGCGAGAGGGTTCGCCGCTCGTGGGACGTCGTGGCGTGGCCGAGGGCGGCACCGGGTCCGCGGCCGGTGGCGGGCCCCCGGCCACTTGACGGACGCGCGACCCGTCCCCGACGGTGGTCATGGCGGCCTGCCGGGGCATGGCCGCTGCGGCGTCGGCCTTGTCCGGGATGGTCGGACCGGCGCCCCCCTGCGGCACCTCGGTGGGCTGTGGCGTCTCGGGTTCGGGCGGCATCCCGGGGCCCCGCGGCGGGGCCGCGGCGTCGGGTGCCGTCAGCGAGTGTTCGGTGACCATCTCGATGATGGACGCGGGCAGCCAGTCCTCATGCCTGGCGGCCGGGGCCAGGCGTTCGATCAGCTCGGCCACGTCCGGACGGTCCGCCGGTGCCTTGGCGAGGCATCCGGCGACGAGGCCGCGAAGCGGGTCCGGCAGGCCGGTCAGGTCCGGTTCCTTGTCCAGGATCCGGTAGACCGCCGCCGCGATCGAGGTCGCGGCGAACGGGCTGCGTCCGGTGGCCGCGAACGCCAGCACAGCACCCAGGGAGAAGACGTCGCTGGCCGGGCCGAGCTCGTCGTCGTCCCCGCGCGCCTGTTCGGGAGACATGTACGCGGGCGTGCCGATCAGCGCGCCCGATGCCGTCAGCGTGGACGCGTCGTCCAGGTGGGCGATACCGAAGTCGAGAATGCGCGGTCCGTCGGCGGCGATCAGGACATTGCCCGGCTTGAGATCGCGATGCACCAGCCCGCACGCGTGCACCGCCGACAGGCCCTCGGCGATACCCGCGCCGAGGGTCAGTACGCTCGCGGGAGGCAACGGCCCGTGCTCGTTCACCGCGTCTCGCAAGGACGGGCCCGGAATGTAGGCGCTGACGACCCACGGCGGGTCCGCCTCGGCGTCCACGTCCACCACCTGCGCGGTGTGGAACCCGCCGACCCGGCGCGCCGCCTCCACCTCCCGTCGGAACCGGGTGCGGAAGGCGGGCTCGTCCGCGACCGACGGATGGATCACTTTGACCGCGACCGGGCGACCTCCGGGAGAACGCCCCAGGTAGACCCGCCCCATGCCACCACTGCCGAGCCGTCCGAACAAGCGGTACCGACCGAGGATCCGAGGATCGGATCGGCGTAGCGGTTCCATTTTCAGCTGTCCCCCTCGCTGCCCGATACGCAATGCGGTATCCGGAGCCCGCAAATGAGAGTCCCACAAGACCCTCTCATCATTTCATGATGTCACCGCACGTACGCCGATAGTCAGAAAGCCGCGTCAGTGAGCCTGGTCGTCCTGCATCAAGCACGACGGCACTCATCGGTGAACACCGGCAGCCGTTCCTTATTGCGCGGCGGGCATGGATGTAGGTGAGTTCGGGACCGGCGAGCTGAGATGGGCGACGAACCGGTCGAGCAGATGGCCGGCGTCGGTGCTTTCCAGGCGTTCGAGCAGAAGCAGATGCCAGTCCGCGTGATCACCAGTGCGCTCTGCGGGAGTAATCGGCGTTGACGCCGTCAATTCCGGGAGCGGAGATTCGGGAGTCGTCAGGTTCGGTCTCCGTCGCCCGCCACGCCCGCTCGATACGCCAGGACCACCGCCTGGACGCGGTCGCGGAGGCCCAGCTTGGTGAGGATGCGCGAGACGTAGGTCTTCACGGTCTCGTGGCCGATGACCAGCTCGGTGGCTATTTCGGCGTTCGACAGGCCTTCGCTGATGAGAAGAAGGACCTCGTGCTCGCGGGGGGTGAGGACCTTCAGGCGGTCGCGCTCGGGGGACGCGGGGACGGTGGAGGGGCGAAGACGCCCGGCGAAGCGGCCGATCAGCGCGCGGGTGACGACGGGCGCCAGGAGGGATTCGCCGCGCGTGACGGTGCGTACCGCGTTGATCAGTTCGGGGGGTGCGGCGTCCTTCAGCATGAAGCCGCTGGCGCCGGCGCGCAGAGCCTCGTACACGTACCCGTCGACGTTGAAGGTCGTGACGACAAGGATCTTCACCGGGTTGGAGGATTCGGGGCCCGCCAGGCGGCGGGTGGCCTCGATTCCGTCGAGCACGGGCATGCGGATGTCCATGACGACGACGTCCGGGTTCAGTTCCTCCGCTCTCCGGACCGCCGCCCGGCCGTCCGCGGCCTCGCCCACGACCTCCATGTCGGGCTGGGAGGACAGGATCGTGACGAAGCCGGCGCGCACGAGGGCTTGGTCCTCGCAGACCAGAACCCTGATCGGAGCAGGGAGAACGCTCACGCGGCGCCTCCCGCAGGGATGCGTGCGTGCACGTGGAACCCGCCCTCCGGACCGGGCCCCGCCGTGAATTCGCCGCCCAGCATCTCCACCCGTTCTCGCAGCCCGGCCAAGCCGCGGCCTCCCGAGATGCCCGGGCCGCCGTCGCGGAGGGCGGAGGACGCGGCCACGCCGCCGGACGTCCCAGCGGTGGTGACCTCGACGTCGGTCCAGTCGGGGGTGTGCGCGAGCCGCACCAGCGTCCTCCGTCCGGCGGCGTACTTCACCGCGTTGGTCAGCGATTCCTGCACGACGCGATACGCCGTGAGCCGGGCGCCTATGGCCATGTCCTGCTGCTCTCCTTCCTCGACCAGTTCGATCGGCTGGCCGCCTCCTCGTATCTGCTCCACAAGATCAGGCACCCGGCGCGGCATCGGTGTCAGGTCCGGGGACGCCGAATCGCCGGTCGCCTCCAGCACGCCGAGCAGGAATCGGAGTTCGGCCAGCGCGCGGCGGCCGGTGCCGTTGATCGCGCGGAGGGCCTCGGTGACGCTCTCCGGCGACTCGGTGAGGTACTGCGCTGCTCCGGACTGCACCACCATCGCGGTCACATGGTGGGTCACCACGTCGTGCAGCTCCCGCGCCAGGCGGCTGCGTTCCGCGGCGATCGCGGCCTGAGCGAACAGGTACCGCCGCTCGGCCTCGCGCGCCTTCCGCCCGCGGACCATGGCACCCAGCCCGAACGCCACCGCCAGGACGATGGAGAAGAGCAGGTAGTCGGTCAAGCCGGCAGGTGAGCCCAGCTCGTGCAAGGCGATGGCGAAGACCAGGTACCCGGCCGTCGCCACTGCCGCCACGACCCGCCGGAGGCGGTTTTGATGGGCGCCCGCGGAGTACAGCGCGATGTACAGGCCCAGGCTGCCGAAGCTCGGCGGGCAGCCGAGGCACTCGTACACCGCGAAAGAGGTCCCCGCCAACGCCAGGCAGGCGGCCGGCCAGCGGGTACGCACCGCCATCGGCAGTGTCATCCCCAGCGTCAGCAGCACGCTCGCGACGGACGCGGGGTGGGTGGGAAGGTCTCCGAACTGCGGCGCGACCTGCGACAGCGGCGCCGCGAACGACAGCATTGTGAAGACGAGCGCGAGCTCACCGTCCCTGGTGGCGGTAGAGCGTGATCTCCACCAGCACCACAGCGAATGCAGCCGAACGGTTGCGGCGGCCACCAGCCTTACGCGTGCGAAGGCACCGCCGTCTCGCGTGTTCGATTCCGCCCCGGCCCCGGGGGACGGCGTCCCGGGACGGACGGCTTCCGGCCGTCCGGTGCGGAGGACGTGATCCGTCGGTGCAGGCGATGCCGGGCCCGATGGTTCATGAACTGCCTGGTCTTCCATCATCATTCACGATCCGGTAGGTACAACGCCGAGTGGTACGAGAAACGGGTCGTGGCCGGCGGCTCACTCCCATTCGGTACGCCCGTCCGGCATCCGCACCACGCGGCACCGCACTGCCGAACGGACTCGCACAGTGACCGTAGCGTCCGGTGCCGGCTGCGCCGTCCTCCCAGAAGAGGGCAGAGGGTAGCTCGCTCGGGGGACCCGCGGACACGGCAACTGCTTACTCGCTGGTGACTACTCACAGTGTTCGTCGGCCGTAGCTTCTCGGTGTCGAGAACGGAAGCCACCCGCAGAGGGCGGGGCCTTGAGGAGGAAGCCATGACATTCAGCGACCAGCAGTCACCGCGACCGGCCGGTGCCGGTGTCCACCCGACCGGCTCTACTGGGAAGAACGCCGACCGCCGCCCCCCGCGGTGGGCGGCGTCAGCGTGGGTTCGTCTGCCGGTGCTGTTCGTGCTGATGCTGGTCGTCACCTCGATCATCAGTGCGATCAACGGCGCCGCCGACGCCACTCCGCTGACCGCCCTGATCGCCGGGGTGGCCTGCGGCGGGCTCGCTCTGGCCGGCTATGTCTGGGCGGTGCGTTACCTGGAAGGCCGCCGCACGCTCCAGGAGTTGGCCCCCGCACAGGCCCGGCAAGGACTGCAGCGGGGCGCCACCCTCGGCCTGGGCCTGTTCACGGTCACCATCGCGCTGGTCGCGATGTTCGGCGGCTACCATGTCCACGGCTGGGGCTCGATCGGCGGCGCGCTGACCACGCTGGGCGTCATGATCGGTGTCGCGGTCGTCGAGGAGCTGACCTTTCGCGGCGTGCTGTTCCGGGTGCTGGAGGAGAAGACCGGGACGTGGGGCGCGCTGGCCGTCTCCGCGCTCTTCTTCGGCGGCCTGCACCTGGTCAACGAGGACGCGACGATCTGGGGCGCCCTGGCCATCGCCGTCGAGGCCGGGCTGATGCTCGGCGCGATCTATGCCGCCACCCGCTCGCTGTGGTTGCCGATCGGCGTGCACCTGGCCTGGAATGTGGCCGAGTTGGCCATCTTCGGCACCAGCGTCTCCGGCTCCGGAACGGGCACCGGCGGCCTGCTGGACGCTTCGGTCAGCGGCCCCCAGGCATTGACCGGCGGCGCCTTCGGCCCCGAGGCCAGCATCTTCGCCATCCTGGTGTGCATCGTGCCCACCGTGTTGTTCCTGCGTGCCGCCAAGCAGCGCAACCGGATCCACACCCGCGCCGAACTGGCTCGGGCAAAGCAGCACTGACGTCGGCCAGGCCATCGAGAACCGGCGAGTCCAGGGGGCAGCCCGGTTTCGAAACCGCCGAGCGGACAACGAGCGAACACGACAGGCATCGCGATGTGGCGGCTCGTGCGATCAGACCGGGCGCGATGTAGGTGGAGGGGCACGTCCAGCGGAGCGGCGTATGAGTCACCCGTCGCGGTCGCGTCGAGGGAGGAGTTGCCGTTGCGGATTAGCGCGCCCGTGTGCGGACGAGCGTCTCCCGGCCAGGGCCGGCCGATCGGGTTGAGGACCCAAGGTCGGCCGCTGGGTCAGACCCCGCCGGAAGGCGCTCGTCTCCATCGTCACTGTCAGTCGGCGGGGACCGTCTGGGGCTCCCAGGTGAACACCTTCGGGTCGTTGCGGTCGGCCGTGACGCGGAGCCACTGGGAGGCGGTGGCCCCGAAGGTCTCCAGGCGCGTCAGGTTGGGAACCCCGGCGTACGCCGACTCCACCTCGTATCGGTGTTCGTCGCCGTGGACGAGCAGTACCGGCTTTCCGTAGGCCCTGGAGTGCTGGACGATGCGCTCCCTGATCTCGGCGAATCCGGGCGTCGCCGTCGGCTCGGCCTGCATCATCAGCAGCACCCCCGAGGCATGGGTGCGGTCCGCCCTGGCGAAGGCCGCGTCGATCCAGTCCAGCGCGGCGGCCTTGCGGTCCTCGAACTCGGCCAGCCGCGGCGCGGGCCGGTCGCCGCCGGGCAGTTGCGACCACGGTTCCAGGTCGTTCTCGCTGCCGACGACGTGCACGGTGGAGAACACCACCTGGCCTCGGCTGAACATCACGTTCTCGCGGTAGGCGCGGTGCCGGGGGTCGGTGGCCTGGCTGAACACGTGCATCCGCTGGCGGCCCAAGGTCTTTCCGGGCACGGGGTAGAAGACCTTGCGGACCTTGTCGAGGCGTTCGGTCGGCAGGTAGCCGCCGGCGGCGGTGCGGTGGCAGTCGGTCCACTCGTTGTCGCCGGGCGTCAGCACGAACGGGGCGCGGAAGGTGCCGAACAACTCGGCCAGATCCGCGAACCGGGCGTTGTCGCACGTCGACGAGCCGTTCTTGACGTCGCCCGCGTGCAGGACGAGTCGGATCTTCCTGTCGTCGTTCACGGCCGAGACCAGTGCCGGGAAGGCGGCTCGCTGGGTGTCGCCGTAGGGCGTGTCACCGATCAGGGCGAATGTCACCGGACGGTCGCGCTGGGCTTGCGCATCGGCAGTGCCGGGGAGGACCAACCCGATGGCGGCGGCGGCCGCCGCGACGTGCGCCGCCCGAAGGAATTTCTTCATGGGCAATTCTCTGCGCGTCCGAACCAACGCACCATGACCGTCGGATGGCCCGGCGACGACGGCCGGCCGACACGGTGGCGCCTCAGCGGCCGCGACGACCGGTGGCCCTGTCCGCGGTGGCGTCCACGTGCCGGCTGTCTATGACGGCACCGACACCGACTCCGCATATGTGGAGGCCATCCGGGCCCACAACGCAGGCAGCGGCGCGGTCTCCTCCACCCCCGCAGCCCCGAGCAGATCGCCCGCTACCTCGACGGCCTGGAGTTCGTGTTCTTCGTGCCATTCGATTGGCGGCGGCGCTGAGGAGAGCCGTCCCGGCGCGAACCACCGTTCGGGGGACGAGCAGCTTTGAGCGCCGGGGCCGGGCTGTCGGCTCATTCCCGGTGCGGGAAACCCCACAAATGGAGGGCGGTCTGATCCTTGGAGACCGTGCACCAGGCGTCTTTTCCTGCCGACAGGGGAGACCCCGAGACAGGGAAGGGGTAGACGACCGATCCTCGCAGGGCCATTGTGCGCGGGTCGACGAGCCAGTGGCGGGGGACCTCCGCGTAGTACTCGGTGCCGACCACGGCGATGTCGTCGTACGGGAACGCCGCTTCGAAGTCCCAGCGAACACGGTCGTCTCCCGAAGGAGGGGGGACGGCATCATCGGCGTTCAGCCGCCGCAGTTCCATGCCATCTTCCCCCCGGTGGAGATAGAGGGCCCACTGCCCCGTATCCGTCGTCAGGAAGTGCTCCCCGGACGGACTCACCGCGAGAAAGACCTCCTCGACGAATCGCTGGACGGTGAGCTGCGTACCATCCCAGCGTCCCCACAGCACGGGCGAACTCTCCTCGCCCTCCGCGACGGACAGCCCCATGTACGCCGGATCGGGGTGAGGAAAGTGGAAGGAGCCCGATCCCACGGTCATCGTCGCGACCCGGGCCAGCAGCGAGCCGTCGGCGGCGTCGAGGATCAGCCACTCCTCCTCGATGTCGTGCCCCGTGTGGCTGCGGACGTGAGCCCACAGGACCTTGCCGTCGGAGGAGAAGGCCGCCGAGCCGCTGTCGGCGTGGCCGTGGTGGTAATCGTCGGCGTACTCGGAGAACGAGGCATGGGCCGTCGTGCACACGGCGGCGGACCAGCAACCGTGGCGGATCTCCCACAGCACGGCGCCGGTCGAATCCACGGCCCGCAAGGCGTGCACGCCGGCGAACACGGCGACATCACCGGCGGGGGAGACCGCCACTGAGCCGTACCGGCGAGGCCACGGCGCCGGAAAGCGGACCTCCGCCCCCGCCCCCTCAAGATCGCGGACGGCCAGTTCGGTGTCCCCGCGCTGCACCAGCAGCCTGCGCCCCGGCCAGTGCAGTACCCGTGGGCCGTCCGCCGAGGCGGGGTCGAGCGGAGCGGCGGCGGTGACCAGGAGACGGGCGGCGAACCGGGCGGCTTCCTCATGGGTGGCATCGGGCGTCACAGCCCGCATGCTTCCACACCCGCCGGACGGTGCATCCGGCCGGCGCACCGGCCAGAGCCGGCGACCCCGCTCGCAACCCTCACCGCCGGCCCGGCAGCCACAGAGGTCACGGGCGAACGCGGGTGCCGAGGCGGTCCAGGTCGCGCGGTGGATCAACGAAACCGAGCAGGGACGCGCCCGGCTGGAAGGGGCCGCGGCTCAGTCGTTCAGCCTGGTGAGCAGTATGCGCGCCTGGTCGGCGAAGCCTTCGTGGCCTGCGTCCAGGGCGCGGGACAGGTGGGCGGCGGCCGCCGGGAGGTCGCCCTGGGCGTGGCGGATCTCGCCGGCCCGGTAGGCGGACTCGCCGATCAGCTCCGCGTTGTCGGTTCCCATGGCCAGGCACAGCTCGTAGAACCGGACGGCCGAGTCGCGGTCACCCTGCCAGTACGCCAGCTCGCCCAGGTGCGCGGCCGCCATCGGCCCGTTCCCGGCGGAACCGGAGTCGATCACGGCCTGGTACCAGCGGAGCGCCTCCGGCCAGTCGCGCGCCTGCTTGGCCAGCGAGCCGAGGTACATCTTGGCCATCTCGACGACCTGGTCGCTCCGCCCGCCGGGGGTCTCGATCGCGGCCAGGTAGAGCTCGCGGGCGCGGGCCGGGTCCTCCTCGTGGTACGTCCGGCCGAGGGAGAGGCGGGCGTGCTGGACGACGTGCGAGTCGCCCTCGATGAGCGGCGTCAGGATCTCCCGCGCCTCCGCGTACTCGCCCGCGTCCACCAGGTCGTCCGCGCGCAGCCATCGCGCGGCCGGATCCGGTGTGGCGTCGCCGTCCGAGGGGTCGACCAGGCGGCTGCCGGCGATGAGCTGGACGGTCTCGTCCGGGTGGCCGGCCAGCCGCTCGAAGATCTCCCGTGCCCGGTCCGGCTCGCCCACGGTGCCGCACAGGTCCGCGAGCCGGATCTCCTCCTTCGGTTCGAGCGGGAATCCCAAGCCGGCGTCGAGGTAGCGCAGCGCCGCCGCGGTGTCGCCCGCCTCCGCCAGTTCGGTCGTCCGCGCTTCCACGACGCCGATCGCGAGGTCGCGCTTGCCCGTCCGCGCGGCGAGCGTAAGCGCTTGGACGGCCAGATCGTGCCGGCCGTCGCCGTAGGCGCTGTTGGCGATGCCGAGCAGGTTGTTCGCGGCGCCGTCGGCCCACTCGGCCACGTCGTCGTCCCCGTTCATCAGGGCGACTTGGGCGAACGCCTCGCACGCAGTGGCGAGGTCACCGCTGAGCACCGCGATGTTCCCCCGGTAGGTGACGGCCTTGGCCCGCAACCGCTCCGTGCCGGCCGCGGCGAGGACGTGCTCGACCTCCGCCATGGCGGTCTCCGTGTTCCCCTGCCGCTGGAGGAGCCGGGCGAGATCGAGGCGCAGTTCGCCGGGGAACTCGGACTCGTTGATCACCTGGGCCGCGGCGATGCCCAGCCGGAACTCGCGCATGGCGCCGTCCAGGTCGTCCTGCTTCTCGCGGAGCAGGCCCAGCAGCCGGTGGCCGTGCGCCACGGTCAGCGGATCGCCGGTCGCGGTGGCGCGGTCGGCGAAGAGTGCGGTGTCCGCTGGCCGGTCCTGCTCGTACAGCGTCCGGATCAGGTGGCGGAGCGCGGTGTGCGCGGCCGGGTGCTCGATGGCGGCGGCCCGCTCGTAGGCGTGGACGGCCTCGTCAGCGTCGTCCGCCAGCGAGCCGAGTTCGTTCCACGCCCGGACGGCCTGCTCCGGCGGCGCCATCTCGGCGACCGGCCTCAGCAGCCCGCGGGCGCTGTCCGGATCGGCCTCGGCGCGGGCCATCGCGACCGCGATGACCGTCTGGCACGCCGCCTCGAAGTGGCCGGTGTTCCGCAGCTCCGCGAGGACGACGATGGCGGCGCCGTCCCCGCCGGTCAGTGCGGCGTACAGCGCGGTCAGCTCCGGCCGTGCGGCGGGCAGGTCGTGGAGCCGGATCCGGTCCGGCTCGCCCGCGAGTTCCAGCCCGAGCGCGTAGTAGGCGTGGGCGTTGGGCACGTCGGCGTCCGCGGTGCAGAGCAGGGACGCCTCCTGGACGATCGCGAGTACCTTGGCGTGCTTCCCGGCCTCGGCGGCCTGGGCGAGCAGGCGCATGGCGGTCTCGTGGTCACCGGTGGCGGCGGCGTGCCGGGCGAGCTCCGCGTACTGCGCGCCAGGCGAATCGGGCGGGCCGTCCACCGGAAAGGCCGCGGCGCTCCTGCGGTAGACGCGTGCGGCGGCCCTGTCGCCGTGCTCGTCCGCGGTGGCCGCGTACTTCTCGGCGATGCTCACGGCGTCGCCGGGCGCGCCCCCGGCGGCGGCCAGCCACAGGGCGCGGGCCGCCAGGGCCGGGTCCCCCTTCTCGTCGGCGAGGGCGGCGACGGTCCTGGCCGTCGAACCCGAACCACACCTGCGGCGGCTGGCCGAAGCCGCCGCGGCGCGGGCGCCCGTCCACGCCGAGGTGATCGACGGGGCCGCCGACCGGCTCCCGGCCGCCGACGCCTCCTGCGACGCGGCCGTCGTCTCGCTGGTGCTGTGCACGGTGCCCGACCCCGCCGTCGCGCTCGCCGAGATCCACCGGGTGCTGCGCCCCGGCGGGCAGTTGCGGTTCCTCGAACACGTCAGAGCCGACACCCCCGCCCGCCGCCGCGTCCAGCGCCTGGCCGACGCCACCGTCTGGCCGCTGCTGAACGGCGGCTGCCACACCGGACGCGACACCGCCGGCGCCATCGAACGCGCCGGATTCACCGTCACCCGACTGGACCGGCTCACCACCGCCGACACCGGTATTCCCGCCCCGGCCGTCCCGCAGATCCTCGGCACCGCCCAGCGGCCCGCCGACCCGCCGCCCGCGAGCACGCGATGAGCGCAACGCAGACGCCGGGCACCGGGTCCGCGATCGAGGCCCGCAACCTGACCAAGCGCTTCGGTGCCGTCACGGCGGTCGACGATGTCAGCTTCACAGTGGAGACAGGCTCGATCACCGGGTTCCTGTGGCCCCAACGGCGCGGGCAAGACCTCGACCCTGCGCATGCTGCTCGGCCTGGTCACCCCCGACTCCGGGCGGGTGAGCATCAGCGGCCGGCGGTACACCGACCATCCCCGGCCCGGTGATGAGGTGGGGGCCGCACTGGAGGCCACCGGGTTCCATCCCGCCCGCAGCGGCCGCGACCACCTGCGCGTGTACTGCACCGTCAACCGCTACCCCCACGCCCGCGCCGACGAGGTGCTGCAGCAGGTCGGACTGGCCGAGGCGGCCCGCCGGGCGGCCGGTGGCTACTCCCTGGGAATGCGGCAGCGTCTCGCCCTGGCCACCGCGCTCCTCGGCGACCCGCGAATCCTGATCCTGGACGAACCCGCCAACGGCCTGGACCCCGAAGGCATCGCCTGGCTGCGGCGCTTCCTAAAACAGTTGGCCGCCGACGGCCGGACCGTCCTGGTCTCCAGCCACCTGCTGGCCGAGGCCCAGCAACTCGTCGACCACGTGATCATCCTCGACAGGGGACGCCTCGTCCGCCAAGGGCCCCTGGCGGACCTCGGCCGGCCACTCGCCACCACCACGGTCCGCAGCCCCAGGGCCGCCGCACTGGCCACCGCCCTGGAAACGGAACTGAACGGCTCCGGACCGGCCGCGGCACGGGTCGAGCACACCGGCCCCGGGGAACTGACCGTGATCGGGATACCGCCCGAGGAGGTCGGCCGCCTGGCCCACCGCCGCGGCATCGAACTGCACGAGCTCACCAGCACCGGCGGCGACCTGGAACGGATCTTCCTCGCGCTGACCGCCACAAGCCAGGAGCAGACCTGACGATGACCCACCTCCTCATGGGCGAGTTCCACAAACTGGTCACCACCCGGCTCTGGCTATGGCTGCTGCTGGCCTCCATGGCGCTGACCGGCCTGTACGCCACCCTGCTCATAGGCTTCTCCGACGACGGCGACACCTGGACCCCGCCGCTCTCGACCGCGGCCGGTCAGCAGACACTGTTCGCGGTCGCCGCCGGCGGCGCCAACACCCTGGTCGCCGTTCTGGGCGCCATCTCCATCACCGGCGAGTTCCGGCACAGGACCGCCACCGCGACCTTCCTGGCCACCCCGCACCGCAGCCGCATCGTCGCCGCCAAACTCATCACCAGCGGCATCACCGGGATCGGCTACGCGCTGGCCTGCCTGAGCGTCGTCACCGCCATCGCGATCCCGTGGCTGGCGGCCAAGAACATCAGCCTGACCCTCACCGGCAACGGACTGCCCGCCACCATGCTCGGCGTCATCACCGACATCACCATCTTCGCCCTCATCGGCGTCGGCGTCGGCGCGCTCGTCCGCAACCAGGTCGCCGCCGTCGTCGCACTGCTGATCTACCGGTTCGTCGCCGAGCCGATCCTCACGGGCGTCCCCGCCCTCACCGACTGGACGATGTACCTGCCCGGTTCGGCCTCAGCCTCGCTGACCCAGATCTCCCTGACCAACCAGCAATTCCTGACCCCATGGCAAGGCGGACTGGTCCTGGCGGGTTACGGCGTCGCCTTCGCCGTGGCCGGAACACTGACCTCGATCCGCCGCGACATCACCTGAACAGCCACACGCTCTCTCCGAAACCGCCCTCTGCAACCGACCCGCCCGCTGCGATCAGCGGCCGTGACATGACACAGGACGGCCCCACAGCCCAGCCGACGCCCGCCTCGGCAGCGTTCCGGCGCCCAGGTGGCGGCGAACTGGTCGAACAAGGCGGTGACGAACCCGCCGCGTCCCCGCGTCCAGGCACGGCGCCGCGAACCTCGCCGCACACGAATGCGCGGCGACGCAACGGGCATAGGCGTCGCCGTGGACGCGGAGCAGGTGCGGCTCCTCGACCGCACGGATGTGCAACTCGATCGCGCGGCCCGGTGACCGGGCGCGATGCGGGGCTGCCGACAGCCAGAGAGGGGCATCATCAGCCTGCCGTATGTCGAAACGAGATACTGCTCGAATTATGGACGTTCTCGCCAGTAAACGGCAGTGCATCAGCGGAGCCGTCCGCGCTGGATGTCGATAGCCGGCATGCGCGCCGTGGACGGAGTAGCAAATATCTGAAGGAGTTGTGCCGCGCCCTGGCCGACCACCAGCCCAGTGACGGCCACGACGACCTGGCCATCCTCACCCTGCGCACCCCCACCACCGGGCCATGACGGGTCATAACGCCCGCACACGCGGGCATGAGTGATCCGACAGCAACACCGGCAAAGGGCAACCAGCCCGGGGGCGACAATGGACCTGGACGGCAAAGCGGCGATCGTGACCGGCGCGGCACGCGGCATCGGAGCCGCGATCGCCACCGCGCTGCAGGCCGACGGCGCCCGCGTAATGATCATCGACGTGCTCGACCGCGACGGTGCGGCCCTGGCCGAACAGCTGGGCGAGCACGCCGCCTACGTACACGCCGACGTCACCGACCCGGCGCACTGGCACGCTGCCGTCAGCGAGACCGAACGGCTGTTCGGCCCGGTGGCGGTCCTGGTCAACAACGCCGGAATCGTGGAATTCGGTCCCATCGCCGAGCAGCCGGCCTCCTCGTTCCGCCGCGTGATCGATATCAATCTGTTCGGGGCCTGGCTGGGCATGCGCACCACGCTGCCGTCCCTGCGCCGCGCGGGCGGTGGCTGCATCGTCAACATCTCCTCCACTGCCGGCTTGATGGGATACGCCGGCCTTGGTGCCTACACCGCCAGCAAATGGGCGCTGCGCGGGCTGACCAAGACTGCCGCCCTGGAACTGGCCGCCGACCGCGTCCGGGTCTGTTCGGTGCACCCTGGCCCCATCCACACCCCCATGACCGCCGGCATGGACGACGCCGTCACCGCCGCCCAGCCGATCCCCCGCTTCGGCGAACCCGACGAAGTCGCCCGGATGGTGCACTTCATCATCACCGGTGCGACCTACTCCACCGGCAGCGAGTTCCTCGTCGACGGCGGCGCCGTCACCGGCATCACCCCGCAGGTGACCCCGCACTGACATTGTTCTCCGCGAGCTGCAGCCACGGTCCTCACCCGGTCGCGCACACCGGGTCGACGGCGTAATTTTCCTTGCCGTCCAATAGGTAGTCGTAGATCCGGGCCGGTGAGGCCTTGTCGGTGTCGATGGGCAAGTCGGCTGCCTGCTCGGGGGCGAGCGGCACCAGGGTCGGGCGGGGCTTGTAGTCCAGGCCCGGGTCATTGCGGGTGATCTGGGCGGCCACCGGGCACCTGCTGCTGGCCGCCGGCCTCGCCGGCTACGCCGCCGCCCACACCCTGCCCGTCCTCCTGGCGGCGACGGTGCTCTGGAGCCTGGGCGATCTGCTGCCGCGCTGTGCACACCGCACCCGCCGCGATCACCGACCGGAACAGGCCCACTCCCGACCCCGAGAACCGAACATCTCCTCGTCGTGATCCCGACACGCAAACCGACCGGCCGCACCTGCCCGGGTCGTCACACGCGGACGGAATCACGTGGGCGATCGGGCACCGGAGTCAGGTGCCCGGTGCGCGCGAGAGCCCGGATCGCCAGCGCGCAGGCCAGGCCCACGAGCGTGAGCGTCCACCACGGCAGGCCGGGCATCCCGGCGTCGCGTCCGGCATCGAGCGCGGCGCCCGTGAGCATGTTGCCGATCGCGATGCCCGCTCCGGCCACGGTGTTGTAGAGGCCGTAGTAGGTGCCGACCATCTCGTCGCCGCCCAGGGTCGCGATGGTGGCCATTTCGAACGGGTAGGTCACCATGGTGGCCAGGGTGAGCAGACCGGTGCCGGCCAGGATGGGTGTGATCGCCGCCGTGTAGTCGAGGAACCCGGTGACGCCCGCCTGCGCGTCGGAGGTGGCGGCCGCCAGGCCCATAGGGACGAACGAGAGTCCCATCAATGTCAGCCCGCGGGCGAGGGCCTGGGCAGGTGTCCAGTGTGCCTTGACCCATGAGGTGACACGGACCTGTCCGCTCACGGCGAGGGCTCCGGACACGACGAACACGAGTGTGACGCCGAACTCCCCGCCGGTCACGCGGCGAACCTCGATGGGCAGCCCGAGGTAGACCTGGAAGTTCAAGACGTAGGACCCGGCCATCGCCAGGGAGAACAGGACGAAGGCGCGGTTGGACAGCGCCGTCCGCCAGTCCTTGACCACCGAGCCGCCGGCGCCCGCGCGGCTGCCGCGCCGGGCGGGCAAGGCCTTTGCCTGGGCGACGGACAGTACCGCGAACAGACCGGCCGCCACCAGGCAGGTGACCCGGAACGCGATGCCGCCCAGCAGCAGCCCGATGAGCGGACCGACCAGGATCCCCAGCTGGTAGAAGACGTTGAAGGCCGCGAAAGCCTCGACTTTCCGGTCACCGGCCTCATGCGCCAGGTACGCGCGCACCGCGGGGTTGAACAGCGCCCCGGCGAGTCCGGTGAGCGCCGAGGCCAGGATGAGGACGGGCAGCGCCTCGGCGACGCCCAGCAGCGCGAACCCGACCGTGCGGAGCGCGAGCCCCACCAGGATCATCGGCTTGTAGCCGAGCCGGTCGGCCAGGCTTCCGCCGACCAGGAACATGCCCTGCTGGCTGAGGTTGCGCACGCCCAGCGTCAGACCTACCAGCCAGGCCGCCATCCCGAGCCCGGTGGACAGGTGATCGGCCAGGTAGGGCATCAGCATGTAGAAGCCCAGGTTGATGGTGAGCTGGTTGACCATCAGCAGCCTCACCGGCCGGTCGAACGACCGGAACTGGGTGACCGTGGCCCTCACAGTCCCGCCCCCGCCCGGGCGCCGGCGGGAACCGTCACGTTCGCGCAGCGGGTCCAGCTGGTGACCTCGCGTTCGGCCGGATGGGCGAGTTCATCGGGCTTCTCGGCCGGGACGACGCCCAGCAGCCCGTGCCGCGAGCAGTACGCGTCGTCGAAGACCGTCCCGAAGTAGCGCTGCGGCCCGTCGGGGAAGACGGCCGCGATGCGGTGATCTCCCGGACCCGTCCGGGCGAGCCAGGACGCGACCAGCGCGACGGCCCCCACGCTCCACCCGCCGGTGGCGTACCTTGCGCGGGCCAGCATCCGGCAGGCCCAGACCGCCTCGCCGGGCGCGACCCAATGGACCTCGTCGAAGGCGTCGTAATCCACGTTGCGGGGGTAGATGCTGCTGCCCAGCCCCCGCATGAGCCGTGGCGCGGCGGGCTGCCCGAAGATGGTGGAACCGACGGTGTCGACTCCGACCAGGCGCATGTCCGGGTACATTCGCCGCAGGACGCGGGAGACCCCCGCACTGTGGCCTCCCGTCCCGACGCTGCAGACCAGCACGTCGATGCGACCGGCCTGTCCCGCCAGTTCCAGCGCCAATCGCTCATAAGCGGCCACGTTGTCCGGGTTGTGGTACTGATCGGGGCAGAACGCGCCGGGCTCGCGTTCGCGCAACTCCCGAACCCGCTGTCGCCGCGCCTCCTGCCAGCCGCCGACCGGATGAGGGGCCGGCACCACGTCCACCCGGGCGCCATGAGCGCGCAGCAGATTGATCATCAACGGTTCCAGACCCGGATCCGTCACCAGCGTCGCCGGGTGGCCGTAGGAGATGGCCGCGAGCATGAGACCGAGCCCGAGGGTACCGCTGGTGGACTCGATGATCGCGCCGCCCTGTGCCAGCTCCCCGCGCTCGCGAGCACGGGCGATCATATGGAGCGCCGGACGGTCCTTGATTCCGCCGGGATTGGCGCCCTCGATCTTGGCCCAGAACCCGTTCTGCGTCTGTCCGAGCAGGTCGGGAACCCACAAGACGGGCGTGTTCCCGACAAGTCGGGCGGGCGAGTGGTATGTGTCGGCGCCGACGAGGCGACCCGAGACGGTGAGGATGTCCAGCGTTTCATGATCGCGCAGATCGGTGGTGTCCAACGTTTCTCTCCCGAGACGCGGCTCGTACAGGTAGCGGCGAGAAACGGTCATGCTCGACGCCTTCCCGGCGGACGTGCCGAGAGGGGTGGAACCGTCGCGGGACCCGTGAGCCCGGAAGGTCAATGCCGACGCATGACCGAGCTGATCACAGCCGGGCCACGCAGAGCACGTTCAGGAGCCGGACTCCGCTCAGGGGCCGATGGCAGCCGCATCGTCGGCGGCGCGCGTTCGAGGCCAGGAGCGATTCGACTTTGCGGGACGCTCCCAATGACCCCACCACGAAGAGGACCCCGAAGAGCATCAACGCCAGACGGAACGGTTCGGGCGACAACGCGGACCCGTCGCAGTCGCCATGCGGTGCATGGGGGAGATGGTCGACATCCGCATCACCCTGGGAATGCCCGGCTGGCGCATGGAAGTGAGGAACCGGGCTCGAGGACGACGGTGCGAGGTGCGTTCCCGAATGCGCCGACCCGTCATCGTGGACGCTGGGCAGACACAGGACGAAGTACAGCGACGACACGGCGATCAGCAACAGCGAAAGGCCATGCCCCGTAGCATGACCTCGCTCAGTTTGTTGACCGACCGCAGCGATCACGTGGCTCAGTGTAGTCATGTGCACGTTTGCTCGTGCGCTGAGTCACTCTGCTGGGCCGCCCCGCACGGTCCGGAGAGTATGGCCGGACCCGTCGGCGGACGGTAGCTGTGTCGGTGCAGGCCTGGTCGTTCACGACGCTGCAGCGCTGTCCTCGGCGGTAATCTTCCCGGAAACTCCGCAATGCCCGGCGCTCCGCCGGAACTTCCGCATAGAGGACAACGGCCTGCGCCTCCTCCGCTCCGCCGCCTGGCCGCGCCCCCGCCCATAGGCCTGCTCAAGCCTCAGGGGGCATCTGCTCATGACATCCCACCCGGGTGACCGGTGGCGGGAACCAAGAATCGCAAGGCGAATGGTCGGCAAGAACAAGGCAGATGCCCCTCGGTCACCTCCGTCACCGTGCCGAAACGGTCCAGCCGACGGCCCGGCCGTCCAACACGCCAGCGCGATGATCGTGCCCGGATGCCCCCGGCCTGGCGGCGCGTACTGGGTTGGACCAGGCTTGCCGACAGGGGCATCCGCGGCCGGTCCCCGGCCGTCACCGTGCGGCGGAATGAGGATGCCCGAGCCCTTCGCCGTGCTCGTCGCCTACTGGAGCGGGCAGGTTGTTCGTGAACACGGCGTATGGTGCTGAATATAGTGTTCCGAAACTTCGAGGGCGTTGATGCCGGCGGCAGGGATGGACCGCAGGGTGCGGCGGACTCGGGAATCTCTTCGCCGTGCGCTGGTGGAATTGATCCTGGAGAGGGGCTACGACCGGATCACCGTGCAGCACATCATCGACCGTGCGGATGTCGGCCGCTCGACCTTCTACGCGCACTACACCGACAAGGATGATCTGCTGCTCAGCAACCTGGAGGACTTGGCTGCGGCGTTCGATGAGCACATGGAGCGCCATATGGCCAGCCGTGCCCAGCCCAATCCGGTGCTGGCCGCGTTCCAGCACGCGGGCCGCCAGCGTGAGGTGTACAAGGCTCTGGCCGGCGAGCGGGGCGCGGAGGTGATGCGGGCCGGGCTGCGCAGCCGGACCAAGCAGGTCATGGCGCGGCAGATACCGCAGTTCCTGCCCCACCGGGACGGTGCGGTGCCGGTGGAGGTCACGACGGAGTTCCTGCTGACCTCGCTGCTCGGCCTGCTGGTGTGGTGGCTGGACAACGACGTGCCGTACACGGCCGAGGAAATGGCCGAGATGTACATGCGCCTCATTGCGCCGGGAATTGAAGGCGCCTACGGAATCTAAACATTTCTGCTGATCTGTTCACTACCGCACTGATCAGTGTTGATCTCGTGGAGGGAGGCGGCCAGAACGGTCGCGGCTGGGGCTGGACTTGTGCTCGACGACCGGAAGGCAGCTGGACGCCGCGAACGTGCGGAGGGCGTTCCGGCTCATCACCAGGAAGGCGAGGATCGGGGAGTCCTGGTCTCCGCGCGAGTTGTGTCACTCATTCGTCTCGATCACGAGTGACGGCGGGGTGCCATCGAGGCGATTGGCGATCTGGGCGCGCACTCCTCCCCGGCGGTCACCGGGTAGGTGTACCGGCACCAGCTCAGTCCGAGATCGCCAGGCGCGCGGGTCGCCGCGCTACACCGCCTGCTACGAAGACCTCAAAGGCAAGATCACATCGGCCGGGACCTTCTCGTCCCAGAAGGAGGCCGACAAGGCCTGGCAGCGCGCCGAGGCCGAGGTCGGCAAGGGCAGGGACCTCAACCTCAACCTCAACCTCAAGCGAGGACGGCAGACCTTCAAGAAGTACGTCGAGGAGACCTGGCTGCCCAACCACGAGGTCGAGCCGACCACCATGCAGAGCTACCACTACTCCATCTACAAGCACGTCATGCCCGACGGGCGGTGCTGCTCGGCCGTACCCCGCGGCCGGAATGGATCAAAAGCCCGAGATAGGCCCTCTCGGTCAGCGGTGGCGGACGGCCTCCGGAAAGTGGGAGGCGAGGAGGTCGGGGGATTCCGCGCGGCCGTCCAGGACCCGGTTGGTGCGGTTGACGGCGCGCCAGCCGTGCTCCGTACGGCGCAGGTGCCAGTGGTTGGCGGTGGCGCGGCGCAGGATGAAGCCGTCCCGGTTGACGATCATGAGGGTGCAGCCGACGGCGGTGGCCTCGTCGCCGTCGAGGGTGACGTGCGGCGGGCCGACGAAGTGGGCGCAGCCGCCGGCGATCCAGCGCTGGTGGTTGGACGAGCGGACCATCCCCTCGATCTCGGGCCGCCCGGTCATCAGGATCTCGTCCACGTCGTAGACGCCGCCGGGCTCCCACAAGGCGGCGACGTCGCCGGCGCAGCCGCTGTCGACGAGGGGGCCGTAGGACAGGATCAGGCGGGTGATCTCCCGCTCGTCCTCCAGGGCGCGGAGGCGATCTTCCAGGGCGGCGAGGCGGGATTCCACGGTCACAGCTTCTCCTCGAAGGTCAGGCCGTAGCCGCCGGCCAGATCCCGCAGGGCCGCCAGTTGCTCAAGGTAGTGCGCCGCGGACGCGGACGCGAACTTCACGCCGGCGATCGTGGCGCCCGCGTCGCGGAGCCCGGTGAGGGCCGTGCTCGCGGCCTCGGGGTCGGCCAGCGGGTCCAGCGGACGGGACGGGGCCAGGACCACGTCGAAGCCGGGCGGGACGTCGGCTTCGCGCAGCATCTCGGCCAGGGTCTTCAGCGGGAGGCCGAATGGCACCCAGCCGTCGGCGGTCAGGGCGCGGCGCAGGGACCGTCGCGACCGGCCGCCGATCCACAGCGGGACGTGCTCCTGGACGGCGTGCGGCTCCACCACCAGGCCCGAGAAGTCGTAGTGCGGGCCGTGGTACTCGGGGAGGCGCCGCCCCAGCGAGGCCTGGAGAGCGGCCAGGGCGTCGTCGGCGCGGGCGCCGCGGCCGGCGAAGGGGGCGCCGAGCAACTCGAACTCCTCCTCCAGGCTGCCGACGCCGAGCCCGAGCACCAGCCGGCCACCGCTGACCAGGTCGAGCGTCCCGTACCGCTTGGCGATCGCTAGGGGGTGGTGGTAGCCGAGCACGAGGACCTGCGTGGCGAGCCGGACGCGGGACGTCCGGGCGGCGATGTAGCCGAACGTGGCGAGCGGGTCCCAGTAGACGCCGCCGCGCTGCTCGGCGGCCTCAGCGGGCACGGCGACGTGCTCGCTGCAGGTGACGTGGTGGTAGCCGAGCCGGTCGGCGGTCTCGGCGATCGCCGCGATCTCCTCAATCCCCGCGTCCCGCTCCCAGGCGGCGTTGCCGGGCGGCGGCTGTGCCGCCACCGGCGTGACGATCCCGATGCGCATCGTTGCTCCCCTCATCAGCAGGAAAACGTTCTATCACGTGAGCCGCAGGGACCTGAGCACCGGTTCCAGCGGCTTAGGCTCCGCTGACCTAGGGATACGACCCTCTTCACAGGACACCAAGCGGTTGCTACATTCCAAATAACAAGAATTCATTTCAGTCTGGTTCTGGGAGGTGCGATGACCGAGGCGATGATGCGCGGAGCAGCGGCGCCGAAGGCCATGACGGTGGACGCGCTGCGGGCGGCGACGGCGCGGCGGGAGTCGCCGCCGTCGATGATCGAGCGGATGACGCTGATCCTGGACGCGTTCAACGGGCCGACGGCCCGGCTGACGCTGGAGGACGTCGCGCGCCGCACGCAACTGCCGCGCTCGACCGCGCACCGGATCCTGGACCAGCTGGTCAAGCAGCGCTGGCTCGCGCACCACTCGTTCGGCTACGGGCTGGGCCAGCGCGCGCTCGGCCTCGGCGGGCAGGACGGCGGGCACGGCAAGATCCGCGAGGCGGCGGCCCCGCAGCTGCACGAGCTGCAGGTCACCACCGGGCTCGTCGCGCACCTCGCCGTCCTGGACGGCGCCGAGGTCTACTACCTGGACAAGCTCGGCGGGCGGCTCGCCGCCTCCGTGCCGTCGCGGGTCGGCGGGCGCGCGCCGGCGCACTGCACCGCGCTCGGCAAGGCGATGCTGGCGTGGCTGGAGCCCGAGCAGGTGGACGCGCTGCTCGGCGAGAACATCAGCCGGTTCACCAGCCGCACCATCGGCGAGCTGGGCACGCTGCACCAGGAACTGCACCGCGTCCGGCGGCGCCGGGGCCTGGCGTTCGAGCGCGGCGAGTCGTTCGCCGGCATCTCCTGCGTGGCGGCGGCGATCCGCGGCGACGAGGGCCCGGTCGCCGGCATCTCCCTGGTCGGCGACATCCGGACGCCGCTGGAGAACCTCGCGCCGCTGGTGGTCACCGCCGCCCGCGATACCGCGCAGATCCTGTTCCCCGGCTCGGCGGCCGGCACCGCGCGCCCGCGCGGCCGCCGCTGCGTCCGCCGTGCGGGCGAGGAGTCGACATGGTCGCCGGAGACGATGAACCGGCTGCTCGCCGTGGACGGACGCGGCACCTGGATGTGACGCCGCGCCCGGACGGGGTCGGGCCGTCACCCCCAGCCCCACCGGTCCCCGAGGCCCCACGGGGAGACCGCCCAGTCGAGTCCCGCGAACTTCCGGCCACGGCTGGAGCCGAAGCGCTCGCACAACTCGCGCTGCTCCTCGCCGAGCACGTTCACGCGGAAATGCCCGGCCGTGCGGATCCGCGGCCAGGACCGGCCGCGCTTGTCCGCGCAGAACAGGATCAGCGGCGGCTCCAGCGACACCGACGAGAACGACTGGCAGGCGAAGCCGACCGGCTCGCCGCCGTCGACGGCGGCGAGCACGGTGACCCCGGTGCCGGACTCCGCCATCGCCTTCCGGAGCTCCGCCGGGTCGGGCGCGGGGCGCCGGACGGCGTGCCGCCGGTCTCTGCGGCCCGATGCGGTCCATGATCTGACCCTTCGGGGATGAAAGTGCCGGGGCCGTGAGCAACTCCACGACCCCGGCACGCCGGTCGTTAGAGGAGGCCGAGGTCTTGGACGAGTTTGGGCGTCCAGACGACGCGGCCGAGGACCTTCTCAGCGTCCGGGTGCGTGACGAGCCAGACGACAGCCGCCGCTGGAGCCTCCTCGGGCGTCGCCTCGAAGCCCTTGTCCTTGAGGGAGTCGAGGCCGCCGCGCGCCGCTCCCGCGTCCGTGATGACGAAGCCGGGATCGAGGTTGAACGCTCGGATCCCGTTCTTGAGGTATTCGGCGTTGATCGCACCGGCGAGCCGTCCGAAGGCCGCCTTGGACGCCGAGTACGCCACGCCCCAGCCGCCCTCACCGGGGGGTCCGGGCGGATCGCTGGTCGCCGAACCCGAGCACAGGTTCACGATCGTCCCACCGCCCTGGTCGAGCATCGCAGGCAGGACGGCCTGCAGCAGGACGATCTGGTTCAGGAAATTGCCGGTGGCCAGCTTTTGGGCGACCTCCACGTCCAGGTCGAGGAAGCGTTCGTGGGTGCCCGCTATGTGCGCGACCGCGTTGTTGACCAGGACGTCGATGCCGCCCCACGCGTCCAGCACGGACTGCGCGGCGGCCCGGACGCTCGCCCGGTCGAGCAGGTCCATCCGGACGGGCAGGGCCCGCACGCCGAGCGCCTCGATCTCCGCTTTCGTCCGCGCCAGGCTGCCGGGGACGGGGATCGCCGCCGCCGCGCCGTGCCGCGGCGGTATCCGGCCCTCGCCCTCCGCGGCGGTCCGCGCGGTGAACGCGACGTCGTACCCGGCGGCGGCCAGCGCGAGCGCCGTCCGCCGGCCGATGCCCCGGCTCGCCCCGGTCACCAGCGCGACCGGTCTCGTTGCTGTCATCTCACGATCCTCACCGGTCGTCCGGCCAGAGCCGCCGCGCGACTCTCACTGAGCGAGAAGGTCCAGGCGGCCGGCCACGCGGTTTGGCAGGTTGAGCAATGGACCGCCGCTGCGCGGGCCGCGACATCGAAGGGATCCAGGACAGTGACGCAGATCCGAGGGCTGGGTTATCTCAAGGTCCAGACCCGGCACATCGGCCGCTGGCGCGAGTTCGCCCTCGAAGGGCTCGGGTTCGCCGAAGGCAGCGGGCCGGACCCCGACGGCCTGTACCTGCGCATGGACGAGCGCCGGTCGCGCCTGCAGGTGCTGCCCGGCGACGCCGACCGGGTGCTGGCCGTCGGCTGGGAGGTGCGCGACCAGTACGCGCTGGCCGCCGTACGCGAGGCCGTGGAGAAGTCCGGGACGGACGTGACGGCGCTGAAGCCCAAAGAGGCCGCGGCGCGCGACGCCGAGGAGGTCATCGCCTTCACCGACCCCGGCGGCACGCCCCTGGAGGTGTTCTGGGGCCCGGTGCTCGACCACAGCCCGGTCCGCACCGGCTTCGCGCAGAAGTTCGTCACGGGCGCGATGGGCATGGGCCACGTCGTCCTGCCCACGCCGAACCTCATGGAGGCCGCCGCGTTCTACGCCGAGGTCCTCGGGTTCCTGCCGCGCGGCGCGATGAAGGTCGGCGGCCCGGTCCGGATCCGGTTCATGGGCGTCAACCAGCGGCATCACAGCCTGGCGATCTGCCCCGCGCCGCACGGCGGCGACCCGGGCCTGGTCCACCTGATGGTGGAGGTCGACACCCTCGACGCGGTCGGCATCGCGCTGGACGCGGTCAAGGAGAGGGGCTTCTCGATCTCCTCGACGCTCGGACGGCACACCAACGACAGGATGGTGTCGTTCTACGTCCGGGCGCCCGGCGGCTGGGACATCGAGTACGGCTGTGAGGGCATGCTCGTGGACGAGACGCACTACACCGCCGAAGAGATCAGCAAGGACAGCTACTGGGGCCACGACTGGTCGGGGTCCGAGCCGCTGGCCGCGTTCGCCCCGCAGAAGAAGGGCTGACGCCGATGGCGAAGCCTTCGGTGGAACCGGTCGCCGCCGCCCAGGTGGAGTTCGACCACGAGTGCGACGTCCTCGTGGTCGGCTTCGGAGCCGCCGGCGCCGTCTTCGGCCGCCGCGGCGGCCGGGCTGCCTCCTCTGGGAAGGGTTCCGAATGAACTACGCCGTCCTGCTGCCCGTGGCGGCGGGCGTCACCGCTGATCCGGCGTGGATCGGCGCGTACGTCCGGCACGCCGAAGTCTGCGGTTTCGAGTCGGTCTGCGCGGTCGAGCACGCGGTGGTGGCAAGCTCCTATTCGAGCGTGTACCCGTACAGCGCGTCGGGGCGCATGGAGCTGGCGGACGACCTGGACATCCCCGACCCTCTTGACCTGCTCGCGTTTCTGGCGGGGCAGACGTCGCGGATCGGGCTCGCCACCGGCGTGCTCGTCCTGCCCAACCACCACCCGGTGGTGCTGGCCAAGCGGCTCGCCACGATCGACGCCCTGTCGGGTGGACGACTGCGGCTGGTCGTCGGGATGGGCTGGATGCGCGAGGAGATCGAGGCGTGCGGCGTCGGCTTCGACTCGCGGGGGCGGCGCGGCAACGAGCAACTGGAGGTGCTCCGGAAGCTGTGGGCCGACACGGCGCCTTCGGGGGCTTCACATGACGGGGAGTTCTTCCAGTTCAAGGGTGCGATGAGCTACCCGAAGCCCGTCCAGAAGGGTGGCGTGCCCATTCATGTGGGCGGGCACACCAAGGCCGCCGCGCGCCGTGCCGGTCGGTACGGGGACGGGTTGCAGCCGCTGGGCGTGGCGGGGGGCGAGCTGCGTTCACTGGTCGCGCTGATGCGGGAGGAAGCGGAGAAGAACGACCGCGACCCGGACGCGCTGGAGCTGACGCTCGGCCATTCGCTGTCGGCCGTCACACCGGAGAAGGCGGAGAAGCTGGGTGCTTTGGGGGCGGGCCGCCTCGTCCTGGGCGGCAAGCCGACCGTCGACCTCAACGAGGCGAAGGACGAACTGTCGGCCTGCGCCGAGCGCCTCGGCCTATCATGACGCTGCCTTGGGGGGACCGGGTCGAACTCCTCGACCTGGTCGCCCGGTACGCGCTGTACGCCGACCGCCGCGATTTCTCCGGCCTCGGGAGCCTGTTCACCGACGACGCCCTCCTCGTCCTGCCCGACCCGCCGAAGGAGCTTGGCCCGGTGCGGACCTTCAACGGACGGGACGACATCGTGGGGTCGCTGTCGTCTTTGTGCGACATCCCGATGACGTCACACGAACTCGTGGGCCAGGTATTCGAGGCGGACGGGACCGGTCACATCGCGTGCGTGGCGCACCACCTGACCGAACGGGAACCGGGCAAGCCGTCCGACCTCGTCTGGCACCTGCGCTACACCGACACGTACCGGCGTTCGGACGGCGGCTGGCGGTTCGCGAGGCGTGCTCTGCAGATCGACTTCATCGAGACCCGCCCCGTCCGGAGGTGGCGTGTTGGCTGACCGGGTGAGCGTGGTCGGCCCAGGGGCGGGAAGGTTTCCCGGCCCCTGGGCCGTGTCGAGCGTGCGCAGCCTTGACCGACCGCTCAGGCGCCTCTATGAGGCGCATGTCAGGGAGGTCAGGACGGGTCCGGGAGCATTCGCCTCATGGCCTCGTGGGCGCCCAGGACCTTGCGGTCGCGCGGGAAGCCCGCCCGCTTCTGGGCCGCCTCGTAGTTGCCGCCGGCGACCCAGACCGGGCCGTCCTTGAGGTGCTCCAGGCCCTCGCGGGCGATGTCGTCCGGTTCGGCGACGTTCAGGCCCGGCATGTCCATGTCGAGGCCGGCGCGTTCCATCGCCGGAGTCCGCGTCACGCCGAGGACGAGTTCCAGGACGTCCACCCCGTACTCGCGCATCTCCAGCCACAGCCCCTCGGCGAACACCCGCCCGAACGACTTCACCGCCGAGTAGATGCTGATCTGCGCCTGCCCCATGTACCCGGCGAGCGACCCCACCAGCAGCAGGCCGCCCCGGCCGCGGGACTTCATCAGTGCGCCGAAGTGGTGCGTGAAGGCCAGCTGCGCGGTGATGTTCAGGTCGATGACGCCCCGGAAGCGGTCCAGGTCGCCGGTGACGAACTCGTGGCCGTAGCTGTTCGCGCCCGCGTTGAGGATCAGCAGGCCCACGTCCAGGCCGTCGGTGACCTCGCGGACCTTCTTCAGCGGGTCGGGGGAGACGAGGTCCAGCTCCAGCGTGCGGACCTCCACCCCCTTCGCCCGGACGGCCGCCGCGGTCTCCGCCAGCGGGCCGGGCTTGCGGGCGATCAGCACCAGGTTCAGGCCCGCGTCGGCGAGCCGGTGGGCGAACGCGGCGCCGACCCCCTCCGAGCCGCCCGCGATGACGGCCCACGGGCCGTACTCGTCGATCATTGTTCTCCGTCCAGGTCCGGGGTCCAGGCGACGCCGTTGATGTGCGAGCCGCCGTCCGCGAACAGGGTGTTTCCGGTCAGGTAGCGGGCGCCCTCGGAGGCGAGGAACACCGCCACAGGTGCGATGTCGGTCTCCGGGTCGCCGAGGCGGCCCATCGGGTTGGCGCGGTCGGCGGCGGCCTCGATCTCCGGATGCTCGGCCGCCATCCGCCGGAACGCCGCGCTCTTGGCGCCCGGGCAGATCGCGTTCACGACGACGCCGGTCGGCGCCCATTCGCGGGCGGCCGTGCGGGTCAGCGTCCGGAGGGCCTCCTTGGCCGAGTTGTACTCAAGGGTCCCCATGTGGGCGTTGACCCCGTTCAGCGAGCACATGTTGATGACGCGTCCCCACCCGCGCCCCTTCATATGGGGGAACGCGGCCTGCATCGCCCACAGCGGGCCGTAGTAGCCCATCGCGAAACCGCGGACGAGCTGTTCGTCGGTCTTGTTCTCGACGCGGCCGACGGTTCCGGCGCCCCAGGCGTTGTTGACCAGGATGTCCACCGAACCCCAGGTCTCGACAGCCTCCGCGATCATGGCGTTGACCTGCGCCTTGTCGGTCACGTCCGTCTGGACGAACCGGGCGTTCTCCCCGATCTCGGCCGCCACCGCGGCGCCGGTCTCCGCGTTCAGCTCCGCCACCAGGACGCGGGCGCCCTCGGCGGCGAAGCGGCGGGCGACGCCTCGTCCGATGCCGTCGCCCGCTCCCGGCGCGCGTCCTCCCGGGTCACGCCCTTCATGATCTGCGTGGCCGTCTGGTTCTCGAAGATGTTCTTGAAGTACGTCGGGAACGACTGGTGGATGTAGAAGAAGTGCGCCATGTCGACGATGTTGTCCATGACCTCGCGCGCGTTGGTGTGGACGACCGTCTCGGTCCAGCGCCAGTCGGTCCAGTCGTCGCGGGTGGCGCCCTCGATCACCGGGATCGTCACGTCCGCCGGCGGCTTGTTCCCCTCCGGGTCGTTCCAGACGAACAGCAGCTTGTCCTGCTCCATCGTCGGCCACGCGGCGGTCCGGGCGCGCAGCGGGACGCGGCGCGCGTACGGGATCGACTTGCAGCGGCCGTCACCGAGGTCAGCGTCCTGAACGGCGAGTCCTGGTGGCCGGGACGCTGAGCCCCGGACCGGGACGCGGGCTTGATCTGCTGCGATAGAACACGCCCTCTCCATGTGGGGGCGCGGCGTCTTCGGCCTGAAGGTGGAGGACAACCTCGTCCGGCATGCGGCGGCCCGCTGCCGCCCGGAGGCGGCGGCAGGCCGCGGCGGTCAGCAGGTGGTGGGTGGGGTTTCGTTGTTGCGGAGGGACTTGGCGAACTCCAGGCCGGCCTGGAAGGAGGCGTTGATGCTGCCTCGGTGGTCGGCGCCGGCGAACTCCTGGTAGGCGATGTTGCCGTAGCGCTTGCAGAGGTCGTTCACGACGTTCCGTGTCGCGGCGGGAGAGACCTCGCGGTCGGCGCCGCCCTGCGCCACCAGCGTCGGGACCTTGATGTTCAGGCCGAGCGCTTCCTGCGAGTCGTAGTAGTCCTCGAACCGGGTGAGGTCGGCGTCCGGGCGGAACACGTTGTTCAGCGGCAGGCTCGCGCTGAGCTGCTTGAGCTGCAGCAGGCACGCGTTCGTCCGGCCCGCCTTGGCGACGGCGGCGGCGTCGTCGGTCAGGAGGTCCTCGGGGACGAACGTCGGGTCGGCCGCGTGGTAGCCGTTGAGCAGGACGAACAGGAACGGCAGCGCGATCTCGGCGCCGGGGTACTGCGCCTTCACGTACTTCGCGGTCTGGCTCATGTTCGAGCCGGGCCCGATCGCCACGGCGCCCTTGAGGCGGATGTCGCGGGGCTCCTGCGCGGCCGCGGCCGTGTAGAGCGTCGCCTGGCCGCCCTGGCTGTGGCCCGCGACGAACCAGTCGCGTCCGATGCGGTGGTCGGCCTTACGGGCGGCGCGGACGATGTCGGTGACCGTGTTCGCCTCGCTGGCGCCGTTCATGTACGGGTGCTCGCCGGGGGTGCCCATACCCTCGTAGTCGGTCTGGACGACGGCGAAGCCGTGCTGCACCCAGTTGTCCAGGTACTGCTCGGTGATCGACAGGTAGTCGCGGGCCGGGCCGTTCGCGGTGTCGGCGGACGGGGCGCACCTGTCGGCGGTCCCGGTCGTGCCGTGCGCCCAGCTCAGCACCGGCCAGCCGCCGGGCGGGGGTGTGCCCTTCGGGACGGCGACGGTGCCCGTGACCGTGATCCGCTTCCCGCCCACGCCCTCGGACGTGTAGGTGACGAACCGGTTCTTCGCGGCGCTCGGGAGCGCCGCCGCGTTCGTCAGCGGACGCTGGCTGATCAGGTTCCCGCGCTGCCCCGGCGGGACGTGGCCCGCCTCGGCGTTCGCGGGAACCGCGGTGACTTCGGGCGTGCCACCGCACGCGGCCGTGCCGATAGCCACCGTCCCGGCGGCGGCGACCGCCGTGACGACGCGCCCCATGGCCCTGACAGATCTCACGTGTCTCTCCTCATCTTCTGGACCGCGCGGTAGGCGAAGGCCACCGCCGACCCGATCGGGATGCCCGGTCCGGGGTAGACCGGGCCTGTGAACGAGGCACTGGTGTTGCCGGCCGCGTAGAGCCCGGTGATGGGACGGCCGGAGCCGTCCAGGACACGGCCGTCCGGGTCGGTGCACAGCCCGCCCTTCGTTCCGAGGTCGCTCAGGACGATCTTCGCTGCGTAGTACGGCGGCCTGTCCACGGCGACGAGGCAGGACCTTCCGCCGGCGAAGTACCGGTCGTAGGGGTCCTCGCCGCGGTGGAAGTCGTCGTCCACGCCCTTCTCGGCGAAGCCGTTGAAGCGTTCGACGGTCTCGGTCAGGACGTCCGCGGGGAGGCCGATCTTCCCGGCCAGTTCCGCCAGGGTCCCGGCCTGGACCCACTGCCCCGACGCCACCTGCTCGTCGGCCGTCAGCGGCGGGACGGAGATCGCCGGCAGCCCCTGCGATCGCGCGTCGAAGATCAGGTGGAAGGGGCCCTCGGCGGCGGCGAGGCGCCGGCCCATCTGGTCGTAGGGGAGCGACTCGTTGGCGAAGCGCCGCCCGGAGCCGTCCGTGATGAGCCCGCCCCGGAAGCCGAGCGTGAACGCGGGCCGCCCGTCCGGGGTCAGCAGGCCGGGGCAGAACCACGCCTGGTCGAGCTGCCCGGTGGACGCGCCGATCCGCACCGCCGCCTCGATCGCGTCGCCGGTGTTCGCGCCGTCGGGGGCCATCGTCCAGTCCGCGCCTCCCGGCACGTCGCGCGCGGCGCGCAGGGCGGCCGACGACTCGAACCCGCCGGCGGCCAGCAGCACGCCGCGCGACGCCCGCAGCCGGAGCCCGCCGGCCTCGGCGCCAACGACCCGGCCGTCCTCCACGATCAGGCCGGTCAGCGGGGTCTCGGTGCGCACGACGCCGTTGCCGGTGGCGGTGAACGCCAGCAGCAGCCGCCCGATCAGCGCCCGCCCCTGCGCCATCGGCTCGGACGCCGAGTGACCGCGCCCCGCCCGATCGCGGTCGACTGGCGGGCGCACCAGCCCGGCCAGGTCCCCGAGCTGCTCGACCGGCAGCTCAAGCGGCACGAACGAGCGCCCCATGTCCATGCGTCCGGGCGCGTCGAAGTAGTCGGGGAACGCCTGGAACCGGAATTCGAGCGCCGGGTCCTTCTCCAGGAACTCCACCACCTGGGGCGCCGTCTCCAGGAACGCCTCGCGGTGGGCCTCGCCGTCATCGCCCAGCAGCGCCCGCAGATACGTGCGCGCCGACCCGGTCGAGTCACCGATCCCGGCCCGTTCCTGCACCTGCGTGCCCGGCAGCCAGATCGCCGACCCGGAGTACGCGGACGTTCCGCCGAGTACCTTCGTCTTCTCCAGGACCAGGGTCCGCAGCCCGGTCGACGCCGCCGCCAGCGCGCCCGCCATCGCTCCGGCGCCCGAACCGGCCACCACCACGTCGTATTCGTCGTCCCACCGGGCATTTCCCACTTGAATCCCCTCCCGATCTATGCGCGCACAACGTAAGTGCGGGTGGTGCCGCAGCGGGACGCTCCGTCCCACTGACCGGTATCGGTGATCGCGGGGATGACACTCGAACTGGATATTGTTCCTTGTCAGCAAACCGATGGACGGGAGGGGGGCCGTGGCGAGGATCGCAGCGGCGAGGATGTCCGCCGAGCCCAGCTCACCCGAGCAGCACGACCGGCGGCAGCGCATCCTGCGGGCCGCCTCGCGCATCGGCATGGAGAAGTCCCTCGAACGCGTCCAGATGCACGAGGTGGCGAAGGCCGCCGGGGTCGCGATCGGCACCCTGTACCGGTACTTCCCGTCGAAGGTCCACCTGTTCACCGCGGTGATGGCGGCGCAGGTCGACCGGCTCCGCGAGCAGGTCGCCGAGCCCGCGCCCGGCGTCGCGCCCGAGGACGCCGTCGCCGACCTGCTGGTGCAGGCCAGCCGGAACCTGATGGCGCAGCCCGTGCTGTCGGCGTCGATGCTGCACGCGTCGAACACCGCGCACGTCGCGACCGTCGCCGACACGATCCACATCGACAACACGTTCCGGGAGATCCTGCTGCGCGCCGTGGGCATCGAGGTCCCCACCGTGCAGGACGTCACGCTCGTCCGGCTGCTGATGCAGTGCTGGTACGGGGTGCTCCAGTCGAGCCTGAACGGCCGCGCGTCCATGGCGGACGTGGAGAGCGACATCCGCCTCGCCTGCCGGCTCCTCCTCGCGCCCCGGTCGAACGCCGCGCGCCCCTCCCAGTGATCGGGATGGTCCCGGCGGACGGTCCGGGACCGCGGCTAGCGTGCCGCCATGAATCGCTATGACGGCGTGAGAGTGCTGCTCACCGGGGCTGGGTCCGGCATCGGACGGGCCACGGCGATCCGCCTCACCACCGAGGGCGCCGCGGTCTACGGCGTGGACATCTCCGACAAGGGCCTGGCCGAGACCGCCGAGGCGGTCACCGGGCCCGGCACCATCAGCACCCGCACGGCCGACGTGACCGACGAGGCCGCCGTGATCGCCGCGGTGGCGGGCGCGGCCGAGACGCTCGGCGGCATCGACGTCCTCGTCAACGTGGCCGGCGTCCACAAGACCACCCCCATCGAGACGCTGACGGTGGCGGACCTGAACCGGCTGTTCTCCGTCAACCTCGTCGGGACCGCCCTGTTCTGCCGCGAGGCGCTGAAGCACCTCCCGGACCGGACGGGCGTGATCATCAACACCGCCTCGCTGTCGGCGACGCAGGGCAACCCGTACATGACGGCGTACTCGGCGTCCAAGGGCGCGGTGCTGGCGTTCTCCCTCAGCCTCGCCGCCGAGCTGGCCGCCCGGCGCATCCGGGTCGTGCCGATCTCCCCGGGCGCGGTCGACACGCCGCTGGTCCGGTCCGCCGACATGTTCCCGCCCGGCCTCGACCTCGACTACTTCTCCAAGATCCGGTCCTACTACGGTGCCGCCGATCCGGAGATGATCGCCGCCGCGATCGCGTTCGCGGGGTCGTCCGACGCCGCCTACTACACCGGCGCCGACTTCCGCGTCGACGGCGGCGCACACACCTAGGAGAGTGACCATGGCACGCACCATCGCCGTCAGCGGCTCGGCGTCCGGCATCGGCGAGGCCTTCGCCGGGATGCTGCGGGACGCGGGCGACACCGTCATCGGGATCGACCTGCGCGACGCGGAGGTCTGCGCCGACCTGAGCGTCCCCGAGGGCCGGGCGAGCGCGGTCGGGGAGACGCTGGAGAGGGCCGGCGGGCGGCTCGACGCCGTCGTGGCCTGCGCCGGCGTCTCCGACTTCACGATCATGCCGGTCAAGGTGAACTACTTCGGCGTCGTCGGGCTGCTGGACGGGCTGCGTCCCGCGCTCGCGGCGGCCGAGTCGCCGCGCGCCGCCGTCGTCGCCTCGATCTCCGGCACCCACCCGGTGGACGACGACGTCGTCCGCGCCTGCCTGGACCTGGACGAGCCGGCCGCGATCGCGGCGGCGACGAAGGTCGAGGAGAGCGGCGCCGGCGGCCGGCTGTACCCGTCGTCGAAGTCGGCGCTCGCGCAGTGGATGCGCCGGGTCTGCACCACCCCGGAGTGGGCGGGCGCGGGCATCCCGCTGAACGCGATCGCGCCGGGCGTGGTGAAGACGCCGATGACCGAGCCGCTGTTCGCGGACGAGGCCATGTTCGAAATCATGAACGAGGCCGTCCCGATGCCGCTGAACGGCTACGCCGACCCGGAGGTGATCGCGGAGGCGCTGCGCTGGCTGATCTCCCCGGTCAACAGCCACATGACCGGCCAGGTCATCTACGTGGACGGCGGCGCCGAGGCCACCCTGCGCGAGGCGTCCCTCTTCTGAGCACGACCGGATGGAACACCGGTGGCCGCCCCCTCGCGCCGAAGGCGGCCACCGGCGGGTTCGGGTGATCAGTACTTGCTGGTACCGGTGTCGTCGAGCGCGGCGACGCTGTAGGCGGCGTAGGTCTGCCGCGGGTCGCGGCCGTCGAAGTACGGCGTGATCTGCGCGCCGAGTTCCTCGACGGAGAAGACGCCGTCGGCCGCGGTGAACTTCTGCTCCACGGTCGGCGCCGCCATCAGCGCCACCATGTCGCCGTAGACGACGAACACCTGCCCGGTGATCTTCTCGGACGCGGGGGACGCCAGATAGCCGACGAACGTGCCGACCCGCTCGGGCGCCATCACGTCCACGCCGCCGGGCGCGGTGCCCTCGGCGAACGTCGCCTCGGTCATCGCCGTCCGGGCGCGGGGGCAGATCGCGTTGGCGCGCACCCCGTACCGGCCGAGGCCCGCGGACGTCGACAGCGTGAGCGCCACGATGCCGGCCTTCGCCGCCGAGTAGTTCGGCTGGCCCGCCGACCCGAACAGGAACGCCTCCGACGCGGTGTTGACCACGCGCCCGTAGACCGGGCCGCCGGCGGCCTTGCTCGCCGCGCGCCAGTGCACGGCGGCGGCGCGGGACACGGCCGCGTGCCCCTTCAGGTGGACGCGGATGACGTCGTCCCAGTCCGACTCCGCCAGGTTGAACAGCATCTTGTCGCGCAGCACGCCCGCGTTGTTGACGACGATGTCCAGCGAGCCGAACGTGTCGACGGCGGCCGACACCAGCGTGTCGCCCATCGACCAGTCGCCGACGTCCCCGGTCACCGCGACGGCCTTGCCGCCCGCCTTCGTGATCTCGGCGACGACGTCGCCTGCGGCCGGGCCCATGTCGTTGACGACGACGCTCGCGCCCTGCGCGGCCAGTGCGAGCGCCTCGGCGCGGCCCAGCCCGGCGCCCGCGCCGGTGACGACGGCGGTGCGGCCCGCCAGGGACAGGTCAGCGTTCATCGCAGCCTCCGGGATCGGTGTTCAGGTCGCGTCCGGAGGCTAGTACGAATTCTAGTTCCGCCCGCGGCGCGGTCCCGCTGAGTGGGTGTCCGCAGGTGGAGTGAAAGGCGAAGACCGCTGAGCGGGACGGCCCTTGCCCTCCGATGAGAACGAATTCTAGTCTCGCGGCCATGACGCTGAACTTGGCGACCTTCTTCGAGGCCGTGGCGGCGGCCGTCCCCGGCCGCACGGCGCTCGTCTGCGGCGACCGCAGGCTGACCTTCGCCGACCTCGACGCGCGGGCCGACGCGGCGGGCGCCCGGCTGCGCTCGGCGGGCATCGCGCCGGGCGAGCACGTGGGCCTGCACATGCTGAACGGCACCGAGTACGTCGAGACGATGCTCGGCTGCCTGAAGATCCGGGCCGTGCCGGTCAACATCAACTACCGGTACACCGACCGGGAACTGCTGTACCTCTACACCGACGCCGGGCTCACGGCCCTGGTCGTGGACGACGAGTTCGCGCCGGCCGCCGCCCGCGTCGCCGGAGAATGCCCCGACCTGCGCGTCGTCTCGGTCGTCCGGACGGGGGAGACGGCGGAGAAGCCGGAGTGGCCGTCGCGGATCAGCGTCACCGACTACGTGTCCGAGCCCGGCTCGCCCGACCCGTCCCTGCGCGAGGGCCGCAGCGCCGACGACCGCTACGTCCTCTACACGGGCGGCACGACCGGCAACCCGAAGGGCGTCGTCTGGCGGCACGAGGACTTCTACATGGCCGCCGTGAAGGGCGGGAACCCGTACGGCGAGCCGCGCCGCACCGTCGAGGAGCTCGTCGAGGGCGCGAAGACCGGGTTCGAGCTCAGCTACCTGCTGACGATGCCGCTGATGCACGGCGCCGCGTCCTACACGCTGTTCATGGCGATGCTCACCGGCTGCAAGTCGATCCTGATGCGGCGTTTCGACGCGATGGACGCGCTCCGCACGATCGACCGCGAGAAGCCCATGATCGTCGCGGTGGTGGGGGACGCGATCGCGCGCCCGCTCGCCGACGCGATCCGCGCGCACGGCGCCGAGTACGACCTGTCGTCCCTCAAGGTGCTCGGGTCGGGCGGCGCGATCCTGTCGCGCAGCGTGCAGGAGGAGTTCGCCGAGCTGATCCCCGGCATCCACGTGAACAACGCGTTCGGCGCGTCGGAGTCGGGCGCGGACGGCACCATCGCGATCGGCGCGGACGGCCTGATGCGGCTCGCCGCCGACCCCCGCGTCACCGTGGTGGACGCGAACCTGAAGCCGGTCCCGCCCGGCTCGGACGAGGTCGGCTACCTCGCCCGCTCCGGGAACGTCCCGCTCGCCTACCACAACGACCCGGAGAAGACGGCGCGGACGTTCCCCGTCATCGACGGCACGCGCTGGACGATCCTCGGCGACATGGCCCGGGTCGAGGCCGACGGCACGGTCGTCGTCCTCGGGCGCGGCTCCGGCTGCATCAACACCGGCGGGGAGAAGGTCTTCCCCGAGGAGGTCGAGCAGGCCCTCAAGTCGCACCCCGCCGTGATGGACGCGCTGGTCGCCGGCGTCCCCGACGACCGCTTCGGCGAGCGCGTCGCCGCCGTCGTGGAACTGCGGCCCGGGGCGTCCGCGGCCGTCGACGACCTGCGGGCGCACTGCCGCGAGCACCTCGCCGGCTACAAGATCCCCGCCGTGGTGACCTTCGCGGACGCGATCGTCCGCTCCCCGTCGGGCAAGGCCGACTACCGCTGGGCCAAGCGCGTCCTGACCGAGAACTAAGGAGACATTCCATGCCAGAGGCCGTTATCGTCGATGCCGTCCGGACGCCGGTCGGCAAGCGCCGCGGCGCCCTGTCCGGGCTGCACCCGGCCCAGCTGCTCGGGGCCACGCAGCGCGGGCTGCTCGGCCGCGCCGGCATCGACGCCGCGGCGGTCGAGCAGGTCGTCGGCGGCTGCGTGACGCAGGCGGGGGAGCAGTCCAACAACGTGACCCGCAACGCGTGGCTGTACGCGGGCCTGCCCTACACGGCGGCGTGCACGACTATCGACTGCGCGTGCGGGTCGTCCCAGCAGGCCGTGCACATGATCGCCGGGCTGATCGCGTCCGGAGCGATCGACATCGGCGTCGGTTGCGGCGTCGAGGCGATGAGCCGGGTGTTCCTCGGGCAGGCGAGCACCCCCGAGACCGGCAGCCCCGCGCCCGAGGGCTGGGACATCGACTACCCCGACCAGTTCACCGCCGCCGAGCGCATCGCGAAGAAGCGCGGCATCACCCGCGAGGACGCCGACGCCCTCGGGCTCGCGTCGCAGGCCAAGGCGAAGGCGGCGTGGGACGACGACCGGTTCGCCGGGCAGATCCTCCCGATCGAGGCGCCGATCATGACCAAGGAGGGCCCGACCGGTGAGACGGCCGTGGTCACCCGCGACCAGGGGCTGCGCAACACGACCGCCGAGGCGCTCGCCGGGCTGAAGCCCGTCATCCCGGACGGGATCCACACCGCCGGCAACTCGTCCCAGATCAGCGACGGAGCCGCCGCGGTGCTGCTGATGTCCGCCGAGCGGGCCGCCGAGCTGGGGCTGCGGCCCCGCGCCCGGATCGTCGCGTCCGGGATGGTCGGGTCCGACCCGTACTACCACCTGGACGGGCCGATCGACTCGACGCGGCACGTCCTGGAGCGGGCGGGTATGAAGCTGTCCGACATCGACCTCGTCGAGATCAACGAGGCGTTCGCGTCGGTCGTGCTGTCGTGGGCGTCCGTGCTCGGCGCCGACATGGACAAGGTCAACGTCAACGGCGGCGCCATCGCCCTCGGCCACGCGGTCGGCTCGACCGGCGCCCGCCTCATCACGCAGGCCGTGAACGAGCTGGAGCGGTCCGACACGTCGACCGCCCTCGTCACGATGTGCGCGGGCGGCGCGCATTCCACGGCCACCATCATCGAACGGATCTGAAGCATGACCATTGGGCTGACCGAGGAGCACCGCGACCTGCGCGACGCCGTGCGCGCGTTCACGTCGCGGCAGGTGACGCCTTCGGCGGTGCGCCTCGCCGTGGACGCCGAGCAGGAGAAGGCGCCGGCGTTCTGGGACGACCTCGCCGCGCAGGGACTGCTCGGGCTGCACCTTTCGGAGAGCGCGGGCGGCGCGGGCTACGGCCTGGTCGAGCTGGCCGTCGTCCTGGAGGAGCTGGGGCGCGCCATCGTCCCGGGGCCGTTCCTGCCGACCGTCCTGGCGAGCGCCGTGCTGTCCCGCGCGGGACACGCCGGGCACCTGCCGTCCCTCGCGGACGGGAGCGCGGCCGGCGCGGTGGGCCTGGACGCGGGGAGCCTCGCCCTCACCCGTTCCGGCTCCGAGGTCACGGTGACCGGCGTTTCGGGCCCGGTGCTGGGCGCTCCGCTGGCGGACGTCCTCGTCGTCCCGGCCCGGGACGGGGACGGGACGGCCTGGGTCGTCCTGCCCCGCGGCGCGGCCGTCGTCGACGAGCTGCCCAGCCACGACCTGACCCGCCGCCTGGGCACGGTCGAGCCGGCGAACGCGGCCGTCTCCGTCCTGGACATTGGGACGCAGACCGTCCGCGACCTCGCGGCGGTGCTGTTCGCCGCCGAGTCGTCCGGCCTGGCCGACTGGGCGACGGCGACCGCCGCCGAGTACGCCAAGGTCCGCGAGCAGTTCGGCCGCCCGATCGGGCAGTTCCAGGGCGTCAAGCACCGCTGCGCCCGGATGCTCGCGCACGCCGAGCAGGCCCGCGCCTGCGCCTGGGACGCCGCCCGCGCCCAGGACGAGCCCGACCCGCGCGAGGCGTCCCTGGCCGCGGCCGTCGCGGGCGCGACCAGCGTCCAGGCCGCGTTCCAGACCGCCAAGGACTGCATCCAGACCCTCGGCGGCATCGGCTTCACCTGGGAGCACGACGCGAGCCTCTACCTGCGCCGGGCACAGACCCTCCGCATCCTGCTCGGCTCCACCGCGTCGTGGCGCCGCCGGGTCGCACGCCTGACCCTGGACGGCGTCCGCCGCGAACTGAGCGTCGAGCTGCCGCCCGAGGCCGAGGAGGTCCGCGCGGAGGTCCGAGCCGAACTGGAGCCGGCCAAGGCCCTGGAGGGCAGGGAGCGCGTGACGTACCTGGCCGACCGCGGCTACACGTCCCCGCACCTCCCCGTCCCGTGGGGCAAGGGCGCGGACGCCGTCGCCCAGCTGGTCATCGCCGAGGAGATGCGCGCCGCGGGCCTCCGCGCGCACGACATGATCATCGGCAACTGGGTGGTGCCGACGCTGATCGCGCACGGGTCGCCCGCCCAGCACGAGCGCTTCCTGCCGGGGTCCTTCCGCGGCGGCATCCGCTGGTGCCAGCTGTTCTCCGAGCCGGGTGCGGGCTCCGACCTCGCCGCGCTGTCCACGCGGGCCGAGAAGGTCGAGGGCGGCTGGACGATCACCGGGCAGAAGGTGTGGACGTCCATGGCCCGCGAGGCCGACTGGGGCATCCTGCTCGCCCGCACGGACCCGTCCGTCCCGAAGCACAAGGGCCTGTCGTACTTCCTGCTGGACATGAAGTCCCCGGGGATCGACATCCGGCCGCTGCGCGAGCTGACCGGCGACACCCTGTTCAACGAGGTGTTCCTCGACGGCGTGTTCATCCCGGACGACCTCCTGGTCTCCGCCCCCGGCGACGGCTGGAAGCTCGCCCGGACGACCCTCGCCAACGAGCGCGTCTCGCTCTCGAACGACTCGTCCCTCGGCAGCGGCGGCGAGGCCCTCCTCAAGCTGGCGGCGGACGTCGACGACGAGCGCCTGACCACGCTCGGCGGCATCCTCTGCGACGCCCAGTCGAGCAGCCTGTTCGGCCTGCGCACGACCCTGCGCTCCCTCGCCGGCGGGCAGCCGGGCGCCGAGTCGAGCATCGGCAAGCTGATCGGCGTGGAGCACATCCAGCAGGTGTGGGAGACCGCCATGGACTGGATCGGCCCCGAAGCGCTCTCCGGCCGCGGCGAAGGCGGCATGAAGGACCCGGCCTGGATGTTCCTGAACTCCCGGAACATGTCGATCGCGGGCGGCACGACGGACGTGCAACTGAACATCATCGGCGAGCGCCTCCTCGGCCTGCCCCGGGACCCGGTTGCGTGATGACGATCGACCTGCATTCCGAGACCCGGCCCGCCGGTGTGGACGCCGCCGTCGAGGCGGCCCGCCGCGTGATCGACGCGCTCGTCCGCTCCGGCGAGATGACGGACGCCGACATGTCCGGCATCGCCGACCGCCTGAACGCCGTGGCCGACGACCTGGAGGCGACGGCGCCGCCCCTGGAGGACCGCCTGGTCAACATGTGGCGCGGCGACGGCATGACCCGCCATGACCCGGTCACCGGCCCGGAGAATTCGATCGCGCCGCCCCTCGAATACACGGCCGTGGACTCCCACACCATCCAGGCCGTGGCGACGCTGGGCCTGCCGTACCAGGGGCCGCCGTCCAGCGTCCACGGCGGCGTCTCGGCGCTCCTCCTCGACCACACTCTGGGCGTGGCGAACGGCTGGGCGGGCGCCTCGGGGGTGACGGCCGAGCTGACCGTCCGCTACCACCACCTGACCCCGCTCTTCGAACCGCTGACGATCATCGCCCGCCAGGTCTCGGTGGACGGCCGCAAGATCCGCACGACGGGCGAGATCAAGGCGAACGGCGAAACCTGCGTGTCGGCCGAGGGCCTCTTCGTAGCCAAATACCCGCCCCGCCCCCGCTGACCGGACGCTCCGAACCATGCCGGGTCGCCACCTCGTTGACATGCGGCGTGTTGTTGCTTCCGACGCGCTCATACCAACAACACGCCGCAAGTCAACGGACCCGGGTGAACCTGCCCTGCTCGGCAGCAGCCTTGACGTCCCCGCAGCAGGCACGGCCCGCACGCTGTCAATCCGTCATGGGCTGGTTCGCTGCGTGGAGGGCGCTCCAGGCGTCCGCCACGGGGCCGACGTGGCGGAGTTTGTCGGGGTTGTTCACCGCGCGGATCGTCTGGATCTGGCCGTCGAGAATGTCGAGCGCCCACGCACCGAGGACCTTGCCGTCCCGGTCGCGGACGATCGCGCCCGGCTGCCCGTTGACGTCCCGCTGTTCGAGTACGGCACCGGCCCGGACGAACCGCGAGACGGACCAGGCGAGCGCGCGCGCCACCTTCTCCAGGCCGATGATCCGGCCACCGAGCTGCGGGGCCTTGCCGCCGGCGTCGCCGACCATCTGGACGTCGGCGGCCAGGAGCTCCCGCAGTCCGTCGACGTCCCCTTCCCGGAAGGCGTGCAGGAACCGTCCGGCGAGTTCGGTGCGCTCGGCCCGGTCGGCGGTGAAGCGGGTGCGGCCCGCGTCCATGTGGCGGCGGGCCCGGACCGCGAGCTGGCGGCACGCGGCCTCGGAGCGTCCGACGGCCGCCGCGACCTCGTCGAAACCGAACCCGAACACGTCCCGCAGCACGAAGACCGCCCGTTCGAGCGAGCTGAGCCGTTCGAGCAGCAGGAGTGCCGCCATCGAGAGGGAGTCGGCCAGTTCCGCCGCGCGCTCCGGGTCCTGGTAGGGGTCGGTCAGCAGCGGCTCGGGGAACCACGGCCCGGCGTACTCCTCCCGGCGCAGCCGGGCCGACCGCAGCACATCGATCGAGATCCGGGTGACCATCGCCGAGAGGAAGGACTTGACGGACGAGGGCCGAGTCGGGGAGGTCGTGTACCGCAGCCAGGTCTCCTGGACCGCGTCCTCGGCCTCGCTGACGCTGCCCAGGATCCGGTAGGCGATCGAGAAGAGCAGCGGCCGGCGGCACGTCCTGTACCGGCGGAGCCACCTCGGCGATCAGCTCGTGTGAGCCCACGTCCCAGCCCGGTCGGCCCGGTGACCTCCGCAGGCGCGCCTCAGGGGCGGGTCGCGCGGAGGACGAGGTCCACCAGGGTGTCGACCTCCTGCCGGGTGGCGGCCCGGTGCAGGGTGAGCGGGGTGAGGATGAGCGGGCTCGCCAGCGTGTTCAGCACCGCCTCCGGTGCGCAGTCCGGGTGGACCTCGCCGCGGGCGATGGCGCGGGTGACCACGGCGCGCCAGGATTCCTGGACCGGCTCGAAGTGCTCGAAGATGAGCGCGCTCAACTCGGGCGTGCCGCGCGCGGCGATGATCGCGTTGGTGGCGACCTCGACGGGGCCGGCGAAGAACGCCGCCAGGCGGTGCGCCAGTTCGCGGATGTCCCGCTCCCACGAGCCCGTGTCGGGCACCTCGACCGTGCTGGAATGGGCGTTGAGCCCCTCGCGGACCAGGTCGGCGAAGGTGGGCCACCAGCGGTAGATGGTCTTGCGGTTGAGGTCCGCGCGGGCGGCGACCTCGCTGGGGCCGAAGTCGACGACGCGTTCGGCGAGAAGGTCCAGGACGGCCTGCGCGACGGCCTGGCGGACCCGTTCGCTGCGACCGCCGGTGCGGACGCGTTCACGCGGTGGTTCGGCGGCCTCCGCCGGTGACGTGCGCGCTGCGGGGGCCGGCCGGGTGGTGCCGTCGCTCATCTCGATCCACCAAAAGGGTCATAGTGTTGACTTTAGCTTCAAGGCGGTCCCATCATGGACTATGCCCCGCGGTGGTCGAGCCGTCGGCTTTCCACCGGGGGCGATTCCCACCGTTGCGGTGTGCGGCCGATGCCGTCCACCGGTACCCGTCTCCGTCCGCAGCCCGGCCCCGCCACCGGCGATCCGCCGGCTCCGGACGCATGCCCTTTCCCGGAGGTCCACGTGAAGGTCGCCATACTCGGCTGCGGCACGGTCACGAGCCGCGTCGCCCGCAGCGCCGCCGCGTTCGACAGGATCGACGACCTGCTGGTCGCCGACCTCGACGCCGACCACGCAAAAGCCCTCGGCGAGGCCGTCGGCGCCCGCCACGCGCGCTTCGACGCGACCGACCCGGAGAGCGTCGCCGCGGTCGTCGCCGGCGCCGACGTGGTCTTCAACGGCGTGGGCCCGTTCTACCGCTTCGCACTGCCGATCATCGACGCCGCCATCGACGCCGGAGCGCACTACATCGACATCTGCGACGAGTACGACGTCGCCGAAGCCCTGGTGACCGACCCCGCCTACGACGAGCGGGCGAAGGCGGCGGGCGTCACCGTCCTCACCAGTTGCGGCTCCGCGCCCGGCGTGACCAACCTCATGGCGCGCTGGGCGTGCGACGAACTCGACCGCGCGGACGCCGTGCACGTGGTCATGGGACTTCCGTTCATCCCCAACCTCGGGCCGACCATCCTGGAGCACATGTTCCACTCGCTCAGCGGCGAGGTCATCCAGTTCCTCGGCGGCGAGTACCGCAAGGTGCCCGCGTGGGGCGATCCGAGGACGTTCGAACTGCTCGCCCCGTACGGCCTTCGCGAGTTCGGCTACTTCGGGCACGCCGAGCCGCTCACGCTGCCCCGGTTCATCCCGGGCCTCAAGGAGGCCACCTGCCGGTTCACCTGGTGGCAGAACGAGGGCAACGAGATCTACCGCCGGTTCGCCGAACTCGGCCTGATGAGCTCCGAACGCGGCGGCCTTCCCCTGTCGCCGCAGTCCTTCCTCGCCCGGCACCTCTGCACGCCGGAGGGCGAGCGCGCCGTCGGCGTCGACATCTCCGCAGACCCCATCGGGGCCGCGTTCCACATCCGCGCCGAAGGCGAGAAGGACGGCGCCGCCGCGTCCGCGGTCATCGAGATGCACCACGACATGACCAAGAGGTTCTTGAAGGACAAGGGCGACATGACGGCGATTCCCGCTGCCGCCTTCCTGCGCCGGCTCGTCGACGGGGAGATCGACCGGACCGGCGTCCTCGCGCCCGAAGCGTGCGTGGACCCGCAGCCGTTCCTGCACGAGGTCGCGCCGCAACTGGGCGTCGACCTGTACCGCATCGTCTCCCAGACCCGCCGCGTGCACTGACCGGAAGGCACCCATGCAAGAGCACACCGAGTTCGACGTCGCCGTGGTCGGTGCCGGCCCCATCGGAGCCGCCACCGCCCGGCACCTCGCGGACCGGGGCGCGCGCGTCCTGATCGTCGGCCCGGCGGAGCCCCCGGACTTCGCCGGCCACGACGGCGTGTGGTCCGGCCACTACGACCAGGGCCGGCTCGGGCACGTCCTCGAGGCCCCGCTCGTCGCCGCACTGCTCGCCGCACGTTCGATCCGGCGGTTCGGCGAACTCGCGCGGCGTACAGGCGTGGAGTTCACCCGGCCGGTCCACTCGCTCGCCGTCATGCCGGCCGCCCTCGACGGCCGCGCGCCGTCCGAATGGTTCGACCTCGGCAGGCTGATGCGGAACGCCGAGGACATCGGGCAGCCCGTCGAACACCTCTCCGAACCCCGGCTCCGCGAGCGGTACCCGCACCTGGCCTTCGAGCCCGGCCATGAATGCGTGGTGCAGCGCGACGCGTTCATCGTCAACCCGCGCGACCTCACCGCCGCCGAACTGGCCGCCGCCACCGCCGCCGGTGCGACGCTCGTCCGGGACGAGGTCACGGCGATCGCGGCCGACGGCCCCCGCCGCCGGCTGACCGCCCGGTCCGGCGCGTCGTGGACAGCGGACACGGTGGTCGTCGCCACGGGAGCGTCGACCAACGCGGGCGGACTGCTGCCCCGCAAGCTCGCCATGGACACGCTCGGCGCCACCGTCGTGCTGATCGAGGTCCCCGGCCCGGAGGCGGTCGACCTGCCCGGGATCATGTACTACAAGCAGCGCGGCGGGGAACTCCTCTACGGCGGCATCGTCATGACGCCGCTGCGCTACCCCGACGGCCGCTGGTACATCAAGTGCTCGGGCACCAGCCTGCTCGACAACCCGCTCGGCACGCGCGAGGAGATCGCCGCGTGGGTCCGCACAAGGGGAGCCGCGGACGACATCGCCCCGGCGCTCACCGTCTTGCGCGAACTGCTCTCCGAGGATTCGGCCGCCGCGCTGGGCCCGGCTCGGGTGCGGCCGTGCCTGGTCTCCACCAACCACACCGGCCACCCGTACATCGACCACGCCGATGAGAACGTCGTGGTCGTCGTCGAAGGAGAACGCGGTGTCATGGCCGCCGACGAGCTCGGCCGCCTCACCGCGTCGCTCGCCGCGACCGGCCGCTGGAGCGACGGCCTCCCGCACCAGCTCTTCCGGGCGGAATGGATGTAGCGGGCACGGAACGGCGAAGCGGCCGGGCGCGCGACACGCGCGTCCGGCCGGTTCGGCCACCGGCTCGCAGAAGTCAGGACACCGAGTCCTCGACCTGCTTGCGCAGGACCTTCCCGGTCGCGTTGCGGGGGAGCGGGTCGGTGGTGACGTGCCAGCGGGACGGGACCTTGAAGTAGGCGAGGCGCTCCTTCGCGAAGGTCGTCAGATCGTCGGCCGAGGGCGGGGCGCCGGCGACGACGACGACCGCCGCGACCTCCTGCCCGAGGTCGGGGTGCGGGACGCCGACGACGATGCACTCGGAGATCCCCGGGTACTCGGCGAGGACGTTCTCGACCTCGATCGGGTAGACGTTCTCGCCGCCGCGGATGATCAGGTCGGAGCGGCGGGTGGTGAGCCGCAGCCGGCCGTTGTCGATCATGCCGATGTCGCCGGTGCGCAGCCACCGGTCCGGGTCGATGCTCGCGGCGGTGGCCTCCGGGTCCCGCCAGTAGCCGATCATGTTGTAGGCGCTGCGGGCGCACACCTCGCCCTCGGTGCCGTCCGGGACCGGCTTGCCCTCGGAGTCGCGGATCTCCACCTGGACGCCGAGGTTCGGGGCGCCGAGCGTCCCCGGCGCCTCCGCGAGGTCCATCGGGGTGGCGACGGAGATGGCGGTGCACGACTCGGTCAGCCCGTAGCTGTCGACGAGGGCGCCGCGCGCCGGCGGGAACACCGACTGGAGCCGTTCCTTGAACGTGGGCGAGGACGGCGCGGAGGCCAGCGCGAACGCGGTCAGCGACGACAGGTCGTACTTCGCCAGATCACCGTGCTGCATCATGCGGTGCGCCATCGTGGGGACGGCGCCCCAGTTCGTGACCTTCTCCTTCTCGACCAGGCTCAGCACCTTGTCCACGTCGAAGCCGCCGAGGTGCATGACCACGGCGGTGCCGGTGGCGAGGCGCGGGATGGCCAGGTTGTGCAGCGACGCGATGTGGAACAGCGGCAGCGCGAGCAGGTACCGGCGGGAGGAGGCGTCGATGCCGAACGCCCCCATGATGGCGTCGTTGTACCGGTGGTACTCGATCACCGAGGTCAGGTTCCGGTGCGAATGGACGGCGCCCTTCGGGCGGCCCGACGTGCCGCTCGTGTACAGGATGACCGCCGGGTCGTCCTCGGCGACGTCGGGGATGTCCAGCTCGGCGTCCGGGTAGCGGACCATCAGGGACGGGACGTCCTTCTCGACCGTCAGCACGCCCTCGGCGGTCAGCGCGGCCCGCTTCGCGTCGGCGATCACGATCTTCGGGTCGGTGTGGCCGAGCGCGTACTCGATCTCCTGCGCCGTCCACCAGGCGTTGTAGCCGACCGCGACGGCGCCGGCGGCGATCGCCGCCCAGAACGAGATGATCCACTCGGGGCTGTTCGCGGCGTTGATCGCGATGCGGTCGCCGGGCCGGACACCGAGGTCGTCCCGCAGCGCCTTCGCCATGGACGCGACGGCGGCGGCGTGCTCGGCGAAGGTCAGCCGGCGGGACGCGGTGACGATGTAGTCGCGGTCGCCGTGGGCCGCCGAACGGGCGAGCACCTCGCCGAGGCTGCGGGCGCGGTTGGCGAACACGGGCAGCCGCGCGCCGAGCACCTCCTCCTCCCGCAGTTCGAACTCGCCGCCGGGACCGGTCAGCTTCGCGATCATCTCCATCGGACCCCTCCTCGCCGGAACGGTCCATTGTGCGCTGGGACACACCGGCGCCACCAGGCTATTCCGCTCAGCGGGACGGTCACGGACCGTTTTCCGCCGAACTCATTCCCGCTGAGCGGGACTGGGCCTTTTGCGTGCGCCGCGTCACATCACCATGACCGCACCAGGACTGAGCAGACCGGACTGACCAGGTATGACCTGGACGGGCCGGGCTGGGCGCGCAAGCAGGACTGAGCGGAGAACCAATGGCAAGCCTCAGCGACAAGGTCGCGATCGTCACCGGAGCGGGACAGGGCGTCGGGCAGGGCATCGCGCTCGCGCTGGCCTCCGAGGGCGCCGCCGTCGCGGTGCTCGGCCGCACGGCGGCCAAGCCGGACGCGACGTGCGAGCTGATCCGGGAGCGCGGTGCGAAGGCCGAGGCGTTCGTGTGCGACGTCGCCGACACCGAGTCGATCCCCGGCGTGGTGGAGCGGGTCGCCGAAACGTTCGGCGGCATCGACGTCCTCGTCAACAACGCCTACTCGGGCTCCTACGGGCCGCTGCTGGAGATGAGCGACGCGAAGTTCCAGAAGGGGTTCGTCACCGGCCCGTTCGGGGCGTTCGCGTTCATGAAGGCGTGCCACCCGCACCTGAAGGCGCGCGGCGGCGGCAGCATCGTCAACCTGGTCACCTCCGCCATGGTCCGCTGGGACCCGTCCACCTACGGCGCCTACGCGGCCGCCAAGCAGGCCCTCCGGTCGCTGACCCGCACTGCCGCGGCCGAGTGGGGGCCGGACGCGATCCGCGCCAACAACATCGCCCCGCACGCGCTGTCCCCGGGGCTGAAGTGGTGGGCGGAGAACGACCCCGAGGCGGCCGAGGAGTTCCGCAAGACGATCCCGCTCGGCTACATCGGCGACTGCGAGGACGACATCGGCAAAGCCGTGGTCGCGCTCGTCCAGCCGGCGATGCGCTACCTCACCGGGGCGACGATCCCGCTGGACGGCGGCCAGGCCAACTTCGGCTGACGCCGCCCCGTCCCGCGCAGACTTTCCCCGCCTCCGAGCGACCCCGCTCAAGCGGGGCGCGACAACTCGCAGTACCCCGTCTCCCGGCGGACCAGAGGGTCGCCGGTAGCCGCGGACCATCCACGAACCCCGTCCCCCGCCTGCCCGAAACACCACTTGCCGCCGCGGCGGCCAGTGAAAGGAGTACGACCTATGAAGGTCGACAAGATCGGGCGCCTCGCCGCAGGCGTCCTCGCGGTGGCGCTCGTCACCGCGTCCTGTTCCAGCGAGCGTTCGGGCACGGACGGCGTGTCCGGCGGGAACGACTCCGGCGGCGCCGCCGCGTCGAGCAAGACGTTCGGGACGCTGCCGTCCCCGTGCGGCCCCGGCGACGCCAAGGGCAAGACCGACCAGGGCATCACCGACGACGCCATCACCATCGGCTTTGGCGACGACCGCGGCTTCTCCGCGGCGCCCGGCCTGTCCAAGGAGATGGGCGACGCCGTCGCCGCGATGATCGACTGGTGCAACCAGCAGGGCGGCATCAACGGACGCAAGATCAAGGGCAACCAGTACGACGCCGCCTACATGCAGTCCGCGAAGGTGATGCAGGAGTCCTGCAAGCAGGACTTCATGCTCGTCGGGCAGGGCTTCGCGATGGACGAGGCCGCCGAGCAGTACCGGGTGGCGTGCAAGCTGCCGACCGTCGCCGGCTACACCGTCGGCCCGAACTCCTCGATGGGCCCGATGAAGTACGAGGCCGTCCCGTACCCGGTGGACCTGCTGAACATCGGCGGGCTCCGCCTCGCGGAGAAGCTGTTCCCCGACTTCAAGGACAAGGCGGACATCCTTCAGTCGACGTCGCCCGCCGTCAGCACCGGCAACAACAAGATCGCCAGTGCCATGAAGGACATCGGCGTCAAGCGCGTGGACTGCGGTGTCCGGCTGAACGACAAGGGCGAGAGCAGCTACATGCCCTTCGCCGAGAAGATCAAGGACTGCGGGGCGAAGTACCTGTGGTCGTCCGACTCGCCCGACCCCGGCCAGTTCAGCCTGCTGGAGTCGGTCGAGCGGGCCGGCGCGAAGCCGAAGTACGTCTTCGAGTCGACCTGGTACAGCCCGCTGGTGTCCAAGTGGAACACCTCGGGCGCCGGCGACAACGTGCACGTCGGCATGATCTTCCAGCCGCTGGAGAACGCGGACAAGGTCCCGGCGGTCAAGCAGTACATGGACGCCGTGAACGCCAAGAAGGGCAAGATCGCCATGCTCGGCCTGCAGGCGACCTCGTCGTTCCTGCTGTGGGCGCAGTCAGCGGACAAGTGCGGCTCGGACCTCACCCGGCAGTGCGTGATCAACGAGCTGTCGAAGGTGCACGAGTGGACGGGCGGCGGCCTGCACGCGCCGACCGACCCTGGCAACAACAAGCCGGCGTCCTGCTCGCTGATGGTGAAGCTCAACAAGACCTCGTTCGAGCAGGTCCTGCCGAAGAACGCCGGCGAGTTCGAGTGCGGTCCCGAGTTCGTCGTCAAGACGGACCCGAAGACCTGGGGCGCGAAGCTGAACGACGACCGGATCTCGACGAAGTTCCTGACCGACGACGTCATCAAGCCCCAGTCCTCCTGATCCGACCCGCCGGAGGCGGTACCACATGGCGGTGAGCAAGTGACGACGTTCCTGACGTACACGATCCTGGGACTCGTCCTGGGGTCGGTGTACTCCATCGCGGCCTCGGGCCTCGTGCTGACGTACAACACCTCGGGCATCTTCAACTTCGCCCATGGCGCGCAGGCGATGTTCGGCACGTTCCTGTACTGGCACTTCACCGAGCGGTGGGGATGGCCGGTGTGGCTCGCGCTGATCGTCGTGATCGGTTTCGTCGGTCCTGCGATGGGCGCCGCACTGCACGCCGCGATCATGAAGGGGCTGCGCGGCACCGCCGACGTCACGAAGATCATCGTGACGGTGGCGGTGCTGCTCGGCACCGTCTACCTGGCCCAGTGGATCTGGAATCCGGATGAGGCGCACAGCGTGGACATGTTCTTCGGTGCGGGCGCGAAGATCACGCTGGCCGGTGTGGTGATCCGGTACCACGAGATCGTCTGCCTGGCCACCGCCGTGGCGATCGCCGTCGGGCTGCGGGTGCTGTTCACCCGCAGCCGGACGGGCGTGGTCATGCGCGGCTCGGTCGACGACCCCGACCTGCTGCGCCTCAACGGCCACGACCCCGAGCGCGCCGCGATGCTGTCGTGGGCGCTCGGCTCCACCCTCGCCGTCCTCGCCGGGATCCTGATCGTGCCAATCAGCGGCGGGGGGCTGGACGCGAACATGCTCACCCTGCTGGTGATCGACGCGTTCGCGGCGGCGATGTTCGGCCGGCTGCGCAGCATCCCCCGCACGTTCGTGGGCGCGATGGTGCTCGGTCTGGCCGCCAACTACGTGCTCGCCTACCTGCCGTCGGCGGGCACGTTCACCGGCAACCTGCGCGTCTCGCTGCCGATGATCCTGCTGTTCGTGGTGCTGGTGGTGCTGCCCCAGGACCGGCTGCGCGGCGCCGCGATCCGGACCCGCGAGCGGTACCGGGTGCCGACCGTCCGGGGCGCGGCCGTGTGGGGCCTCGTGCTCGTCGCGGTCGTCTACCTCTACAGCCTGCTGCTGTCGGACGGCGCGATCAACACGTTCTCGCTCGGCATGACGTTCGCGATCATCGCGCTGTCGCTGACCGTCCTCACCGGCTACGCGGGAGAACTGAACCTCGCGCCGCTGGCGTTCGGCGCGGTCGCCACCGTCGTGGCGTTCCACGCCGGGGTGGTCGGCACCGGCCTCGACGCGCGGATGAACGTCCAGGGCATCGTGCTGGGCATCGCGGCCGCGGCACTCGTCGGCGGGCTCGTCGCGCTGCCGGCGCTGCGGCTCCGCGGCCTCTACCTGGCCCTCGCGACGATGGCGTTCGGCGAGTTCCTGTCGAACATGGTGCTGCGCGACACCACCGAGCACAAGCTGTTCGGGATGACGTTCACGCTGTTCCCGGACGGGTCGCTGGTCATCCCGCCACTCAAGGCGGGCCCGCTCGACCTGCGGAACGGGACGGCGTCGCTGATGACCGCGACGGTCCTGTTCGCGCTGATCGCCGTCGGGCTCGCCGCCCTGCGCAACAGCGGGTACGGGCGGCGGCTCGCGGCGATGAAGGACAGCCCGGCGGCGTCGGCGATGCTCGGCCAGAACCTGGTCCGGCTGAAGCTGAGCGTCTTCATGATCTCCGCGGCGATCGCGGGCCTCGGCGGCGTGCTGATGTCGGCCGCGACCGGGACCGTCGCACAGGAGAACTTCACGTTCCTCGGCAGCCTCGCCCTGCTGATGCTCGTCGTGGTCGCGGGTACCGGCTACATCAGCGGCGCTCTGTTCGGCGGCCTGATGGCGGGCGTCGGGTCGGCGGTCCTCGTGTCCACGTTCAGCGACCTGGCGCTGGACAACGAGGGCATGGCCACCATCTACACCACGCTCGGTCACCTCATCATGGTCAGCACGGCGCTTCTCGGGATGGGCGTCGGCAGGAGCCCGAGCGGTTTCCTGCACGACCTTTTCGAGGGCTACCGGGCGACGCGGAAGGCCAAGCCCGTCCTGTACGGGGCGGCGGCGCTGTGCGCCGTCCTCTACCTGTTCGCCCTCACCGGTGTGATCGGGACCTGGACGTTCGCTCTCGTCGCACTCTGCGCGGGCATGCTGCTGCCCGTATTCGGCCGCATGTACCTGGACGAGGGGCGGCGCGACCGCCCGACCCCGCTGGAGCTGATCGGCGTGGACGAGCCCTACACCGACGAACTGCGCATCCGCCTCGACCGCGAACTCGGCCTGAAGGGAGGCGTCCATGCCTGAAACGGCATCCCTGCTCGAAACGCGGGGTATCACCGTCCGGTTCGGCGGCAACACCGCCGTCAACGACGTCGGCCTCACCATGCACGAGGGGAAGATCACCGGACTGATCGGCCCGAACGGCGCGGGCAAGACCACGATGTTCAACACCATCACCGGTCTGCAGAAGCCCGCGTCCGGCCAGGTGCTCCTGGACGGCGACGACATCACCGGGCTGTCCCCGACCAAGCGTGCGCGGCGCGGCATGGCGCGGACCTTCCAGCGCCTGGAGCTGTTCCTGTCGCTCTCGGTGCGCGACAACGTGCGCGTCGCGGGCGACATCCTGCGCAGCCACAGCCACAGCCACAGCCGCAAGCGCTTCGACATGGACGAGGAGACCGACAAGGTCCTCGAACGCACCGGGCTCACCGACATCGCCGACCGCGATGTGTCCGACATCCCGATCGGACGGGCCCGCGTCGTGGAGGTGGCGCGCGCGCTGATGACCTCACCGCGCGTCCTGCTGCTGGACGAGCCCGCGTCCGGCCAGACCGATCGCGAGACGGAGGCGTTCGCCGAGATGCTCGCCGGCCTCGCCGGCGAGGGCCTCGCGATCTGCCTCGTCGAGCACGACCTGCCGCTCGTCATGAAGCTGTGCTCCACCATCCACGTCCTCGACTACGGCACCCTGATCGCGTCCGGCACGCCGGCGGAGATCAAGGATTCGCCCGAGGTCATCGCCGCCTACATCGGCACGGAGGAGGCGTCCCATGAGTGAAGCCAAGGCGGTCCCCGCGCCGCGCACCGCGGCCGGGGAAGCGAGCCCGGAGCCGCTGCTCGAACTGGTGGACGTCCGCGCGGGCTACGGCGCGATCGAGGTCCTGCACGGCGTGGACCTGGCGCTGAAGCCGGGATCGCTGCTGGCGCTGCTCGGCCCGAACGGCGGCGGCAAGTCGACCACGATGCGCGTGTGCGCGGGCCTGCATCCCCCGACCGGCGGGGAGTTGCGGTTCGCGGGACGCAAGGTCAACGGCATCTCCGCGCAGGATGCGGCCCGCCTCGGCGTGTGCTCGATCCCCGAGGGCCGCGGAATCTTCCCGAACCTGACGGTGCGGGAGAACCTGTGGGCCGCCACCGGAACCGGCGCGAAGCTGGAGGACCTGGAGGAGAAGGCGTACACCCGCTTCCCCCGCCTCGGCGAGCGCCGCCACCAGCTCGCCGGATCCTTGTCCGGCGGCGAGCAGCAGATGCTCGCGCTGTCGCGGGCGCTCGGTACCGATCCGGCGGTGCTGCTGCTCGACGAGCTGTCCATGGGCCTCGCACCCATGATCGTCACCCGGATGTACGAGACGGTCGCCGAGCTGGTCGAGGGCGGCCTGTCGGTGCTGGTCGCGGAGCAGTTCGCCCGCGCCGTCCTGCCGATCGCCGACACCGCCGCGCTGATGCTGCACGGGCGCGTGGCGGCGGTGGGCCCGCCCGACGAGATCGAAGACCGGCTGTCCAGCGACTACCTGGGAGGTTGACCCCATCATGCTCACTGAGGAACGGCGCCAGCAGTTCAAGGACGACGTGGCGAACCAGAGGCTGAAGACCGATCAGTCCCGCTTTGACGGGGTGCTGCGCGTCGTCGGCATCGTCGCGATGGTCGCCGGCGTCGCCGGCGTCTTCATCGCCTACAACGTCTCGCTCACCAAGGACGACATGCGGGATGTGGGCTCGCTGCAGACCCTCGCCCTCGGGTTCCTGGCGGTGACCGTCCTCGGCGCGGCCCTGTACTTGGCCGCCGCCGTCACCCGCGTCCTGCGGCTGTGGCTGCTGCGCCAACTCGTGGAGCAGCAGGCCCAGGCCGACCAGATCGCCGCCGCGCTGCGCAGGGACGCCTAGGGGGTGTTTCATAAGCCCGCTGTCCTGCTGCGCGTCCGAGACTTATGAAACACCCCTAGCGGCCCGTCGACGCTCCCGGTCAGCGGGATGTCCGGAGTGCCCAGACTTCTCGCTGATCAACGTCTAGTCCGGATGGAGGACTTCTGCATGAACGACCCGAAGCCCGACGTGTTCGCCCCCGCCAAGCTGGGGCCCGTCACGCTGCGGAACCGCACTGTCAAGGCGGCGACGTACGAAGGGCTGACCAAGGACGGCCAGGTCACCGACGCGCTGATCGACTTCCACGTCCGGCACGCGCGCGGCGGCGTCGGCATGACGACCGTCGCGTACTGCGCGGTCGCGCCGGAGGGGCGCACCGACCGCAGGCAGATCTACTGGCGGGACGAGGCGATGCCCGGCCTGCGCAAGCTGACCGACGCCGTGCACGCCGAGGGGGCCGCCGCCCAGGCGCAGATCGGGCACGCCGGCCCGGTCGCCAACCCCAAGAGCAACAAGCTGCCCGCGCTGGCGCCCAGCCGCCACTTCCACATGACGACGCAGACCTTCACCAAGCCCGCCACGCCGGCGGATCTGAAGCGCGTCGTCGAGGCGCACGGCTACGCGGGCACGATGGCGATCGAGGCCGGTTTCGACTCGGTCGAGATCCACATGGGGCACAACTACCTGACGAGCGCGTTCCTCAGCCCGAAGGTCAACCACCGCAAGGACGAGTACGGCGGGTCGCTGGAGAACCGCGCCCGGCTGGCGCGCGACATCGGCCGCGCCGTCCGCGACGCCGTCGGCGACCGCATCGCGGTCACCGCGAAGCTGAACATGGACGATGGCGTGCCCGGCGGCTTCTGGATCGACGAGGCCATCCAGGTCGCGCGGTGGCTGGAGGAGGATGGCTCCGTCGACGCCCTCCAGATGACCGCGGGCAGCTCGCTGCTCAACCCCATGTACCTGTTCAAGGGCGACGCGCCGCTGCGCGAGTTCGCCGCCGTCATGAAGCAGCCGACCAAGCTCGGCATCAAGCTGATCGGCAAGCACTTCCTGAAGTCCTACCCATACGAGGACCTCTACCTGCTCAAGGACGCCCGGCAGATCCGCGCCGCGGTGAAGCTGCCGATGATCCTGCTCGGCGGCGTCACCGACAAGGCCGGCATGGACACCGCCATGGCGGAGGGCTTCGAGTTCGTCGCGATGGCCCGCGCCCTGCTGCGCGAGCCCGACCTGATCAACCGGATCAAGGACGACCCCGCCACCGAGTCGCTGTGCATCCACTGCAACAAGTGCATGACCGCGATCTACGGCGGCACCCACTGCGTCCTGTCCACCGAACCGGCCTGGGGCAGCGCGAGTGCGTGACGAGACGATCGCGGGTCTGCTGCTGGCTCGGCTGGGCGATGACCGGCCGGGCCTGCGCAGCCGCGAGCGGACATGGACATGGGACGAGGTCGGCCGGGAGAGCGCGGCGCGCGCCGCCCTGGCGCGCGAGTTGCGCCGGGACGGCCCGTTCCACATCGGTGTGCTGCTGGAGAACGTCCCCGAGTACGTGCTCTGGCTGGGTGCGGCGGCGCTGAGCGGCGCGACGATCGTCGGCATCAACTCGACCCGGACGGGCGCCTACCTGGAGCAGGAGGTCCGGCACACCGACCTCCAACTGCTGGTCACCGACCGGGTCGGGGCGAAGCTGCTGGACGGTCTCGACATCGGCGTCCCGCGCGACCGTTTCCTGCTGGTCGACTCCGCCGAGTACCCCGCGCTCGTCTCGTCCCACGCATGCGAACCCACGGCCGACCCGTCGGTCACCCCGGCGACGCAGCTGCTGCTGCTGTTCACATCCGGGACGACGGGCGCGTCGAAGGCGGCGCACTGCTCGCAGGGCAGGCTCGCCGAGCTGGGCCGCAACAACAGCGCCAAGTACGACGTCAAGCGCGAGGACATCAGCTACTGCTCGATGCCGCTGTTCCACGGCAATGCGCTGATGGCGCTGTGGGCGCCGTCGCTGGCGGCCGGCGCGACCGTCGTGCTGGCGCCGAAGTTCTCCGCGTCCGGGTTCCTGCCGGACATCCGGTTCTACGGGGCGACGTTCTTCACCTACGTCGGCAAGGCGATCGGCTACGTCCTCGCCACGCCCGAGCGGCCGGACGACGGCGACAACACCCTCACGCATGGGTTCGGCACGGAGGCGTCCCCGGAGGACAAGGCCGAGTTCCAGCGCCGGTTCGGCGCGAAGCTCGTCGAGGGCTACGGCTCCAGCGAGAGCGCCGGCATGATCGAACGGGACCCGGCCGCGCCGCCGACCGCGTTCGGCCGTCCCGCCTACGACGGCGTCCGGATCGTCAACCCGGAGACGCGTGAGACGTGCGCCCTCGCGGTCCTGGACAGGCACGGCCGCGTCACCAACGCCGAGGCCGCCGTCGGCGAGATCGTCGACGTGCACGGCGCCGCGAAGTTCGAGGGCTACTACAAGAACCCCGATGCGGACGCCGAACGCGTCCGGCACGGCTGGTACTGGACGGGCGACCTCGGCTACATCGACGGCGACGGGTTCCTGTACTTCGCCGGCCGGTCCGGCGACTGGATCCGGGTCGACTCGGAGAACATCTCGGCGCTGCTCACCCAGAACGTCGTCCGCCGCCACCCGAAGATCGTGGACGCGGTCGCGTTCGGCGTCCCCGACCCGCACTCCGGCGACCAGGTGATGGCCGCGATCGAGATCCCGGCCGACGTCGCGTTCGAGGACCTGGACTTCCCCGCGTTCCTCGCCGGCCAGGACGACCTCGGCACCAAGGGCGCGCCCAGGTTCGTCCGCGTCTCGCACGCGCTGCCGACGACCGGCTCGGGCAAGCTGAAGAAGAAGGAACTGCAGCTCGACGGCTGGCGGACGTCCGACCCCGTGTTCTGGTGGGCGGGCCGTGCACGCGGGGGGACAGGCGCACCCGAGTACGTCCTGATGGACGAGGCGGACAAGGCGGCGCTGCGGGACGAGTTCATCGCCGCCGGCCGCCGCCGCTTCCTCCCTTGACGTCCTCACCCCGCCTGAAGGCGGGGATTCCAACCCGTTCGCCTGCTGCGCGGGGGCAGGGCTTGATCAAGTTCCTTGAACGTCGTGGTTGTTGATGCCCAGGAGTGGGAGGGCTCGTTCGGGCCGGTCGCGGATTGCTCGGGTGGTCTTGGCGATGTTGTCGGCTCCGAGGGTTTTGAGCAGGCCGATGGCGAGGTTGCGGAAGGTGGCCATGGCTCGGGGGCCGGTGCCGGTGTGGAGGGTGGAGGCGTCCTCGGCGTAGGTCACGTCTCTGAGGTGGTGCAGGGCTTCGATGCCCCAGTGGCCGCGGGTCGCGGCGGCGAGTTCGGCCGGGGTGGTCTGGTGGGCGTCGAGACTGGTGACGGCGTAGACGGTCTCGCGGCTCTCGCGTCGGCGGGCCTGCCGGCGGCGTCGGTGGACGCGGACGGCGAGGCGGGCGTGGGGGAAGGCGATCCCGCCGAGTTCGTCGGCGATGCCGCAGGTCTTGATGGATCGGGACTCGCGGCGGCCGTGCCCGGTGGAGGAGGCGGTGTGCTGGATGGCGATGTCCGGCCAGGGCAGGGCGGCGAGTTGCCGGTAGGCGGTCGGCTGGTTGCGCTTGATCATGGCGATGTAGTGGGCGTTCTTGGTGTTGACCAGCCAGGTGATGTTCGCCTGCACCGAGTGCAGGGCGTCGAAGGTGACGAGGACTCCGTCCAGGTCCAGCGGTTCGAGCAGGGGCGTGAAGTGCGCGGTCTCGTTCGTCTTCGCCCCGACTTCGGTCTGGGCGACAGTCACAGCCCGGTGGTGGGTGACGGCGGAGAGCAGGTGCCTGCGGCCGGTCGGCAGGCGGGCCGACCCTCTCAGTGACTTGCCGTCGACGGCGATCCTTTGTCGTTGTCCGGAGTCGGTGCCAGTGCTGTGGTGGCCGGTGAGGTAGGTGCCGACGGCCCGGTCCAGGGCGTCACCGTCAACGGCCGCCAGCACGCGGCCGATCGTGGTCCGCGAGGGAGCATGGCGCCACCGCAGAGGATGCCGCCGGACGCCGATGCTCGTCAGCACGGCGTCCGAGGCCCGCCCCGCCCACTCGGCGATCTCGTCGATGCTCCTGGCTCCCGAAACAGCCGCGCAGGCACAGACGAGGAGGATCGCGGTCAGCGAGTACCAGCGGCCCCGCCGTGAGCGCGGGTCGGGCACCAGGTCCAGGAAAGACCGCAGGTCAGCGACTCGGCCAGCATCCAAGGAGCCCAGCTTCAGCAGCACCGGGGGAATGGGAGAGGATACAACGGCAGGCACGGGCCACCTCATGATCGTTGAGCTTCGACACCCCAATGATCACGAAGCCCGTGCCTGCTCTGCTATGCACCCCAACCGGTCACCACCGGACCAGCGTCACGTCTCCGGAACTTGATCAAGCCCTGTCGGGGAGGAGCTGGGGTCGCCATGCTGTTGCGATCATGGCTAGCAGGAGCCCGATTAGGGCCAACCAATAGCCGGTGTCTTGCGCGTTCGGCGGCGGGTTGATCAGCGGGGAGGCCGCACCGGGCAGGAGGTAGATCGCCGCCGCCAGTGCCCAGCGTGGGCTGCGCGCGATCGCGGTTGTCAGCACGCCCGCGAGCAGGAGGACGCTCTCGGTGCCCACCCTGACCAGTTGCCAGATCTCGCCGTATTCGTGGTTCCCGGGCATGTAGGTGAGCGTCAAGGAGGCCGCGGGGATCACAAGCCACCACCACGGCCGTGCACGCAGACGCTGCGGCCGGGCCGGCCGGTTGGCCGCGAGTGCTACGGCCCCGATCGCCAGTACGCCGTAGGGGGCCAGCGAGACCCAGTTGTGGTTCGCCGGTCCGAGGATCTGTGACGGCCAGGATGTGGCTTGGGTTCCCAGGAGCATGGCTCGGCTGGTCGAGAGCGCTACGGCCAGGGCAAGTGGTAGGGCCACCAGCGCCCAACCGCGCAGCAACGCCGCCACCAGCACTGCCGAAACGGCCAGCCACCAGGGGGAGGAATGGTCGGCGATGCCGTAGGCCATATTCGCCAGCGCCAGCATCAGCAGGCCGAGTTGCAGCCCGTCGGCCCACCACGGGGTGGCGGCGGCGCGGGCCCGGGCGGCGAAACCCGCGGTGAGGAGCCCGGCGGTCTCCCGCAGTGAGGGGGGGCGAGGGCTACCGTTCAACAGTGTGCCGATGATCTCGCCGCCGTACTCGGCGCGGTGACCGGGCGGGAACGCTCGCAGGAACAGCCGATACCAGCCTTCGGTGAATGCTCCGCTCATGTTCCGGCGTCCCCTGTCACCAGGGGCGTGCGGCCCGTGACGATCCGGGCGGCCCGCTCCAGCCACAGAGCCTCGCGGGTGACGGCCAGGCGCCCGTCCTCAGTCAGTCGGTAGTAACGACGCGGACGGCCCTGGATGGTTTCTTCGCGGTCCACGACGATCATCCCGTCGCTCGCCAGCCGGTCTAGAGCTCCGTAGAGGGTGCCGACGGCCAGCCGGATCCGCCCCCCCGATTGCTCCTGCGCCCACTTGATGATCCCGTATCCGTGCACGGGCCCGTCCAGCAGCGCGGCCAGCACGAAGTACGTGGGCTCGCTCATCGCCGTGGCTCGTTTGACCATACGGGAGACGATATATCAGCTACCGAAGTATCGCCAACGAGTCCAATCAACCCGGCATGGCCACCATGGGACGAAGTAGTTCACGGGCCCCAGGTCGTACCTGCTGGTAGCCGCCTGCCTGACATGCCGTGTTGTCCAATCTCATCAACACGGCAGGACCCCGGGAAAAGGCGCTCATCGAACTCATCGATAACCGTTGCCGGTAGCCGCGCACAAGATCGGGAGGGGCGACGCGGTCCGTAGGTTGGCGGGGGTGAGCGGTTATGACTTGATCGCGTACGCGGGTAACGCTGAGGACGTGGTGTTGATGCGTGCCTTCGCAGGGCGGAAGAGCGGGTTCTTCGTGGATGTCGGTGCCGGCGAGCCCGTGAGCGGCTCGCTGACCAAGAACCTCGTGGATGTCCTTGGCTGGCGTGGGGTGAACGTCGAGCCGTTGCCCGATCGCCATGCACGCCTTCAGCAGGCGCGGCCCGGCGACGTGAACCTGCGCGTGGCGATAGGAGATGAGCTGGGCACCGTGGAGTTCTTCCGGATCGTTCCAGGGCGGGGGAAGGCCGGTGGTGGCGGTCTTAGCACTCTGCGCCGGGACGTCTTGGAGGGGCATCTCGCGGACGGTTGGCGCCATGAACAGCTGCACGTCGAGGTCGTCACGTTGGAGGCGGTTCTCGCCGCGCACGCCGAACCGGGGCTCGACCTGCTGAAGGTGGATGTGGAGGGGGCCGAGGCCGCGGTTCTGCGGTCGGCGGACCTGCGGGTGTGGCGGCCGCGGGTGATCGTGGTTGAGGCGACCTTCCCGCTGTCATCCCGTCCGAGTCATCAGGAGTGGGAGCCCCTTGTTCTCGCGGCCGGGTACGAGCTAGCGCTCTTTGACGGCCTCAATCGCTTCTACGCGCGCGATGACGAGCCCGGCCTGGGCAAGCGGCTCGCCGTGCCTGCGAACGTCCTGGACAACTACATCCCGTACGCATGTGCCCGCCGGGCGGGGCTCATCGGGCCAGAGTGAGCAGGTCAGGGCGGTGGTCGCGTAGCCATCGCGCGATCCACGCGCCGTCGCTGTCGGCGAGGCCGAGGGACCCGGGTTCCGCAGTTGGTGGTCACACGTGATGCCGAATCCGGGGTCTGGCCTGGGGGAACGCCGATTAGAGCGGGAGAGGGCGTGTGTCCACG
>NZ_JBICUT010000024.1:0-88975 GCF_043198445.1 Spirillospora sp. NPDC048823 | reverse complement strand
ATCCCAGTCGAACACATGACTCCATGTTATCGAACACTCACACTCCGTCTCACAGTTTCCGGGTGAGAATATTGACACCCTCCGGACAGCCGACAGCCGACAGCGGAGCCGGGGCTGAGACTTTTCCTGCGCATGAGTACCGGTCTGTTCATCTGGATCTCGCTGAGGACCGTGTCCTGCGCGGGGCATGCGGTCGGCCCACCTTGGTGCACCTTGATGTCCAGGTTCGGGAGATGCCCGCCTCTGCGGCGACGTGGGCGATCGGCCTGTCACGGCACCCTTCCGGCTGAGCGGCACTGGCACTCCCCGGCTGCTGGGCGGCTTGTGTGTCACCCGTTCCGCCGCGCCTCGTGGACGGCCTGGATGAGATCGTCGGGGTCGGGTGCGTTGACGATCTTCCGTTGCGTTCCGCCGGGGATGAGTGCCCACCACTCCTTGTTGGAGATGTCCCACCAGCAGACGGCGCCAGTGAACCGTTCTTGCAGTTCGGCGATGGTCAGTGCCTGAGAGGGGGTGCGGCATGGAGGGGATGTCGGGGCAGGTCGCGTCGATCGCCGTTTCCTGGTGTGTCCGTGCGGCGAGTGCGGCGGTGACGAATGGCGTCAGGATGCGGGTGATCCTCGTGGCGGCGAGTCCTGGCCGGTGGTACGGGGCCAGATTCTCGCCCGTGCTCGACTGGTACCACCATGTGCGGGACGTCGATTCCCGGACGAGGTCAATGCTTTCGCTGAAATGGGCACGTCGGATCGAACACGCGGAGAAGTGGACGCGGCCTGTCGTAGCGGGGGAGTGCCTGCCATCCTTCCCGGGTGACTTCCGTTGAGAGCCTGTCGAGATTGGTTGTCACAGAGGAGGTGGGTTCCGAGGTAGAGCGGCCTTGGGGTTGGTTCCATCGCATTACCATCGGTCCCACCTACTAGTGCGTCGAGGTGGCACCGATGGTGCCAATATCCGCTGCTGAATGGAAAAAGGGCGGCAAGAGTGACAACACCAGTGGGGCGTGCGTCGAGGTGGCCGAATTGAGGTCGGCGTCGGCTGGCGGTGCGGGACTCGAAGGACCCGGATGGGCCGATGCTGGTGTTCGGGGCCGACGCTTGGCAGGCGTTCGCGGGTCGCGTGAAGGGCGGGACGCTCGACCGGGCCTGAGATCAGGAGCAGGGCCCCCCGAACCGTGAACCGCACGGTCCGGGGGCTTTCACGTCACGACGCCGCATCCTCTGCCGCGTCGCCCGCACGATTTCAACGGTCAGTGCTCGGCAGGCTCCCACCACGCCAGGTTGGCGGCTGCGTGGGCCGCCGGCTCGATGATCTCCCAGCACTCGGCGATCAGGCCATCGTCGAACCGCCAGATGTCGACGACCGTGATTTCCGGTCTGCCGGGGAGTCGCCGCCGCGAGTGCAGAACGACGTGATCATCGTCGGCCAGCAGGTGGTGGACCTCGACCTGCATACCGGCCAGCGGCGTGAGTGCCGCGTTCACGGCGGCGAGCCATTCGGCCTTGGTCGAGGACGTCGAGTCCGGCCTGTGATGGACGAAGCCGTCGCTCAGCAACGGTTCGAGCGGGTCGACGCTGCCCGTCTCGATCAGTTCCGCCAGTGCCCGTTGCACGATGCTCTTGTTGTCCGTGGTCAGGGATTCGTCGGTGGTCACGGGCTTGTCGGTGTTCACGGGCTTGTCGGTGTTCATGGGTTTGTCGGTGGTCATGGACGCAGTGTTTCCACGGTCGCTGGGGTTGTCGATGAAATCCCATTTCATGGCGTCCGGCTCCACGATGAGTACCCTCGATGACCGTGCACACGGTCGGGGAGCTCTTGCGGCAATGGCGGCATCGCCGGCGGCTCAGCCAACTCGATCTCGCGATCGCGGCCGACGTCTCGGCTCGTCACGTCAGCCTGGTCGAGACGGGCAGGTCCAACCCGAGCGCCGACATGGTCCTGCGGCTCGCGGACCAGCTCGATGTGCCCTTGCGCGATCGCAACCGGCTGCTGCTCGCGGCCGGCTTCGCACCCCGGTACGCCGAGCGGCCGCTTGGGGACGAGGCGCTGACGGCGGCCCGGGACGCGGTCGCGAGGGTGCTCCGCGCGCATGAGCCGTATCCGGCGCTGGCCTTCGACCGCCGATGGAACATCGTGATGATCAACCGTGCGGTCGAGCCGTTCCTCGCCGGCGTCGAGCCCGGCCTGCTGCGGCCGCCGATCAACCTGGTCCGGCTGGGGCTGGACCCGCGCGGGTTCGCTCCCATGGTCGTCAACCTGGCGGACGTGCGGGCGGTGTTCCGCTCCCGGATCAGGCGCCAGCTCGCCGTCGCCCCCGACGCAGAGCTCACCGCGCTCTACGAGGAACTTCTCGGCCCCGATTCCGGCGACGCGCCGAGCCGGTCGGCCGAATCCGATGTCGTGATCTCGATGATCCTTCGCGTCGACGGACGGGAGCTGCGGCTGTTCTCGACCATCACCACGTTCGGTACCCCGATGGACATCACGCTGGACGAGGTCGCGATCGAGTCGTACTACCCGGCGGACACGGAGAGCGCCGCCTACTTCGAGAAGACCGGCGGTGACGTCCGAGCCGCCCCTGAGTGAGCAGCGAGCCCGGAACGCGTGACCGGGCATGTGATAGGGACGGGACGCATCGGCATCTGATCGCGGTAGTGGGCGGGGATGCTTCTCGGGAGTGGGGTGTGATGGTGGACGAATGGCCGGGGAGCGCGCTCAGCGACGAGGAACTGGACGTCGCCTACAACGTGCGGAGGAAGGCGGGGGAGGAGCTCTTCGCGCGGCACCTGGCGCGGTACCGGGCCGAGTCGGAGCAGGCCGTCGACGGGCTTTCCGGCCATCCCGGGATCGTCTACGACGAGGCGAGCGGGGAGCGGCTGGACGCCTGGGGCGTCGGCGAGGGGCTGCGGCCCGTGTTCGTCTTCCTGCACGGCGGCTACTGGATGGCGCTGTCGCGGGACGTGTCGTCCTTCATGGCCCGAGCGCTTTCCGAGCAGGGCGTGGCGACCGTCGTGCCCGATTACACGCTGGCGCCCAACGCTTCGCTGGAGGAGATCGTCCGGCAGGTGCGGGCGGCCGTGGCGTGGGTGTACCGGCACGGTCGTGAGCACGGGCTTGATCCGGAGCGGATCGTGGTCGGCGGCAGTTCGGCGGGCGGGCACCTGACCGGCATGACGATGGTCGGCGGGTGGCAGGAGCCGCTCGGGCTCCCCGGAGACGTCGTCAAGGCGGCGATGCCGATCAGCGGGTTGTTCGACATCCGTCCCATCACCCGCGTTTATGTGAATGAGGCCGTGCGGCTGGACCTTGAGCGGGCGGCGGCGCTGAGCCCCGCGCTGCTGCCGGCGGCGTACCGGTGTCCGGCCGTTTTCGTGGTCGCGGAGAACGACGGCGAAGGGTTCCTGGAGCAGTCGCGGCTGTTCCAGCCGGCGTGGGGCGCGGGTGAGCTGATGGTCGTGCCCGGCCGCGACCATTTCGACGTCGTCCTCGACCTGGCCGACCCGGGGTCGCGGGTCGGTGCGGCGCTGCTCGATCTGATCAGCCGGTGAGCATCTGATCACGCGGTGAGTGCGGCCGCCTCGCGGTGGAGGTGGTCGAGCATGAGACGGGCGGACGGGGTCGGGGCGCGGTCGGCGGGGAGTGTGACGCCCACCTGGCGGCGGACGGTCTCCAGCGGCACGGGCAGCGGCGTGATGTCGGTGTCGGTGCGGGCCACCAGTTCGGGCAGCGCGGCGATCATGTCGGTGTCGCGGACCAGGGTGCGGACGGTCAGGACGGAGGTGCACTCGACCAGGTTGCCCGGCAGGACGAGGCCCTCCGCGCGGAAGACCTGCTCCAGTTCCGAGCGCAGCGCGGTCTGCTCCAGGGGCAGCACCCACGGGTAGTCGAGCAGGTCGGCGAGACCCAGGGACGGGCGGCGGCGGGCCGGATGGTCGCGGCGGGCGACCAGCTGGACGGGTTCGCCGTAAAGGGTGATCTGGCGGAGGCCGCGCAGGTCGTCGATCGGGTTGAGGCGGCCGAGGATCAGGTCGATCTCGCCGTCGAGGAGGCGGGGAACCTGCGCGTCGAACGTGGCCTCCTGGACGATCACCGTGATGCCGGGACGGTCCTCCTTCAAGGCGGCGATCGCGCGGGGCAGCAGGACGTTGGAGCCGGCGAGGAGCGTGCCGATGGTGACGGTGCCGACCTCGCCGTCCGCGAGGCCGGTGATGCGTTCGCCCGCGCGGCGCAGTTCGGCGAGGACGGCGCGGGCGTGTTCGATGAACGCGTCCCCGAACAGCGTCGGAGTGGCGCCGCGCGGGCCGCGGGTGAACAGTTCGACGCCGAGGATGTTCTCCACCTCGCGCAGGCTGCGCGTGACGGCGGGCTGCGCCAGGTGCAGGTGCTCGGCCGCTCGCAGGATGCTGCCCTGGTCGGCGATGGCGACGACGAGCACGAGGTGCCGGAGCTTCAGCCGTCCGCTGAGCAGGTCGATCGCGCGCATGGGCATTTACTATCACAATCTCGTCATACCTCCACGGTCGATTGGTATTTGCCAGGCATAGCTTGCGGGGCGGAGGATCGGAGGCGTCGGGCCATGCCGGGAGGGGCGGATGAAGGCTGAGCACTACGTCGGCGGGGTCTTCCGTTCGGACGGGACGTCCTTCCCGCTCATCGCCCCGGGCGACGGCTCCGAGCTGGGCGCCGTCCCGGAGGCCACGAGGGAGGTCGTGGACGACGCCGTGAACGCGGCGCGGGCCGCGCTGAAGGGGCCCTGGGGGGCCATGGGCGTCCGGGAACGGGTCGCCGCCCTGAGGTCCGTCGCCGACGGGATCCAGGCCCGGTTCGAGGAGTTCGTCGACGCCGAGGTCGCCGACACCGGCAGGTCCCGGGAGTTCGCGTCGACCGTCGACGTCCCGAGGGCGGTGGGCAACTTCCGCGCGTACGCCGACCTGCTCTACGGGCGTCCCGAACGGGCCTACACGACGCAGGTCCCCGGATGGAGCTCCGGGGTGGGCGAGGCGCTCAACTACACGGTGCGGCGGCCCCTGGGCGTGGTGGCGATCATCTCGCCGTGGAACCTTCCGCTGCTGCTGTCGACCTGGAAGATCGCTCCCGCGCTGGCGTGCGGCAACGCCGTCGTGCTCAAACCGTCCGAGGAGACGCCGTCGACCGCGACGCTGCTCGCCCACGTGATCGACGACGCCGGGCTTCCGGAGGGTGTGTTCAACCTGGTGCACGGGCACGGCACGGGTGCGGCCGGCGAGTTCCTCACCGGGAATCCCGGCGTGGACGCGATCGCGTTCACCGGCGAGTCGGCCACCGGCGCCGCCATCATGCGCAATGCCGCCGACCACGTCACGCCCGTGTCGTTCGAGCTGGGCGGCAAGAACCCGGCGCTGGTCTTCGCCGACGCGGACCTCGACGCCGCCGTGGACGGGACGGTCCGGTCGTCGTTCACCCATTCCGGGCAGATCTGCCTGTGCACCGAGCGCGTCTACGTCGAGCGGCCGGTCTTCGGCGCGTTCGTCGAGAGGCTGCGCGACCGCGTGCGTGCCCTCGACGGCTACGGGCCGATGATCTCGGCGGAGCACCGCGACAAGGTCCTGTCGTACTACCGGCTCGCCCGCGAGGAGGGCGCCACGGTCGTCGCGGGCGGCGGCGCACCGGAGTTCGGCGACGAGAGGGACGGCGGCTTCTACGTGGAGCCCACCGTCCTCACCGGACTTCCGGAGACGGCCCGCACGGTGAGGGAGGAGATCTTCGGGCCGGTCTGCCACATCGCGCCGTTCGACACCGAGGACGAGGCCCTTGCGCTGGCCAACGACAGCCCTTACGGGCTCGCCTCGACGGTGTGGACGCGTGACCTGTCCAGGGCGCACCGGGTGGCACCGCGAATCGAGACGGGGATCGTCTGGGTGAACTGCTGGAACCTGCGCGACCTCCGGACCCCGTTCGGCGGCGTGAAAGTGTCCGGGATCGGGCGTGAAGGGGGAGAGTACTCCTTGGACTTCTTCTCCGAGCCCGTCAACGTGTGCATCCAGATCTGAAAGCGAGTCCCGTGACCGACCCAACGAACCCCGAGGCCGCCGGCTCGACGAACCCCGAGGCCCGCCGCCCGTCTGGCGCCGGCTCGACGAGCATCGAGGCCGCCGCCGGGCGGCTGCTCGGCGCGTACGCGTCCGGGACACCCTGCGCGCCCGTCCGCGATCTGATCACGACGGCGGACGACGCCTACGCGGTGCAGGACAGGGTGACCGAGCGGTGGCTGGGCGAGGGCCGCCGCCTCGCCGGCCGCAAGATCGGCCTGACGTCGCGGGCGGTGCAGGCGCAGATCGGCGTGGACAGCCCCGACTTCGGGATGCTGTTCGCCGACATGGCCGTTCCCGACGGGGAGGAGATCCCCGCCGGTGCGGTGCTGCAGCCGCGCGCCGAGGCCGAGGTCGCGCTCGTGCTGGAGCACGACCTGACCCACGAGCGGCACACCGTCGCCGACGTGATCCGCGCGACGGCGTTCGCGCTGCCCGCCATCGAGGTCGTCGGCAGCCGGGTCCGCGACTGGGACATCACGCTCGCCGACACCGTCGCCGACAACGCCTCGTCCGGCATGTACGCGCTCGGCAACCGTCCCGTCCTCCTCAAGGACGTGGACCTGCGCCTGTGCGGGATGGTCATGGAGCGGCGCGGCGAGCAGGTCTCCACCGGCAACGGCGCCGCCTGCCTCGGGCATCCGCTGAACGCGGCGCTGTGGCTCGCCGACACGCTCGCCCGCGTCGGGCGTCCCCTCCGCGCAGGCGACACCGTGCTGACCGGTGCGCTCGGCCCCGTGGTCCCCGCCGTTCAGGGCGACGTGTTCGAAGCCCGCATCGACGGCCTGGGCGATGTCCGCGTCGCGTTCGGCAAAGAGCCCGGCAGGGAGTCCGGCAGGGAGTCCGGCAGGGAGTCCGGCAAGGAGGGGGCGTGATGGTGGACGTGAACGGGCTCGCGGCGACGCTGGACGAGGCGGCCCGGGACGTCCGGGCGATCCCGAAGCTGACCCGCACGACGCCGTTGGACGTGGCGGCCGCGTACGCGGTGCAGCGCGCCGGGGTCGAGCGGCGGCGCCGGAGGGGCGAGCGGCTCGCCGGGGTGAAGATGGGCTTCACCAGCCGCGCCAAGATGGTGCAGATGGGCGTGGACGACGTCATCTGGGGCCTGCTCACCGACGGGATGCTCGCCGAGTCGTCCGTGGACGTGTCGCGGCTCATCCATCCGCGGATCGAGCCGGAGATCGCCTACCTGATCGGGCGGGAGGTCCGGTCCGCCGCGGAGGTCGAGTCGGCCGTCGCCGGCGTCGCGGTCGGGTTCGAGGTCCTCGACTCGCGGTACACGGGCTTCGAGTTCACGCTCCCGGACGTGATCGCCGACAACGCGTCGGCGTCGCGGTTCGGGTTCGGGGCCTGGCACGTGCCCCGCGACGTGTCGAACGTGGGACTGCTGATGGAGATCGACGGGCGTCCGGTGCAGACGGGCTCGTCCGCCGCGATCCTCGGGGACCCGGCGCGGTCGCTGCGGGCGGCGGCGCGGCTCGCGCTCGGCGCGGGCATGAAGCTCGAACCCGGCTGGATCGTCCTGGCGGGCGCCGCGACGGCGGCCGTGCCGCTCCCGAAGGACGCGCACGTCCGCGTCACCGGAGCCGGGCTCGGCGGAGTGGAGGTGACGACGTGATGGGCGACGCGTTCCTCGTCGAGGGCAAGGCCGCGCCGCGCGGGCGGTTCCCGCACGTCAGGCGGGCCGGCGACCTCGTGTTCGTGTCCGGGACGAGCTCGCGCCGTCCCGACGGGACGTTCGCCGGGGCGAGCGCCGACGCGATGGGCGTCACCGACCTCGACATCCGGGCGCAGACCCGCGCCGTCATCGAGAACATCGGCGGCCTCCTCGACGCGGCCGGGGGAGGGCTGCCCGACATCGTGAACGTCACCACCTACCTGGTCAGCATGAACGACTTCGGTGGGTACAACGAGGTCTACGGAGAGTACTTCGACGAGACGGGCCCGGCCCGCACCACGGTCGCCGTCCACCAGCTCCCGCACCCGCACCTGCTCATCGAGATCTCGTGCGTGGCGCACATTCCCAGGGACCGCACACCCGACAGGCGCACAAGCCCGTGAGGAGGCCGGAGCATGACCCTGCCCCAGCTGTCGTTCGGAACGCCGTTCAACTTCGAGTCGTGGATCGACGATCACCGTGACCTGCTCAAGCCGCCGGTCGGCAACGTCCAGGTGTTCGACGAGGCCGGCCTGATCATCATGGTGGTCGGCGGCCCCAACCAGCGGACCGACTTCCACGACGACCCCACCGAGGAGTTCTTCTACCAGCTCAAGGGCAACATGGTGCTGCGCGTCATGGAGGAGGAGGGGCGCCCGCCGCGAGACCTGCAGATCAACGAGGGCGACGTCTTCCTGCTGCCGGCGCACGTGCGGCACTCCCCGCAGCGGCCCGAGGCCGGATCGATCGGGCTCGTCGTGGAGATCCCGAGGCCGGAGGGGCTGAAGGAGGCGTTCGAGTGGTACTGCACCGAGTGCCACCACCTCGTCCACCGCGCCGAACTCCAGGTCCGCTCGATCGTGGACGACCTGCCGTCCGTGTTCCAGGGCTTCTACGACGGCGACCGCAAATGCCCGGACTGCGGCGCCGTCCACCCGGGCAAGAGGTGGCCGCAGACCATGACCCCGACCACGGCCCCCCGTGTTTGACCGACTGTTTGACCGACCCGTGTTTGACCAGTCCGTGCGTGACCAGTCCGTGTTTGACCAGTCCGTGTGCGACCGACCCGTGCCGGCCGAATCGGTTCTGAGGACACCGCGCCCGATGGAGGCTCCGTGACCGTCATCGACGTCCATGCCCACGTGTTCCCGCGCCTCACCCGCGCCGAGGGCCGCGTGCTCGCCGGCGCGGGGGAGCCGTGGCTGCGCGTCGACGGCGGCGGCACCGGCATGATGATGTGCGGGGACGAGGAGTACAGGCCGGTCGGGGAGGCCCTGTGGGAGCCCGCCCGGCGTCTGGCCGACATGGACGCCATGGGCGTCGATGCCCAGGCGGTGTCGTCCACCCCGCTCATGTTCGGGTACGCGGCCGAGCCGTCCCGCGCCGCCGACTGGTGCGACCTGGTGAACGAGCGCATCCTCGCGTTCTGCGCGGACGCGCCGGACCGGCTGCTGCCGCTGTGCCAGGTCCCGCTGCAGGACCCGGCGCTCGCCTGCGAGGTCGCGACGCGGGCGGCGGCGGCCGGGCACCGCGGTGTGCACATCGGCAACCATGTCGGCGACCGCAACCTCGACGATGACGGGATCACCGCGTTCCTCGCGCACTGCGCCCGGGTCGGGCTGCCGGTCCTGGCGCACCCGTGGGACATGCTCGGCGCGGACCGGATGCGCGGCCACATGCTGCCGTGGCTGTCCGGGATGCCCGCCGAGACGCAGCTGAGCATCCTCGGGCTGATGCTGTCCGGGGCGTTCGAGCGGATCCCGGCTTCGCTGCGGCTGTGCTTCTGCCACGGCGGCGGAAGCTTCGCGTTCCTGCTCGGGCGGGCCGACAACGCATGGCACCGGCGCGACATCGTCCGCGCCGACTCGCCGCGCCCGCCGTCGGAGTACGTCGACCGGTTCCACGTCGACTCCGCCGTGTTCGACCCGCGCGCGCTCCGGCTGCTCATCGACGTGATGGGCTCGGAGCGGGTGATGCTCGGCACCGACTACCCGTTCCCGCTGGGGGAGGAGGAGCCGGGCGCGACGATCCGGGCCTGCCCCGGGCTGGACGACGCCGAACGCGCCCTGCTGCTCGGCGGCAACGCGCGGGCCTTCTTCGCCCAGGCCCGGATCCCCGCCCAGGCGCCGGCGGCCCAGGCGGTCGCCGGGACCGACCCAGTGAGCACGACGACCCAGTGAGCACGACGACCCAGTGAGCACGACGACCCAGTGAGCACGACGACCCAGTGAGCACGACGACCCAGTGAGCACGACGACACCGAGGAAGGACGCCGTGACGGCCGAAGACGAGGCTCGGCGGCTTGACGAGAACGATCCGCTGCCGACGCTGCGCGGCGAGTTCCTCGTCCCGCCCGCCCCCGGCGGGACGTTCGACGAGGCGGCGTACTTCGCCGGGAACTCCCTCGGCCTCCAGCCGAGGAGCGTGGCCGCACGCCTCCGCGAGGAACTGGACGACTGGGCACGGCTCGCCGTCGAGGCCCACACGGAGGGCCGCCGCCCCTGGGTGGACTACCACGAGCTGCTCCGCGAACCCGCGGCGCGCCTCGTCGGCGCGCTGCCGCACGAGGTCGTCGCGATGAACTCGCTGACGGTCAACCTGCACCTGATGATGGCGAGCTTCTACCGGCCCGCCGGGACGCGCACCCGCATCGCCATCGAGGACTCGGCGTTCCCGTCCGACTCCTACGCGGTCGCCAGCCAGGCCGTCCACCACGGGCTCGACCCGGCCGTGACGGTCGCGCGGCTCAAGCCCCGCACCGGCGAGGACAACCTGCGCACCGAGGACGTCCTCGCTTTCCTCGAACGTGAAGGCGAGACGGTCGCGCTCCTCATGCTCGGCGGCGTCAACTACCTGACGGGCCAGCTCATGGACATGGCCGCGATCACCAAGGCGGGCCGCGCCGCCGGGGCGGTCGTCGGCTGGGACCTCGCCCACGCCACCGGGAACGTTCCGCTGCGCCTGCACGACTGGGACGTCGACTTCGCCGCCTGGTGCACCTACAAGTACATGAACGCCGGTCCCGGCGCGGTCGCCGGATGCTTCGTCCACGAGCGGCACGTCCGGGACGCGTCGGTGCCGAAGCTGTCGGGCTGGTGGGGCACCGACCCGGCAGTCCGGTTCCGGATGGAACCCGACATCGCGCCGCCCTCCTCCGCCGACGCGTGGCAGCTGTCCAACCCGCCCATCCTGGCCCTCGCCCCGGTCCTGGCCTCCCTGGAGATCTTCGACCGGGTCGGGATGGACGCGCTGCGCGCCAAGAGCGAGCGGCTCACCGGCTACCTGGCGTCCCGGCTCGCGGGGACCGGCGCCCGGATCATCACCCCGGCCGACCCGGCGGCGCGCGGCGCCCAGCTGTCGCTGCGGGTGGACGACGCGGGCGGGCTGGTCCGGCGGCTCGCCGAGGCGTACGGCGTGGTCGCCGACGCCCGCGAACCCGACGTCATCCGGCTCGCGCCCGTCCCGCTGTACTGCACCTACCACGACTGCCACCGCGCCGCCGAAGCCATCGAAGATCTTGTTTAGGTGTGTCGGTGCATGGGGTGGCCCGGCATCGGGTAGGTTCGGGGGCGTTGCACGATGGCGCCCGGTCAGGCCGGCCGGGCACCAGGCAGTCTCAATGCGTTTTCTCCGGGTGACCGGCGGACGTGAGATGAGTCCGCTTGCAGCCCGGTCCGCCGCCCGGCGGGCCGGTGAGTTGTACCCGAAGGGAAAGACCATGGCCGAAGGCACCGTGAAGTGGTTCAACTCCGAGAAGGGCTTCGGGTTCATCGCGCCCGACGGCGGCGGCCCGGACGTGTTCGTCCACTACTCGGCGATCGCCACCAACGGCTACCGCAGCCTGGACGAGAACCAGCGCGTCTCGTTCGAGATCACCCAGGGCCAGAAGGGCCCGCAGGCCGAGGGCGTCTCGCCGCTCTAACCTGCACCGGCGTGGTCTGACACGCGCTCAGGGCCGGGGACGCACGCCGTCCCCGGCCTTTCGCTTCCCCGACGCCTTCACTTCCCCGACCTTTCGCTCACCCCAGGCTTTTCGGTCTCCCCCTGCCTTTCGCCGTCCTCGCCGGGCCCGTGCCCGCCCTCGTCCCGGGGAAGCCGCTCGCCCGTCCGCAGCCGGTCGAGCCCGAGCCAGATGAACTCCATGGCCATCTGCTCGGCGCGGTCACGCGGGGTGTCGGGATGCTCCAGCCACCACGACACCATCGACAGCATCGACCCGTACATCAGGGGGACGAGCAGCCGCGTGCGCCGCTCGTTCACCTCCAGTGCGGCGGGGGACAGGGCCGGGTCGGCGCGGCGGCGGCGCAGCAGCAGGTCGGCGAACGCGCCCCCGAGGCGGTCGCGGAGCTCCCGCAGCTCCAGCCCGACGTCGTCGGGCTTGTCGAGGTGCCGTATCACCAGCGCCCACGCGTCAGGGTCGGCGGTGGCGTAGTCGAACAGGACCCGGATCATGGCCCGGATGCCGTCCGCCGAGCCGTGCGAGGCGAGCACCGACGCGTTCAGCCGGGCGGTCAGCTCGGCCACGATCGTCTCGGTCACCTCCGCGAACAGCTCCTCCTTCGAGGTGAAGTGCTGGTACAGCAGCGCCTTGGACACCTGCGCCGCCGCGGCCACGTGCTCCATCTGGGTCAGGTGGTAGCCGCGGCGGCCGAACTCCTCCAGCGCCACCTGCAGCAGCTGCTCGCGCCGCCGGGCGTACGGCATCCGCCGCCGCACGCCCGGTGCCCGCTCGCCCGTCCCGTCGGTCATGCGGTGTTGTACTTGCCAAGCTCGGCGCGGGCGACGGAGCGGACGTGGACCTCGTCGGGGCCGTCGGCGAGCCGCAGGGTGCGCAGGCCCGCCCACATCGCGGCGAGCGGGGTGTCGTCGCTGACGCCGGCGCCGCCGTGCATCTGGATCGCCTTGTCGACGACGTCCAGCGCGACCCGCGGCGCGATCACCTTGATCGCCGCGACCTCGGAGCGGGCGGCCTGGACGCCCTGCTTGTCGATCAGCCACGCGGTCTTGAGGGTGAGCAGCCGGGCCTGCTCGATCGCCATCCGCGACTCGGCGATCTGCTGGCGGACGACGCCCTGCTTGGCCAGCGGCCCGCCGAACGCCTCCCGGGACAGGGCGCGCTCGCACATCAGCTCCAGCGCCCGCTCGGCCGCGCCGATCGCGCGCATGCAGTGGTGGATGCGGCCGGGGCCGAGGCGGGCCTGGGCGATGGCGAAACCGCCGCCCTCCTCGCCGATGAGGTTCTCCACCGGGACGCGCACGTCGGTGAACGTGATCTCGCAGTGGCCGTGCTGGTCCTGGTAGCCGAACACGGGCAGCGACCGGACGACCTCCACGCCGGGCGTGTCGAACGGCACCAGCACCATCGACTGCTGCCGGTACGGGTGGCCGTCCGGGTCGGTCTTGCCCATCAGGACCATGATCTTGCAGCGCGGGTCGGCGGCGCCGGTGGTCCACCACTTGCGGCCGTTGATGACGTAGTGGTCCCCGTCGCGTTCGATGCGGGTGGAGATGTTGCGGGCGTCGGAGCTGGCCACATCCGGCTCCGTCATGGCGAACGCGCTGCGGATCTCGCCGTTCAGCAGCGGGGTGAGCCACCTGTCCTTCTGCTCGGGCGTCCCGAACAGGTGCAGTACCTCCATGTTGCCGGTGTCGGGGGCCGCGCAGTTGACGGCCTCGGGCGCGAGCTCCAGGGAGCGGCCCGTGATCTCGGCGAGGGAGGCGTAGTCGGTGACGGTGAGGCCGTGTGCCGGGTCCTCGCTGTCGGGTAGGAAGAGGTTCCAGAGGCCGCGCTTGCGGGCCTCGGCCTTGAGGTCCTCGACGACCTGGGGGAGGTGGTGCTCGCGGCCCGCCGCGCGCAGCTCCGCCCGCTGGGCCTCGTAGACCGGCTCCGCCGGGTAGACGTGGGCGTCCATGAATTCCTGAAGGCGGCCGAGGTACTCCTGGGCCCGCTCGCTCAAACCAAAGTCCATTCCGTTAGAGTAACTGACGAGTCAGTTACTTCGTGAGGGGAGTCCCATGCCAGCCTCGGACACGCCAGCCTCGGACACGGCCTTCGACGGTACCGGCAAGGTCGCGCTGATCACGGGCGGATCCAACGGCATCGGAGCCGCGGTGGCGCGCCGGCTGGCCCGGGGCGGCGCGCGGATCGTCCTCGCCGACGTCGACGCGGACGCCGGCACCGCGCTCGCGAAGGAGCTGGACGGCGCGTTCGTCCGCTGCGACGTGCGCGAGCCCGCCGAGAGCGAGGCGGCCGTCGCGACCGCGGTGGACCGGTTCGGCGGGCTGGACGTGGCGTTCCTCAACGCCGGCGTCGCCGGCGGAGGCGGCATGGGCGACGACTTCGACCTCGCCGCTTACCGGCGGGCCATGGGCATCAACCTCGACGGCGTCGTGTTCGGAGTGCACGCCGCGCTGCCCGCGCTCCGCGCCCGCGGCGGCGGCGACATCGTCGCCACCGCCAGCATGGCCGCGCTCACCGCCACGCCGTTCGACCCCGTCTACGGCGCCAACAAGGCGGCCGTGGTCGGTCTCGTCCGCGCGCTCGGCCCCACGTTCGCGGAGGAGGGCATCCGGGTGAACGCGCTGTGCCCCTCGTTCGCCGACACCGACATCCTCACCCCGATGAAGGGGCACCTCCAGGACACCGGTTTCCCGATCCTGGACGTGGACGACGTCGTGGAGGCGTTCATGCGCATCCTCGGCGCCGGCGGCACCGGTGACGCCTGGTACGTGGTGCCGGGCCGCCCGTCCGAGCCGTTCAAGTTCCGCGGCGTCCCCGGCCCCCGCTGAGCGCCCGCCCGAGACACGACGGGCCCGGGACGCCCACAGGAGGGCGACGGGCCGGACACACCCACAGGAGAGTCATGCGCGCGATCCAGATCACCGAGTTCGGCGGGCCCGAGGTGCTGAACGTCACCGAGCTGCCCGACCCGTCCGCCGGGCCGGGGCACCTGCTCATCGACGTGTCGCGGGCCGGGATCAACTACGCCGACACGCACCAGGCCGAGAACAGCTACCTGTCGGAGTCCACGCTGCCGATGGTGCCGGGCGGGGAGGTCGTCGGGACGACCGCGGACGGGCGCCGCGTCGTCGCGCTCGTCGGCACCGGCGGCTACGCCGAGAAGGCCGCCGCGCCCGAGGCCCTCGCGTGGGACGTCCCGGACGACATCGACGACGTCACCGCCCTCGGCATGATCGTCCAGGGTGCGTCGGCGTGGCTGCTGCTGCGCCGCAGCGTCCATCTGGCGCCGGGCGAGTCCGTCGTCGTGCACGCCGCCGCGGGCGGGGTCGGGACCCTCGCCGTCCAGCTCGCCAAGGCGTGGGGCGCCGGACGGGTCATCGCCACCGCCTCGTCGCAGGACAAACGCGACCTCGCCCTCGAACTCGGCGCGGACGTCGCGATCGACGCGAACGAACCCGACCTGAAGGACGCGCTGATCGACGCCAACGGCGGCCGGCGCGTCGACACCGTCCTGGAGATGACGGGCGGGACGGTCACCGACCAGAGCCTGCGCGCCCTCGCCCCGTTCGGGCGCCTCGCCTTCTACGGCATGGCGTCGCGGAAGGAGCCCTCGCCCGTCCGCCCGGCCACGCTGATGGCGCACTCCACCACGATCGCGGGCATGTGGCTGGCGCACGTCTTCCAGCTCCCCGGCGACGTGATGCGCGGTGCCCTCGGCGAGCTGTTCGACCTCGCCGCGGACGGGCGGCTCCGCGTAATCGGCGGCGGCGAGTACGGGCTCGCCGACGTCCGGCGGGCCCACGAGGACCTCCGGGCCCGCCGCACCACCGGCAAGCTCGTCCTCGACCCGTCGCGCTGAGCCCCTCCCGGATCAGCCTGTCCGGATCAGCCTGTCCGGATCAGCCGACGAGGCCGTTCTCGTAGGCGTAGACGACGGCCTGGGTGCGGTCGCGCAGCCCGAGCTTGGTCAGCACATGCCCGACATGCGTCTTCACCGTCTGCTCGGCCAGCACCAGCTCGGCGGCGATCTCGGCGTTGGACAGCCCCCGCGCGATCTGCCGCAGCACGTCCAGCTCGCGCGGGGTCAGGCCCGCGGTCGCCTTCGGGCTCGGCCGCTGGTGGCGGCGCCGGCGCGCGAAGTCGCCGATCAGCCGCCGGGTGATGGACGGGGCGAGCAGCGCGTCGCCGCCCGCCACGACCCGCACGCCGTTCACCAGGTCGGCCGCCGACGCGTCCTTCAGCAGGAACCCGCTGGCCCCCGCGCCGAGCGCCTCGTAGACGTACTCGTCCAGGTCGAACGTGGTGAGCACCAGCACCTTCGGGCGTGCACCGGCGGGGTCGGCGTCGGGGTCCGGGTCGCCGATCACCTCGGCGGTGGCGGCGAGGCCGTCCATCTCCGGCATCCGGATGTCCATCACGATCACGTCCGGATCGAGCCGGCGGGCCATCTCCACCGCCTCGCGGCCGTTGCCCGCCTGCCCGATCACCTCGATCCCGGGATCGGAGGACAGCAGTGCCGCGAGCCCGTCGCGGATCATGACCTGGTCGTCGGCGATCAGCACCCGAATCGTCACGGGCCCAACCCTACGGGCATGGAAGATCAGCCCGGGTCGCCATAGGGCAGTTCCGCGGCGACCGACCAGCCGGCGCCGTCCCGCGGGCCGGCGGTGAGGCCGCCGCCGAGCATCGTCACCCGCTCGCGCATCCCGACGAGCCCGTGCCCGCCGCCGTGCGACTCCTCGGGGGTGCTGCGGGCGCCGTCGTCGGTGACCGACACCGCCAGCGACTCCGGCCCGTACCTGATCTCGATGTGAACCTGGGAGCCCGGCGCGTACCGCGACGCGTTGCTCAGCGACTCCTGCACGATCCGGTACGCCGACAGGTCGACCCCCGCGTTCAGCGGCCGCGGCATCCCGACGACGACGCTCGCGACCGACAGCCCGGAACGGCGGGCCCCGCCGATCAGGTCGTCCAGCCGGTCCAGACCGGGCTGGGGCGCGCGCTCGGCGTCGTCGTTCTCGGAGCGCAGCAGCCCCACGACGCGGCGCGTCTCGGTGAGGGCCTCGCGCGCGGCGTCCCGCACCACCCCGAACGTCTGCCGCGCCGCGTCCGGCAGGTCCGGGATCCGGTAGGGCGCGGCCTCCGCCTGCATCGCGATCACCGACATGTGGTGCGCCACCACGTCGTGCAGCTCGCGGGCGATCCGGGCGCGTTCCTCCAGCACCGCCTGCCGGGCGAGGTCCTGCCGGTGCTGCTCCTCGCGCCGGCGCAGCTCCTCGACGGCCGAGTGCCGCCCGCCGACCGCGTCGCCGAAGGTCAGCGCGATCGCCGCGACCCCGGCGAGGATCATGCCGAACCAGCCGGGCATGCCGAGCATCACGGCGGGCGTCAGCACCCCTGCGATGGTGACCGCGCCGACGCCGAGGGTGGTCTGCCGGTCGGCGCCGACCCCGGTGAAGAACAGGATGACGATCAGCGCCAGGATCGCGGTGACCGGCCACGGCATGAAGCCTTCCCCATGCCGGGCGAAGACCGTCAGCAGCAGGCCGGCGGCCGCCACCCTCCACGCGGCGAGGGGCCAGCGCGCCGCGAAGATCAGCGGTGTCGCCTGCAGCACGCCGAGCGGCCAGGCGAGCCCGGTCCGGACGTCGTACTGCACGATGGCGATCGCGATCGACCCGGCCGTGAAGCCGATCGTCATCGCGAGCATGACCGCCAGGATCGGCAGGCGCAGCGCCATCCGTCCGGGCAGCAGCGTGACGGCCGGGTCGTCCCGGCCCGGCATGAGCGCGGAGCGGACGCCGGCGAGCAGCCGGGGACGGACCCCGGGCGCGAAGCGGTCGTGATCGTTCATTTGAACGAAGCCTAGGACGCCGCCGGCCGCCCCGGCGTGACCCGGGGGAGGGAGATGCGAACCGCCTCCCCGGGTATCACCCCTGAGCAGCGCCCTACCACGGGGATCATGCGGCGATCACGCGGCGATCTTGCGGTGATCGCCGGGGCGACGGAGGATGCGGGAATGACCGACCTGAGCCATCCGATCTTCGCCCGGTTCTACCCGCGGCTGGACGCCGCCTCCGCCAGGGCGGGCGGCGACGCGCACCGCGCCGAGCTGCTCACCGGGACGTCCGGCCGCGTGCTGGAGGTGGGCGCCGGGCACGGGGCCAACTTCGCGCACTACCCGCCGGAGGTCACGGAGGTCGCCGCCGTCGAACCCGAGCCGCGGCTGCGCGCCAAGGCCGGCCGCGCCGCCGCCCGCGCGCCCGTCCCCGTCACCGTGCGGCCCGGCGTCGCCGAGGACCTCGACCTCGACGACGCCTCGTTCGACGTGGTGGTGGCGTCCCTCGTGCTGTGCTCGGTGCGCGACCCCGTCCGCGCGCTGACCGAGGTGAGGCGGGTCCTCAGGCCCGGCGGCGAGTTCCGCTACTACGAGCACGTGCGGGGGCGCACGCGGGGGAAGGTGCGGTTCCAGCGCTGCGCCGACGTCGTCTGGCCGTTCCTCGCCGCCGGATGCCACGTGTCCCGCCCGACGGACGAGTGGATCGCCGGCTCCGGGTTCACCGTGCGGGACGAGCGGCGCTTCGAGTTCCCCGCCTCCGGCGCCAACCCGGCCTCCCCGCACGTCATCGGGATCGCGATACGTGACTGAGCGACGGCAAATCCCCGCATAAGGTCCTTTCCCGCATAAGGTCCTTTCCCTCGGGAAGATCGACTCCATGACCACACCGGGCAGCGGAGCCGACCCCACCGGCGACCGGCGGCGGGGCGGACCGGCGCATCCGGCGCTGCTCGCCACGCTCCTCGCGGCGGCCGGAGCCGTCGGCGGGTTCCTGTTCGGCTACGACTCCGCGGTCATCAACGGCGCCGTCGAGGCCGTCGAGGACGAGTTCGCCCTCAGCGGCTTCGGCGTCGGGCTGGTCGTCTCGTCCGCGCTGCTCGGCTGCGCCGCCGGCGCCTGGATCGCCGGCCCGCTCGGCGACCGCATCGGCCGGACGCGGGTCATGCTCATCATCTCGGTGCTGTTCGTGGCGAGTTCGCTCGGCTCCGCGTTCGCCTTCACCGCGGTCGACCTGACCGCCTGGCGGGTGGCAGGCGGCCTGGCCATCGGCGCCGCGTCGGTGATCGCGCCCGCCTACATCGCCGAGATCGCGCCCGCCGCCATGCGCGGCAAGCTCGGCTCACTCCAGCAGATGGCCATCGTCCTCGGCATCCTCGCGGCCCTCATCGTGGACTACCTCATCGCCAGGGCGTCCGACGGCGGCGCGTCCGGGAGGTTCCCGCTGGGCGGCACCGCGTGGCGATGGATGTTCGCGAGCGCCGCCGTGCCCGCCGTGCTGTACGGCGTCATCGCCCTGATCATTCCCGAGTCGCCCCGCTACCTGGTCAGGCGGCACCGGGAGGCGGACGCCCGGCGGTCGCTCGCCCGCGTCATGCCGGCCGGCGACGTGCGCGCCAAGATCGACGACATCCGGCGGTCGCTCGCCGCGGACCGGCCCGTCCGGCTCCGCGACCTGCGCGGCCACCGGCTCGGTCTGCTGCCGATCGTCTGGGTCGGCATCCTGCTGTCGGTCTTCCAGCAGTTCGTCGGCATCAACGTGATCTTCTACTACTCGACCTCGCTGTGGCGGGCGGTCGGGTTCACCGAGAGCGACGCGCTGTTCACCTCGGTGGTCAACGCGGTCGTCAACGTCGTGTTCACGCTGGTGGCGATCGCGCTCATCGACCGGATCGGGCGGCGCCCGCTGCTGCTGGCCGGCGCCACCGGCATGGCCCTGTCCCTCGGCACCCTCGCCGTGTGCTTCGCCACCGCCCCCGTGGTGAACGGCGAGCCGGACCTCGGCGGAGTCACCGGGCCGATCGCGCTGGTGGCCGCCAACACGTTCGTCGCCTCGTTCGCCGCCACCTGGGGCCCGGTGGTGTGGGTGATGCTGGGCGAGATGTTCAACAACTTCATCCGGGCGTCCGCCCTCGCCGTCGCCGCCACCGCGCAGTGGCTCGCCAACTGGGTGATCACCACGACGTTCCCCGCCGTCTCCGGATTCTCCCTCGGCCTGGCCTACGGCCTCTACACGCTGTTCTCCGTCCTGGCGTTCGTGTTCGTGTACCGCGCCGTCCCCGAGACCAAGGGACGTGAGCTGGAGGACATGGACGACCTCGCCTCCCCGAGAGCCCCCGCATAACGCCTGTCGCGGGCGGCGTTTGCCGGGGGCAACGCCCGCCGAGGTCCGCGCCCGTCGGATACAGTGGGACCATGCCGCAGGTATTCGAGACGACGACGCCGGGTCACTCCCGGCGAGACTGCGGCATGTCCTGACATTGCACGCGGCAGGGCCCCGGGAGCGATCCCGGGGCCTGCCGCTTTTCCGGGGGCGGCCCTCCGGGACCGCCGGGCCCTCCACGACGAGAGGAGCGGCCGATGGAACCGGATGCGTCCGGGCGGCACCCCGAATCGATAGCATCGGCAACCGCTGATCCGAGCCCGAGTCCTGACCGAATACTGCGAGGAGTCCCCGTGTCCACCGTGTCTGAGCTGCGCATCACCCTCGACGGGAGCGAGCGGGCGGTGCCGGCCGGCACCACCGCGGGCCGGGCACTGGACGCCGACGGCCGTACCGTGATCGCCGCCCGGGTGAACGGCGAGCTGCGCGACCTCGCCGGCGAGCTGCGCGACGGGGACGCGGTCGAACCGGTCGAGATCGGCTCCGCCGACGGCCGGGCGATCATGCGGCACTCCGCCGCGCACGTGATGGCGCAGGCCGTGCAGGAGCTGTTCCCCGAGGCGAAGCTGGGCATCGGCCCGCCGGTGGAGAACGGCTTCTACTACGACTTCGACGTCGCCGAGCCGTTCACCCCCGACGACCTGAAGCGCATCGAGAAGCGGATGCGCGAGATCGTCAAGCAGGGGCAGCGGTTCTCCCGGCGGCCCGTCTCCGACGACGACGCGCGCACCGAGCTGGCCGCCGAGCCGTACAAGCTGGAGCTGATCGGCCTCAAGGGCTCCGGCCCCGTCGAGGACGCGGCGGACGGCGCGGACGTCGAGGTCGGCGGCGGCGAGCTGACCATCTACGACAACCTCGACGCCAAGTCCGGCGAGCTGCGCTGGAAGGACCTGTGCCGCGGCCCGCACCTGCCGTCCACCCGGGTCATCCCCGCGTTCAAGCTGATGCGCTCCGGCGGCGCGTACTGGCGCGGCAGCGAGAAGAACCCGCAGCTCCAGCGGATCTACGGCACCGCCTGGGAGTCCAGGGACAAGCAGGACGAGTACCTGAAGTTCCTGGAGGAGGCGGAGAAGCGCGACCACCGCAGGCTCGGCGCCGAACTCGACCTTTTCTCGTTCCCGAGCGAGATCGGCAGCGGCCTCGCCGTCTTCCACCCCAAGGGCGGCGTCGTCCGCAAGGTGATGGAGGACTACTCGCGCCGCCGGCACGAGGAGGAGGGGTACGAGTTCGTCAACACCCCCCACATCACCAAGGGCCACCTGTTCGAGACCTCCGGGCACCTCGGCTGGTACAAGGACGACATGTTCCCGCCCATGGAGGTCGACGGAGGCGAGTACTACCTCAAGCCGATGAACTGCCCGATGCACAACCTGATCTTCCGCGCGCGCGGGCGGTCCTACCGGGAGCTGCCGCTGCGGCTGTTCGAGTTCGGGTCGGTGTACAGGTTCGAGAAGTCGGGCGTGGTGCACGGCCTCACCCGCGTCCGCGGCATGACCCAGGACGACGCGCACATCTACTGCACCGAGGACCAGATGGGCGAGGAGATCAAGCGGCTCCTCGACTTCGTCCTCGGCCTGCTGCGCGACTACGGGCTGAACGAGTTCTATCTGGAGCTGTCCACCCGCGACGACTCCGACAAGTTCATCGGCTCGAACGAGATGTGGGAGAAGGCCACCGCGGCCCTGCGCGGGGCGGCCGAGTCCACCGGGCTCGACCTCGTCCCCGATCCGGGCGGCGCCGCCTTCTACGGCCCCAAGATCTCCGTCCAGGCCAAGGACGCGATCGGCCGGACCTGGCAGCTGTCCACCATCCAGGTCGACCCGAACCAGCCCGAGCGGTTCGGCCTGGAGTACCAGGCGGCGGACGGCACCCGGCAGCGGCCCATGATGCTGCACCGGGCCCTGTTCGGGTCGATCGAGCGGTTCTTCGGCGTGCTGCTGGAGCACTACGCGGGCGCGATGCCGCCGTGGCTGGCGCCGGTGCAGGCCGTCGGCATCCCGATCGGCGACGCCCACGTCCCGCACCTGGACAAGGTCGCCGCGCGGCTGCGCGAGCGCGGCGTCCGCGTCGAGGTCGACACCTCCTCGGACCGCATGCAGAAGAAGATCCGCAACGCGCAGAAGCAGAAGATCCCGTACATGCTGCTCGCGGGCGACGACGACGTGGCCAAGGACGGGGTCTCGTTCCGGTACCGCAATGGCGACCAGCGGAACGGGGTCCCGATCGCCGAGGCGGTCGACGAGATCGTCAAGGCGGTCGAGGCCAGGATCCAGATCTGACCCGCGCCGGGGCCGTGCCCGTGCCGGGGGCGCGGGTGAGGCCCTTGACCGCGCCCTCCACACCGGGCTCCGCCGGGGGGGAGTGAGCGCCGCCCGGAGTTGGTAGCCTCGTCGCGCACGTGCGACCGGGGAGATGGCGGAGATGAAGTCCAGGAGACCGGCACGGCGGTCCCGGTCGGTCCTGGCCCGGATCGCCGGCTACGCCGGCACCACGCTGCTGGTGGCGGCGGCCATCGTGGTGCTCCTCGTCCCGCTGCTGGACGACGGGAAGAGCGGCGGCACCGCCGGCGCCCAGGGGTCGGCGAGCCCGTCGTCCACATCACCCGGCGGGCCGTCGGTCGGCCAGGCGGGCCCCGGTATCCAGGTGACCCCGACCGGCCCGGCGCCGCAGCAGAGCGGGAGCGACCGTCCGGACCCCGCCGGCGGCGGCGGGGGCGGCGGGCCGCAGATCCCCGGCCCGGGCGGCAACGGCGGCCTCACGTGGTGCCCGGAGGGCACGGCGGCCTACCGCGCCACGGGCACCGGTGTGGACGTCGTCATCACCGTGGCCTCCAGCGGCGCGATCCGGGCGGAGCTGTCCCTGCGCGGGCGGTCAACGGAGTCGCAGCAGACCACCGTCACGGGCGGCAGGCCGCACACGTTCCATTTCACGGGCGTCTCACCGCAGCTCGTCGAGCGCGTCAAGGTCACCACTGTCTCCGTCGGGGTGTCCATGCAGACGTGCTACGCCCGCGCCGCGGCGTGACGGAGGCCGGCCGGCGTCCGGCGGTGTTCAGCGGTGCGACCCGGCGGCCATGCGGACGTCGCCGACGGACACGTTGACCGCCGCGACCCGCGTGCCGAGCATCATGCCCGCCACCCGTGCCACGTTCGTCTGGACGACCTTGGCCACGTCCTTGATCACGCTGCCGTACTCGACGGCGATGACGAGGTCGAGCGTCACCTCGTCTTCGTCCAGGACGACGCGCACGCCCGTCCCCGCCCGTCCGGCGGCCGGTTCTGGGGACCGCCCGGGGGCGGCCGGATCGGGGCGCGCGACCAGGGCGGCGACCCCGGCCACCCCCAGCGCGGCCAGCGCGGCGATCTTCTCGATGACCTCGTCCTCGATCGTGATGCGCCCCTCCACCGCCGTGGTGACGTCGGACGCCGAGCCCTGCAGCGTCATCGGCAGCGCGTTCGCCCCCGGTGCCGGGGTGCCGGGCGGCTGCGCGACGCCCGGCCACCCCTCCGCGCCCGGCCACCCCTCCGCGCCGGGCTGCCCCTCCGCGCCGGGCTCCTTCGCCGGGCCGTGCTGAACCGCCGGGCCGTGCTGAACCGCCGGGCCGGGCCGCACCGCCGGGCCGGACGTTTCGGCGGGGGCGGCGGGCGGCGCCGGAAGCGGCGTCCCCGGCGGCGGCACCGTGCCCCGGTGGCCGGCCGGCCCGGGGAAGAACGGCATGGACCCGGACTCCGCGCCACCCGCCCCGCGTCTCGGCTCACCGTTCCCGATACCGCCCTTGTCGAGCCCGGTCATGATCGCTCCCATGGTTCGGTTGGACGACCATGGTGTCGGAGCGACCCGCGAGACGTCACGGAAGGGGGTGTTCGCGGGCGCGTCCCGGTGGCAGCCCGGCTACAGCCCGGCACGCGTCTCTCTCTATGCTGCTGGTCAGGCCGTGAACAAAAGGAGACCGCCGCCTTGAGCGCAGAGCCGGAGGAGTCCGTGGTGCAGCAGGGGCGCGAGGGCGCGTCCGGGGCCGGGAACGAGCGCGGGCCCCGCTTCGAGGAGGAGAGGGGCGGCGCGGGCATGCCCGACAACTTCCAGCGGCTCTGGACTCCGCACCGGATGGCCTACATCAAGGGCGAGGGCAGGCCGACGGGGGCGGACTCCGACGAAGGCTGCCCGTTCTGCGAGATCCCCGGCATGTCCGACGAGGACGGCCTCGTCGTGTCCCGCGGCGAGTCGGTGTTCACGGTGCTGAACCTCTACCCCTACAACTCCGGGCACCTGATGGTCGTCCCGTACCGGCACGTCGCCGACTACGCCGACCTGGACGAGCCGGAATACCTGGAACTGGCCACGTTCACCCAGCGGGCCCTCACGGCGCTGCGCAAATGCAGCGGCGCGCAGGGCTTCAACGTCGGCATGAACCTCGGCCTCGTCGCGGGAGCGGGGATCGCCGCGCACCTCCACCAGCACGTCGTCCCGCGCTGGGGCGGCGACACCAACTTCATGCCGGTCGTCGGGCACACCAAGGTGCTGCCGCAGCTGCTGCGCGACACCCGGCAGATGCTCGCCGACGCCTGGCCCGCCGCATGAGCCGGCGGGAACGGCCGGTTCTGGTCTACGACGGCGACTGCGGCTTCTGCACGTCCTCGGTGCGGTTCCTCGAACGGCACGTCCCCGTCCGGGCCACGGTCGTCGCCTACCAGTTCGCCGACCTCCCCGCGCTGGGCACCACCGCGGAGCGGGCCGGGTACGAGGTGCTGTGGATCGACCGAGCCGGGCGGGTCAGCGGCGGCGCGGAGGCCGTCGGACGGCTGCTCACCGAGGCCGGCGGTCCCTGGCGGGCGCTCGGAGTGATCATGCGGGTGGCGCCGGTGAGCTGGGCCGCGCACGCGGTCTACCGGCTCGTCGCGAACAACCGGGACCGGATGCCGGGCGGGACGGCGGCGTGCATGCTGCCCGCCGCCGAGCGTCCCGGCGCCCGCCGCTGAGCCACCGGCGCCCGCGGCCGGATCACCGCGGGGCCGCGGCGGGTTCCTGCCGCGCCGACCGGGCTCGCAGCCGCTCCGGCAGCAGCCCGGTGAGCCGCTCCAGCGGCAGGAACGCCGCCAGCCAGATCGCGTGCGGCAGGAAATGGATCGTCATCAGCGCGTAGGTGACGGCGTGGAAGACGGCGAAGAACAGCACCAGCAGGTACAGCGGCCGACCGCGCAGGAACAGCATCGCCGGCGAGAGCGCCTCGGCGACGAACATGATCCACTGGCTGGCCTTCAGCACCAGCGGGTACCCGATGAGGTCGCGCCCGAGCCCGGTCCCGCGCCGGCTCAGCGCCCACTGCACGGTCGAGCCGTTCGGCCACGCCGGGAACCCGCCGATGCGCACCTTCGCCCACGCGGACAGGAAGTAGGCCGCCACCACCCCGATCTGGACGCAGCGCACCGACCACGCCGACGCCTCGCAGCCCCGGGCGTCGCCGACCCTCGCGCGTCCCACGCTCGGCAGGACGAACAGGGCCACGACGAGCGCCAGGTGATCGTGGTCGACCTTGCCGTAGGACATGCTGATCGTGACCCACCACAGGTAGCCGCAGGCGGCGGCGTAGCCGCTCACCCTCGGCAGCACCCGGCCGGTAGCCGCGACGAGCCCGGCGGCGACGGTCACGGCCAGCAGCGTGTACATGGACCACGGCGTGGGCGCCGGCAGGTGCAGCAGCCGGCCGAGCAGGACGGGCTGGTACAGGTCGGCGGGCAGCCGCGCGTGCGCCAGCGAACTGCCGGTCAGCAGCAGCATGTCGAACGGCAGGAACACGTAGCCGATGATCCGCAGCCAGGCGATCCGGGCGCGGGGGACCGGCCCGAACCACCAGCGGCCCCACGCGTTCCGGACCGGATCGGGCGCGCCCCCCGCCGCCGCGACGGGGCGGGGCGTCTCCGGTGTCGCCGCCGCGGTCACCGCACGTCCCAGACGACGCGGTTCTGCCTCATGGTCGACACGACCTTGCCGTGCTTCAGCGTCTTGATCTCCTGCACGACATAGATTCTGGTCAGCTCGGGCCCGCCCGGGTGCAGCCTGTGCTGCCCTTCGGCGATTCCCTGCAGCAGCGACGGATCGCGGACGATCCGGCTCATCTGGCCCTCGATCTCGGCGCGTTTCATGCCCGTCCCGACCGCCGACCGCGACAGTTCGACGTGTTCGCCGTCCGCGGTGTCGGCCTCCAGCCAGAACGAGCTGATCGTGCCGCCGTCGTCCTGCACCGAGAAGGCGAACTGCGTCATCGGCCCGAGCGGGAAATGGTCGTTGCTCCCGTACGCGCTGGTGCAGAGCAGGGCGCCGACGACGGCGGCGCCGGAGAGGGAGCGCCAGAGCCGTGCGCCGCGTCCCAGCCGGAGGGGAGGAAGATCCACGGCGCAAGCCTAGAGTCCCGCCCGGCGCCAACGGGCGGGACCCTGAGAACCTCCTGCCACTCCTCGGAGCGCGACCCCTCGGGACGCGGCCCCTCGGAAGACGCGGGACGCTACTCCCTGGACTCGGCGGCGACCTTGTCGGCCAGGTGCGGCGGGAGCGGCTCGTAGCGCAGGAACGTCCGGCTGAAGGTGCCGGTGCCCTGCGACATCGACCGCAGGTCGATCGCGTAGCGGATGATCTCCAGCTGCGGCACCTCCGCCTTGATCATCGTGCGGCCGCCGGGCACCGCCTGGGAGCCCTGCACCCGGCCGCGCCGGGAGGTCAGATCGGACATGATCGGGCCCACGTACTCGTCGGCGATCAGCACGGCCACCTCGTCGACCGGCTCCAGCAGCAGGACGGGAACCCGGCCCGCCGCGTCCTTGAGCGCGAGCGCCCCGGCCGCCTGGAACGCCATGTCGGACGAGTCGACCGAGTGGGCCTTGCCGTCGTGCAGGGTGACCTTGATGTCCACCAGCGGGTACCCGGCGGACACGCCGCGGTCCATCTGCTGCCGGACGCCCTTCTCGACCGACGGGATGAACTGCCGCGGCACCACCCCGCCGACGATCTTGTCGACGAACTCGAAGCCCTCACCGGACGGCAGCGGCTCCACGTCGATGTGGCAGATGCCGTACTGGCCGTGCCCGCCGCTCTGCTTGACGTGCCGGCCGAGGCCCTTGGCCGCCCCGCCGAACGTCTCCCGCAGCGGCACCCGCAGATCGATCCGCTCCACCTCGACGCCGTACCGGGACCCGAGCCGGTCGATCAGCACGTCGGCGTGGGCCTCGCCCATGGACCACAGCACGAGCTGCCGCGTCTCGGAGTTGTTCTCCAGCCGCAGCGTGGGGTCCTCGGCGACGAGGCGGCCGAGCGCCTGGCTGAGCTTGTCCTCGTCGGCCTTGGACTTGGCGCGGATCGCCACCGGCAGCAGCGGATCGGGCATCGACCAGGGGGCCATCACCACCGGCGAGCCCGGATCGGACAGGGTGTCGCCGCTCTCGGCGCGGGTGAGCTTCGCCACCGCGCAGATGTCGCCCGCGAAACACGACGAGGCGGTGCGCTGCGTCTTGCCCAGCGGCGAGGTGAGTGCGCCGACCCGCTCGTCGACGTCGTGGTCCTCGTGCCCGCGGTCCTCCATGCCGTGCCCGGAGACGTGCACCGTCGTGTCCGGGCGCAGCGTCCCGGAGAACACCCGCACCAGGGAGATCCGCCCGACGTACGGGTCGGACGTCGTCTTGATCACCTCGGCGACCAGCGGCCCCTCCGGATCGCACGCCAGTTCCCGCGGAGGTCCGCCCTTGACGGGGTTCACGGGGGGAATGCCGTGTTCGAGGGGAGAGGGGAACGCCTGGGTGATGACCTCCAGCAGTTCCAGCATGCCGACGACCGGCCCGGGATGGTCGCCGTGCGGGACCGACGTCGCGAGGACGGGGTAGAAGCTGCCGCGCGCCACCGCGGTCTCCAGGTCCTCGATGAGCGCCTTGACGTCGAGGTCCTCACCGGACAGGTACCTGTCCATGAGGGTCTCGTCCTCGCTCTCCTGGATGATGCCCTCGATCAGCGACGCGCGCTGCTCGGCGATCTGGTCCAGGTACGCCGGGTCGGGGTCGCACTCGGTCCGCCGCCCGGTGGAGTAGTCGAGGCAGCGCCGGCTCAGCAGCCCGATCAGGCCCTTCAGCCCGTCCCCGCCGACCGCCGGGAAGTACAGCGGCGCGACGCCCTCACCGAAGACGTCCTGGCAGGCCATGACCACGTCGTCGAAGTCGCCGCGCTGCTGGTCGATCTTGGTGATGACGACCGCGCGGGGCATCTGCACCGCCGCGCACTCCTCCCAGAGCATCCGGGTCAGGCCGTCGATGCCGTCCACCGCCGAGATCACGAACAGTGCCGCGTCGGCGGCGCGCAGCCCGGCCCGCAGGTCGCCCACGAAGTCGGCGTACCCCGGTGTGTCGATCAGATTGACCTTGATGTCGCCGTGGCTCAGCGGGGCGAGGGCGAGGTTGACCGAGCGCTGCTGGCGTACCTCCACCTCGTCGAAGTCACTGACGGTGGTGCCGTCCTCGACCCGTCCCGCCCGCTGCAGCGTGCCCGTGGCGGCGAGCAGCGCCTCCACGAGCGTCGTCTTCCCGGCCCCGGAATGGCCGACCAGCGCGACGTTGCGCACCTTGTCACACCCGCCGGCCTCCGGTGCCCTGCCGGGGGCACCCGGGTGGCCTCCCTTGTCCGCCATTGACTACCTCCTCGGACGGGTCTCCGCGCGGAGGCCCGCGTGCGGTTGGGGCCAGGCCCAGGCGAGGGGCCGGCCCTGACGTCCGAGTGCGGCGTCCGACCTCGTCCAACGTGCGTGACCGACGTCACACCCGTATCACCACCTTTTCCCGTGACGCGCGGGACCACAAGGGGTGAAGGGCAATCAACCGTGATCTGTCCGCGGCGCACGCCGCCCAAACCCGCCCTGACCACCCTGTGCGCGCAACCGCACTACGATGGGCGCGCTGCGGCGGCCCGGCCCCGTGGGCCTTCTCCCCGAGACACGAGAACGGACGGCGATGCTCAACAAGATCAGGCCCGCGCTGGGGCGCGTCCTCACCCCCGTCGGACGGGCGGTCGCGCGGACCGGGGTGTCCCCCAACGCCATCACCGTCATCGGGACGCTGGGCGTGGCCGCCGGCGCGCTCGTGCTGTTCCCCCGCGGCGAGTTCTTCTGGGGCACGCTGGTCATCACCGCGTTCGTGCTGTTCGACATGCTGGACGGCGCGGTCGCCCGGGCCACCGGGAAGATCTCGAAGTTCGGCGCCTTCCTGGACTCCACGATGGACCGGGTCGCCGACGCCGCGATCTTCTCCGGGCTGATGATCGGGCTGTACCGGGACGGGCAGGAGCCGCTCGCCGGAGTCGCCCTGTACTGCCTGGTCGCCGGGGTCGTGGTGTCCTACGCCAAGGCCCGCGCCGAAGGGCTCGGCTACACCTGCGACGTCGGCATCGCCGAGCGCGCCGAACGCCTCATCGTCGCCCTCGTCGCTGCCGGATTCGACGGGCTCGGCGTCCCCTACATCCTCGCCGCCGCGCTGTGGGTCCTCGCCGGGCTGAGCACCGTCACGGTCGGGCAGCGGTTCGCCACCGTCCACGCCCAGGCCAAGGACGGCGCGGCCGCCCCGGAGCCGGGCCCATGAGCGCGTCCCGCCCGCCGGGGGACGGCACGGACCGCGCGTCACCGCGCGGCCCCGACCGCCCGTCGCTGCGCGACGAGGTGACCGACGCCGCGTACGCGGCGGGCTGGACGGTCGTCCGCAAGATGCCCGAGGCGGCGGCCCGGCTGGCGTTCACCGCCCTCGCCGACCGCACCTGGCACCGCTACGGCACCGGTGTGCGGCAACTGGAGAGGAACCTGTGCCGCGTCCTCGGCAAGGACGCCGTCGACGACGAGATCCGCATCCTCAGCAAGAAGGTGCTGCGCTCCTACTTCCGCTACTGGCTGGAGGTGTTCCGGCTGCCCGAGTACAGCCGGGCGCGGATCGTCGGGCGGATGCGGGTGACCGGCGAGAAGAAGATCTTCGCGAACCTCGACGCCGGACGCGGCGTCATCCTCGCCCTGCCCCACATGGGCAACTACGAGCACGCCGGCGCATGGCTGGTGCACTGCGGGTACCCGTTCACCACCGTCGCGGAACGGCTCAAGCCCGAGTCGCTGTTCGACCGGTTCGTCGAGTTCCGGGAGGGGCTCGGCATGGAGGTCCTCGCCCACAAGGGCGCCTCCGCGTACGGCCGGATGGCCCAGCGGCTGCGTGCGGGCCGGCCGGTGTGCCTGGTCGTCGACCGAGACCTGACCGAGAGCGGAATCGACGTCGAGTTCTTCGGCGCCACCGCCCGGATGCCCGCCGTCTCCGCCGCGTTGGCGATCCAGACCGGCGCCGCCCTCATTCCCGTGACACTCTGGTACGAGGGCGAATACTGGGCGGCGCGCGTCCACGACGAGATACCGGTCCCGGACGAGGGCGGCAGACAGGAGAAGATCCAGGCCATGACCCAGGAGCTCGCGCACGTCTTCGAGGCGGGCATCGCCGCCCACCCCGAGGACTGGCACATGCTGCAGAAGGTCTGGGTGGAAGACCTCGCGGACGGCGGCCCATGAAGGTCGGCATCGTCTGCCCCTACACCTGGGACGTGCCGGGCGGCGTCCAGCAGCACATCGGCGACCTCGCCGAGGCGCTGATCGCCCTCGGCCACCACGTGTCGGTGATCACGCCAGCGGACGACGACGCGGAGCTTCCGCCCTACGTCGTGTCGGCCGGACGCGCCGTCCCCGTCCCCTACAACGGCTCGGTGGCCCGGCTGGCGTTCGGGTTCCTGTCGGCGGGCCGCGTCCGGCGCTGGATCAACGAGGGCGCCTTCGACGTCCTGCACGTCCACGAGCCCGCCGCGCCCTCCCTGGGGCTCCTCGCCTGCTGGGCGGCGGACGGCCCGATCGTCGGCACCTTCCACGCGTCCTACGAGAAGTCGCGCATGGTGTCGGTGACCGCGCCGATCCTGCAGAGCGCGCTGGAGAAGATCACCGGCCGCATCGCGGTGTCGGAGGCGGCCCGCACCACGCTCGTCGAGCATCTCGGCGGCGACGCCGTGCTGATCCCCAACGGCGTCGCGACCGAGCGGTACGCGATGGCCGACCCGCTGCCCGGCTGGCCGGGGCGCGCCCCGTCGGCCGGGGGATCGGCCGGGGGCGTCCCTCGCGGACCCGGCGGCGGCGCTCTCGGGTTCCTCGGCCGGATGGACGAGCCCCGCAAGGGCCTGCCCGTGCTGCTGCGCGCCTTCGAGATCCTCGGCCGGCGGCGACCGGGCCTGCGGCTGCTGCTCGCCGGGCCCGGCGACGCCGACGAAGTGGTGGCCCGCGTCTCGCCGGAACTGCGCGACCGGGTCGTCGTCCTCGGCCTCGTCAGCGAGCAGGACAAGGTCCGCGCCTACCACTCGGTGGACGTGTTCGTCGCGCCCAACCTCGGCGGCGAGAGCTTCGGCATCGTGCTCGCCGAGGCGATGTCGGCGGGCGCCCCCATCCTGGCCAGCGACATCGAGGCGTTCGACCGGGTACTGCGCGGCGGGCGCGCCGGGGCGCTGTTCCCCGCCGGCGACCACGAGGCCCTCGCGGCGGCGGCCGGCGAGCTGCTCGACGACCCGGCCCGCCGCAAGCAGCTGTCGGCGGAGGCCCGCGCCGCCGTCCGCGACTACGACTGGTCGGCGGTGGCCCGCGACGTACTGCGGGTGTACGAGACGGTCGCCTTCGCCGGCGCCGGCGTCGTCGAGTCCGGCCTCGGCGCCTAGGAGGCCATCGGATGTACGACTGGATCATCGACGTCCTGTTCTGGATCGCCGTCGTCTTCCTCGCCGGCGTGTACGTGTCGTGGCGCGCCACCCGGCTCGACCGGCTGCACGTCCGCGTCGAGACCGCCCGCGCCGCGCTGGACGCCGCGCTGGTCAGGCGGGCCGCCGCCGCGCTGGAACTGGCCGCGTCGCGGCTGCTGGACCCGGCGGCCAGCCTGGTCCTCGCCACCGCCGCGCACGAGGCCCGCACCGCCGACGCCGACAACCGCGAGTTCGCCGAGAGCGACCTGTCCCGGGCTCTGCGCGCCGTCGTCGACCAGCCCGAGTTCGTCGGTACCCTCACCGCCGGCGGCTCCGGTGAGGGCAAGGCGGTGCTGGACGAGCTGTCCTCGTCGGCCGCGAAGGTCGCCTACGCCCGCCGGTTCTACAACGATGCCGTCTCCCAGGCCAGGATCGCCCGCCGCAAGCTGCTCATCCGGGTCCTGCCGCTCGCCGGCCGGGCCCCGCTCCCGGACTTCTTCGAGATCGACGACGACCCGCCCGGAATCTGAGCACGCGGATCCGAGCATGCGGATCCGAGCACGCGGGATTGATCACTTTCGGCCCCCGCGGCCGTACCGCCGAGCGGGCGGGCGCACACGGTCGCGTTCGCTACCCTCTGGCAGAAGGTAAAGGGAGGGTTCATCGTGCGATCCGCCTGGGGCACCACCGGCAGGGGCCGAGCGGCCGCGGGTCTCGGGGCCCTCGTCCTCGGCGTCGGCCTTTCGGCCTGCTCGGACTCGGGCGGCCCGGAGACGGCGCCGCCGCCGCGCAGCACGGGCGGGCCCCAGCAGACCGGGCCGCCGCCCCCGCCGCCGACGCATCCGTTCACCGGTGAGCGCAAGGGCCTGGACAACCCCGTCCTCGCCGTCAAGATCGAGAACACCAGGCCCGCGCTCCCGCAGAGCGGGGTGAAGGCGGCCGACATCGTCTACGTCGAGCAGGTCGAGGGCGGCGAGACCCGGCTGATGGCGGTGTACTCGTCCGAGCTGCCGAAGCGGGTCGGGCCCGTCCGCAGCGCCCGCATCTCCGACCTGCACATCCTGCCGCAGTTCGGCCGGCCCGCCTTCGCGTTCTCCGGCGTCCAGAGCAAGATGAAGAAGTACGTCCGCGAAGCGCCGGTGTACGACATCTCACAGGAGAACGCCGGAGGCGCCTACTTCCGGTCCGGGGGCAAGCCCATCCCGTACAACCTCTACGCCGACCCGAAGGTCCTGCTCAAGAAGGCGCCCAAGGCCGCCAAGCCCCGCGACATCGGCTTCCGCTTCGGGGACGCCCCGCCCGGCGGCGAGCCCACCAAGTCCTTCACCGCGCGGTGGCCGTCAGCGAGCATGGGGTTCACCTGGTCGAAGAAGCATGAGCGGTGGCTCGCCAGCTTCGGCGGGCGGCCCGACCGCGCCGCCGAGGGCGGGCGTCTCGGCGGCCAGACGGTCGTCGTCCAGTACGCCAAGACGACCCGGTCGAAGTTCCACGACTTCCTCGGCAGCTACACGCCGCTGATCGACACGACCGGCACCGGGCGGGCCCTCGTCCTGCGCGACGGGAAGTCCTACAAGGCCAAGTGGTCGCGGCCGTCCGAGAAGAAGGGGACGACCTTCACCACGGCCGGCGGCGAGCCGATGAACTTCGCCCCGGGACAGGTCTGGGTGGTCCTCGTCAACGACGGCAAGCCCTTCATTCCCTAGGCGCCGCCCCGTGGGCGCCGCGTCAACCGCCACTGTGTAAGGCTCGCCCGCCGCGCGTTGACACTGTGGCGGGTCCAGAGGTCCCACGAGCAGGCAATACCATGGAAAGGACTTATCGTCCGTCCACGTGAGGAATGCCCGTGTCCACTTCCAGTCCCGCCCCTGAGAACGCCGCGCCCGAGACCGGGACCGCCCGCGTCAAGCGCGGCATGGCGGAGATGCTCAAGGGCGGCGTGATCATGGACGTCGTCACGCCCGACCAGGCGAAGATCGCCGAAGACGCGGGCGCGGTGGCCGTCATGGCCCTGGAGCGGGTGCCCGCCGACATCCGCGTCGAGGGCGGCATTTCCCGGATGAGCGACCCCGACATGATCGACGGGATCATCTCCGCGGTCTCCATCCCGGTGATGGCCAAGGCCCGCATCGGCCACTTCGTCGAGGCCCAGGTGCTGCAGGCCCTCGGCGTCGACTACGTCGACGAGTCGGAGGTGCTCACCCCGGCCGACTACGACAACCACATCGACAAGTGGGCGTTCACCGTCCCGTTCGTCTGCGGCGCCACCAGCCTCGGCGAGGCGCTGCGCCGCATCACCGAGGGCGCGGCCATGATCCGCTCCAAGGGCGAGGCCGGCACCGGCGACGTGTCCAACGCCACCACGCACATGCGCCAGATCCGGCAGCAGATCCGCAGGCTGCAGTCCCTGCCCGAGGACGAGCTGTACGTCGCCGCCAAGGAGCTCCAGGCCCCCTACGAGCTGGTCAAGGAGGTCGCGTCCGCCGGCAAGCTGCCCGTCGTGCTGTTCACCGCCGGCGGCATCGCCACCCCGGCCGACGCCGCCATGATGATGCAGCTCGGCGCCGAGGGCGTCTTCGTCGGCTCCGGGATCTTCAAGGCCGGCAACCCGGCGCAGCGCGCCGAGGCCATCGTCAAGGCCACCACCTTCCACGACGACCCCGGCGTCATCGCCAAGGTGTCCCGCGGCCTCGGCGAGGCCATGGTCGGCATCAACGCCGCCACCCTCGGCGACGACCAGAAGTTCGCGGGCCGCGGCTGGTGAGGCGGGCGTGCCGTGCGGACGGCGCCGCGATGAACGGGCCGTCCCCACTGCACACGGCGCCCTTACAGGGTTTACGCTGGCGGCGCGGCCGGTAAGGGTAACGCGGGCCCCGGGGCGGTGCCCGGCCGCGGGAGGGGAGAGCATGGCTTGGTCGGTCGCGCTGGCGTGCGCGAGCTCGGGTGAACCCACCGAGGTGTTCCGGCCGGGCCTGGTGCCCGATCCGGACGCCGCCGCGGCGATCGCGCGCGGCCTGTATCCGGCGGACACCCTGACCGAGACCGGTGACACGGTCCTGGACTTCGCGCTCTGGCCGTACGAGGACGAGCTGTTCGTCGGGGCGTTCGAGCGGGCGCTGCTCCTGTGCGACCGCCGGCTGTTCTGCCTCGACGACGACGCCCGCCGCATCGCCGACACCGCGGCGGCGGCGCTGCCCGGCGCGCACTGCGGCGTCCTCGTCCTGCACACCGTCATCCGCGGCTGCTGGTTCCGCTGGTACGAGTCCGGGGAACTGCTCCGCGACGTGTTCGTCACCGCCGAGGACGGCGTCGTCGTCGACCAGGGCGAGCGGCTCCCCGCCGAGCGGCCGTTCTGGCGGGCCATCGACGCCGGCGCGCCCGACGTCCCGCTGCCGTTCGACCCGGAGGAGTTCGGGCTCGCGCTCGCCGAGGCGCACATGTTCGGCCGCGGCATCGCCGACCGCGGCAAGGACGGCTTCCTCCCGCTGGAGCTCCCGCTGCGCCGCTTCAAGCACGTGTGACGCGCCCGGACCCGGAAGATCCGCGAGGTCGGGGGGCGTTGTCGTGAACGTCTAGGCTTGCACGACCCCGCGAAACCCCGGAAGGTTGCACGTGACCGCTGTGCCGACGATCGGTGTCCTCGCCCTGCAAGGCGACGTGCGTGAGCACGCGACGGCCTTGGAGGCCGCCGGGGCGCACACCCTGAACGTACGCCGCCCCGAAGAACTGGAGCGGGTCGACGGGCTCGTCCTGCCCGGCGGGGAGTCCACCACCATGTGGCGGCTGGCGCGCTCGTTCGAACTGCTGGAGCCGCTGCGCAAGCGGATCGAGGCCGGACTGCCCGTCTACGGATCCTGCGCCGGGATGATCATGCTGGCGGACCGGATCCGGGACGGCGCCGCGGGCCAGGAGACGCTCGGCGGCATCGACATGACCGTGCGGCGCAACGCCTTCGGCAGGCAGGTCGATTCGTTCGAGTCCGCCGTCCCGCTGACCGGTATGGGAGACACGCCGTACCACGCCGTTTTCATCCGCGCACCCTGGGTGGAGTCCGTCGGTGACGCCGTCGAGATCCTCGGACGCGCCGAGAGCGGCCCGAACGCCGGTAGGATCGTCGCCGTCCGCCAGGGGCGCCTCATGGCGACCGCGTTCCATCCGGAGTTGACAGGCGATTTCCGCGTGCACCACTACTTCGCCGATCTGGTGCGCCGGACGACAGAGGAGGAGTGACAGATGTCCGGCCATTCCAAGTGGGCGACGACCAAGCACAAGAAGGCGGCACTCGACGCCAAGCGGGGCAAGCTCTTCGCCAAGCTGATCAAGAACATCGAGGTCGCGGCCCGCACCGGCGGCGGCGACCCGGACGCCAACCCGACCCTCTACGACGCCATTTACAAGGCGAAGAAGAACTCCGTCCCCAACGACAACATCGAGCGCGCGCGCAAGCGCGGCGCCGGTGAGGAGGCCGGGGGCGCCGACTGGCAGAACATCACCTACGAGGGCTACGCCCCGGGCGGTGTCGCCGTCCTCATCGAGTGCCTGACCGACAACCGCAACCGCGCCGCCTCCGAGGTGCGCGTCGCCCTCACCCGCAACGGCGGCTCCCTCGCCGACCCGGGCTCGGTCTCCTACATGTTCAACCGCAAGGGCGTCGTGATCGTCCCCAAGGACGGCACCAGCGAGGACGACGTGATGATGGCCGTCCTGGACGCCGGCGCCGAAGAGGTCAACGAGCTCGACGAGGAGAACTTCGAGGTCGTCAGCGAGGCGGGCGACCTGGTCGCCGTCCGCAGCGCGCTGGTGGACGCCGGGATCGACTACGAGTCGGCCGAGAGCAAGTTCCTGCCGACCGTCACCGTCCCCCTGGAAGAGGACAACGCCAAGAAGGTCTTCCGGCTCCTGGACGCCCTCGAAGACTCCGACGACGTCCAGGACGTCTACGCGAACTTCGACGTCTCCGACGACATCCTGGCCACCCTGGACTGACGCCGCGGCCCCCACGGCCCCCCGGCCCCGGCCGGGATCGCGACGCGCCCCCGACACCCGCCGCCCCGCCCTTCTCTCCGGATTTTCCGCCGACACGCCGCCGCCCCCTCCACGATGCGGGGCCGGATTGGTAGCGTTGGCGGCCGAACAGGTGATCGAAGGAGCGGCCTTGCGGGTGATGGGGGTGGACCCCGGGCTCACCCGGTGCGGGGTGGGGGTCGTCGAGGGCACCCCGGGCAAACGGCTCCACCTGGTGCACGTGACCGTCGTGCGGACCGCGCCCGAAGACGACATCCACCTGCGCCTGCTGGGCATCGAATCGGGCATCGAGGCGCTGATGGACGAGTTCCGTCCCGACGCCGTCGCGGTCGAGCGCGTGTTCTCCCAGCACAACGTCCGCACCGTGATGGGCACCGCGCAGGCGGCCGGGGTCGCGATGCTGGTGGCGGCCCGCCGCGGCCTGCCCGTCGCGCTGCACACCCCGAGCGAGGCCAAGGCCGCCGTCACCGGGAACGGGCGCGCCGACAAGGCGCAGGTGACCAGGATGGTGACCCGGCTGCTGTCCCTGGAGTCGGCCCCGAAACCGGCGGACGCGGCCGACGCGCTCGCGCTGGCCATCTGCCACGTGTGGCGCGGGGGAGCGCAGCAGCGGCTCGCCACGGCCCAGCGGTCGCGGATCGAGGAGGCTGCCAGGGCCGAGCGCGAGCGCCTCGCCGCCCGGAACAGCACCGCCAGGAACAGCGCCGCCCAGAACAGCACCGCCCAGAACAGGGGAGGAACCGTACAGTGATCGCCTTCGTCAGCGGCCGGGTGGCCGCCGCCGGGCCCGACGGCGCGGTGATCGACGTGCACGGCGTCGGCCTGGCGGTGCAGTGCACCCCCGCCACCCTGGCCGGGCTGCGGGTCGGCGACGAGGCGAAGGTGCCGACCTCCCTCGTCGTCCGCGAGGACTCCCTCACCCTGTTCGGCTTCGCCGACGACGACGAGCGGACGGTGTTCGAGATGCTGCAGACGGCCAGCGGTGTGGGGCCCAAGCTCGCGCTGGCGATGCTCGCGGTCCACCCGCCCAACGCGCTGCGCCAAGCGGTGGCGAGCGAGGACCTCACCGCTCTCACCAAGGTCCCCGGCATCGGCAAGAAGGGCGCCCAGCGCATCGTGCTGGAGCTCAGGGACCGCCTCGGCGGCCCGGTCGGGGACGGCGCCGGCGGCGTGCGCGCGCCCGCCCGCGCCGAGCCGTGGCGCGAGCAGGTCCAGATGGGCCTGATCAACCTGGGCTGGTCCGCCAAGGACGCCGACGCCGCCGTGGACGCCGTCGCCGCCGACCTCGACGGGGGCGAGACGCCGCCGGTCGCGGCCCTCCTGAAGTCGGCGCTGAAGAAACTGAGCAAATAATGAGCGGGAGCGAACCGGGGGGTGTGGGGGGTCGTCCCCCCACAGGGAGCAGGATGAGCGGGAGTGAGCCCGAACGGCTGGTGTCGCCGGATGCGGACGGGGCCGAGGAACAGCGGATCGAGGCCGCGCTGCGGCCCCGGAAGCTGGACGACTTCGTCGGGCAGGAGCGGGTGCGCGAGCAGCTCTCGCTGGTGCTGCAGAGCGCGCTGCGGCGCGGCCGGACGCCCGATCACGTGCTGCTGTCGGGCGGGCCCGGCCTCGGCAAGACCACCCTCGCCATGATCATCGCCGCGGAGCTGGGGCAGCCGCTGCGGATCTCCTCCGGCCCGGCCATCGAACGGGCCGGAGACCTGGCGGCGGTGCTGTCCACGCTCGCCGAGGGCGAGGTGCTGTTCCTGGACGAGATCCACCGGCTGGCGCGGCCCGCCGAGGAGATGCTCTACATGGCGATGGAGGACTTCCGCGTCGACGTCGTCGTCGGCAAGGGCCCGGGCGCGACGGCGATCCCCCTGGACATCGCGCCGTTCACGCTGGTCGGCGCCACCACCCGGGCAGGGATGCTGCCCGGGCCGCTGCGCGACAGGTTCGGGTTCGTCGCGCACATGGACTTCTACGAGCCCGCCGAGCTGGAGATCATCGTCCGGCGTTCGGCGGCGCTGCTGGACGTGGAGATCGGCGACGACGCCGCGGCCGAGATCGCCGGCCGGTCCCGGGGCACCCCCCGCATCGCCAACCGGCTGCTGCGCCGCGTCCGCGACTACGCCGAGGTGCGCACCGACGGGACCGTCACGCTGGAATCAGCGCGGGCCGCTCTGGCGTTGTACGAAGTGGACGAACGGGGGCTGGACCGGCTCGACCGTGCCGTCCTGGAGTCGCTGATGCGCAAGTTCGGCGGCGGCCCCGTGGGGTTGTCGACGCTGGCCGTATCGGTGGGGGAGGAACCCGAGACCGTGGAGGTCGTCGCCGAGCCGTTCCTCGTCCGGCAGGGCCTGCTGGCGAGGACGCCGCGCGGGCGCATCGCCACCGCGGCCGCGTGGGCGCATCTGGGTCTCACGCAGCCGCCGACGGCGCCGATGGCGGGAACGCTGTTCGACGTCGACGGAGACGCCGGCCGTCCCGAATAGTGATCATCCGATAACGGGTTGGGAACTTCCCGGTGTCGCCGGTCGTCACGTCGTTGCCGGGGTCTCGCGTACTCTCTAGACTCCGGGACTTGGTTCACCGTCTCCAGCCGGCGGTCCCGTTGCACATGACCGGTCCGGTCACAGGCTGGGCTAACGACATCGGAAGGATGCCCCAGTAATGGGCGGCGACATGATTATCGCGGCGGATTCGGGCGGCAGCGGGGCCTTCAACCTGCTTCTGCTCCTCGCCATTCCCCTGGTCTTCTACTTCCTGCTCATCCGGCCGCAGAGCAAGCGCCGCAAAGAGCAGATGCAGATGCAGAACGCCATCGAGCCCGGTGTGCGGGTGCTGACGACCAGCGGCATGCGCGCGACCGTCGTGGAAGCCGACGACGACGGCATCGTCCTGGAGATCGCCGACGGCGTCGAGGTCCGCTTCGTCAAGCAGGCCGTCATGCAGGTCCTCAAGGACGACGAGCCCGAGGACCTCGACGACGAGCACGATGACGACGACGAGGACGGCGAGGACGGCGACCGCGTCGACCTGTCCAAGGACGGCGACTCCGGCGACGAGGCCGACGAGGACTCGGCCGGCGACGACTCGGACGAGGACGGCCCGGACGAGACCGCCGAGGCGGAGGAGCCCGACTCCAAGTCCGGCAAAGGGCTGAAGGTGAAGACGGCGAACAAGTCCGCCGGCTGACCCCTTCTCCCGCCACGATCCGGAATCAGGGCCATGCCGGCCGGGCACCGGGCCAGGGCGGCGGCGACATCGCCGGACCGGGCTGCAAGTACGGACTGGGCTGCAAGTACGGATTGAACGAGAACGGCGTCGGCGTGAAGCCGTCGCCGTTCTCGTCTGCCGTCCCGTCCGGTGCCGGCGGCGGGCCCGCCGCCGGCACCGGAGGTCCCGGCGGTACAGTCGCCGTCCGTAGGTCGTGCGGACCGGGACGCGGCGGCGGCCCGGACGCGGGACCCGGCAGCGACGGCGCGGCGGCAAGTAGGAGCGAACTGTGGACCTCGGCAAGCTGATCCAGGAGCGGATCCGCGACGTGGACGACTACCCCAAGCCCGGGGTGGTCTTCAAGGACATCACGCCCCTGCTGTCCGACCATGTCGCGTTCGCCGGTGTGGTGGACGCGATCGTCAACCACCACGGCCGCGGCACCATCGACAAGATCGTCGGGATCGAGGCGCGCGGTTTCATCCTCGCCGCGCCCGTGGCCTACCACTTCGGCGCGGGGTTCGTCCCGGTGCGCAAAAAGGGGAAGCTGCCGTCGCGGACGCGCGAGGAGACCTATGATCTCGAGTACGGGACCGAGACGATCGAGATCCACGTCGACGCGCTCGAACCCGGTGACCGTGTGCTGATCGTCGACGATGTCCTGGCGACCGGAGGGACGGCCAGGGCCGCCGCCGAACTCGTCCGCCGGAGCGGAGCCGAGGTCGCCGGCCTGACCGTCCTCCTTGAGCTGTCGTTCCTGGACGGACGCGACAAGCTGGGGAATCTGGACGTCCATTCGCTGGTTACGGTCTAGTAGGAAATGGGCGCCGGATAGACTGGCGCCATCAGGGTCCGGTGGGGAACGGGCGCATCTCGCGGAAGCGGGCGGTGCGCCCGGATGGACTAAGGAGGCTGGGTGCCCGGTGAGGTGGTATCGACCGACGCGGTGAACGACGCCGCCCCCGAGGCTCACCCGGTGCCGGAGACCACGGGGGAGAACGGTGTGCGACCCGCGTCCGCCGCGCCGCCGCGCCGCACGGCACGGAGTGCGCCACCGCCCGGCCGGCCCGCCGCCGAACCCCCGGAGCCGCCCCCCGAACGGTCCGCGCCGTCCGCGGAGAAACCGGGGACGCCCCTGGGCCCACCGGCGAAGGACTCTGCCGGACCGGCCCACACCGCCCAGGCTCCCGAAGGGCAGGCCCCCAAAGGGCAGGCCCCCAAAGAGCAGGTACTCGAAGAGCAAGGCCTCCACGATCAGGAACCTCAGGGGCATGGCCGTCAAGAGCAGGCCCCGCCCCCCGAGGACCCCGGCCCGGCCGGGGACGCCGACACCCCCGAGCCCGCCGTTCCGTCCAGGCCCACGCCGGCCACGATTCCACCGTCTGCCGCCCGGGTGCGCCGAAGGCTCGCCAGGTTGGGCGCCCAGCGCGGCCCCGCTATGAACCCGGTACTAGAACCACTGATCAAGACGGTCCGCAACACTCATCCGAAGGCGGACCTCCGGCTCATCGAGCGCGCCTACGACGTCGCCGCTCACCACCACCGCCACCAGAAGCGCAAGAGCGGCGACCCGTACATCACGCATCCCCTCGCCGTCGCCACGATCCTCGCCGAGCTCGGCATGAACACCGAGACGCTCTGCGCGGCGCTGCTGCACGACACCGTCGAGAACACCCCCTACACCCTTGAGCGGCTCGGCGCCGACTTCGGCGACGAGATCGCCGCCCTGGTCGACGGCGTCACCAAGCTCGACAAGGTCAAATACGGGGAGGGCGCCGAGGCCGAGACCGTCCGCAAGATGGTCGTGGCGATGTCCCGCGACATCCGCGTCCTGGTGATCAAGCTGGGCGACCGGCTGCACAACATGCGCACGCTGCGCTACATGCCGCGGCCCAGGCAGGAGAGGAAGGCCCGCGAGACCCTGGAGGTGTTCGCGCCGCTCGCGCACCGCCTCGGGATGAACACGCTGAAGTGGGAGCTGGAGGACCTCTCGTTCGCCACGCTGTACCCCAAGCGGTTCGACGAGATCGCCCGGCTGGTGTCCGAGCGCGCCCCGCGCCGTGACGTCTACCTGCAGGAAGTGATCGAGTACGTCTCCACCGACCTGCGTGAGGCCCGGATCAAGGCCTCCGTGACCGGACGGCCGAAGCACTACTACTCGGTCTACCAGAAGATGATCGCGCGGGACGTCAGCTTCGACGACATCTACGACCTGGTCGGCATCCGGGTCCTCGTCGACAGCGTCCGCGACTGCTACGCCGCCCTCGGTTCGATCCACGCGCGATGGAGCCCGGTCCCCGGCCGGTTCAAGGACTACATCGCGATGCCGAAGTTCAACATGTACCAGTCGCTGCACACCACGGTGATCGGCCCCGAGGGCAAGCCCGTCGAGCTGCAGATCCGCACCTGGGGCATGCACCGCCGCGCCGAGTACGGCGTCGCCGCGCACTGGAAGTACAAGGAGGAGACGGTCGGCGGCCGCAAGGCCGGTGACATGCAGTGGCTCCGCCAGCTTCTCGACTGGCAGAAGGAGACCGCCGACCCGGCGGAGTTCCTGGAGTCGCTGCGCTTCGACCTGTCGGTCTCCGAGGTGTTCGTGTTCACCCCGAAGGGCGACGTGATCGCGCTGCCGCAGGGCGCGACCCCCGTCGACTTCGCGTACGCCATCCACACCGAGGTCGGGCATCGATGTATCGGCGCCCGTGTCAACGGGCGTCTGGTCCCCCTCGAATCGACCCTCGACAACGGCGACACCCTCGAGGTCTTCACCTCCAAGTCGCAGGACGCCGGCCCGAGCCGCGACTGGCTCGGCTTCGTCAAGAGCGCCCGCGCCCGCAACAAGATCAAGCACTGGTTCTCCAAGGAGCGCCGCGACACCGCGATCGAGTCCGGCAAGGACGCCATCGCCCGCGCGATGCGCAAGCAGAACATGCCGCTACAGCGGATGATGTCCGGGGAGGCGCTGCTCGCCCTCGCCCGCGACATGCGCTACCCGGACGTGTCGTCGCTGTACGCGGCGGTCGGCGAGAGCCAGGTCTCCGCGCAGCACGTCGTCCAGCGGCTCGTGGACGCCCTGGGCGGCGTGGAGAGCGCCGAGGAGGACCTTGCCGAGATCGCGCTGCCGACCCGCCGCAAGCGGAGCCGCCCGGCGGGCGACCCGGGCGTCGTCGTCGCGGACGACCCCGACGTGTGGGTGCGGCTGTCGCGCTGCTGCACCCCGGTGCCGGGCGACGACATCGTCGGGTTCGTGACGCGCGGCCACGGCGTGTCCGTCCACCGGGCCGACTGCGCCAACGTCGAGAGCCTGAAGTCGCAGCCCGACCGGCTGATCGACGTGAAGTGGTCCCCGGGCGAGGACTCGGTCTTCCTGGTCGCCATCCAGGTGGAGGCGCTCGACCGTCCCCGGCTGCTGTCGGACGTGACCCGCGTGCTGTCCGACCAGCACGTCAACATTCTGTCGGCGTCGGTCACCACGACCCGCGACCGCGTCGCCGTCAGCCGCTTCACGTTCGAGATGGGCGACCCGAAGCACCTCGGCCACGTCCTGAAGGCCGTCCGCTCCATCGACGGCGTGTACGACGTCTACCGGGTGACCAGCGGCGCCACCCGGTAGGGGCGGCGCCGCTTTCGCCGGTCAGCTTTCGCCGGGCCCGTCCCCGTCCTCGGCCTGGTCCTCGGGGTCGACGTCGATTCCGGCCTCCGCGCGCTGCTGCGGCGTGATCGGCGTCGGCGCCGCGGTCAGCGGGTCGTACCCGGACGCGGCCTTCGGGAAGGCGATCACGTCGCGGATCGAGTCCTGCCGGGCCAGCAGCATCACCATCCGGTCCCAGCCGAACGCGATGCCGCCGTGCGGCGGCGGGCCGAACTTGAACGCCTCCAGCAGGAACCCGAACTTCGACTCGGCCTCCTCCTTCGACAGGCCCAGCACGTCGAAGACCCGCTGCTGCATCTCCGCGCGGTGGACGCGGATGGACCCGCCGCCGATCTCCGTGCCGTTCAGGACGAGGTCGTAGGCGTTCGCGAGCGCACCGCCGGGGTCGTCCTGGAAGGTGCCCGCGAACTCCGGCTTCGGCGCGGTGAACGGGTGGTGGACGGCCGTCCAGCCGATCTGCTCGCCCTTGTCGTCTTCGACGGGCTCGAAGACCGGTGCGTCGACGACCCACACGAACTTCCACGCCGACGCGTCGATCAGTTCTCGGCGGCGGCCGATCTCCAGGCGGGCGGCGCCGAGCAGCTCCTGCGTGGCATGCCGCTTCCCGGCGCCGAAGAAGATCGCGTCGCCGGCGCCGGCGCCGGCCGCGGCGGCCAGCCCCTCCTTCTCGGTGTTGGACAGGTTCTTGGCGACCGGGCCGCCGAGCGTCCCGTCGTCCTGGACGAGCACGTACGCGAGGCCGCGGGCGCCGCGCGCCTTCGCCCAGTCCTGCCAGCCGTCCAGTTCCCTGCGGGTCTGGGACGCGCCGCCCGGCATGACGACCGCGCCGACGTAGGGGGCCTGGAAGACGCGGAACGGCGTGCCGGCGAAGTACTCGGTCATGTCGGTCAGCTCAAGACCGAACCGCAGGTCGGGCTTGTCGGATCCGTACCGGGCCATCGCGTCGGCGTAGGTGATGTGGGGGATCGGCCGCGGGATCTCGTATCCGGCGATGTCCTTCCACAGCCGGGCGACGAGGTCCTCGCCGACCCGCAGGACGTCCTCCTGGTCGGCGAACGACATCTCGATGTCGATCTGGGTGAACTCCGGCTGCCGGTCGGCGCGGAAGTCCTCGTCGCGGTAGCAGCGGGCGATCTGGTAGTAGCGCTCCAGCCCGCCGACCATGAGCAGCTGCTTGAACAGCTGCGGCGACTGCGGCAGCGCGTACCAGTGGCCCGGCTGGAGCCGGACGGGGACCAGGAAGTCGCGGGCGCCCTCGGGCGTCGACCGGGTCAGCGTCGGCGTCTCGACGTTGACGAAGCCGTGCTCGCGCATCACCTCGTGCGTCAGGAACGACGCCTCGGAGCGGATCCTCATGGCCCGCGCGACGGCGTCGCGGCGCAGGTCGAGGTACCGGTACCGGAGCCGGATCTCCTCGTTGACGTTGACGTCGCCCTCGATGGGGAACGGCAGCGGTGCCGCGTCCGACAGCACCTCGATGTCGGTGGCGGCGACCTCGATGTCCCCGGTGGGCAGCTCCGGGTTCTCGTTGCCCTCCGGCCGGACGCGGACCTCCCCGACGATCTTGACGCAGAACTCCGAGCGCAGGTCGTGCGCGGTGTCCTCTTCTCTGAACACGACCTGCGCCGTGCCGGACGCGTCGCGCAGGTCGATGAACGTGACGCCGCCGTGGTCGCGGCGGCGGCCGACCCAGCCGGCCAGCGTGACCTGCTGACCGGCGTGCTCCTTCCGGAGCGTCCCCGCCTCGTGCGTGCGGATCATTTCGAAAGCCTTTCCTTCAACGTCGTGACGATGCCGGTGAGCGGGACGGCTGTCTGCTCGCCCTCGGCCAGATCCTTGACCTGGGCGACGCCGTCCGCGATATCTCGCTCCCCGAGGATCACGGCGTAGCGGGCACCCGAGCGGTCCGCGTCCTTCATCGCGCCCTTCAGCCGCTTGCCGCCGAACGCCATGTCGGCGGCGATCCCGGCCCGGCGCAGGTCGTCGACCAGCGCGAACATCCGGCGCTCGGCGGCGTCGCCGAGCGCGACGCCGAACGCCTCGCAGCGCGGCCCGGTGGTGAACGCGGCGGCGCCGTCCTCCTGCGACTCGGCCTCCAGCGCGAGGACGGTGCGGTCCAGCCCGAGCCCGAACCCGATGCCGGGCAGCGGCGGGCCGCCGATGTCCTCCGACAGCCCGTCGTAGCGGCCGCCGCCGCCGATGCCGGACTGGGCGCCGAGCAGCGGGTGGTCGAACTCGTAGGTCGTCCGGGTGTAGTAGTCCAGGCCGCGGACGAGGGCCGGGGTGTCCTCCCACGGGATGCCGAGGTCGCCCAGCAGCTCGCGGACCCGGTCGTGGTGGGCCTTGCAGGCCGGGCACAGGTGGTCGGCCATCAGCGGGGCGTCGGCGATCTGGGCCTTCACCTGCGGGCGCTTGTCGTCCAGGACCCGCAGCGGGTTGATCTCGACGCGGGCGCGGGTGTCGTCGTCCAGGTCCAGGCCGCGCAGGAAGTCCTGCAGCAGGGCGCGGTAGGCCGGGCGGCACTCCTTGCAGCCGAGCGAGTTCAGCAGCAGCCGCACCCGGGTCAGCCCGAGCGAGCGGTACCAGTTCCACGCGATCGCGATCGTCTCCGCGTCGACCTGCGGGTCCTCGCTGCCGATCGCCTCCAGGTCGAGCTGGTAGAACTGCCGGTAGCGGCCCTGCTGGGGGCGTTCGGCGCGGAACGCGGGCCCGGTCGTCCACACCTTCACCGGCAGCGGGCCCTTGTGGAGGTTGTTCTCCAGTACCGACCGCAGCACCGACGCGGTGAACTCGGGACGCAGCGTCAGCGACCGGCCGCCCCGGTCCTCGAACGTGTACATCTCCTTGGACACCACGTCGGTGGACTCGCCGACGCCCCGCCTGAACAGGTTGGTGTCCTCGAAGACGGCCAGCTCCAGGTAGCCGTAGCCGGCCAGCCTCGCCTGCTCGGCGAACGCCTCCCGGATGGCGTAGAAGAGGTCCGCGCGCGGCGGTACGTATTCACTGACCCCTTTGGGGGCCCGGAAGCTCGAACTCATGATTTTTTTGGCTCAGAATCCCTTGCTGGGGCCGTCCGCCGGCGTCAACTCCGAAAGGAACGGGTTGGTGGCGCGCTCGCGGCCGATTGTGGTCTGCGTCCCGTGGCCGGGCAGGACGGCCGTCTCGTCGGGCATGGCGAGGCACACCCTGGACAGGCTCGCGAGGATCTCCTCGTACGATCCGCCCGGCAGGTCGGTGCGTCCGATGGACCCGGCGAACAGCAGGTCACCGGTGAACATCACGTCCGGGAGCTGCTGCGTCTTCGGCGTCCGGAACGTCACCGACCCCGGTGTATGGCCCGGCGCGTGGTCGACGGTGAAGCTCAGCCCGGCCAGCTCCAGTGCCGCCCCGTCGGCCAGTTCCCGCACGTCGTCCGGCTCCGACAGCTCCAGCCCCCCGAACAGCTGCTGACCGGCGCCCAGCGACAGTCCCTTGGCCGGATCGGTGAGCAGATCGCGATCGTCCGGATGGATGTAGGCGGGCACGTCCCTGGCGCCGCAGACGGGGGCCACCGACCAGACATGATCGATATGGCCGTGCGTCAGAAGCACCGCGACCGGCTTCAGCCGGTGCTCGCGCAGGATCTCCTCGATCCCGGCCTCGGCGTCCTGGCCGGGGTCGATGATGACGCATTCCTCACCCGCGGAGGGCGCCACGACATAGCAGTTCGCGGCGAAGGATCCAGCGGGGAACCCGGCGACGAGCACGGTCGTCCTTCCTTAGAACCAACTCGGGTGGGCTTACCCGAGGGTACCGGCGCGGCCGCGGCCACCGCGAACGAGATGGCGCGGTCGCCGTGTCGTCGCGCAGGGCATGCGGCGCACCGGTAAGCGCACCCTGAAAGCGGAGACGCGTTCACTCTCCTGGACCGCTACTATGCGCTGCACGTTCACCTGATCACACCGGAGGAGCAGCCACGTGGCGGGGAAGGACCGCAAGAAGCAGCTCGCGCGGCAACGCTACGAGCGCCAGCAGCAGCGGCGGGCCCAGGAGGCGGCGAAGACGCGCCGCCTCAAGATCATGGGCTCGGCCGCCGCGGTGGCCGCCATCGTCGTGGGCGGCGCCGCGATCGTCGCGTTCACCGGCAAGGACGACGAGCCCGAGGCGGGCGCGAAGGCGTCCGCGACGCCCCAGGCCAAGCCGGGGGAGTGCGCCTACAAGCCGGCGTCGGTGCCGGGGGCCCCCAAGGACCTCGGGACACCGCCCGTCAAGCCGGTCCGCACGGGCACGGTGAAGGCGACCGTCGAGACCGACCACGGCGACGTCGTGTTCGAGCTGGACGGGCAGAAGGCGCCCTGCACCGTCAACTCCTTCGCGTTCCTGGCCGAGAAGAACTACTACGACAAGACCGAGTGCCACCGGCTGACCAGCGGCGGGCTCAACGTCCTGCAGTGCGGCGACCCCACGGGCAAGGGGACCGGCGGTCCCGGCTACCAGTTCGCCAACGAGAACACGGAGGGCGCCAAGTACACCGCGGGCACGCTCGCCATGGCGCACAGCAGTCAGCCCGACTCCAACGGCAGCCAGTTCTTCATCGTGTACGAGGACTCGGAGCTCCGGCCCGACTACACCGTGTTCGGAAAGATCACCAAGGGGCTGGACGTCGTGCAGAAGATCGCCAAGGGGGGGTCGGACCCCAAGGGTGACGGCGCACCCAAGAAGAAGGTCACGATCCAGGACGTCTCGATCGCCGGGAAATAGGCGAACGGGATACTAAGGTGTGGAGGGTCCGGTGGCTTTGAGCACATTCGGACCCGCGATTCAGGAGGCAAGGGTGTCCAGCGCGACCGATCCCTGGGGCCGGGTGGACGAGGACGGCACCGTGTATGTCACGACGTCCGAGGGCGAGCGGGTCGTCGGATCCTGGCAGGCCGGCGCACCCGAAGAGGCCCTGGCCTACTTCAAGCGCAAGTACGACGCGCTCGTCACCGAGATCGGCCTGCTCGAACAGCGGGTCCGCACCACCGACCTGCAGCCCGCACAGGCCCAGCAGAGCATCGACAGGCTCCGCGAAGCCGTCGCCGAGGCGCACGCCGTCGGCGACCTCGACGCCCTCGGGCGGCGCCTGGACTCGCTCACCGAACGGGTCGGGCAGCGCCGCGAGGAGGTCAAGGCGCAGCGCGAGCAGCACCGCCACGAGGCCCGCGAGATCAAGGAGCGGATCGTCGCCGAGGCCGAGCGGATCGCCGTCGAGGAGACCCACTGGAAGAACGGCGGCGAACGCCTGCGCCAGCTCGTCGAGGAGTGGAAGGCCGCCGACCGCATCGACCGGCCCACCGAGACCGCCCTGTGGAAGCGGCTGTCGTCCGCCCGCAACGCCTTCACCAAGCGCCGCAAGGTCTACTTCGCCACCCTGGACGACCAGCGCGAGGAGTCCCGCAGGGAGAAGGAGCGCCTCGTCGCCGAGGCCGAGGCGATGTCCGGCTCCACCGACTGGGGTGAGACGGCCGCCGCCTACCGCGACCTGATGCGCCGCTGGAAGACGGCCGGCCGCGCCTCCCGGGACGCCGAGGAAGACCTCTGGTCCCGCTTCAAAGGAGCCCAGGACAACTTCTTCCAGGCCCGCAGCGCCGCGTTCGCCGAACGCGACGCCGAGTTCCGCGGCAACGCCGAGGAGAAGGAGAAGATCCTCGGCGAGGCCGAGCGGCTCCTGCCCGTCAGGGACATCCGGCAGGCCAGGCAGGCGCTGCGCGGCATCCAGGAACGCTGGGAGGCCGCCGGCATGGTCCCCCGCGACCAGCGCGACCGCCTCGAAGGCCGGCTCCGCAAGATCGAGGAGACCGTCCGCGCCGCCGAGGAGAACGAGTGGCGCCGCACCAACCCCGAGGCCCGCGCCCGCGCCGAAGCCACCGTCACCCAGCTGCGCACCTCCATCGAGCAGCTGGAGAAACGCCTCGCCAAGGCCCGCGACAACGGCCGCGAAAAAGAGATCAAGGAAACCGAGGAAGCCCTCACCGCCCGCCGCGCCTGGCTCGAAGAAGCCGAACGCACCCTCGCCGAATTCTCTTAGTTTCCCAGGGGGCGTCCCCCTGGAACCCCCGTTGAGCACGGCGGGCCGGGGCTAACAACGGCCTAGGAAGGCGAGCATCCGGGTCTGCTCGTCGGCGCCTTTGGGGGCCGGGAGGGGCGGGGCCAGGTGTCCCGCGGCGCGCAGTGGGGCCGCGACGACCTGGGCGGTCGCGAACGCGTGGTGGACGAGGTCAGGGTCCAGGCGGGACGGCTGGCCCGTCGACCTGGCCAGATCCCAGGCGTGCACCAGCGGCTCCAGGATGTAGCCCTCCAGATAGTCGGCCAGCGGCAGTTCGCCCAGGCCGCCGAACGGGATGGGGCGGCCCAGCGCGTCCGGGGTCAGGGAGGCGGCGCACTCCTTGCGGGCCGTCCGCCAGCTCATGAGGACGTCGCCCGGGACGAACCGGGCGGGGGTGCGGCCGATGTCGGGCTCGGGCTCACCGCCGGCCAGCGCCTGGATCAGGTACTGGCCGCCGGTCACGTGGCCGGCGACGTCCCGTGCGGTCCACCCCTCGCAGGGCGACGGCATGTCCCAGCCGTCCCCGGGGACACCGGCCACCAGGCCCTCGAACAGATCGAGGGCCCGGTGGTAGCCGCTGAGGTTCTGAGCCATGGTGGCCAGTGACGCGCGATCCGACCGCCCTGTCAAGCGCTATCGCGAAGGTCGCCTCCCGACCCGTCAGGCGTTCCGGCTCCGCAGCATCGAGGTCATCTGGGCGACCTCCGCCCGCTGGCCGTCCACCATCGTCCGGGCCAGCCGGCGGACGCGGTCGTGGCCGGTGAGGGTGAGCACCGCCTCCGCCATGTCGACGCCGCCGCGATGGTGGGCGATCATCAGGCGCAGGTACAGGACCTCGGCGGCGCGGCCCGACGCGTCCTCCAGGTCGGCGAGCTGCTCGCGCGTCGCCATTCCCCGCATCGTGGACGCGGCGCCACCGTGGTCCGCGTGCCCCGACATCCAGCGCATGGGACCGCCCGGGTCGGCCTTGGGCAGTCCCCATTCGTCCAGCCAGGCGGTCATCATTCCGATCTGCGCCGACTGGGTGTTGATGATGTCGTACGCCAGGAGGCGGACATCGCGGTCGCCGGTCCGGTCCCGGACGATGAACGACATCCGCACCGCCTGGGCATGGTGGGTGCTCATGTCGCGGGCGAACCCGGCCTCGGGGCCGTCCGTGGCCGGTTCGCCCGAGCGGTACACGGCCAGCGCCACCAGAGCCACGCCGGTCAGGAGGACGAGGACGGCGAGGACGACGGCCGGCCGGCGTCCCCGGGGCGTCTCACCGCTCACGGTGCGTCCTTCGCGCCGGCGCAGGCCGCGCCGGGTTCCGGCGTCTGCGGGCCCTTCACGAAGGCGCGCAGGAACGCGTCCACGCGCGGGTCGGACGCGTCCTGGACCTTGACCTGCCTGCCCCAGGCGGTGAGCACGATCGGGGCGTCCAGGGACGGGTACGGGCTCATGAGCGTGTAGTCGGTGCCGGTTACCTTGGCCTTGAGCGCGTCGAGCTGGCCGGCGGCGAGCCCGGGACGGTAGGTGATCCAGACGGCGCCGTGCTCCAGGGAGTGCACGGCGTTCTCGTTGCGGAGCGGTGAGTCGTAGACGCGGCCGTCGCAGTTCTGCCAGGCGCCGTCATGCTCGCCGCCCATCGGCGGGTCGGTCTCGTAGTCGACCGCGCCGGTGACGTGGTCGCGGCTGAGGTCGTCCTTCGTCACCAGGCCGGCGATGGACGAGGAGTCGGCGGACGACCTGGACTGCATGAACGCGTACCCGACGGCGATGAACGCCACGAGGCCGATCACGCTGAAGAAGGCGATGGTGCCCCAGGGCACCTCCGGCCGGGTGAGTGCGTTCTTGCGGGCGTTGCCGTTACGTGCGGCCTTGTTGCGGGCGCTCTTGGACACGTGCGGGTCCTCTCGGGGCGGTGCGGCATGGCTGTGCGGACATGAGGGCGCGCCGCGTCGTGTCGACATGGCGGCGCCCCTGGCCTTGCGGCCCGCCTTCTACAGCCGGAGCACCTGGAGAGAGCGCCTGAACGTGGGGGTGGACGCGCCTCGGGAGGGCGGGGCGAGCGCCCAGCCGACGCGGGCGGGAAGGCGGAAGACCGGACGTCCGAGACCGGTGGCCAGGGCGAGAAGGACGAGGGTGAACAGCACCGCCAGGCACAGGCCCGCGTTCATCGGCGTCAGCGGGGGCTTCTGCTTCAGGGGGGCGGCCGACGCAGGTTCGGCGGAGCCGTGAACGTCCTGGAGAGGCGAAGAGCCCTGGAGAGACGCGACCCCGGTGATGGAGGACGCGACGCCGGCGGGCACGCTGACGGCGTGCTCGGTGCACACGCGCGGCACGGGCGCATGTCCGAGCCCGTAGCTGAAGATGAGCCCGCCCACGACGAAGAGGATCGCGAGCAGCCCTGCCTGCCCGTGCCGCCGACGCGGGGTCATACCGGACACCGTCACGCTCCTGAATGTTCCTTCCGGGCTGTTCCAACGCCACAGCCGTGTCCCGGGTTCCCGTGCCGCGGGAGGGCCGGGGATGTCCGCCCCGGCGGATAGTGTCGGAGCGTGACCAGCAGGGCGGAATCGGGCGAGCCGGAGGGCCTTTTCGACGCGCCGGTGGAGGCGGGCGCCGGCTCGCCTCGGGGCGGGGTGCTCCCGGACCGGGCGCCCCCGGCCGTGTCCGGCACCGGAGGGGCGGGGCAGCCCCTCGCCGTGCGGATGCGTCCCCGGGCGCTGGCCGAGGTCGTCGGGCAGGGCCATCTGCTCGGACCGGGCACCCCGATCCGGCAGCTCGTCGAACGGGACGTGTCGATGTCACTGGTCCTGTGGGGGCCGCCGGGCACCGGCAAGACCACCCTCGCCACGGTCGTCAGCCAGGTCACGTCCAGGCGGTTCGTGGAGATCTCCGCGGTGAGCGACGGCGTCAAGCGCGTCCGCGCGGAGATCGACCTGGCCAGGCGCGAGCTCGGCATGACGGGACGGCAGACCGTCATGTTCGTCGACGAGGTCCACCGGTTCAACAAGGCACAGCAGGACGCGCTCCTGCCGGCGGTGGAGAACCGCTGGGTCTCCTTCATCGGCGCCACCACCGAGAATCCGTTCTTCTCCGTCATCAGCCCGCTGCTGTCGCGCTCGCTGCTGCTCACCCTGGAGCCGCTCGGCGAGGGCGACCTGCGCGAGGTGATCCACCGGGCGCTCACCGAGGAGCGCGGCCTGAACGGCGCGGCCGGTCTCGACCCCGCCGCCGAGGATCATCTCATCCGGCTGGCCGGCGGCGACGCCCGGCGTGCCCTCACCTACCTGGAGGCCGCCGCCCTGGTGGTCGAGGACGGCGCCGTGATCGACACCGGCGTCCTGGAGAAGGCCGTCGACCGGGCCGCCGTCCGCTACGACCGCGAGGGCGACCAGCACTACGACGTCATCAGCGCGTTCATCAAGAGCATCCGCGGCAGCGACGTCGACGCGGCGCTGCACTACCTCGCCCGCATGATCGAGGCCGGGGAGGACCCGCGGTTCATCGCCCGGCGGCTGATCGTCCACGCCAGCGAGGACGTCGGCATGGCGGACCCGACCGCGCTGCAGACGGCGGTCGCCGCCGCGCAGGCGGTGGAGTTCGTCGGCCTGCCCGAGGCCCGCATCAACCTCGCCCAGGCGGTGATCCACCTGTCCCTCGCCCCCAAGTCCAACGCGGTGATCACGGCGGTGGACGGGGCGCTCGGCGACGTGCGCAAGGGCCTCGTCGGTCCCGTCCCCGGCCATCTGCGCGACGCGCACTACAAGGGCGCGGCGAAGATCGGGCACGGCGAGGGCTACAAGTACGCGCACGACCATCCCGGCGGGGTGGTCAGGCAGCAGTACGCCCCTGACACGGTGCACGGACGGGAGTACTATCGCCCGACCAGGCACGGCGCCGAATCCCGGTTCACCGAGGTCCTCGCGCGGATCCGCTCGGTCCTGCGCGGCTCGGGGGACCGGCACTGACCGGTCCTCCCCGGCCGGTGCTCCCGGCATGCGGGCCGGTTGACCGGTAAGGTCTTTCACGCCATGCCCGGCCCCCGAGCCGAACTCACGCGAACGGAAAGCCCTGATGCTCACTGGTGGACAGTTGGCAGGTCTCATCGTGGCGGTGTTCTGGGCGGTGCTCGTCTCGTTCATCGCGCTCACCCTGCTGAAGCTCTCCCGACTCCTCGGCGAGGCAAGCAAGGTCGTCCACGACATCGGCGACCAGGCGGGCCCGCTGATGGACGACATGACCCGGACGGTGAAGCACGCCAACGAGCAGCTCGGCCGCACCGACGTCATCACCAAGCAGGTCGCCGGAGTCACCCAGAACGTCTCGGCCGTCACCACCGTCATGACCTCGGTGGTGGGCGGCCCGCTGGTGAAGGCCGCCGCGTTCTCCTACGGGGTCCGCAAGGCCCTCGGAAGCCGGGACGGCGACGGGCGGCCCGAGTCCGGCCGGCCGCAGCTGCAGGCCCGATCCCCGGGTAAGGGACGCAGATGAGGCGGCTGTTCTGGGTCTCGGTCGGCGCCGGCGCCGGCGTGTACGTCTCGCACCGCGTCAAGCGCCGCGTCGAGCGGATCGCGCGCGCCTGGTCCCCCGAGGGGGTCGCGGCGCGGGCCGTGTCGACCGGGCAGGGCGCGGGCGAGCGATTGAGGCATTTCGCCTCGGACGTACGTACCGAGATGCGTGCCCGTGAAGTCGAGTTGCGCGAGGCCGTCCGCATGGACCAGGCTCCGCCGGACGCCGAGGTCCCCCGGCCCCGCCGGGTGCTCAAGGCGCGCTACACGATCATCGAGAACGACAGCACCGACAACGACAGCACCGACAACGACAGCACCGACAACGACAGCACCGATCACGACAAGGATGGCCACTGATATGGAGTCGGCAGAGGTCGCACGCCGCTTCCTCAGATTCTTCGAGGAGCGCGGGCACCTGGTGGTGCCCTCGGCCAGCCTGATCGCCGAGGACCCGACCCTGCTGCTGGTCAACGCCGGCATGGTCCCGTTCAAGCCGTACTTCCTCGGCCAGCGCACCCCGCCGTCCCAGCGCATGACCAGCGCGCAGAAGTGCGTGCGGACGCCGGACATCGAAGAGGTCGGCAAGACCACCCGGCACGCCACGTTCTTCCAGATGCTGGGCAACTTCTCCATCGGGGACTACTTCAAGGAGCAGGCGATCCCGTTCGCCTGGGAGCTCCTGACCCGGTCGCGGGACGAGGGCGGCTTCGGGTTCCCGGAGGAGAAGCTGTGGGTCACCGTCTACCACGACGACGATGAGGCCCGCGACCTCTGGCACGACAAGGTCGGCGTCCCCGAGGAGCGCATCCAGCGCCGCGGGCTGGCCGACAACTACTGGCACATGGGCGTGCCCGGCCCCGGCGGGCCCTGCTCGGAGATCTACTACGACCGCGGCCCCGAGTACGGCCGTGAGGGCGGCCCGGTCGTCGACGAGGACCGGTACCTGGAGGTCTGGAACCTCGTCTTCATGCAGTCGCAGCTGAGCGAGGTCCGCTCCAAGGTCGACTTCGACATCCAGGGCGATCTGCCGGCCAAGAACATCGACACCGGCATGGGCCTGGAGCGCATGGCGGCGGTCCTGCAGGGCGTCGACAACATTTACGAGACCGACACCCTGCGGCGGGTCCTGGACCGCGCCGCCGGGCTGACCGGCGCCGAGTACGGCCGCGACCACCGCTCCGACGTGTCGCTGCGCGTCATCGCCGACCACGTCCGCAGCGGGACGATGATGGTCGCGGACGGCATCCGCCCCGGCAACGAGGGCCGCGGCTACGTGCTGCGCCGCATCCTGCGCCGCTCCATCCGCAACCTGCGGCTGCTCGGCGGCCAGGACGCGGGCCTCATGCACGAGCTGACCGCCGTCGCGATCGAGGCGATGGGCGAGCAGTACCCCGAGCTGGTGCGCACCGCCGCGAACATCCACACGGTCATCGACGCCGAGGAGGACTCCTTCCTCCAGACGCTGCGCACCGGCACCGCCATCTTCGACACCGCCGTCGAGGACGCCAGGCGGTCCGGCGGTGCGACGCTCGCCGGCGAGCAGGCGTTCAAGCTGCACGACACCTACGGCTTCCCGATCGACCTCACCCTGGAGATGGCGTCCGAGCAGGGCCTCCAGGTGGACGAGGAGGGCTTCCGGCGGCTCATGCGCGAGCAGCGCGACCGCGCCAAGAAGGACGCCCGCGACAAGCGGACCGGCAACCTGGACGTCTCCGTCCTGGACGAGCTGCTCACCGGCGCCGGCGGGCAGGTCGACTTCATCGGCTACGGTCACCTGCTCGGCGACGCCCGCCTGGTGGGCCTGCTGGTCGGCGGCGCGAGCGCGCCGGCGGCCGGGGAGGGCACCGAGGTCGAGGTCGTCCTCGACCGCACCCCCTTCTACGCCGAGGGCGGCGGGCAGCTCGCCGACCACGGCCTGATCCGGCTCGGCAACGGCGCCGTCATCGAGGTGACCGACGTGCAGGCGCCCCTGCCGGGCCTCATCGTGCACCGCGGGCGGGTCCGCAGCGGCGAGGCGCAGGCCGGCGACTCCGCGCACGCCGAGGTCGATGTGGAGCGGCGCAGGGCGATCTCCCGCTCGCACACCGCGACCCACATGGTCCACGCCGGGTTCCGCCGCGCGCTCGGCGAGTCCGCCGCGCAGGCCGGGTCGGAGAACTCGCCCGGCCGGTTCCGGTTCGACTTCACCGCGTCCGGCGCCGTCCCCGTGAGCGTGCTGCGCGACGTCGAGGACGAGGTCAACGAGGTGCTGGTCGGCGATCTGGACGTCCGCGCCTTCCACACCTCGATCGACGAGGCCCGCGCGATGGGCGCGCTCGCCCTGTTCGGCGAGAAGTACGGCGACGAGGTCCGGGTCGTGGAGGTCGGCGACTACTCCCGCGAGCTGTGCGGCGGCACCCACGTCGCCCGGTCCGGGCAGCTCGGGCTGATCAAGGTGCTGGGCGAGTCGTCGATCGGCGCCGGCGTCCGGCGCGTCGAGGCCCTCGTCGGCATCGACGCGTTCCGTTTTCTGGCCCGCGAGAGCGTCCTGGTGGCGCAGCTCGCCGAGCAGATGAAGGCGCGCAAGGAGGAACTGCCCGAGCGCGTCTCCGGCGTCGTCACCCGGCTCCGCGACGCCGAGAAGGAGCTCGACAAGCTCCGTTCCCAGCAGGTCCTCGCCATCGCGGGGTCGCTCGCCGACGGCGCCAGGGACCTCGGCGGCATCGCGTTCGCCGGCTACCGCGCCCCCGACGGCACAGGCGCCGACGACCTGCGCAAACTCGCCGTCGACATCCGCGGACGGCTCATCGCCCGGCCCGCCGTCGTCATGGTCACCGGCGTGCCGAAGGACCGTCCGGTGGTGGTCGTCGCCGTCACCGAGGGCGCCCGCGAGCGCGGCCTCAAGGCGGGCGGGCTCGTCGGCCTCGCCGCCAAGGCCCTCGGCGGGGGAGGCGGCGGCAAGGACGACCTCGCCCAGGGCGGCGGTGCGGACCCGGCCGCCATCGGCGACGCGCTGGACGCGGTCGAACGAGCCGTAGGGGCCGCGTGAGCCCGGCGTTTCGGGGTAAGCGACCGGAGCCGATGCGATGAGGCAGGGCGTCCGGTTGGGAGTCGACGTGGGGAGCGTGCGGGTCGGGGTCGCGCGGTGCGATCCGGGTGGTGTGCTCGCTTCTCCCCTGGAGACCGTGAAGAGCGGCAAGGGGGACATCGACCGGCTTGTGGAGCTCGTCGCCGAACATGAGGCGATCGAGGTGGTCGTGGGGCTGCCGACGTCGCTGTCGGGCCGCGAGGGTCCGGCGGCGGCGTCCGCGCGCAGGTTCGCGGACCGGCTCGCGGGCCGTCTCCCCCCGGGAACGGTCCGGCTGCACGACGAGAGGCTCACCACGGTCACCGCCGAGAGCGGCCTGCGGGCCGGCGGCGTGCACGGTCGGGCCCGGCGCAAAGTCGTCGATCAGGCAGCCGCGGCGGTCCTGCTCCAGGCGGTCCTTGACGCGGAACGGTTGACTGGCGGCCCCCCGGGAGAGATCGTCCGGGGGAACTCATGAACGATGTCGACCTTTTCTCAGATCCGTACGGCGACGGGCGTCCGCCGCCGTACGAGCGGTCCGGAAGGGACCGGCGGCGCGCCCGCAAGCGGCAGAAGCAGCGCAGGCGCAACGGCCGGGCCGCGGCGCTGTTCGCGATGGCGTTCCTGGTGGCGGTGTTCGGCACCGGCGGGGTGCTGGGGTACGCGTGGCTGGACAACCGGCAGAACCCGCCGGACTACGACGGCGCCGGCTCCGGGAATGTCACGGTCCAGATCAAGGACGGCGCCACCGGGTTGAAGATCGGGGCGACGCTGGAGGAGCACGAGGTCGTCAAGAGCTCCCGCGCGTTCGTCAAGGTGTACACCAAGGAGACCCGCGCCTCCAGCATCCAGCCGGGCTTCTACCAGATGCGGCTGAAAATGTCGTCCGCGGCGGCGATGGCGCTGCTGCTGGACCCGAAGTCGCGGGCCGGAAACCAGATCACGGTTCCGGAGGGGCGGCGCGCCACCGAGGTCTTCGAGCAGCTGTCGAAGAAGACCGGGATATCGGTGAAGGAGTTCCAGGCGGCCGCGAAGAAGCCGGAGGGGCTCGGGCTGCCGCCGTACGCGAAGGGCAAGGTGGAGGGCTACCTGTACCCGGGCCGCTACGACCTCGACCCGAACGGCTCGGCGGCGCAGATCCTCAAGCAGATGGTGACCCGCTTCAACGAGGAGGCGGAGAGCAGCGGCCTGGTCGGCCAGGCGAAGGACGCCGGGCTGAACCCGGGGACCGTCATCACGCTGGCCAGCCTGATCCAGGCGGAGGGCGCCAGGCCCAGCGACCTGCCGAAGGTGTCCCGGGTGATCTACAACCGGATCGACAAGGACATGAGGCTGCAGTTCGACAGCACGGTCGTGTACGCGCTCGGCAAGCGGACGCTCACGGTGACCAACAAGGACCTCGAGTACGACTCCCCTTACAACACCTACAAGTACAAAGGCCTGCCGCCGGGCCCGATCGGAAACCCGGGGGGCGCGGCGATCGAGGCGGCGCTGAAGCCGAAGGAGGGGACGTGGCTGTTCTTCGTCACGACCGACCCCACCCGCAAGATCACCGAGTTCGCCACGACCTATGAGCAGCAGCTGGAACTTGAGAAGAAGTTCCGGGCCTGGCAGCGGGCGAATCCGGGCAACTGACCCCGGGGGGATCGACCCGGACGTGACGGGGAGTTCTGATCGTGCAGAGGGAGTGTCAGTGGAGGAGACGGCCCGGCGTGCCGCGGTTCTGGGGTCGCCGATCGCCCATTCACTGTCGCCGGTGCTGCACCGGGCGGCGTACTCCGAGATGGGGCTGTACGGGTGGTCCTACGAGGCGGTCGAGTGCGGCGAGGGCGACCTGGCGGCGCTGCTGGACGGCCTCGGTCCCGGCTGGGCGGGCCTGTCGCTGACCATGCCGCTCAAGCGCGTCGCGCTCGACCTGGTGGACACGGTGTCGGACCTGGCCGTGAAGGTCGGCGGAGTCAACACGATCGTCCTGCGGGACGGGCGGCGCCACGGCGACAACACCGACGTGCACGGCATCGTCACGGCGTTGACCGAGGCGGGTGTGAAGACGTCCGGGCCGGGCGGCGGGACGTCCGCGCTGGTGCTGGGCGGCGGCGCGACCGCCGCGTCCGCGCTGGCCGCGCTCGCCGGGCTCGGCATGGACGAGGCGGTGCTCGCGGTGCGGAACCCCGGACGCGCCGCCGGTGCCGCCGAAGTGGGTGAGCGGTTCGGGCTCGCGGTCCGGGTCGTGACGCTCGACTCGGCGGCCGCGCACCTGCCGGCCGCCGAACTGGTGGTGTCGACGCTGCCGGGGCGGGCCGCGGACGCGTTCGCCGGGCCGGTCGCCGCCTCGGGCGCCGCCCTGTTCGACGTGGTGTACGCGCCGTGGCCCACGGCACTCGCGGCGGCGGTCGGGCGGGCCGGCGGGACGGTCGTCGGCGGGTTCGGGATGCTGCTGCACCAGGCCGTCCGGCAGGTGACGCTGATGACCGGCCGTGACGACGTGCCGGTGGAGGCGATGCGGGCGGCGGGGGAGGCGGAGCTGGCCCGCCGCGCCTGACCGACCCGCCGGTTCACGATGCGGCCGGGGGCGGTCCCCGCGGTGTGCGACGCCGCTTCACCGACTCGTCGATGCTGGTGAGGATGACGGGCAGGATCACGCTCAGCCAGAAGTCCTTCCAGCCCCACGCGCCGAGGGCGACGCCGAAGGCGCTGCCGGCGCACACCAGGCCGAGCAGCAGCGCCGCCCAGTGCCGCCGCGCGAGCGCCACCGGGTCGATGAGCCGGCGGTGCGGCAGCAGCGCCGTGAGCGGACGCTCCCGCGCGTGGGCGCGTTGCACGACGGTCGCGTCCGGCAGCCAGTGCAGCACGTCGGCGTTCCCGGCGAGGGGGATCCGGGTGAGCGCGATCAGCGTCTCCAGCCGCCACCACAGCGTCCACAGCGACGTGCGCCCGCTGCCCGGGTAGCCGTTCCAGCGGGGGCCGGCCACCTCGCCGCGGACCAGCGTCCGGAACGTGCGGGCGATGGCCGGGCCGTGCGGGCCGCGCGGGTCCCGCAGCAGGGCGGTGAGCGCGATCGGCAGGCCGTAGTGCCAGAGAGCCAGCCGCCACACCGGCTTGGACCCGGCCCCGTGCGGCGAGACGTCGTAGGTCTCGATCCACGTGTGGTCGTCGTCGGGGTCGAGGTTCTCCAGCAGCCAGTCGTAGGCGTCCAGCAGCCGCTCGGTCGCCAGGTCCGGCCGCGCCTCGGCCAGCGTCACCAGCGCGAACGCGGTGTGGGTGACGGTGGGCCGGGACGCCTGCGTCGGTCCCCAGCCGGGGCGGCGCGCCGTCCGGTCCGCGGTCAGCCACTCCACGCCCCGGTCGACCGCCGGGTCGTAGGGGTTGAGCTGGCTGAGGGCGCGCAGCGCCAGGCACGTCAGCCACACCCGCGACCGGCAGCCGTGCAGCGACCCCCAGCCGCCGTCGGGGTTCTGGTTCTGTACCAGCCACCGGTAGGCGCGTTTGAGGTCGGGCGCGTCGTCGCGCAGGTCGCAGCGGGCGCGGGCGAGAAACCGCGCGATCCAGCCGGTCGCCTCCACCACCGGCATGCCGAGGCTCGTCTTGGTGGCCCAGCCGCCGTCCCGCAGGGCGTCGCCGGACGTGGTCTGCCGGGCGGCGAGGAAGGCGAGGCCGTCGTCGAAGTACTCGAACGGGTGGCCCGCCTCCACGAACGCCAGCAGCCCGAGGGCCGTCGCGGTCGTGCCCGGCTCGGGACGCGTCAGCTCGTGGTACCAGCCGCCGCCGGCGCCGAGCGCGGGCGCGTAGGTGTCGCGCAGGACGTCCAGTGACTCGTTCAGCCGGGTCTGCAGCACCGCCATGTCGATGACGGGGACGTCGGCGGGCGGGAACGGGCCCAGGAATCTTGCACCGCGTGGGCGGTCGGCGCGGGGGGCGGGTGCGGGGAGTGGAGGTGTCTGATTCACGATGTCGCCTTCTGCTCCCTTTGTTCCCGTCAGGCCATGCTTTGTACCCCGTGGGTTCCATGTCTGTGTCCGTGGCCGTACAGATCACCGGTACCGGGCACCGGGCATTGTGGAGGGAAGGCGTCCAGGATGCTGGAGGAGGCTTGGCCGAGCCGACGGTGGGGGACGAGCCCGGTCATGAGTGCGTGCTGTGCCCGCCTCTGCGGTTCCGGTTCAACGGCATGGCCGGACTCCCCGGGGAGTCGGGAGTCGTCGCGCGCGACGGCGACTTCCTCCTGATGCCGGACGTGGCGCCGCTCACCGAGGGGCACGTCCTGCTGGTGACGCTCGAACACCACCGGTGCGCCGGGGCGTTCGGCCGGGACATGTGGGAACGCGCCTTGTCGTGGCGTGATCGCGTCGCCCGCCTCTACGGCGCGGTGTACGGAAGCGACGAGCTGCTGCTGTTCGAGCACGGCCCGGCCAGACCCCAGAGCGGGGGTGCGTGCATCGACCACGCGCACTGGCATCTGCTGCCCGGAACGCACGGCGTCCGGACGGTGGTGGAAGCGCAGGGCCATCCCGGAGCGCCCGCCGACCACGCCGCCCTGCGGGCGTACCTCCGCACCGGGCGCTCCTACCTCCTGATAGAGGAGGACGGCATCGCGACCGTCCACCCTGGTGACGGCGTCCCGAGCCAGTTCCTGCGCTGGGCCGTCACCGCCGCCGGGCGCGACGAGACGTGGCGCTGGCAGGAGACGTTCGGGCTGCCGGGCAGCAGACGCCGGTTCCTCCGCACCCTTCAGGCCCTGCGCGCGGCCATGGCGGCCTTGGGGGAAGGAGTCCCGGAGGACGGTCACGGGCCCGACAGCCACCAGTAGAGCTCGGCCGCGGCCAGCCGGTCACCGAACCCCGCCCGCTCCACACCGTCCCCGTAGCCGGTCGCGTACTCCAGGAGCAGCCCTTCCCGCTGGTACGCCAGCACCCGCTCAAGCGACGTGGCGCCGAAACGCAGCAGCCACAGCGGGCGGCCCGGCACTGCGCGGTCCAGAACCGGCAGCAGGTCCCGCACCGCGCGGCCGCCGGCCGGCGCCGGACGGCCGAGCAGCCGCGCCAGCGTGGGGGCCTCGGAGATGACGAGATCCGACAGCGCCAGCATCGGCAGCACGGCCTCCGCCGGGAGCCGCGCGTCGATGTCGTGCGGGACGAGGTCGAACGCGACCCGCGTCCCCGCGGCGCGGGCCGTCCGGGCCGCCGCGCGCAGCGCCGCCCGCGACACCGGCGACAGCAGCGAGTACCCGTCGGTGACCAGCACGTCCGCGGCCTCGATCCCGGCCGCCGCGGCGCGGACCTCCCGCTCGGCGAGGCGGCGGCCCGGCGGATCGTCCCGGACGACCAGGAGCCGGGCGCCCGGCCCGCCGCCGCACGGCCGGTCACGCAGCATCACCGCGACGCCGTTCGCCGTGCCGGGTTCGACGCGCAGGTGGTCGTCCACGCCGATCCGCCGCAGCTCCCCGCGGATCACCGGCGTGAAGTCGTCGTCGCCGACCTTGCCCAGCACACCGACCCGGCGGAAGTAGCGCGCCGCGCACCGGGCCAGGTTGACGGCCGTCCCCGCGACCATGGCCCTCGCCGGGGCGTAGGAGAGACGGTCCGCGTCCAGGTCCGTGAAGCGGACGTCCGGGAGCGATGCGCGGACCTCGATGCCCACGTCCCCGATGACGAGGAGTTCGAAGCGGCGCTCGCCGGCACCCTCCAGCCCCGGCCACTGCGCCGGCGATCGGGACGGCGTCATGTCGCGGCGGCGCTCAGCGGGGCGGAAGCAGGAAGGCCCGCATCACCGGACGCAGGCTCGGGATGAGGTCGTAGCGCCGGATCTCATCGAGTGGCACCCAGGCGCAACCGTCCAGGTGGTCGCTCGTGTCCTGGTTCTCCAGGCTGGTGTCCACGGTCACCGGCCGGCAGCGGCGCGCCGCCGCCACGACGCGTATCTGCCCGCCGTGGCCAGGGGCCGCACGGTCGGGCATGAACCACTGCCACAGATGGAACGGCGGCCCTGGATCGATCTTGAGGCCGACCTCCTCCCAGACCTCCCGGCGGATGTGGTCGTCCAGGTCGAGGTCGTCGGCCACCTCGAGGCGCCCGCCGGGCACCTCCCAGCGGCCCGGGTGGAACGGGTCGGAGGCGGACTTGCGGACCAGCAGCAGGCGTCCGCCGGAGACGATGAACGCCTTCTGGGCGAACTCCAGCCTGATCGGTGACAAGGCGGTGAGGGGGCCGGCCGTGCCGGCTTCGACCGAGGGCATCGCGGGAACTACCTCCCTGTGCCGGCCCCACCGGGCCGTCTCAGCTCCACCGTAACAAGCCGGGACCGCCGCGCCGAGAGGCCCGCCGGGTCAGAAGACCCTCACCTTCCCTGCCGGGCCGCACCCGCCACTGCAGCCTCCCGCGGCCTCACGGCACGACTCTCCCCGGGCCGGGGAATGGGTGGACGCCCCGGACCGTTGACACAGTCGTAGTGACACAGTGGCGTACCTCACGCAGGTTCACTCGATCTCCCGGCGTGCGGGTTCTGCGCATGGCGCACCGGGCCCTCGCAGGTGGTAGTCTGGGTGGCCGACCGGCCCTGTGCGCGCGATCACGACGGTGGTGCGCACCGGGCGCTCAAGCGGAGGCCACCTCCCACCTGACCGGCCGATGAGGCCGGTGGGTTCTCGGTCCGGCGAACGGGCGCGCGGCGCTCGTCTCGCCGTCGTCCCCGGCGGCCCGGCCGTCAGGGAGACCGAAGGTGGCCCCGTACGTGAGTCGTGCGGGGCTTTTCTTGTGGAAGCCTCGGGGTACGACCGGTCCAACGAACTTGAGAACGGCCCCAAGGAGGTCCCATCAGCGCCGAACCGCGTATCAACGACCGCATTCGCGTGCCCGAGGTCCGGCTCGTCGGCCCGAACGGCGAACAGGTGGGCATAGTGCCCATCGCCAAGGCCCTTGAACTCGCGCGTGAGTCGGATCTCGACCTCGTCGAGGTGGCGCCCACCGCGCGTCCGCCCGTCGCCAAGCTCATGGACTACGGCAAGTTCAAGTACGAGTCCGCGATGAAGGCGCGTGAAGCGCGGAAGAACCAGGCGCACACGGTCATCAAGGAGATCAAGCTCCGCCCGAAGATCGACCCGCACGACTACGAGACCAAGAAGGGTCACGTGGTGCGGTTCCTGAAGGCCGGGGACAAGGTGAAGGTCACGATCATGTTCCGTGGCCGTGAGCAGTCCCGTCCCGAGCTCGGTTACCGGCTGCTGCAGCGGCTCGCAGACGACGTCGAGGAGCTCGGCTTCGTCGAGTCCCGGCCCAAGCAGGACGGCCGGAACATGATCATGGTGATCGGTCCGCACAAGAAGAAGACGGCCCGCGGGCAGGAGGCGGAGACCACCGCCTGACGGCCGTTCCGGGACGGCCGCGCGGCGGTCCCGACTCCGCGGCCTCGCGGCTGAGCGAGGTCGCGGTGCACGTACATTTAGCCTGGCCTGGCGCGTCCATGGACACGTCCGCGGAACTCCGTGTGATGCGCCGATCAGGCGCGCCCCCGTGCGGTCCGCGCGGGGGCCGGAAAAAAGGAGACGACGGCGACCATGCCGAAGACCAAGACACACAGTGGTGCCAAGAAGCGCTTCAAGCTGACCGGCTCCGGCAAGGTGATGCGCCGCCGCGCCAACAAGAACCACCTGCTCGAGCACAAGGCGTCCAAGCGGACCCGGCGGCTCTCCGGCCCGGCCGTGGTGGCCGACGCCGACGCCAAGAACATCAAGAAGCTGCTGCGCAAGTAGCGCTCGACCTGCAATATCAGCGACCGGCCGAGGTCGGCATGGCCTCGGCCCCCACGAAGGAGTTCATCACGTGGCACGCGTGAAGCGGGCGGTCAACGCCGCCAAGAAGCGTCGGGTCGTCCTGGAGCGGTCGAGCGGCTACCGCGGTCAGCGTTCGCGCCTGTACCGCAAGGCCAAGGAGCAGCAGCTCCACTCGATGACCTACGCGTTCCGGGACCGCAAGGACCGCAAGGGGCAGTTCCGCCGGCTGTGGATCCAGCGGATCAACGCCGCCGCCCGCGCCAACGGCATCACCTACAACCGGTTCATCCAGGGCCTGAAGGCCGCGGAGATCGAGGTCGACCGGCGCATGCTCGCCGAGCTGGCCGTCAACGACGCCCCCGCGTTCGCCGCCCTGGTCCAGGTCGCCAAGGACGCGCTCCCGGCCGAGGGCTCGGAGGCCGCCTGAGCCGGGTCCCCGGCGAACAGGCGATCACAGCGATATGGCGGGCCGCGAGCTGACCTCCCTCCGATCACCACGGGTGAAGGCCGCTCGCCGGCTCGCCAAACGCGCGTTCCGCCGCCGTGAGAACCGGTTCCTCGCGGAGGGGCCGCAGGCGGTGCGGGAGGCGCTGGAGATCCCCGGCGGACTCGCCGAGCTGTTCACCACGGCCGAGGCCGAGGCCCGCCATCCCGAACTGGTGCTGGCCGCCGAGCGCGCCGGCGCGCCGGTGCTGCGCGTCAGCGGCGAGATCATGGCCGAACTCGCCCAGACCGTCACCCCCCAGGGGCTGCTGGCGGTCTGCGAGTTCGTCGACGTCCCGCTGGGAAAGGCGCTGGAGGCAGGCCCGCGGCTGGTGACCGTCCTCGCGCACGTCCGCGACCCCGGCAACGCGGGGACCGTTCTGCGCACCGCCGACGCCGCCGGCTCGGAGGCGGTCGTGTTCACCGACGCGTCCGTCGACCCCTACAACGGCAAGTGCGTGCGCGCCTCGGCGGGCAGCCTGTTCCACCTGCCGGTCGTCGTCGGCCCGCGGTTCGGCCCGCTGATCGCCGAGCTGAAGGAGGCGGGGCTCACCGTCCTCGCCGCCGACGGCACGGGCGGCCGCACCCTCGACGAGGCCATCGACGAGGGTCTGCTCGCGCGGCCCACCGCCTGGGTGTTCGGCAACGAGGCGTGGGGGCTTCCGGACGAGATCCTCGAGCACGTCGACGAGGTCGTGCGGGTGCCCATCTACGGGCGCGCCGAGAGCCTGAACCTGGCGACGGCCGCGGCCGTATGCCTGTACGCCTCGGCCCGCGCCCAGCGCAGGACATGACCGACCGCACGTGAGGACGGTCGTGGCGGTTCAATGCGATCCGTGATCGGATGGCCGCAATCGGTCGCCCCGGGCGACGTTGTCCGGCCGGTGAACTGGGAGGATGGTACGCGCGCGGACGGGAGGCAGGGGGCCTGCCGCCGCGCCGGGGGCTCGTCCGCAGGTAGGACGCGATACAGGTCCGGCGAGGGATTCGCCCCGTCCGGCCCCGCGCCTACGGTGTTGATCAGTGCGTTGACCAGGGGCGGCGACGATGCCGTGCAGAGGGGGCGAACGTGATGACCGAGGAGATCGGGCCTGCCAGGAGGGCGGGCCGCCGCGTGCCGGAGGTGCGGTGCCGGACGGCCGCTCCGGCGGCCGGATCCCGCGCGCCCGCCGCGGCCCCCCGGTTCGCCGGGGTCCCGGTCCCCGGAGCCGGCGGACCGGTCGACGGACTGGAGGTCGCGGTCGCCCGGGTGCGCGGCGACACGGCGGTCGTCGCCCTGACCGGCGAGATCGACCTGCGCACGGCCGACGGCCTGAGGGCGCGGCTCGTCGAGCTGCACGCCGCGGGGCCGCGCCGGCTGCTGGTCGACTTCACCGCCGTCCCGTTCTGCGACGCGGCCGGGCTCGGCGCGCTGGTCGCCGCGCACAACCAGATCTCGGCGTCGGGCGGTGAGATCGTGCTCGCCGGCGTCCGCCCCGCCCAGTCGCGGCTGCTGCGCATCACCGGGCTGCACCGCCTGTTCCAGACCCACGCGGACGTGCGCCGTGCGCTCGCCGCGCTCGATGAGCCCACCACGTCCAGATGAGGCCGCCGAGTCGCTGGTGAGACCTCGTTCCGGGCGCCCCGGAACGCCGCCCGGAGGCCACACATGCCTTGCCGCCGGGGGGTTCGCGGGTCCCCTTGGGTGCCCGACTGCGGCTAGAGTCTCTTCTCGACAGGCCGCGTTCTCTTCGGTGTTGTGGAGGCCGCTGTGGGCGGAGAGGAACCCCCTCGCGTGGCCGCATGCGCGCCCTCGGGGGGGCCCGGGCCGGGCCCCGGGGAGATTTCGGCGGACGACCTGCCCGACGGGATGCTGGTCGCCGACCACGCCGCCCGGGTGGTGGTGTTCAACACCGCCGCGACGCGGATGACGGGGATCGCCGCCGCGTCCGCCCTGGGCCGCGACTTCCGCGACGTCCTCCCGCTGCACGACGCGGAGGGCCGTGACTGGTGGAAGTGCCTGGCCCCCTACGACGGCCTGCGCACCCGCACCCGCCACCCCGAGCGGGTGCTGTTCCTGCCCGGAGGCTCGGAGGTGCTGGTGACGGCCTCGTACCGGCGGGACGCCGAGGGCCGGGTGGAGCGGTTCACGGTCTGCCTGCGCGACGCCCTGCACCGTGCCCGCCAGGAACGCGACCGCGCCGACCTCGTGTCCACCGTCGCCCACGAACTGCGCTCCCCGCTGACGAGCGTCAAGGGCTTCACGGCGACGCTCCTGGCCAAATGGCACCGCTTCAACGACGACCAGAAGCGCGTCATGCTGGAGACCGTCAACGCCGACGCCGACCGCGTCACCCGTCTGATCACCGAACTGCTGGACGTGTCCCGCATCGAGGCGGGCCGGCTGGAGATGCACCGCCAGGTCGTCGACCTGCCCGAGGAGGTCCGCAAGGTCATCGCGGGCCGGGTCGCGGCCGGCGAGGCGGAGGACCGGTTCCATTTCGAGGCCCGGGGCGAGCTGCCGGAGATGTGGCTCGACCCCGATAAGATGGACCAGATCCTGGGTAACCTCGTGGAGAACGCGGTGCGCCATGGGGCCGGAACCGTCACCATCGTGGTGGAGCCGGACGCGCACAAGGAGGGAGCGGCCGTGTCGGTGCGCGACGAGGGCGAGGGCATCCCGCCCGAGGCCGTCCAGCGCGTCTTCCGGCAGTTCTGGCGCGGCCCCGGCGGCAACCGCCGCGGCGGCACCGGCCTGGGGCTCTACATCGTCAAGGGCCTCGTCGAGGCGCACGGCGGCGTGATCACCGTGCGGAGGGCGCCCGGCGGCGGCGCCGAGTTCCGATTTACCGTGCCCGCAGGGGCCCCCGACTACGCCACCTGAGCGCGGCGCACGCCGCGCGGCACGGCCCACGACGCCGGGCGAGGCGTCGCGGGGTCCCGCAAGGGCCAGCGCGTCTTGCGCACGCTTTCCGGATCCTCACCGCCCGCGCACTAGACTGCGGGCGTCCCACGCCGACCGGAGTCGATCACACCACCATGTCTGCACCCAACAAGTCCTATGACCCTGTCGAGGTGTCCGCGTTGCAGCCCGAAGAGCTGGACCGCGTCCGCGACGAGGCCCTCGACGCCATCGCCGCCGCCGCCGACCTCGACGCGCTGAAGCAGGTCCGCCTGTCGCACGCCGGGGACCGTTCCCCGCTGGCCCTCGCCAACCGCGAGATCGGCGCGCTGCCGCCCGCCGCCCGCGCCGACGCCGGCAAGCGCATCGGCGCCGCCCGCGGCGCGGTGTCCACGGCGCTGAAGGAGCGCCAGGCCGAACTGGAGGAGGAGCGCGACCAGCGCGTCCTCGTCGAGGAGACCGTCGACGTCACGCTGCCGTGGGACCGTGCCCCCCGCGGCGCCCGGCATCCGCTGACCACCATGCAGGAGCGGATGGCCGACGTCTTCGTCTCGATGGGCTTCGAGATCGCCGAGGGCCCCGAGGTCGAGGCGGAGTGGTTCAACTTCGACGCGCTCAACTTCAAGCCCGACCACCCCGCCCGCACGATGCAGGACACGTTCTTCGTCGGGTCGGAGGAGACCGGGCTGGTGCTGCGGACGCACACCTCGCCGGTGCAGATCAGGGCGCTGCTGTCCCGTGACCTCCCGGTGTACGTGGTGGTGCCCGGGCGCACGTTCCGCACCGACGAGCTGGACGCCACCCACAGCCCCGTCTTCCACCAGCTCGAAGGTCTCGCCGTCGACGAGGGCCTGACCATGGCCGACCTGCGCGGCGGCATCGACGCCTTCGTCACCGGGATGTTCGGCGCGGGGCTGAAGACGCGGTTCCGGCCGTCGTACTTCCCGTTCACCGAGCCGTCGGCCGAGGTCGACATGCAGTGCTTCGTGTGCCGGGGCGCGTCCGCCGAGCCGGGCGCCGACGCGTGCCGCACCTGCAGCTCGGAAGGCTGGATCGAGCTGGGCGGGTGCGGCATGGTCAACCCGCGGGTGCTGGTGGCCTGCGACATCGACCCGGACCGCTACAGCGGCTGGGCGTTCGGGCTGGGCGTCGAGAGGACGCTGATGTTCCGGCACGGCGTGGAGGACATGTACGACATGGTGGAGGGCGACGTCCGGTTCACCCTCCCGTTCGGGACGGAGATCTGATGCGGGCCCCGCTTTCCTGGCTGCGCGAGTACGTCGAACTGCCGGCCGGCGTCGACGGCCGCGCGCTGGCCGCCGAGCTGATCGCGGCGGGCCTGGAGGTCGAGACCGTCGAGCGCGCCGGTGCCGACATCACCGGCCCGCTCGTCGTCGGCGAGGTCCTGGCGGTCGAGGAGCTGACCGGCTTCAAGAAGCCGATCCGCTACTGTCAGGTCGACGTCGGCGACGCCAACGGCACCGGCGACCCGCAGAACATCGTGTGCGGCGCCACCAACTTCGCGGCCGGCGACCGGGTCGCGGTCATCCTCCCGGGCGGCGTGCTGCCCGGCGGGTTCGAGATCGGCGCCCGCAAGACCTACGGCAAGGTCTCCGAGGGCATGATCTGCTCGGTCAGCGAACTCGGCATCGGCGACGACCACAGCGGCATCCTCGTCCTGCCGCCGGACGCGCCCGTCGGCGCCGACGCGATCGAGCTGCTCGGGCTGCGCGACGACGTCCTCGACATCGCCGTCACCCCCGACCGCGGGTACGCGCTGTCGATCCGCGGCATCGCCCGGGAGGCCGCCACCGCCTACGGTGTCCCGTTCAAGGACCCGGCCGGCGTGGAGCCGCCTCCCGAAACCGGTTCGGGCGGTGCGTACCCGGCGAGCATCGCCGACCCCACCGCCTGCGACCGGTTCGTGCTGCGGGAGGTGCGCGGCCTCGACCCGGACGCGCAGACCCCGATGTGGATGCGGGTCCGCCTGCACCGCGCCGGGATGCGCCCGGTGTCGCTGGCCGTGGACGTCACCAACTACCTGATGCTGGAGCTCGGTCAGCCGCTGCACGCCTTCGACCGGGGCGCGCTCACCGGCCCGATCGTGGTGCGGCGCGCCGCGCCCGGCGAGCAGCTGGAGACGCTCGACCACGTCAAGCGGACCCTGGACCCCGAGGACATCCTCATCACCGACGAGTCGGGGCCGATCTCGATGGCCGGCACGATGGGCGGGCTCGCCACCGAGATCGGCGAGCGGTCGTCCGACATGGTCATCGAGGCCGCGCACTTCGACGACATCGGCACCGCCCGGATGAGCCGCCGGCACCGGCTGCACAGCGAGGCGTCCTACCGGTTCGAGCGCGGCGTCGACCGCGAGCTGCCGCTGCATGCCTCCTACCGGGCGGCGCGGATGCTCGCCGAGCTCGGCGGCGCGGAGATGGTGCCCGGCGTCACCCACGCGGAGGCGCCGGTCGAGCCGGTCACCGTCACGATGGCCGCGGGCCACCCCGACCGGGTCGCGGGCGTGACCTACGGGCGGGACGCGGTGGTCCGGCGGCTGGAGCAGGTCGGCTGCACCGTCGAGGGGGACGAGACCCTGACGGTGACGCCGCCGTCCTGGCGCCCGGACCTCACCGACCCGAACGACCTCGCCGAAGAGGTCATCCGGCTGGAGGGGTACGAGGACATCCCGGCCCGGGCGCCGCGTCCGGTCGCGGGCAAGGGCCTGACCGCCCAGCAGCGGCTGCGCCGCCGGGTGGGACGCGCGCTCGCCGGCGCCGGCCACGTCGAGGCGCTGACGTTCCCGTTCGTCGCGGAGAAGGATTTGGACGGCCTCCAGCTCCCCGCCGGCGACGCCCGCCGCCGCATGCTGCGTCTCGCGAACCCGATGTCGGAGCAGGAGCCGCTGCTGCGCACCACGCTTCTGCCGGGCCTGCTGAAGGCGCTGGCGCTCAACGTGGGACGCGGCTTCGGCGACACCGCCCTGTACGAGCTGGGCGTGGTGTTCCGGCCGAACCCGGACGCGCCGGAGCGGGCGCCGCGCCTCCCCGTGGACCGCGGCCCGACGGCCGGTGAGCTGGCGGAGCTGGAGGCGGCGCTGCCCGACCAGCCGTACCGGGTGGGCGTCGTCATGTCCGGCGACCGCGAGCCCTCCGGCTGGTGGGGCGAGGGCCGTCCGGCGCTGTGGGCGGACGCGATCGAGGCGGCCCGCACCGTGGCCCGCGAGGTCGGCGTCGAGCTGACGGTCAAGGCGGACCGGCACGCGCCCTGGCACCCGGGCCGCTGCGCCGCGCTCTACGCCGGCGACATCCTCGTCGGGCACGCCGGTGAGCTGCACCCGCGGGTCACCAAGGCGTACGGGCTTCCCGCGCGGTCGTGCGCGATGGAGCTGGAGCTGCGCCGCCTGGGCGATCCCGCGGCCGTCCGCGCGCCGCACGTGTCGAGCTACCCGGTCGCCACCCAGGACGTCGCGCTGACCGTCGACTCCTCGGTCGCCGCCGCCGAGGTGGAGTCGGCGCTGCGCGACGGCGCCGGCGACCTGCTGGAGGCGATCCGGCTGTTCGACGTCTACACCGGTGAGCAGGTCGGCGAGGGCCGCAAGTCCCTGGCCTACTCCCTGCGGTTCCGCGCGTCGGACCGCACCCTCACCGCCGAGGAGGCGTCGCAGGCCCGCGCCGCCGCCGTGGCGGCCGCGTCCGACCGCACCGGCGCCGTCCTCCGAGGCGCCTGACATCCGCGGACGTGCCCCGGACCCGCCGCGGGTCCGGGGCACGTCCGTGTCTCAGCCCGCGTGGTCGAGGCGTCCGCCGCGGCGGACGGCGGACACGAGCCGGATGCCGGGCGGCCCGGGGGTGAGTCCACCGGGAAATCTCTTAACGCTACTTGTGTTGCGATAGTGGATCGGGTAGTCTCGACCGCGTCACATCGCCGCCCGGCAGGGGAGTCCATTGAGGATCTGAGGTCCGACACCGCGCAGTGGCCGTCCACCGGCCCGCGTACGTGACCTCAGTGTGGGCTCTCATCCCGCCGGGCTTTCTCGTGCCCGTCGGCGCGTTGCGCGTTCCCGCGGTGTCTCCATGTGTTCCGCACCTGCTCATCACCCATGGAGGCCACCTTTATGTCTTCTGCCATCGTGTGTTCGGACCTGTCGTTCGCATGGGCCGACGGCACCGTCGTCCTGGACGGCTTGGACGCCGCGTTCGGTACCCGCCGGACCGGGCTGATCGGCGTCAACGGCTCCGGCAAGTCCACCCTCCTGAAGATCATCGCCGGGGAGCTGCGTCCCGGATCGGGGACCGTGAGCGTCGAGGGGGAGATCGGCCACCTGCCGCAGAACCTCGTCCTCGACGGCGCGGCCACGGTCTCGGACCTGCTCGGCATCAGCGGGACCCGCGCCGCTCTGCACGCCATCGAGCGCGGCGAGGCCACCGAGGAGAACTTCACCGCCGTCGGTGACGGCTGGGACGTCGAGGAACGCGCCCGCGCCGAGCTCGACCGCCTCGGCCTCGACCACCTCGGCCTGGACCGCGCCGTCCCGGCGCTGTCGGGCGGCGAGGCGGTGATGGTCGGGCTCGCGGCGCGGTTCCTCGCCCGCCCGGACGTCCTGCTGCTGGACGAGCCGACCAACAACCTCGACCTGGACGCGCGGCACCGCCTGTACGACGCGGTGGAGTCCTGGACGGGCGTGCTGGTCGTCGTCAGCCACGACCGGGAGTTGCTCGACCGCGTCGATGAGATCGCCGACCTGCGCGACGGCGCGATCCGGTCGTTCGGCGGCGGCCTGTCCGCCTACGAGGAGCTGCTCGCGGTGGAGAGGGAGGCCGCGCAGCGGACGGTCCGGGCCGCCGAGACCGACCTGCGGCGGCAGAAACGCGAACTGGAGGAGGCGCACGTCAAGCTCGCCCGCCGCAAGCGCTACGGCAACAAGATGTACGAGCAGAAGCGCGAGCCGAAGATCATCATGGGGGCGCGCAAGCGGCAGGCGCAGGAGTCCGCGGGCAAGCACCGCATCATGCACGAAGAGCGCCTCGCCGACGCACGCACCCGCCTCACCGACGCGGAGGAGGCGGTCCGCGAGGACGCCGGGATCCGGATCGAACTGCCCGCCACGCGGGTGCCGGCCGGGCGGACGGTCGCGGCCGTGACCGGCCTCGCCGCACCGGAACCGGAGCCCGCCACCCTGACGGAGCTCATCGTCCGGGGACCGGAGCGGATCGCGCTGACCGGCCCGAACGGGTCGGGCAAGACCACCCTGCTCCGGGCGCTCACCGGCGACCGCGTCCCGGACGGAGCGGTCGTCAGGATCGGTGTGGACGGGGTCCGGTACCTGCCGCAGCGGCTCGACGTCCTCGACGAGGACCTGAGCGTGCTCGGCAACGTCCGGGCCGCCGCGCCATCCGCCCCGGTGAACGACGTCCGGGCCGGGCTGGCGCGGTTCCTGTTCCGCGGCGCGCGCGCCGAGCAGCGGGCCGGGACGCTGTCGGGCGGCGAGCGGTTCCGCGCCGTGCTGGCGTCGCTGCTGCTCGCCGAGCCGGCCCCGCAGCTTCTGATGCTGGACGAGCCGACGAACAACCTCGACATCGCGAGCGCCGCGCAGCTCGCCCAGGCTCTCGCGGCCTACGAGGGCGCGCTCATCGTGGTCAGCCACGACGTGCCGTTCCTGCGCACGCTCGACATGACCCGGTGGCTGCGCATGGACCGCACCACGGGCCTGACCGAGGTCGACCCGATGTAAGGAAAATGCGGTGATATCGCGATCAGTTGCCTGTTACCGTCATGCTCGCATCGAGGGGAGTGAACGGGGTGCCGACGAAGCTCAATCAGATCATCGCGGTCGAGAAGGGCGTGAAGAGCAAGTCCTTCCAGGACCTGACCGCCGCGCATCATTCGGTCCAGAAGGCTCCGCTTCTGTCGGGGATCTCGCGGACCTACCAGCCGAAGGACGAGGAGGGAGAGCAGCTGCCGGCCGAGTCCACCCGGGTCCAGGTCCAGGTCGACGACGTCCTGCGGGACGTGACGGGCTCGCTGACGCGGCTGTTCGACGTCACCGCCACCAAGGACTGGGCCAACTGCACCGCCCGCGCCGACGTGACGGTGGACGGCACGACGCTCCTGCGCGACGTGCCGGTCTCCTACCTGCTCTTCCTGGAGAAGCAGCTCAAGGACCTGCACACCTTCGTCAAGAAGCTGCCGGTGCTGGACGCCGCCGAGACGTGGACGTTCGACCCGTCCACCGACGTGTGGCGGACCGAGGCCGTCCGCACCGTGAAGACCAAGAAGGTCCCGCGCAACCATGTGAAGGCGGAGGCGACCGAGAACCACCCCGCCCAGGTGGAGGTGTACTACGAGGACATCGCCGTCGGCACGTGGACGACGGTGAAGTTCTCCGGCGCGCTCCCGGCCAGGCGGGTCAACGAGCTGCTCGGCCGCGTGGAGAGGCTGCAGGACGCGGTCAAGTTCGCCCGCGAGGAGGCCAACGGGACCGAGGTCACCGACCAGCGTGTCGGCGAGGCGGTCTTCGGCTACCTGTTCGCCTGACCGGACGGGACCGTCCGGCACAACTCAATAGGATCCCCCCGCCGTGGCGCGGGGGGTGCGCGAGGAGCGCAAGCTGAAGCTGAAGCCGAAGCTGATCAGGGTGAGCGTCAGTGCGGGTTCGAATCCCGCCCCCGGCACGCGTGCCGGGGTGGCCCAACCGGTAGAGGCAGCCGCCCGCTCAAACTCAGATTCTCGCTCCAGACTCAGCATTCACCGCCGATCGCCGGATCACACGGACGTGGACGGAAACCGTCGAGATGCCGGTTCGAGTCCGGCTCGCCCCGCTCATGGGGCGATGGCGTAATGGAAACGCGCGACGGTCTGAGACTGATCCGCGTCCATCCATGTGCCGGCGTGCGAATTGGGCGGTAACCCAGGGGCCCGGGGGATGGCAAAACCCCCGGGCTCCGCTCCTTCTCAGGTCGGGAAGCGCTAGGTCGGGAAGGACCGGGTCGGGAAGCGCTAGGGCAGGACGCGCTTGGTGAAGGTGCGGGTCGCGGCCCACGTCAGCAGGACCGTCCCGCCGACGATGGCCAGCAGGAACGCCCACACCGGCATGTGCGCGAACGTCGGCCCGCCGGTACCGCCGGCCATCGCGCCGCCGCCGAGCTTCGGCAGGACGTAGGCGAACACGAAGACGAACATGACCGGCTGCACCAGCACCCGGACGAACGTCGACAGGAAGTTCTTGCGCATGACCCGTGCTTCGCGCGCCATCATCGCGGCGAACGTTCGGGGGAGTGTCGCGCGCGCCGGGGGCGGCGGGGCGAGCACGGCGGGGGCGGCCCTGGAGCCGATCGTGACCAGCTCGCCGAGCAGCCCGTCGGGTTCGGCGGCGAACACGCGCACCTGGCCGTCGTTGATCTCGACCTTGCTGATGCCGGCCCGGTCGGCGAGGGCCCGGATCCGCTCCGGGACCGCGGCGTCGTAGGCCACGGTGATGACCGTGTCGGCGCCCGCGCCGGCCTTCAGCTGGTCCCGCCGCGCGGGACGTCCAGGTCGATGCCCTGGACGGCGGGCACCTCGGGGCGCGGCCCGGAGGCGGGATAGGTCTTCTCCAGCCCGACCGTGCGAACGGCGGCTTCCGGGGGTTCGGTCATGCGCCGTCTCCCTCCGCTTCCTCTTCGTGGGGGTGGGTCTCGAACTGCTTGATCAGGTTGAGCAGGAACCTGCGGACGGCCGCCTCGTCGCCCTCGTCCACGACGTCGTAGAGCCGGGCCAGGTCCTTGCCGATGGGCTGGGACTTCTCGGCGAGCAGCCGCCGGCCGGAGTCGGTGATGCGCAGCATCACGCCGCGCCGGTCCCGGTAGGAGCGCTCACGCCTGACGTGTCCGTTGCGCTCCAGCGTGTCGGCCACCGAGGTGACGGTCGCCGGGGTGACGAGGAGCCGCTTGGCGACCTCTCCGGGACGCATCCCGTCCTCGACGATGAGCAGCCGCAGCAGGAAGAACCCGGTCGGGCTGATGCCGTGCCTCTCGATGATCCGCCACACGGCGGGGCCGGACAGCCGTGAGGCCAGGCCGAACAGCCGGCCGATCGGCCACTCCTCCATGGACGGGAAGGCCTTCAGGTCATGGAAGCCGAGGTTCTCCATGGCGAGGATGTTAGATGGCCGATGGTTAGAGAGCAAATCTTTAGGCATCTAAATACCTGTGATCCATGATGTCAATGTAAGTTGACAGAGGGAATGTCAACCTTGGTTGACGGTCCCTCGTCCTCGAGCCGGGTGTTGACCGCCGTCCCCGGGATGGGCATCGTCGCCTGAATGATCTGGATGTCGAAACGGCGATCCGGCGCCCTGGCCGCCGCCCTGGTCCTGGCCGCCGCCGGATGCGGCGGAGGAGGAGACGGCGGGCGCGAGCGGACGCCCGCGCCGCGAGGCGCGTCCCCGTCGGCATCGCCCCTTCCCGAGCCCAACGGCACGCTCGCGAAGGACCCGCGGGGGCTGGCCGAGGACCTGAACCGGACGCACCGGGCCCTCGGCCCCGCCGTGGACGAGTGGCTGCGCGGCGACCCGCGCCGGACCGGGCCGCCCGCCGCGGTCGTCCACCTGGCCCTGCGGCAGCAGCGGCTCTACCGGGTGCTGGCCAAGGACCGCGGCCTCGAACGGCGTACGGTGGCGCGGCTGCCGGAGGCGGTCGCCGGTCAAACGCGCGACGACGTGACGGCCGTCCGCAAACTGCTCGAGCTGGCGAAGCCGGCGGACGACCTCGGCAAGTTCCGCACCGAGGAGCCGCCGCCGGCCGGTGTGCTGCTGAAGCACTTCGAGGACGCCGGGAAGCGGTTCGGCGTCGACTGGCAGGTCCTGGCCGCGATCATGCTGGTGGAGACGAAGTACGGGCGGGTGAGGTCGCCGAGCTGGGCGGGTGCGCAGGGGCCCATGCAGTTCATGCCCGCCACCTGGCGGCAGTACGGGATGGACGGCGACATCCGCGACCCGCGCGACGCGGTGATGGGCGCCGCCAACTACCTGAAGTCCTCCGGTGCACCGGACGATTACCGGCAGGCGCTCCACGCCTACAACCCGACCCCGCTCTACGTCGAGGCGGTGCAGCGGCACGCGCGCCGGATGAGGGAGGACCCGCGCGCCTACTACGCCTACTACAACTGGCAGGTCTTCGTGGTGACCACCCGCGGCGACGTCCGCATCACGGGCCCCGGCGCCCGCCGCTGACCCGGTCGTCCCGGTACGGCACTCGTCTCAGCAGGTGGGAAGAGGGGGTGCCAGTGTTGAATAGAAATCCGACCTCATGCATACTCTTGCCTATTGCTTCCGAAGGGCAGAGTGGACATGGGAATCCGGACGGCGGTCGCCGGCGCCAGCGGTTACGCGGGCGGCGAGCTGCTGCGCATCCTCGCGGGACATCCAGAGTTCGAGATCGGCGCGCTGACGGCGGGCTCCAACGCGGGCACCGAACTGGGCGCGCACCAGCCCCACCTGCGATCTCTGGCCGGGCGCGTCCTGGCCGAGACCACCCCCGCCGCGCTCGCCGGCCACGACGTCGTGTTCCTGGCGCTGCCGCACGGCAGATCCGCGGAGATCGCCGAGCAGATCGGCGAGGACGTGCTGGTCATCGACTGCGGCGCCGACCACCGGCTCACCGACCCGGCCCACTGGGAGAAGTTCTACGGGACGCCCCACGCGGGCACCTGGCCCTACGGGCTCCCCGAACTGCCCGGGCAGCGGGACGTGCTGCGCTCCGCCAAGCGCGTCGCCGTCCCCGGCTGCTACCCGACGGCGGTCACCCTCGCGCTGTTCCCGGCGTTCGCCGCCGGGCTCGCCGAACCCGACGCCGTCGTGGTCGCCGCGTCCGGCACCTCCGGCGCCGGCCGGGCACTCAAACCGCACCTGCTGGGCAGCGAGGTCATGGGCTCGGTCTCCGCGTACGCCGCCGGCGGCGCGCATAGGCATACACCCGAGATGATCCAGAACCTGAGCGCGGTCGCGGGAGAGCCGGTCACGGTGTCGTTCACCCCGACGCTCGCGCCGATGAGCCGCGGCATCCTCGCCACCTGCACGGCCAAGGCCCGCCCCGGCGTGACCGCCGCGGCCGTGCGCGCCGCCTATGACGAGGCGTACGCGGGCGAGCCGTTCCTCGGGCTGCTGCCCGAGGGCCGGTGGCCCGCCACGTCCATGACCCTCGGCGCGAACACCGTCCTCGTCCAGGCCGTCCTCGACGAGGACGCCGGGCGCATCGTCGTGGTCGCGGCCGTCGACAACCTCGCCAAGGGAACCGCGGGCGGAGCGGTGCAGAGCGCCAACATCGCCCTCGGCCTCCCGGAAGAACTCGGGCTCACCACGATCGGAGTGTCCCCTTGAGCGTCACCGCCCCCCGGGGCTTCCGCGCCGCCGGCGTCGTCGCCGGACTCAAGGACAGCGGGAACCGCGACCTGGCCCTCGTCGTCAACGACGGGCCGTCGCGCGCCGCGGCCGGCGTCTTCACCCGCAACCGCGTGAAGGCCGCGCCCGTCCTGTGGTCGGAGCAGGTGCTCAAAGGCGGCCGCGTCCACGCCGTCGTGCTGAACGCCGGCGGCGCCAACGCCTGCACCGGCGCCCCCGGATTCCAGGACGCCCACGCCACCGCCGAGAAGGTCGCCGGGCTCCTGGACGACTCGGCCGGCGAGGTGGCGGTCTGCTCCACCGGCCTCATCGGCGAGCGGCTTCCGATGGACCTGCTGCTGCCCGGCGTCGACAAGGCCGCCGCCGAACTGTCGCGCGGGGACGGCGGCCTCGCCGCCGCCGACGCGATCCGCACCACCGACACCGTCGCCAAGATCTCCTTCCGGCAGGGCGCCGGCGGCTACATGATCGGCGCGATGGCGAAGGGCGCCGGCATGCTCGCCCCGTCCCTGGCCACCATGCTCTGCGTCATCACCACCGACGCCGACCTGCCCGCGGAGACGCTGGACCGGGCGCTGCGGGCGGCCACCTCGGTCACCCTCGACCGGCTCGACTCCGACGGCTGCATGTCCACCAACGACACCGTCCTGCTGCTGGCCTCCGGCGCCGCCGGGACCACCCCGGACGAGGAGGAGTTCACCGCTCTGCTCACCGACGTGTGCGGCGACCTCACCCGGCAGCTCCTCGTGGACGCCGAGGGCGCGTCCAAGGCCATCGCGATCGAGGTCGTCGGCGCCGCGTCCGGCGGCGACGCGGTCACCGTCGGACGCTCCATCGCCCGCAACAACCTGCTCAAGTGCGCCATCCACGGCGAGGACCCGAACTGGGGCCGGGTGCTGGCGGCGGCCGGCACCACCGACGCGGTGTTCGAGCCGGACCACCTCAACGTCGCGATCAACGGCGTGTGGGTGTGCCGGAACGGCTCGGTCGGCGACGACCGCGACAAGGTCGACCTGCGCCCCCGCGACGTGACGATCACCGTCGACCTCGCGGCGGGCCCGCACAGCGCGACCGTCTGGACGACCGACCTCACGGCCGACTACGTCCACGAGAACTCGGCGTACTCGACATGAGCGCCATCACCTCCGGCGCGGAGATGCGCCAGAACAGGGCCGGCGTCCTGTCCAAGGCCGAGACGCTGATCAAGGCGCTGCCGTGGCTGGAGCGGTTCCACGGCAAGACCGTCGTGATCAAGTACGGCGGGCACGCGATGACGGACGAAGCGCTGCGGCACTCGTTCGCCGAGGACATCGTGTTCCTGCGCTACGCCGGGCTGAAGCCGGTGATCGTGCACGGCGGCGGCCCGCAGATCAACGCGGCGCTGGCCCGCAACGGCATCGACTCGACGTTCACCGCCGGGCTGCGGGTGACCACGCCGGAGGCCATGGAGGTCGTCCGGATGGTGCTGACCGGCCAGGTTCAGCGGGACGTCGTCGGGCTGATCAACCGGCACGGGCCGTTCGCGGTCGGCATGTCCGGCGAGGACGCGAACCTGTTCACCGCCGAGCGCAAGCACGCGGTGGTGGACGGCGCGCCCGTCGACATCGGCCAGGTCGGCGAGATCGTCGAGGTGCAGGTCGGCGCCGTCCGCGCGCTGCTGGACGACGGCCGGGTCCCGGTGATCTCCAGCATCGCGCGCGGCGACGGGGGCGAGGTCTACAACGTCAACGCCGACACGGCCGCCGCCGCGCTGGCCGTCGCGCTGGACGCGGCGAAACTGGTCGTGCTGACCGACGTCGAGGGCCTGTACGCCGACTGGCCCGGCAGCGACGACGTGATCGACAGCCTCACCACCGATGAGCTGGCCGTACTTTTGCCGGAGCTGTCGGCGGGGATGGTCCCCAAGATGGAGGCGTGCCTGACGGCCGTGCGCGGCGGCGTCCCGCAGGCCCACGTCCTGGACGGCCGCGTCCTGCACTCGCTGCTGCTGGAGATCTTCACCGACGAAGGGATCGGAACGATGGTGCTGCCGAGCCTCCCGGGCGCCCCCGCGGAGGAGGCGTCATGACCGGTGCCGAGCTCAGGGAGCGGTTCGAGGCCGCGTTCATGCCGAACTACGGCGTCCCGCCGGTGGCGCTGGCGCGCGGTGAGGGCTGCCGGGTGTGGGACGCCGACGGCCGCGAGTACCTCGACCTGATCGCCGGGATCGCGGTCACCTCGCTCGGGCACGGCCACCCCGCCCTCGTCGAGGCGGTGTCGGCGCAGGTCGCGACGCTGGCGCATTCGTCCAACCTGTTCCTGCACGAACCGGAGGTGCTGCTCGCCGAGCGGCTGCTGGAGCTGCTGGGCGGCGACGGCAGGGTGTTCCTCGCCAACAGCGGCACCGAGGCCAACGAGTGCGCGCTCAAACTCGCCATCAAGTACGGCAAGGCGAACGGGCGGCCGTACGTCGTCGCGGCGGAGAACGGCTTCCACGGCCGGACCCTGGGGGCGCTGTCCCTGACGGGCAAGGCGTCGATCCGGGAGCCGTTCGGCCCGTTCGGGATCGACGTCCGGTTCGTCCCCTACGGTGACGCCGCTGCTCTGAAGGACGCGGTGGACGAGGACTGCGCGGCGGTCTTCCTGGAGCCCACGCAGGGCGAGGCCGGGGTCGTCCCGCCGCCGGACGGGTACTTCGCCGCCGTCCGCGAGATCTGCGACGCCACGGGCGCGCTGTTCGTCGCCGACGAGATCCAGTCCGCGATCGGCAGGACCGGCACGTGGTTCGCGTTCGAGCACGAGAACGCCAGACCGGACGTGATCACGCTCGCCAAGGGCCTCGGCGGGGGCCTGCCGATCGGCGCGTGCGTCGCGTTCGGCCCGCACGGCGCCCTGTTCGCGAAGGGCGACCACGGCAGCACGTTCGGAGGGAACCCCGTCGGCGCCGCCGCCGCCCTCGCCGTCCTCACCACGATCGAGAAGAACGGCCTGCTCGCCAACGCGATCGCGGTGGGGGAGACCCTCACCGCCGGCCTCGACGCCATCGACCATCCGCTGCTCGCCGGGGTGCGGGGCCGCGGGCTCTGGCGGGGCGTCGTCCTCACCGGGCCGCACGCCCCCGCCGCGGAGGCCGCCGCCCGCGACGCCGGCTTCCTCGTCAACGCGCTCCAGCCGGACGCGCTGCGGATCGCGCCGCCGCTCATCCTCACCGCCGGGCAGGCGCGGTCGTTCACCGCCGCGTTCCCCGCGATCCTCGACGCCGCCTCCCCGGGACAGGGGGACCGACCATGACGGAGCCGGCCATGACAAGGCACTTCCTGCGCGACGACGACCTCACTCCCGCCGAGCAGGCCGAGGTCCTCGACCTGGCCGCCCGGGTCAAGAAGGACCGGTTCGGGTTCCGGCCCCTGGAGGGTCCGCGGTCCGTCGCGGTCCTGTTCGACAAGCCGTCCACCCGGACCCGGATCTCGTTCACCGTCGGCATCGCCGAACTGGGCGGCAACCCCCTCGTCATGGACGCGGGAACGAGCCAGCTCGGCCGCGGCGAGCCCATCGCCGACACCGCCCGCGTCCTGGAACGCCAGGTCGGCGCCATCGTGTGGCGGACGGCCGGGCAGCGGCGCATCGACGAGATGGCGGACGGCACCACCGTCCCCGTCGTCAACGCCCTCACCGACGAGTTCCACCCCTGCCAGGTCCTCGCCGACCTGCAGACCGTCCGGGAGGCCAAGGGCGGCCTCGCGGGCGCCGCCCTCGCCTACTTCGGCGACGGCGCCAACAACATGGCCCACTCCTACCTCCTCGGCGGCGCGACCGCCGGGATGCACGTCCGGATCGGCGCCCCGGCGTCCCTGCCTCCCGACCCGGCCGTCGTCGCCCGCGCCACCGAGATCGCCGCCTCGACCGGCGGGTCCGTGACCGTCACCGACGACGCCGGCGAGGCCGCCGCCGGGGCCGACGTCCTCGCCACCGACACCTGGGTGTCGATGGGGCAGGACGGCAAGGACACCTCGCTCTACGAGCCGTACGCCGTGACCGAGGACCTGCTCGCCCTCGCCGCCGCCGACGCGATCGTCCTGCACTGCCTGCCCGCCTACCGCGGCAAGGAGATCGCCGCGTCCGTCCTCGACGGGCCGCGGAGCCGGGTGTGGGACGAGGCGGAGAACCGGCTGCACGCCCAGAAGGCGCTGCTCGTCTGGCTGCTGGAGCGGTCCCGGTGACGACCCCCATGACCAAGGCCGCCCGGCACGCCCGGGTGATCGAGCTGCTGACGCGGCACCCCGTCCACTCGCAGGGCGAGCTCGCCAAGCTCCTCGCGGACGAGGGCGTCGACGTCACCCAGGCCACGCTGTCGCGCGACCTGGTCGACATCGGCGCGGTGAAACTGCGCGCCGACGACGGCAGCCTGATCTACGCCGTCCCCGGAGAGGGCGGCGAGCGGATCCGGCGGGCCCGCACGGGCACCGCCGAGACCTTCACCGGACGGCTCTCCCGGCTCGCCGCGGAGCTGCTCGTCTCGGCCGAGGCGTCGGCCAACCTGGTCATGGTGCGGACCCCGCCGGGGGCCGCGCAGTACCTGGCCTCGGCGATCGACCACGCCGAATGGCCGACGATCCTCGGGACCGTCGCGGGCGACGACTCCATCCTCGTCATCGCCCGCGACCCGCACGGCGGGGACGGCGTCGCGGAGGCGCTCCTGCGGCTGACCAACGGACGCGAACGACGAAGCTAGGGCCGCCCGGCCCGGTCCCAGCCAGAACACCGAAACTTCACACACTCACACTTCGCACAGGAGACAAGACCATGAGCGAGCGCGTCGTACTCGCGTACTCCGGGGGCCTGGACACCTCCGTCGCCATCCCGTTCCTCGCCGAGCAGACCGGCGGGGAGGTCATCGCGGTGGCCGTCGACGTCGGCCAGGGCGGCGAGGACCTCGACACCATCCGCAAGCGGGCACTCGCCTGCGGCGCGGCCGAGGCCGTCGTCGTGGACGCCAAGGAGGAGTTCGCCGCGGACTTCTGCGTCCCCGCCATGCAGGCCAACGCCCTCTACATGGACCGCTACCCGCTGGTGTCCGCGCTGTCCCGGCCGCTGATCGTCAAGCACCTGGTGTCGGCCGCCCGCGAGTTCGGCGGCACCACCGTCTCGCACGGCTGCACCGGCAAGGGCAACGACCAGGTCCGCTTCGAGGCGGGCCTGTCCGCCCTCAACCCCGACCTGAAGGTCATCGCGCCCGCCCGCGACTTCGCCTGGACGCGGGACAAGGCGATCGCGTTCGCCGAGGACAAGGGCCTGCCCATCGACGTGTCCGCCAAGTCCCCGTACTCCATCGACCAGAACCTGTGGGGCCGGGCCGTCGAGACCGGGTTCCTGGAGGACATCTGGAACGGGCCCATCGAGGACGTCTACGACTACACCGCCGACCCCGCGGAGCCGCGCGAGGCCGACGAGGTCGTCATCACCTTCGCCGCCGGCGTGCCCGTCGCGCTCGACGGCCGCCCGCTCACCCCGTACCAGGTCATCGCCGAGCTGAACCGGCGCGCCGGCGCCCAGGGCGTCGGACGCATCGACATGGTCGAGGACCGGCTCGTCGGCATCAAGAGCCGCGAGGTCTACGAGGCGCCCGCCGGGATCGCGCTCATCGCCGCGCACATGGAACTGGAGAACGTCACCGTCGAACGCGACCTCGCCCGCTTCAAGCGGTCCGTCGACCAGCGGTGGGGCGAGCTCGTCTACGACGGCCTGTGGTTCTCGCCGCTGAAGGACTCCCTGGACGCGTTCATCGCCGACGCGCAGAAGCACGTGTCCGGCGACGTCCGGCTGACCCTGCACGGCGGCCGCGCCGTCGTCACCGGCCGGCGCAGCGACGCGTCCCTCTACAGCCACGACCTCGCCACCTACGACACCGGCGACACCTTCGACCAGAGTCTCGCCAAGGGCTTCGTCGAACTGTGGAGCCTCCCCAGCAAGATCGCCGCGAAGCGGGACCGGGACGTCTGAGGCGGCCCCGGCGACGGGACGCGGCAGTACCGTGGGGACGCCGCGTGTGTGGGGCCGTGTGTGTGGGACGCCGCGCACGCGGCGTCCCATGCCGTGCGCACACGTTCCGGCGTGGTGAGATGGAAGACGACGTTCAGCGGTGGGAAGAAAAGGAATCTCTGTGACCAAGGCACCGACACGGCTGTGGGGCGGCCGGTTCGAGGGCGGCCCGTCGGACGCGCTCGCGCGGCTCTCGGTGAGCGTCCAGTTCGACTGGCGGCTCGCCCCCTACGACCTGATGGGCTCGCGCGCGCACGCCCGCGTCCTCAACCGGGCGGGGCTGCTCACCGACGACGAGCTGACCCGCATGCTCGGTGCCCTGGACGACCTCGAGGAGGCGTGCCGGACCGGTGAGTTCCGTCCCGCCGTCGCCGACGAGGACGTCCATACCGCCCTCGAACGCGGCCTGCTGGAGCGGCTCGGCGCCCTCGGCGGCAAGCTGCGCGCCGGCCGCAGCCGCAACGACCAGGTCGCCACGGACCTGCGCCTCTACCTGCGCGACCACGCCCGCCAGATCGTCTCCCGCCTGGTGGAGCTGGAGACCGCGCTGATCGCGCAGGCCGAGCACAACCTCGGCGTCGCCGCGCCCGGCATGACCCACCTCCAGCACGCGCAGCCCGTGCTGTTCTCCCACCAGCTCCTCGCGCACGTCCAGCCCCTCACCCGCGACGTCGAGCGCCTCCGCGACTGGGACAAGCGCGCCGCGATCTCCCCGCTCGGCTCCGGCGCCCTCGCCGGCTCGTCCCTGCCGCTGGACCCGCAGGCCACCGCCGCCGAACTCGGCTTCGACGCCGCCGCGCCCAACTCCATGGACGCCGTCGCCGACCGCGACTTCGTCGCCGAGTTCCTCTTCGCCGCCGCGCTGATCGGCGTCCACCTGTCGCGCCTCGGCGAGGAGATCTGCCTCTGGGCGTCGCAGGAGTTCCGCTGGATCGAGATGGACGACACCTACGCCACCGGGTCGTCGATCATGCCGCAGAAGAAGAACCCCGACGTCGCCGAGCTGGCGCGCGGCAAGGCCGGCCGCCTCATCGGCCACCTCGTCGGTCTCCTCACCACCCTCAAGGGCCTGCCCCTCACCTACAACCGCGACCTGCAGGAGGACAAGGAGGGCGCGTTCGACGCCGTCGAGACGCTGCTGCTCGTCCTGCCCGCCATGTCCGGGCTGATCGCGACCATGCGGGTCAACACCGAGCGCCTGGAGGCCCTCGCACCGGACGGCTTCGCGCTCGCCACCGACCTCGCCGAACTCCTCGTCCGCCGCGGCGTGGCGTTCCGCGACGCCCACGAGGTCGTCGGGCACCTCGTCGTCTGGTGCCAGGTCAACGACAAGGACTTCGACGACCTGACCGACGAGGAACTCGGCAAGGTGTCGCCGCACCTGACGCCGGACGTCCGTGAAGTCCTCAACGTCAAGGGCGCCCTGGCGTCGCGGAAGGCGTACGGCGGCACCGCCCCCGAACGCGTCCGCGAGCAGATCGGCGCGCTGCGCACCCAGGTCGACGAGCACGCCGCCTGGGCCAGCGGCGCCGACTCCTGACCCGCCTACCGCTCCAGGGTGATCCACGGGTTCGGTCAAGGGCGGCCATGGGCCGCCATAAGGTGAGGCGATGAGCGGAGCGTTGCTGCCACGGGACTTCTTCGACCGCCCGGTCGACGAGGTGGCGCCCTCGCTTCTCGGGCAGGTGCTCAGGCACCGCACGCCCGAGGGCGAGGTCGCGGTCAGGCTCACCGAGGTCGAGGCGTACGCGGGCCCCTTGGACCCCGCGTCCCACGCCTACCGGGGGAAGACGGCGCGCAACGCCGTGATGTTCGGGCCGCCCGGCCACGTCTACGTCTACTTCACCTACGGCATGCATTTCTGCATGAACCTCGTGTGCGGGCCGGACGGGACGTCCATGGCGGTGCTGCTCCGCGCGGGCGAGATCATCGCGGGGGAGGAGACGGCGCGGGCCCGCCGCGCGCGCTCCACCGTCCGCGACCTGGCCCGGGGCCCCGCCCGCCTCTGCCAGGCGCTCGGCATCGCCCGCGAGCAGAACGGCCTCGACGTCTGCGCGCCCGGGGGGCCGCTGACCGTCCATCCGGGTGAACCCGCCGGCCGCGACCTCATCAGAACGGGTCCGCGCACCGGGGTGAGCGGCGCCAAGGAGGTCCCGTGGCGCTTCTGGCTCGACGGCGACCCCACCGTCTCCCCCTACCGGCCGCACGTCCCGCGGCAGCGGAAGAAGATCACCGCGGACGACTGAGCCGGCCGCGCGGCCCGGTCGTTCCCGCTCGCCGCCACCCGGGGCGGGCGTTGAATATCGTTGGCGTGACATATGCCCGCCGGGCAATCCGGTGGGCGAACGGACAGCAAGCCGGAGACGAGGGAGACCGTGACCGACATCCTGGACGATCTCGCGTGGCGCGGCCTGATCGCGCAGTCCACCGATCTGGACGAACTGCGGGCGCTGCTCGCCGCGGGACCGGTCACGCTCTATTGCGGTTTCGACCCGACGGCCCCTTCGCTGCACCTCGGCAACCTGATCCAGATCCTCGTGCTGCGGCGCTTCCAGCAGGCGGGGCACCGGCCCCTGGGACTCGTCGGCGGCGCCACCGGCCTCATCGGCGACCCGAGCGGCAAGAGCGCCGAACGCGTCCTGAACTCCGAGGAGACCGTCGCCGGCTGGGTCGAGCGGATCCGCGGCCAGGTGTCGAAGTTCCTCGACTTCGATGAGGGCCCGACGGGCGCGACGATGGTCAGCAACCTGGACTGGACCGGCCCCATGACGGCCATCGAGTTCCTGCGCGACGTCGGCAAGCACTTCCCCGTCAACCGGATGCTGGCCCGCGAGACGGTCAAGGCCCGTCTCGACAGCACCGGCATGAGCTACACCGAGTTCAGCTACGTCCTGCTCCAGTCGATGGACTTCCTGGAGCTGTACCGGCGGTACGGGTGCCGGCTGCAGACGGGCGGCAGCGACCAGTGGGGCAACCTGACCGCGGGCGCCGACCTGATCCGCCGCGTCGAGGGCGGCAGCGCGCACGCGCTGACCACACCGCTGCTCACCAAGGCGGACGGCTCCAAGTTCGGCAAGACCGCGGGCGGCGAGACCTACTGGCTCGACCCCGAGCTGACCTCGCCGTACGCGTTCTACCAGTTCTGGGTCAACGCCGACGACCGGGACGTGGAGAACTACCTCAAGGTCTTCAGCTTCCGTCCCCGGGAGGAGATCGAGGACCTGATCAAGCAGGGCGCCGACCGTCCCGCCGCCCGCGCCCCGCAGCGAGCGCTCGCCGAGGAGATGACCACGCTCCTCCACGGCGCGGACGAGACCGTCCGGGTCATGGCCGCCTCCCGCGCCCTGTTCGGTCAGGGCGCCCTTGAGGAGCTGGACGAACGGACCCTGCAGGCCGCGCTCGCCGAGGTGCCCCGCACGGAACTCCCTCCCGGGGAGCTGCCGACCGTGGTGGATCTTCTGGCGGCGTCCGGCCTGTGCAAGAGCAAGTCCGAGGCGCGCCGCGCGATCGCCCAGGGCGGCGCCTACCTCAACAACGCCAAGGTCGAGTCGGAGGACGCCGCACCGGCGGCCGCCGACCTCCTCCACGGCCGCTTCCTCGTCCTGCGACGCGGCAAGCGCAACGTGGGCGGCGTCGAAGTGACCGCGTCCTGAACCGCCGGCGACCGTCCGCCCGGGTCGTCCGGGTGGACGGTCGCCATGGCGAGGGCAAACTTCGGCAAATACACGTCACAGTGCGGTTACGAGGACGCATCCCCGGGCATGATTTGAGTCTTGAAAACCATGGCTGAACTGGGGTTTCGGGCTCGCCGAGGCCGATTTGACGCCCCGGGCGGCCGGATCTAATGTTCTACACGCCCCACAGGGGAGCGGGACGCCGGCAGGCGGCCTTGCCCCGAGGGGAACCCTCTACGAACCCATCGGGTGGACACCTGTCTCGCCTGAAATGGACGTATAGGGGCGAACCGCCCAAAGTTGGATGAACGGGACGGATCGGGTAGGCTGGAGTGGTTGCCCCGAGGCGGGACACGCGGAAGCGGGTCCGGCGCGGTGGGTGTCCGTTTCTTGAGAACTCAACAGCGTGTTAAAAGCCAGTGCCTTTATCGGTTCGGTCATTTTTGGCTGGGCCGCCCCGTGGCCGCCCCTTTTTTTGGGGTGGTGGGGATTTCTTTGAGGCAAAGAACCCTTTGGGTTCATTGCCGGGATTGTTTTCCAAGGTTTGGTCGGCCGGGTTGTGGGGGTTCGCCTCTGTTTTCTGGTTGGTCGTGTGGCCTTAATGGAGAGTTTGATCCTGGC
>NZ_JBICUT010000023.1:0-110905 GCF_043198445.1 Spirillospora sp. NPDC048823 | reverse complement strand
CTGCCAGCCCTGGAAACCAGCGCCGCACAGCGCTGACCAGCGGCGACTCGCCGGCGATCACAGCCGTGTGTCTACGAACTGCGGAACGCGGGTGCTAGCCCGGAGGTTGCTCACGTGAAGACGGTCGCCTATTTCAACTGCTTCCCCAACGTCACCCAGGCCGTCCTCGGCGAAGTCATCTCACCCTGACCCGCGAGAACCAGTCCCGTACCGGGGCCAAGGGGCACCACCGCACCGCGCAACTCTCGCTCCTCCGCGTCTCTGGGCGTCAAGCCATGGCCGGAAATGGACGCATGAACCGGCGCGCTGTCGGTTTGGCGCTATTAAGTTCGGAAATCGCCGTCCGTTCGGGGAGCCGCTCAGGTCAGACCTGGTCAGATGCCGTGCGATGCTGAGCTCCAGCCGGACCTACGTGCGAGGATGCGATGATGGCCGTCGGGCCGGGTAAGGGCGGAAGGGAGGTGTCGGTATGAGCGTGGTTGACCTACTGGATCGCCCTGTCTACGGCATGGCGCAGGTTGATCGTCTGCTGCGTCTCAAGTCGGGCACCGCGCGCCGCTGGATCGACGGCTACTGGCGCAACAGCCAGTTCTACGAGCCGATCGTGCGCCTGAGCCCTACGGGCGGCGCCGTCGTCACCTGGGGAGAGTTCGTCGAAGCCCGGCTGCTGTCGGAGTATCGGGACGCCGGTGTGCGCATCAACAAGATGCGTGCCGTGGTGGCCGAGTTGCGCGACCACTTCGGGGACTACCCCTTGGCCAAGTCGGCACCTTTCATTTCGGCGGAAGGGCAGGAGGTGGTGCTTCGGATTCAGACCGATGTGGACCTCGATGAAGATCTGCAGTTGGTGCGTCTGGGCAGCAATGGGCAGCTCATGCTGTCTGCGCCTGTGCGGGAGTTCATGGACGCCGTCAAGTACCACGATGGGCGGGCCGCCATGCTGCATCCAGCGGCCGACATCCCCCAGGTGGTCATCGACCCGCTCAGGGCGTCGGGCGATCCAGTCGTCAGAGCCGTCCCTACCGAGGTCATCATCGATCTCACCGAGGCCGGGGACTCTCCCGAGTGGATCGCGGAAATGTACGACCTGGAATTGGCGCAAGTCGAAGCCGCCATCCGTTTCGAGCAGCGTCGGCGCGCCGCCTGAGAAGGAAAGCCCCCCACTATGGCCCCCGCCCCCGACGGGCTACGGTTCTTCGTCGATGAAACGTCCCTCGGACTCGGCAAGGTGCTGGCGATCGCCCGCCAGGACGTCATCCACACCGGACATCGGCTGATCCCCGAGGTTCCTTGCGGCGCGCTCGACGATGAATGGATGCCGATCGTCGCCGAGCTCGGCTTGGCCGTCATCACCCGCGACAAGAAGATCCGCAACAAGCATGCGAAGACCTTGCTGTACAGCGATTATGGGTTGAGGGTTTTCGCCATCGGCGGCAAGCAGAACCTGAGCAACTGGGAGACTCTGGTCCGCGTGGTTCATCGGTGGAGCGACATTGAACGGGAACTCAAGGAACACGGCCCTGGCCCGTGGTTCAAGATGGTCAACGCATTCCGTCTCGCCGACCTCCATATCAAAGACCGTGAAGTCGGCCGCTCCTCGCACCAGTGACAGCAGCATGCCAACTTTCGGAGTGTGCCCCGCCGTAAAGCCGGTGGGAAGGGATTCGGGCACCGCCGGACGTCGTTGGCCGGCGGTACCCGTGCTCGGTGGGGCGCGGGTCAGCGGCGCCAGATGCGGTGGTGGCGTGAGGACGGTGGCGTCGGCCTCGTGGACTCCCATTTGCGGCGCCATTCAGAGGCGTCCGGGCCGCGCGGGGCGCGGCGGCGGCCGGGGGAGTGCATCGACGCCCACCAGCCCTCGTCGTGCTCGACCCACAGGCGGCCGACCTCGTCCTCAAGGCGGCCGTTGAACGTGCCGGTCGACTCGTCCGGCTCGGGGGTGAGCGGCCGGCCGTACCGCACGGACACGACCGGGCGGCCGCGCTTCGGCCAGAACCCTCCGCGCGGCATCGCCTGGTACGTGCCGCGCAGCACCAGCGGCACGGCCGGTATGCCGTGCTCGCGGCACATCAGCGCGGCGCCCATCCGGAACCGGCGGGCCCAGCCGTCCGGCGACCGGGTCCCCTCCGGGTAGATGAGCAGGCTCCACCCGTCCTGGACGAGTTCGGACGCGAGGTCGAGGGACCGTTCGACGCCGCGCCGCTCGATCGGGAACGCGTTGAAGGTGAGCGCGGTGGCGACGGCGCGCCAGCGGGCGTCGAAGAAGTAGTCGGCCGCCGCCGCGACCGCGACCCGGCGGCGCACCTCGACGGGCAGCGACCCGAGGATGAGCGGTGTGTCGAGGTGGCTGGCGTGGTTGGCGACGAACACGGCCGGGCCCTTCAGCCCTTCGAGGAGGTCCAGGCCGTGGATCTCGGGCCGGGTCTGGCTCCAGGTGACGGTTCGGAGCACGCCGTCGAACGCGACCGTCCGGGCCGCGGCGGCGAGGGGCGTGCGTGCCCACTCGGTGGGGAACGGCCGCGTGCGCGGCCCCTCCGACCACGGCTGCGCGGACCGCGGTGCGGGGGCGCGGCCGCGCCAGTCGCGTCCGCGGCGCAGCAGCCGGATCTCCTCCACCAGTTTCATCCGGCCCCCGCTCATCGGACGTCCGCCAACGTCATCGGCGGCGTGTGCAGGTAGGTGAGGCTGGGGCTGCGGCCGACCGTCTCGCCCGCCATCTCCAGGGCGTCGGCGAGGGTGCTGGCCGCGCGGAACCCGAGCCGGGCCGCGACCCGCCGGTCGGCGCCCACGCAGATGACGTCGCCCAGGTGGGCGCGGGCATGCGCACCCCAGTACCACATGTAGAACGGGTGGACGCCGTGGTAGGCGTACGAGTTCCGGTACAGGTGGACGTACCAGGGGTCGGTGGCGTACTGCTCCTCGTACTTCGTCTCGATCGTCGCCGGGTCCGTCGTCTGCGTCAGCACCTCCTCGTAGAAGTCGATGTAGGAGGGGTGGTGCAGCGGATGGAACTCCGACTTCATCGGGTGGTACATGATGAGGGCGCCGCCCTCGCGCACCAGCGGCTTGTTCCGGTACATGTTGAAGTAGTAGCCGAGTCCCAGGCTGTACACGAGGATCGGGTTCATCACCGAGTTGACGTTGTAGGGGCACAGGTACGGCAGGCCCAGCATCAGCACGTCCGACTGGCCGTGCACCTCGGTGAGCTGCTGGCGGTGCACCGCCGCGAGGGTCCGCTCGTGGACGGCGTCGGTGGCGCCGGCGTTCACGCCGGTGACCCCGTACGGCGCCCGCATCCCCTGCCACACGCGGTGCCGCGCCCCGGCGGGGGCCAGGTCGTTGGCGCGTTTGGCGGCGAGGAATTTCGCCTGGTCCTTCAGCGTCCACTCCCACTCGCGCTTGTTGAGGAACTCGAACGGCGAGGGGAACTGGTCGTTGTTGAGGGTGCACTCGATGTGGAAGACCCGCACCGACTCCGACAGCAGCTTGTGCATCCGGTCATAGGAGTGGTGCATCGCCGAGTTCGGCGGGTCGTTGAACGAGCGGGACTCGCGCAGCGTGTGGACGTTGTGGTGGTGGCGCAGGCTCTTGTACGACGCGAGCCCGACCGCGACGGACTTCGCGCCGCCGTTCATCGCCACCAGGTTGATGTTCACGTACACGAGCAGGTCGCTCTCGGCGGCCCGCTTGTTGATCTCGACGTCCTCGCCGTGCCGGGTCTGCCCGAGCGCCTTGAGGTCGTCGGGGTCCTCGGCGTCGTGGTTGCGGAGCTTGTCCGGCCAGAACGAGTCGAACACGCGCTCCCCGACGATGTGCTTGATCTCCGCCGGGGTCATCCGGCGGTGCAGGGCGTTCCCGGCGATCAGCTCGACGTCGTCCACGCCGGCGGACGCGGCCATCTCCAGCACCTGCTCGATCACCCGCTGCCGGACGTCGGGCGCCCGCATCGGCGGCAGCGGCAGCGACAGGTCGTCGAACACGATCGTCAGCCGCATGCCCGAATGCAGCAGCTCGGGCAGCGGCTCACTGCCGAGCGGATGCAGCAGCGCGTCGCGGATCCGGCCGTTCACGTCGCGGAGGCCGGGCAGGGAGTCCGGCGGGTAGATCACGCGGGTGCCGAGCGGGAACCGCTCCAGCCGGAACCCCTCTCCCTCGTGCACCAGGATCGGGGGCGTCCGCTCGTCCACCTCCAGCACGAGTCCCGGTCTGCTCATCAAACGGCTCCTTCGCGATCGAGGTGGTCGGTGCTGTCGCCGTTCAGCGCGGCGGCCGCGGCGCCGTTCCGCGGTCCCGTGCCGTTCTGCGGGGCGAACGCGATCTTGACGCTGCCCGAGCGGCCGGCGGACAGCGCGTGCGACAGCGCGTCCCGCCAGCGGGTGAGGGGGTAGACGCTGTCGACGAAGCCGTCGAGGGCGTCGTGGGAGGCCAGGTCGATCGCGGCCTGGAAGTCGTCCGCGCCGCGGCTGGCGTAGGAGCCGACGATGTTCAGCTCCCGGAACCAGGCCGGCGTCAGGTCGGCCGGCTTGGACGGCATGCCGGACAGCAGCACCGTCCCGCCCGCCCGGACGAGGCGCAGCGCGGTGTCGAGGCCCTCGCCGCCGGTGCATTCGACGACGATGTCGGCGCCGCCGAGCAGGTACCCGGGGCCGAGTTCGGGACGGACGAGCGAGCCGCCGGTGATGCGCCGCAGCCCGCGCAGCGCCGCCGACGGGTCGATCGTCTCCGTCGCGCCGAGCGCCCGTGCCCGCCGCCGCTGCCCCGCGTGCCGGGCGATGACGGTGATCGGCCCGGCGGCGGTCAGCTCGCGGAGCGCGAGGACGGTCAGCAGCCCGACCGTCCCGGCGCCGACCACGACGATCGACGTGCCGCGCGGGACGTCGATGCGGCGCACGGACCGCACCGCGCACGCGAGCGGTTCCGACAGCACGGCCCGTTCGGACGGCAGCGACTCCGGCACCCGGTGCAGCTGGCTGTGGTGCGCGACGAGGCGTTCCGACCAGCCGCCGCCCGTGTCGGCGCAGAACCCGGTCTGCAGCCCCGACGAGATCCGCCCGGCGTTGACGTGGTCGCATCTGTTCGCGTGGCCGCTCGCGCACGGTTCGCACGGGCCCGTCCCGCGCGCCCGGCACGGCAGCACCGGGTCGATGACCACGCGCGTCCCGGCGGGCATGTCGCCGGCGTCGTCGAGCAGTTCGGCGACGACCTCGTGGCCCGGGACGAACGGCATCGACGTCAGCGGCCCCAGGTACGGGGACACCTTCCCCGCCGCCATCGCCAGGTCCGACCCGCAGATCCCCGACAGGACGGTCCGCAGCCGCACCCAGCCGGGTCCGGGTTTGCCGGGCGGCTGCCGGTGCGACAGCCGCAGCGGCGCCAGCGAGGGGACGGCCGCCGGGCGGAGCCGCCCGGGCAGCCGCGCCGCGGCGAGATAGCGCGCGGGCGAACGGTGATACTCCAACGCCAAAATCATCGGGCGTCCTCCAATGCGGCGTCGAGGAGGGTGGAGACTGCTCCCGAGTCGCCGTCCCAGTCCGCGATCGACCAGCGCTGCCGTTTGGCGTGCCGGTACAGGCGGGGGTCGGGGTTGACGGCGACCGGGTTGCCGACCTGCTCCAGGACGGGCCGGTCGGAATAGTGGTCGCCGTACGCCCAGCTCCCCGCCAGGTCGACGCCCTCGTCGCGGGCCCAGGCGCGCAGCCACGCGGCGCGCGCCTCCCCGATGAGCGGTGGACGTTCGAAATGCCCCGTGTAGTGCCCGTCGACGACGCGGAGTTCGGCGGCGAGCACGTCGTCGAACAGGGTGCGGAGCGGCTCGACGAAGACGTCCACGGTCCCGGTGAGCAGCACCGTGCGGTGCCCGGCGGCGCGATGCCCGCGGATCCGGCGGATCGCCTGCGGCCAGGCCCGCCGCAGCAGCACGTCCCCGAGCCGCTGCCGCGCCAGCGCGCGCAGCTGCGCCTCGTTCGCGCCCTCGTAGCGGCGGACGAACTCGCGCAGGAACTCGCCGCGGTCGCGGTGCTCGGTGCGCAGGTAGCGGGGCGCGGCCCGCAGGACCGGCACCAGCGTCCCCGCCCACGACCGGACGGGCACGTCCAGCAGCCGCGCCCACAGGTGCGCCTCCACCACGTCGGACGCGACGATCGTGCCGTCGAGGTCGAACACGGCCGCGACGTCGCGCCGCTCCTCGAACCGGACCGCGGGCGGGGCGGGGCGTCCCGACGTCAGCGCCGGACGCGGCTCCGGATGGTGCGCCGGCGCGAGCCGGAACGCCGCCGTCACGGCGGGGCAGTGCACCTCGCCGAGGTAGTGCGCCCAGTCGATGACCGCCGAGTCGCAGCCCGCGCCGTCCGGCAGCGAACGGTCGAGCGCGACGGTGCCGGAGTCGGCGTACACGACCTCGGCGGCGCCGTAGGCCCCGTACAGGTCGCGGTAGCGGCGCAGCATCTTCACCTCGCGTCCCTGCTTGTACAGGGTGCGCTGCCAGCCGCGGGTGCGGTCCCCGCTGGGGAGCATCATCAGGGCGCGTTCGGCGATGTCCATCGCGCGTTCCGCCGTGCCCAGCATCTTCTCGGCGCGGCCGTCGCTGAGCAGCGCCACCTCGCGGGGGCGGATCGCGCCGCGCCCGTCGCCGCCGGGCAGCGGATACTCGGTGAAGTAGCCCTGGACGAGCTCGACCAGCCGCTGCAGCGTCAGCGGGTTACGGGCGCCGGACCCGACGTGGTAGTAGGCGGGGGCGCCCGGCTCCGGGACGGCCGCGGCGGCGCCGAGCAGCGCGTTCACGACCAGGTCGACGGGGATGATGTCGACGATCCCGTCCGGGATGCCGGCGAGCGCCCGCAGCATCCCCTGCCCGTAGGCGAGGATCAGCGGGTCGGCCATCTTGAACCCGTCGATCCAGCCGGGGTAGGGGTGCCGCAGCGCGCTCTCCACGATCGCGGGCCGGACGATCGACAGCGGCAGGTCGCGGGCCGTGTCCTCGGCGGTGCGTTCCCCGAGGGCCTTGGTGAAGGTGTACACGTCCGGCCAGCCGAGGCTGCGGGCCCGTTCCCGCCCGTAGTCGGTCAGGCGGCTGTCGACCTCCTCGCGGCGGCGGCGCTCGGTGTCGGCGGCGACGGCGGTCGGGCCCGCCTTGCCCTGCTCGCCGAGCGCGGCGGCGCGCAGCCGCCCGAGGACCTCGGGCCGCCGGGAGTGGCGTTCGACGGACCGGCGCGCGTCGACCGCGTACTCCAGTTCGGTGGCCCAGTCGACGGTGTGGTCCAGGCTGGTCTCCGGGACGACACCCTTGCGGGAACCCGCGACGTAGGCGGTGGAGACGTGCACGATGTGCGGGGTTCTCCCGGACCGCTCCCCGGCGCGCTTCGCCGACTCGTACAGGTTGATCGTGCCGACGACGTTGGTCGCGAACGCCTCGTCGATCGGCGGGTCGAACGACACGATGGACGCGCCGTGGATGACCACGTCCACGTCGTCGGGCAGTTCCGGCACGGACTCGGTGATGTCGGCCGCGACGACCCGGACCCGTTCCCGCACGATCTCGCGGGCCGCGTCCTCGCCGGTCCGCTCCCGCCACGGCGCGAACACCGGCTTGGCGATCACTTCGTCGAGCCGCTGGTCCGCGGTGACGCCGGGCCGCTCCCGCAGCAGCGCGACGATCCGGGTCGCGGGATATCCGGACAGCAGGCGCTCCAGGAGGGCCTGCCCGATGAACCCCGTGACGCCTGTGAGCAGGACGGTACGCCCGGCCAGGCCATTGATCACGCCGGCTCGTTGTGAGCGGTCAAGGTCGAAATCCTGCGTCATGCCCGGAACGCTAGGCACGGAAGGGAAGCGGCGAATCCGTCATGTGACGGGGCTCTTCCACCATCCCCCCGCCCGCGTGGAGGGGGATCTCCGCGACGAGTGTGAACCCGCCGTTCCCGTCCGTCCCGGCTGAGAGGGAGCCGCCGAGGGCGCCGGTCCGGACCGTCAGGTTCGACAGGCCCTTGCCCGTCCCGGGGTCGGTCCCGGTGAACGACGGCGGGATGACGCCGTCGTTGACGACCGTGAGCCGCACGATCCCCTGGTGGACGGTGACCGTGATGTCGCAGCGCTCCGGATGCGCATGCCGCAGGACGTTGGTGACGGATTCGCGCAGCACGGCCGCCAGTGCGCCGTCCACTGGGGAGGACGGCGCCAGGTCCCGGAGGTCGGGCAGCTTCAGGTGGACCTCGGCGCCGGCGGCGGTCAGCGCGGCACGTGCCGACACGGCCTCGTCCCGCAGGGACAGGGCCCTGTCCTCCTCGGCGACCGCGCTGGCGTCCGCCCGCGACCGCTCGGCGAGGGCGGCGAGCTCGCCCAGCTCGGCCGCCGCGCGCACCGGATCGGTGGTGACCAGCCGCCGCGCCAGCTCCGCCTTGACCGTGATCGTCGACAGCCCGAGGCCGAGCAGATCGTGGACGTCGCGGGAGATGCGCAGCCGCTCGTGCAGCGCCGCCATCCGCGCCAGCCGCTCACGGGCGACATCGACCTCCCGGGCCAGCTGCGGCAGCCGGTACAGCGCGTACACGACCACGCCGATCTGCACCGAGACCGCACACGTGTAGAGGTAGAACAGCGTCCCGTACGAGGCCCACAGAGCCGGGACGCACCACAGGGCGATGGTCAGCGAGAACAGGATCCACGCCCACCGCCCGCGCGACACCAGCAGCACCGAACCGGTCGCCAGGCACGCCATCGTCGCCCAGGCCGGGCCGAGCAGGGCGTACGGGACGAAGATCAGCAGGACCTGTGCGGACAGCGTCCACGCCCCCGCCCTCGGCCGCCGCCCGCGCAGCACGGTCGAGGAGTGCCGGAGCTGCAACACCGAGATCGCGACCGCCACGACCGCCGCCGCGCCGGTCGCCCGCCACGAACCGCCCGTGCCCGTGTGAACGTACGTGACCTGCTGCCAGCCGAAGCCGACGGTCACGAACACCAGGATCGTCCAGGCCAGACGCGACTGCGTCACACGTCCGGGACGGTGGCGCCTGGGGGAGGGGCCCTGCAGCGCGCCGACGATCGACCGGACGTCCGTCGCCGCGCGCCGCGCGGTGCGGGCCACCTCGTCCAGGTCGGCGCGGGCCGCGGCCGCGTCGAGCGGCAGCCGCTCCCGGGCGCGCCGGCTCACCAGCTCGACCCGGGTGAGCGCCGCGCCCAGCACCGCGCGCAGGCTGCCCGCCGCCTCCAGCCGCTCCCGCGCCGCCGCGGCCGCCGCGAACTGCGCCCGGGTGGCGTGCAGTTCCCGGACGAACCCGGACAGCCGCGTCAGCGCGTACATCGACAGCCCGACGTTCATCGTCGCCATGACACAGAACGACACGTCCTGCGCGGACCAGCCCTGGGAGTACCGCAGCAGGCCCTCCGCCGCCGCGACCAGCCCCACCATGAACCACGACAGCGGCGGACGCAGCAGAAGCAGCATCGCGCCGGCGAGGAACCCGCCCACGATGGGATACCAGTGCGTGCCGAACACCAGCAGCGGCAGCAGCGCCAGCGCCGACTGCACCGCCAGATGCGTCACGATCACCCACCGGCGGGGCTGCTGCGAGCGCGGGCCGTACAGGACGAGCAGCCACTGCACCCCGAAGATGCCGGTGATCACGATGGTGGCCGACAGCAGCATGTGGGACGGGCCGGTCTCGGCCTGCTTCAGCAGCCGGGTCTGCAGCATCAGTACCAGGTACATGCCGGTGATGACGCGTGCGAACAGGGGCGTCCGGCCCGCGAGGCCCGCTGAAGCAGGTGCAGGCCCCGCCGGCTGGTCTCGTCGCCGAGCGGATCCGTACCGTCGCGCCACGTCCACCGGCCCCCCAACGCCGTCTCTTCGGATGATGAAACGGCGGGGGCCCACGATCAAGAAAAATTAACGACTGAATATTTTTGTGGCGGGGACGCCAGGGGCCGTCAGGTGGGACCGGGCGGGGCACGGCAGGCAGGGTGCCGGCGGCACGCGTCAGGCGGGGCGGCCCGCGCCGGTGTCGGCGGCCGGGACGTACCGGTGCAGCTCGGCGCGGGACGCGACACCGAGCTTCGGGAACGCCTTGTACAGGTGGTAGGCGACCGTGCGGTGGCTCAGCCGCAGCCGGGCCGCGATCTGCCGGTTGGTCGCGCCCGTCATCGCCAGCCGGACGACCTGCATCTCCTGCGCGGTCAGCCGCCCCGGCAGATCGTCCCCGTCCGCCCGCACGCCCTGGCCGGCGGCGCGCAGCTCCCCGCGGGCCCGCTCCGCCCACGGGACCGCGCCGAGCCGCTCGAAGATCTCCAGCGCGGCGCGGAGGCGGGCCCGCGCCTGCGCGCGGCGCCGCGACCGGCGCAGCCACTCGCCGTACAGCAGCTCCGTCCGCGCGCGTTCGAACGGCCGCCCGCCCCGCCGGTGGGACGCGAGCGCGAGCGTGAAATGCCGCTCGACCTCGCCGTCCCCCGTGCCGGTGGACGCCGTGGCCGTGGACGCCGTGGTCGTGAGCAGGGCCCGGCAGCGTGAGGCGACGCCGTCCGCCCACGGCTGCCCGGCGTTGCGGGCGAACGCCGCCAGCCGCTCCATCGGCTCGCGGCCCGCGTCGGGACGCCCCGACGCGACGGCGGCCTCCACGGTGTCGGCGAGCGCGAGGACCACCGGCGGGGTGTGCGCCGCCGAGCCGGGGTGCGCGTCCTGGAGGTGCTCGAAGGCGTCCTCGGGACGGCCCAGACCGAGGGCGAGCAGGCCGAGCGCGGCACCGACCCGCCCGTCGGCCGACAGTGCGCGGCAGCGGACCTCGTCCCCCTCGATCGCCGCCTGCCGTGCCCGGATGATGCGCAGTGCCGCGGCCTGCCGGCGCTGCCCCGCGTCCTCCGCGATCTCCAGCGCCTCCCCGGTCAGCGACCGGGCGTCGTCGTGCGCGCCGTGGAAGAGCCGGGCCCACGCCTGGACGGCGAGCGCGCGCGGGACGAGGGCGAGCAGCCCGCGTTCGCGGCACCGGGCGGCCAGCTGCGCCGACATCTCGGCGGCGGCCGCGTCGTCGCCGATCAGCAGGGCGACCTCGGCGCCGAGCAGCCGCAGCCGCTCGTCCGGCTCGCCGCCCGCGTCGCGCAGGAGCCGCCGGGCGGACGCGACGTCATCGTCCAGCAGCGCCGACAGCGCCCGCGCCATGACCGACGTGCCGGGGTACCGGTCCCGCGCTTCGACCGCCGTCTCCCGGTCGCCGCAGGACCACGCGTGGAACACGGCCTCGTCGAGCATCCGCGCGCGGATCTCCGGATCGCCGCAGCTCCGGGCCCGTTCCAGCAGCAGCCGCCCGGCGGCCTGCGGCGCACCGTGCTCCAGTTCGATCCCGGCCCGCACGAGATCGACGCGCGCTCGCGTCTCCTCGGGGCCGTCCGCCCGGGCCGCCTCGTCCGCGAGCGTCCGGGCCCGCCCGGGGCGTCCGCCGGCCAGTTCCGCCTCGGCCGCCGCCACCAGCCGCCGGGCGCGCACCTCCGGTTCACCGGCGAGGCGGGCGGCGCGCTCGTAGGCGAAGGCCGCGACGGACGGGCCGCCCCGGTCCCGGATGTCGCCCGCCGCCGACTCCAGTTCCGCGGCGACGGAGTCGTCGGTCCCGAGGGCCGCGGCGGCCAGATGCCGGACCCGCCGGCCCGCGTCGCCCGCCCGCGCGTGGACGTCGGCGAGCGCATGGTGGACGGCGATGCGCCGGGTGACCGGGACGCCCTGGTACGCGGCGGCGCGGGCCAGCGGATGCCGGAAACCGATCGAGGTGCGGGTCACCTCCACCAGCCCCGCGTCCTCCGCCGGTTCCAGCGCGTCGAACGGCACGCCCAGGCGCCGCGCCGCCTGGACCGCGACACCCGGCTCACCGGTGTCGTCGGCGGCCACGACGGCGAGCAGCACCCGCGCCGGTTCGGGCAGGTCGCGGACGGCCCGTTCGAACTCCGCCGGGACGTGGGCGAGCCGCCCCGACCCGGCGGCGGCGAACTCGATGAGCGCGAGGGGGTTGCCGCGCGCCTGCCCGACGACGCGGTCGCGCCGCTCCGCCGGGGTGCGCGGCGCCCGCTCGTCCAGCAGGAGCCGCGCGTCCTCGGTGTCGAGGCGGGCCAGGTGACGTTCGGGGAGGTCCGTCCGGGGCCACGCGGCGGTGTCGTCCCGTACCGCGATGAGGAAGACGACGTCGCGCGCGGCGACCCGGCGTGCGGCGAACAGCAGCGCGTCCGCCGACTCCCGGTCGAGCCACTGCGCGTCGTCCACCAGGCACAGCACCGGCGTGTCCGCCGCCGGGCCGCCGAGCAGCGTCAGCAGCGCCAGCCCGACGAGCAGCCGCTCCTCCGCGCGCGGCCGGGCGAGCCCGAGCGCGGCCTTCAGTGCCTCCGCCTGCGGAGCGGGCAGATCCTCGAACGCGGTGTCGCCGAGCAGCAGATGCAGGGCCGCGAACGGAACGCCGGCCTCCGCCTCGATCCCGCCGCCGCGCAGGACGCGTATCCCGTCCGCGGTCGCCTCGGCGTGGTCGAGCAGCGCGGTCTTCCCGATTCCGGCCTCGCCGCGCAGAACCAGGACCCCGCCGCCCGCACCGGCCCGCGCACGTCCCACCAGATGGTCGATCTCGGCGACCTCGGCCGCGCGCCCGTACAGCGAGTGCCCCATGCCTCGGAGCGTGTCATCGCGTGTTCGCCCTGCCCAGTGCGCCGCTCACCGGTCCGCATGTGAATCGCCCGAGGGTCCGGCCATGCGTTTCTCACATCGTCGCCACACCCGCCGGACGCGGCCACATCCGGCCATGCCCGGGGTGCCTCACACCCAGCCGAACTCGCCGGCGATGCGCACCGCGTCGATCCGGTTGCGCGCGTTCAGCTTGGTGATGCAGTTCGCCAGATAGTTGCGGACGGTGCCGACCGTCAGGCCGAGCGCCAGCGCGATGTCGTCGACGTCCGCGCCCTCGGCCGCCAGCCGCAGTACCTGCGCCTCCCGGGGCGTGAGGGGGCTCTCGGGCTGCCGCAGCGCCACCAGCGCGAGCTGCGGGTCGACCACCTGCTCGCCCGCCGCGACCCGGCGGATCGCCTCGGCCAGTTCGGCGGGCGGCATGTCCTTGAGGACGAAGCCGTTCGCGTGCGCGTCCAGCGCCCGCCGCAGGTCACCGGGACGCCCGAGCCCGGTCAGGATGAGCACCCGGCACTCCGGCAGCCGCTCGTGCAGTTCCGCGGCGGCGGTGACGCCGTCCACCCCGGGCAGGTCGACGTCCAGCACGGCGACGTCCGGCCGGTGCCGCAGCGCCGCCCGCACGATCGCGTCGCCGCTCTCGATCTCCGCCACGACCTCCAGGTCGGGCTCCAGGTCGAGCAGGCCGATCAGCGCGCCGCGCAGGAGCGCGACGTCCTCGGCCAGCAGGATCCGGATCGCCCCGGGCACCGTCTCCACCGGTCCGCCGGAGAAGTCACCGTCCAGGCCCGCCATCGCTGATCACGTCCTCCACGATCACCCGTCCGGGGACTCCCGCTCGCGGAAGACCGCCCTGACGAACAGTTCGGTGTGCCGCAGCGCCCTTTCCCGGGCCTCCTGCCGTTCGTCGGGCGCGGCATCGGCGTGCAACCACAGTAACCGCGCTTGGCCGATCGGCCCGAACAGCGCCCAGGCCAGATCGGCGGGACGGCCGAGATCGGGCGCGATCCGGCCGGTGTCGATCCAGTGCTGGAAGAGCGGCGCCATCTCCGACATCGACCGCGTGATCGTGTGGCCCATGTCGGCGGTGTGGACCAGGCCGTCCCGGACCATCAGGCTGATGAACAGCCGTCCGCTCGGCGAGTCCCAGGCGTCGAGGACGTGCGCGACCAGCGCGCGGACGGCGGCGCCCGGGTCGCCGTCGATCAGCTCCTGGGTCAGTTCCTCCCGCCCGGACATCAGGCCCTGCGGCCCGAGCTGGGCCACGGCCGCCTCGAAGATGTCCTGCTTGCTGGCGAAATGTGCGTAGAGCACGCTCTCACTGAGCCCGACCTCGCGGGCGATCGCGCGGATCGAGGTGCCCGCGTACCCCTTCTGCGCGAAGAGCCGCAGCGCCGCCTCGACCAGCGCCGCCTTGGTGTCCCCGGCCTCCGTCTTGGGCGGGCGTCCGGGACGCCGGCGCACCGGGTCCCCCGGCTTGATCGACACCTTCCACCTCCTCGTCTCATGAGAGATCGTGCCGGACGGGTCCACCGGACGCTCCGGTGGACCCGTCCCAGAGGATCCGTCACGAGGCGGCCGGCTCGGGCGGAGGCATGACGCCGGTCACTTGGCGGATTCGCACCACCCGGAGGCTTCCTAGATTCGGTCTCGCTACCGACTTGCAGGAGGCCGCGTGATCTACGGCGTCTTCTCGCGCACGGCTGGGACCGTGCTCCGGCTTCTGCTGCGCCCCAAGGTGGAGGGCAAGGCCAACATCCCTGCCGAGGGCCCGTTCATCCTGGCGAGCAACCACCTGTCGTTCGCCGACAGCTTCGCCCTGTCACCGGTCGTCCACCGCCGCCTCTTCTACCTGGCCAGGTCGGAGTACTTCGAACTGCCCGGCCGGTTCGGGCGGCTGATCCGGTGGGGCCTCTTCGCGCTGGGGAACGTCCCGGTCAAGCGGGGCCCGACCCGTGCCGCCGTCCGCGCACTGGAGCAGATCGCGGCCGTCCTGGACGCGGGCGGCGGCGTCGCCATCTACCCGGAGGGCAGCCGTTCCCCGGACGGCCGCATCTACCGGGGCCGCACGGGCGTCGCCTGGCTGGCCATGGCCTCCGGCGCCAAGGTCATCCCCGTGGCCATCGGGGAGACCGACCACATCATCCCGCTCGGCACGTGGCGCCCGCGGCTCCGCGTCCGTCCCACGATCCGCATCGGGGAGCCGATGGACTTCACCCGCTACCGCGACCTCCCGCCGGGCCGGGCCCGCCGCGTCATCACCGACGAGGTCATGGACGCCATCTGCAAACTCTCGGACCGCGAATGGGCCGGCACCTACAACCCCCGCGCCGACGAAGAGTGACGAACCACCGCAGACGCTAGGTGAGGACGTGGTTGGTGAGGAGCTCCTCGAAGTCGGTCTCGAAACGCTCGTAGTGGGTGCGGAGGTCCGGGCCCGGCCAGTCGGAGGGAACGAGGGGCGGGGGAAGGAGCGGGTCGTTCAGGAGGTGGCGCAGGACGGCGGCGGCGAGGGTGAAGCGTTCGGCGATCGTGGTCGCCTCGGTCAGGGCGGTGTGGAGGGTGCGCGCCTTGGCCGCCCAGGCATCGAGGTCCCAGAGGGTGGCGGCCAAGGCGGCGGGGTCCTCTTCGGGGCGGCCGGACAGGAAGGTGCACTGGCGGACGACGATGCCGGGGCGGGGGCGGGTCAGGTTGGCGGGGCGCAGCCAGGTGCCTTCGCGGAGTTCGGCGAGGCGGAGCGCGGACATGGCCCGGCGCAGGGCGGCGCGGTCGGCGGCGGGACGGCGTTCGGCGGTGATGACGGCGATCTCCCAGGTGCCGTCCCAGGTGACGGCCGGAGGGAGGAGACTCTCGTCCTGCCGGGCCTGGCGTTCGAGGAGCCGTTCGGTGAGGGCGTAGGTGCCGCCGGACTGGACGAGGTCGCCCGAGGCGACCATGCGGGAGAGCGCGACCCGGACCGTCCCCTCGGCGATGCCGAACAGGTCGCCGACGCGGACGAGGTAGCGGGCGGGAAGCCGGGGAGGGTGGACGCCCAGCAGCGTGCTCAGCACCACCGAGCGCGCCGTGAGCGGGCGGATCTCCGGGCTTCTCATCTCTGCTGGTGACCTTACCGGGGTTCGCGGAGGCGGCTCGACCGAGATTACAGCCTTCCATCGCGTGATGGAGAAGTGTAACGTCCGGGGTATGGCGTCCTATCTGATCGAGCCGTTCGACCGGCTCCCGTTCGGCGGCGCGGAGAAGGCCCGCCGGTACGCGACGGAGCGTTACCAGGGGGCCGCGGGCCTCAACTGGTACGACTGCGACCCCACGCTGCGGTTCCTGATGCGCCGGCACCTGGGGAACGGGTTCGGCTGGGCCGAGCCGAGGCTGCGGGAGATGGGTGCGCTGATGGGCGGGCCGATCGCCGAGCGGGCCGAGGAGACGGACAGGAACCCGCCGCGGCTGGAGAAGTACGACCGGTGGGGACGCGACGTCAGCGAGGTCGTCATGCCGCCGTCGTTCGAGGCGGCGCGCAAGGACATCGTCGCGACGTCCTTCACGCGGCCCGACTTCGTCGCGGAGGCGAAGCGGAACGGCGTCGACCCCGCGCCCATGGGCGTGGCCTGGAGCTACCTGCTGGATCAGGCCGACATCGGCATGGCGTGCGCGCTGGGCACGGGCGGCGACATGGTCGTGGGCCTGACGGAGATGTTCGCGCCCGAGGACGTGAAGGCGCGGGTCCGGGAACTGTTCGCGGCCGGGGAGATGTCCGGTGAGGCCGCGCAGATGCTCACCGAGCGTTCCGGTGGTTCCGACCTGGGCGCGCTGGAGTCGACGGCGTCCCGGGAGGGGGACGCGTGGCGGCTCAGCGGATTCAAGTGGTTCGCGTCCAACGCGAACGGCTCGGCGTTCGTGGTGCTGGCCAAGCCCGAGGGCGCCGCCGACGGGGTGCGGGGGATCGCGCCGTTCCTCGTCCTCAAGGAGCGGCGGGACGGGACGCGCAACGGCGTCAGGATCCGGCGGCTCAAGGACAAGCTCGGCACGCGGTCGGTGGCGTCGGCGGAGATCGAGTTCACCGACGCGGAGGCGTTCCTGCTGGCCCCGGCGTCGAGCGCCGGGCAGGGCGGCGACGGCAAGGGCCTCGCCCGGATGATGGAGCTGACGAACGGCGCCCGACTCGGCATCTCGATGATGGGCGTCGGGTGCGCGCGGAGGGCGCTGGTCGAGTCGCTCTGCTACGCGCGGGCGCGGGAGGCGTTCGGTGCCCCGCTGGCCGAGCAGCCGCTGATGCGGCGCAAGCTCGCCGAGCTGATCGTGGAGACCGAGGCCGCCCAGGCGCTCGTGTTCGACGGGTACCTGGGGCGTCCGCGGCTGCGCATCGGCGCGGCGCTGATCAAGCTGAGGGCGGCCAGGCTGGGTGTGACGGCCGCGAGCGACGCCATCGAGGTGCACGGCGGGAACGGCTACATCGAGCAGTGGCCGGTGGCGCGGATCCTCCGGGACGCGCAGGTCAACCCGATCTGGGAGGGCGGCGACAACGTCCTGTGCCTGGACGTGCGCCGCGCCGTCGAGCGGCAGGACGCGCACGAGCCGTTCCTCGACCGGCTCACCGAGGCCGTCCGGCGGGCACCCGAGGGCGACGACGCCACCGCCGAGCTGGTCGGCGACCGCATCGGGCATCTCCGGCAGGCCATCGAGAAGTGGCGCGGGCTGGACAGGACCGTCGCCGAGGCGAGGCTCTTCCCGCTGGCCCAGTACATGGCCGACGTGTACGCGGCGGCGCTGCTGCTGGAGCAGGCCGGGTGGGAGCGCGCGGACTCGGGCGGCGACCGCAAGGCGCTGGTCGCGCGGCTCTACGCCCGGACCCACCTCGCCGACGCCGGGCCGCTGCGCGGGATCGACGCCCCCGCCGAGGATCTCGAACGCTTCAAGGATCTGGCCGACGGCGCGTTCATCGACGGCCGCGAGTAGGCGGCGCTCTGCGGAAAGCGTTGACCGAACGAGATTCGGCCCCGTAGGTTTCTGGGACGGCCCGCCGCCCAGAGCGCGTGCCCCGTTGCCAGTAGCGCGTGACGGAGGAGTCGAGCAATGACGCTGACCGTGAACGAGGCGGGCCTGGCCCTCGCCGACCCGAAGGCCTACGCGGACGACCGCCGCCTGCACGATTCGCTCACGCTGCTGCGCCGCGAATCGCCGGTGCACTTCGTGGACGCGCCCGGCTACAACCCGTTCTGGGCGATCACGAAGCACGAGGACGTCCTCGAGGTCGAACGCAACCATGAGCTGTTCCTCAACGCGCCGCGTCCGCTGCTCGCGACCGCCGAGTTCGACCAGATGAACCGGGAGCGGGCGGAGCAGGGCATCGCGCTGCGCACGCTGATCCACATGGACGACCCCGACCACCGGGTCATCCGGGCGATCGGCGCCGACTGGTTCCGGCCGCGCGCGATGCGGGCCCTCGAACCGCGCGTGAAAGAGCTGGCGAAACGGTACGTCGACCGGATGGTCGACCTCGGCGGCGAATGCGACTTCGCGCAGGAGGTCGCCGTCCATTTCCCGCTGTACGTGATCCTCTCGCTGCTCGGCCTGCCCGAAAGCGACTTCGACCGCATGCTGAAGCTCACGCAGGAGCTGTTCGGCGGCGATGACGACGAGTTCCAGCGCGGAGCGTCCAACGAGGAGAAACTCCAGGTCCTCCTCGACTTCTTCGCCTACTTCCAGGAGCTGACGGAGGCGCGCCGCAAGAACCCCACGGACGACCTCGCGTCCGCGATCGCCAATGCGCGCATCGACGGCGAGCCCCTGAACGACTTCGACACCGCCTCCTACTACGTCATCGTCGCGACCGCCGGGCACGACACGACCAGCGCGACGATCTCCGGCGGCCTGCACGCCCTCATCGAGAACCCGGACCAGCTCGACCGGCTCCGCGGGAAGCCGGAGCTGATGCCGTTCGCCGTGGACGAGATGATCCGCTGGGTCACGCCCGTCAAGGAGTTCATGCGCACCGCCACCGAGGACTACGAGCTGCGCGGCGTCACGATCCGCGAAGGCGACGCGGTGCTGCTGTCGTATCCGTCCGCGAACCGGGACGAGGACGTCTTCGACGACCCGTTCCGCTTCGACGTCGGACGAGACCCGAACAAGCACCTGGCGTTCGGGTTCGGCGTCCACTACTGCCTGGGCGCGGCGCTGGCCCGCATCGAGGTCCGCGCGTTCTTCGAGGAACTGCTGCCCCGCCTCGGCTCGATCGGGCTCGCCGGGACGCCGGAGAACACCGCCACCACGTTCGTCGGCGGCCTCAAGCGCCTGCCGGTCCGCTACTCCCTGGATTGAGGAACCCCTGGTGCAGATCAACGCCGCGGTGCTGCGCGCCGCAGACGCGCCCTACACGATCGAATCCCTCGACCTGGCCGACCCCGGCCCCGGCGAGGTCCTCGTGCGGATCGCGGGCGCCGGCATGTGCCACACCGACCTGCTCGGGCGGATACCGGGAGACCTGGTCACCAAGCCCGTCGTCCTCGGCCACGAGGGCTCCGGGGTGGTCGAGGCCACCGGCCCCGGCGTCACCGGATTCACCGAAGGCGACCACGTGGTCATGTCGTTCGACTCGTGCGGCGTGTGCGACAACTGCCGCGCCGCGGTCCCCGGCGCCTGCCCGCAGATGATGGCGCTCAACATGCTCGCCGTCCCCCTCGACGGGACGCCCCGCGCGACGACCGGCGACGGCGAGGCCGTCCACACCCGCTGGTTCGGGCAGTCGTCGTTCGCGAGCCACGCGCTCGGAACCGTCCACAACGTCGTGCCGGTGACCCGGGACGTCCCGCTCGAACAGCTGGGGCCGCTCGGCTGCGGCGTCCAGACCGGTGCCGCGTCCGTGCTGATCTCGCTCGGCGTCGGCGCCGGGGACTCCATCGCGGTGTTCGGGGCGGGCGCGGTCGGCCTGTCCGCCGTGATGGCCGCGCGCGTCGCCGGCGCCACCACGATCATCGCCGTCGACCTGCACGAGTCACGGCTCGACCTGGCCCGCGAACTCGGCGCCACCCACGTCCTGAACGGCGCGGACGACGACATCGCCGGGCAGATCCGGGCGATCTCCGGCGGCGAGGGCGTCCAGTACTCATTCGACACCACCGCCGTCCCCGAGGTCGTCGCGACGGCCGTCACGTCGCTGCGCACCACCGGCGTCTGCGGCCTCGTCGGCGTCGGCGCCGCCGAATACACCCTGGACGCGAACCTCCTGCTGATGGGACGCACGGTCAAGGGCATCATCGAGGGCGACGCCGTCCCGCAGACCTTCATCCCGAAGATGATCGAGCTGTGGCGGCAGGGCCGGTTCCCGTTCGACCGGCTCATCACGTCCTACCCGCTCGACCAGATCAACCAGGCGGAGGCGGACGCCCAGTCCGGCAAGGTCGTCAAGCCGGTGCTGATCCCCTAGACGACGCGGTGGAGCAGGCCGTCGCCCCGCATGAGGCGGCGGCAGTTCTCCGCCGCGACCGCGAAGTACCGGTCCCACGTCTCCCCGGTCAGCCACGCCACGTGCGGCATCACGACGACGTTGGACAGGGCGAGCAGCGGGTTGCCCGCGTCCACCGGCTCCTCCTCGAAGACGTCCAGCCCGGCGCCGCCCAGACGCCCCGACCGTAGCGCCTCCACCAGCGCCGCCTCGTCGATGACCGCGCCGCGCGCCGTGTTCACCACGATCGCGCCCTCCGGGAGCAGCGCCAGCCGCTCCGCGTCCAGCAGATGGCGGGTCTCGCCGGTCAGCGGAACGTGCACCGACACGACGTCGCTCGACCTCAGCAGGTCGTCCAGCTCCCGCCAGGCGGGGTCGCCGGGGCGCGGGCTCCGGGACGTGTAGAGGACGGTCGCGCCGACCGCCTCCAGCATCCCGCGCAGCAGATTCGCGATCTGACCGCCGCCGAGGAGCCCCACCGTCCGTCCCGCCAGCTCACCGCCGACCAGGGAACGGCCGGCGGGCCAGCCCTCACCGCGGCGCGTCCGCGCGTCGAACGGGACGATCCTCCGCAGCGTCGCCAGCGCCAGCAGCAGGCTCGTCTCCGCGACGGCCTGCGCGTTCTGGCCGGGCATGTTGGCCACCGCGATCCCGCGCTCCCGGGCGGCGTCCAGATCGATGGTGTTCACCCCGGTACCGAGCTTCTGGATCAGCCTCAGCTCCGGCGCCCGGTCCATGTCGGCGGCCGTGAGGGGACGCAGCACATGCCAGATGACCTCGGTGTCGGGCAGCAGTTCCGCGAACCGCTCGTCGTCCTGCTCCGAACAGCTCACGACGTCCAGGCCGGCCTCTTCGTGGTCCATGTCGTAGTGCAGCAGCACCCGCATGCCGCCCCCTTCCGTCCACCGGGCTATCGTGCCGATCATGGCGCATGCGGAGACGAGGGTGAGCGTCATGTGGCCGGAACTCCCGATCGTCCAGGCGCCGATGGCGGGCGGACCCTCGACTCCCGAGCTGGCCGCCGCCGTGTCGGACGCGGGCGGCCTCGGCTTCCTCGCCGCCGGCTACAAGACCGCCGAGGCCATGCGCGCGGACATCACCGCGACACGGCGGCTCACGTCCCGCCCGTTCGGGATGAACGTCTTCATGCCGTCACTCGACGACATCGCCCCGGCCGCCGTCGCCGCCTACCGCGACCGCCTGGCCCCCGAAGCCGAACGCCTCGGCGTCTCCCCGGGCACCCCGTCCGCCCGCGACGACGCCTACGACGCCAAGGTCGCCGACCTGCTGGACGACCCGCCGCCCTACGTGAGCTTCACCTTCGGCTGCCCCGACCCGGCCGTCATCGACGCCTTCCAGAAGCGCGGCACCGTCGTGATCGTCACCGTCACCACCACCGGCGAAGCCCGCCGGGCCTCCGCCGCCGACGCACTCTGCCTCCAAGGCTCCGAGGCCGGCGGACACCGCGGCTCGTTCACCAACACGTCCGGCGAACCCGTGCCGCTGCGGACCCTCCTCCAGGACGTCCGGGCCATCACCGCGCAACCCCTGATCGCCGCCGGCGGCCTCGCCACCGCATCCGACGTCGCGGAGATACTGGACCTCGGCGCCGTCGCCGCCCAGCTCGGGACGGCATTCGTCCGCTGCCCGGAGAGCGGCGCGAACCCCGTTCACAAGGCGGCGCTGGCCGACCCCCGCTTCACCTCCACCGCGATGACCAGAGCGTTCAGCGGACGGCCCGCCCGCGGCCTCGTCAACCGGTTCCTCACCGAACACTCGGCGCACGCACCGGCCGCCTACCCCGACGTCCATTACGTGACCTCACCCCTGCGCAAGGCGTCCATCGCCCAAGGCGACCCGGAAGGCGTCAACCTGTGGGCCGGCGAGTCCTTCCGGTCGGCCACCGACTTCCCCGCCGCCCACCTCGTCGCCCGCCTCACCGGACGCCCGCCCCGTCGAGGACACCACGACTGAGCCGGCCCCATCAGGCTTCGAGGAGCTCATGGAGAGGCCAGCCGTCCCAGAGGCGTCGCTGCCATGGCTGCCATGACTCCAGGAGTTCGCAGATGCGTGCCTTGAGAAGTTCGTCCTGTCCGACCATTCCCTGCTTCCTCTGTGTCGCTTGCGGTCACGTTGGGTATCGCTTATGGTGGAGCCACGCTTAGGCAGGGGAGCCGCCCGAAAGGGCCGCTCCCCATCGGCTTTTCTGGGCCTCGTGAGGCCGATCAGGGCGACTCCACTCCCGATGCGGGATCTCAGTGGCTGATCATCAGGTGATTCTTGACCATCGCATGACGCTCCGCCATCGGTTCGTGACTCTTGGTGCGGCGAGATCCTGACCCTTCCCGGTCTAGACCGGAGCGGTTACGCTGCTACTGGCGTCCACGCCGGTTATGCGCCTTGCGGCCTGGGAGGGTCTCGTCCGCGGGACTCGTTTGGCTCTGCGCCGGCTCCTCTGTCCCCGTTCTGGAGGAGTCGCACTCATGAACCCCAAGCACAGGCGATGGTCCGCGGCCGTCGCCGCGTTCGGCTCGGCGCTGGTGGCGCTGGTCCTGTCGCTCGGCGCCGTGGTCGTGTTGTCCGCGCCGTCGTCCGCCCGACCCGTGTCCCTCGTCGCCTGCACCTTCCCGGCCTGGGCCGAAGGCGGCAGTTACGCGGTGGGTGACAAGGTCGCCTACAGCGGCCGAGGGTACGAGGCCATCGTCGCCCACACCGCGTACCCGGGCACCGGCTGGAACCCGGCGGCCACACCGACGCTGTGGCGCGACCTGGGCGCCTGTGACGGCTCGCAACCGCCCACCACCCCGCCGACCACGCCGCCCACGACGCCGCCGACCACCCCGCCGACCACCCCGCCGACGACGCCGCCCACCGGTGATGAGACCTGCCCGGTGAAGCCGAAGCCCGCCGGCAAGGTGCTGCAGGGCTACTGGGAGAACTGGGACGGCGCGTCCAACGGCGTCCACCCGCCGTTCGGCTGGACCCCGATCGACAACCCCGTGATCGGGCAGCACGGCTACAACGTGATCAACGCGGCGTTCCCCGTCATCCGCTCGGACGGCACCGTCCTGTGGGAGGACGGCATGGACCGGACGGTGCAGGTCGCCACACCGGCGGAGATGTGTGCGGCCAAGGCGGCCGGCGCCACCATCCTGATGTCGATCGGCGGTGCGACGGCCGGCATCGACCTCGGCTCCAGCGCCGTCGCGGACCGGTTCGTCGAGACGGTCGTGCCCATCCTGAAGAGGTACAACTTCGACGGGATCGACATCGACATCGAGACGGGCCTGACGGGCAGCGGCGACATCGACAGCCTGTCCGCGTCGCAGGCCAACCTGATCCGCATCATCGACGGCGTGCTCGCGCGGATGCCGTCCGGCTTCGGGCTCACGATGGCGCCCGAGACCGCCTACGTGACCGGCGGCAGCGTCGTCTACGGCTCGATCTGGGGCGCCTACCTGCCGATCATCAAGAAGTACGCGGACAACGGCCGGCTCTGGTGGCTCAACATGCAGTACTACAACGGCAGCATGTACGGCTGCTCCGGCGACTCCTACCCCGCCGGGACGGTCGAGGGCTTCGTCGCGCAGACCGACTGCCTGAACGACGGCCTCGTCATCCAGGGCACCACCATCCGGGTGCCTTACGACAAGCAGGTGCCGGGCCTGCCCGCGCAGCCGGGCGCCGGCGGCGGCCACATGCCGACGGGCCTGGTCGCGCAGGCATGGAACCACTACGACGGACGGTTGAAGGGTCTGATGACCTGGTCCGTCAACTGGGACGGGTCGAAGGGCTGGACGTTCGGCGACAACGTCCGCGCGCTCCAGGGCCGCTGACCGGACGGGACGGGCCCGGCGCGGTTTCGCCGGGCCCCGTCCCCGACCGGGCTTGACCTTGACGCCGGTGTGAAGGGTTACGGTCGCAAGCGGCCATGAAGCGAGGAGGGGCCCGGATGCGGATCGGGGAACTTGCGGCGCGGGCGGGGGTGAGCACCCGCACGCTGCGCTACTACGAGGAGCAGGGGCTGCTCCCGGCGCGGCGCGCGGCCAACGGCTACCGGCAGTACGAGGAGGCCGACGTGCGGCTCGTCATGGAGATCCGCTCGCTGCTGGCGTCCGGTTTCACGCTGGACGACACGCGCCCGTTCGTGGACTGTCTGCGCGCCGGTCATTCCGACGGCGCCGCGTGCCCCGAATCGGTCGCCGTCTACCAGCGCAGGCTCGCCGAGATCGACGCCGAGATCCGCACCCTGATCCGCCACCGTGCCGACGTGGCCGGTCAACTGGCGCGTGCCTGCCCCGGCTGTGCCCTGTCACCGGAGGAAACGAATGATCACGCTGACGACCGAGAACTTCGACGAGCGGGTGCTCCACGCCGGCAAGCCGGTACTGGTCGAATTCTGGGCGGACTGGTGCCCGCCCTGCAAAATGATCGCGCCGATCCTTGAGGAGATCGAGGCGGAGCACGGCGACCGCCTGACCGTCGCCAAACTCAACGGCGACGACCACCCGGAGATCGTGGCGCGGTACGGCGTCATGGGGTTCCCCACGCTCAACCTCTACCGCGACGGCGAGGTCGTCCGCCAGATCATCGGCGCGAAGCCGAAACGGCGCCTCCTCGCCGACCTGGACGGCCACTTCTGACGTCCCACCGGCGGCTCGTCCGCCGGACGTTCACCGGCGGGACGATCTATGCTGCCGTCGGGAGGCTCTTGTGCGCACTCTGTTGAACGTCCTGTGGCTGGTGCTGGCGGGGTTCTGGCTGGCGGTGAGTTATGTGATCGCCGGGATCGTCTGCTGCGTCCTGATCATCACGATCCCGTTCGGCATCGCCTCGTTCCGCATCGCGGGGTTCGCGCTGTGGCCCTTCGGCCGGACGACCGTACCCAGGCGGGACGCGGGCCTGGGCTCGCTCGTGGGGAACGTCATCTGGATCATCGTCGCCGGGTGGTGGCTCGCCCTCGGGCACATCGTCACCGGCGTCCTGCTCTGCCTCACGATCATCGGCATCCCGTTCGGCATCGCCAACTTCAAGCTGATCCCGGTCTCGCTGGCCCCGCTGGGGCGGGAGATCGTGGCGAGCGGCGACCGCTCCGCCTTCTGAGGGCCGTCGGGGCTCCTCAGGAGGTCCAGGGGCGGCCGGTGAGGCGTTCGTAGACGTCGATGTAGCGGGCGCGGGTGGCGTCCACGACTTCCTGGGGGATGGCGGGGCCGGGAGGGGTGCGGTCCCAGTCGAGGGTGCTGCTCCAGTCGCGGACGAACTGCTTGTCCAGCGCGTGCTGGGGCCGGCCTGGCTGCCACTGCCCGGCAGGCCAGAAACGCGAGGAGTCCGAGGTCAGAACTTCGTCGCCGAGGGTGAGGGTGCCGTCGGCGGCGCGTCCGAACTCCAGTTTGGTGTCGGCGATGATGATGCCGCGCTCGGCGGCGATGGCGGCGCCGCGCCTGTAGATCTCCAGCGTGATTTCGCGGAGGCGGGTGGCGGTGTCGTCGCCGATCTCGTTCACCACGTCGTCATAGGTGATGAACTCGTCGTGGCCCTCGGTGGCCTTGGTCGTCGGGGTGAAGATCGGCTCGGGCAGCCTGGACGCCTCGACCAGGCCGTCCGGCAGCGGGATCCCGGAGACGGTGCCGGTCTTCTCGTACTCCTTGAGACCCAGGCCGGCGAGGTAGCCGCGGGCGATCCACTCCACGGGGAGCATGGTGAGGCGGCGGCAGCGGACGGCGCGTCCCGCCCACTCACCGGGCACGTCGGTCGCGGACACGATGTGGTTCGGGATGATGTCGGCGAGCTGCTCGAACCACCAGAGGGAGAGCTGCGTGAGAATCTTCCCCTTGTCGGGGATCTGCGTCGGCAGGACGACGTCGTACACGCTCACCCGGTCGGACGCGACGAGGATCAGTTCGTCCCCGTCCGCATAGACGTCCCTGACCTTGCCCGAGTGGACGAGTTCCATGGTGCTCCCTCTGCTCGCGATCCGTCCGGCCGACCTCGGAGGTCCTGCCCGCAGGAGTCTGGCACACCGGGCCCCGGCCGCCCGCGGCGAGGTGAATGGGGAGCCGGGACTCGGGTACGGCGGCCGTGAACGGCCGACAGGGAGTTACCGATGAACGATCGCATTCCGGCTGAGGCGGAGCTGGCCTGGGAGGACTTCCACCGGCTCGTCAACATGACCTCCGACGAGCTGCGGACGTGGCTGCTCACCGACGCCTCGGGTGAGGAGGCCTTCCCGGCGGGTCCGAGCCCGGGGGTCTCCGAGCTCGGCGCCCGCGTGGTGGACGTGCTGCGCAAGCGGAAGGTCGACCTGACCGACGGCGACGCCGAGGTGATGCAGGAGGTCGTGGACTACGTGGAGGACCGGCTGGAGAACCGCCCGCAGAATGCGGAACGGGACGAGGAGTGGCGTCACGCGCTCATGAGCGTGGGGCACGACCCGCTGCGTCCCCAACCGTCCAGCGCATAGGAGGCGAAGATCATGCCGAACCCGCAGCAGCCCGAGATCCGGCGGTCGGAGCGGACGGGGCTTGCTTGGGGGGCGGGTCGGGAGGAGGGCACCGGGTCCGCCGACTGTCAGGGGATCTCCGTCTGGGAGGTGTAGCCGTCGTCCTCGCCGCCGGGGGTCTCGGCTTCGGCGATCGGCGGGTCGGTGGGGCCCGGGGTGTGCTCGTCCGCGAAGTCGTGGTCGTCCTCCTGCGGGGCGTTCCCTTCGGCGCGACGGTCGGCGAGCGGTTTGTCCTGGTCGTTCTTCCGCCCGTGGTTCTGGGGCACGTGGTTTCGGTGTTCGCCCATCATCCCTCCTTCGTCGTGGCCAGCCGGACGGGCCGGCCGGACGGCCCGCTCCCGGGCGGGCCGCCGCGGGCGTGTTCAGCGGCGGGCCTTGCCGATGGCGTCGCGGACACGGTCGACGACGGCCGCCACGGGACCGGCCATGATGTTCTTGGTGGGCGACTCCACGCCCTGGTGGGGATGCGTCGGGGCGACCGCCTCGGCGGCGCGGACGGCCTTGGCCATGCCGCGCATCTGCTCGTCCGTGGCCTCCCGGCGCAGGCGCGGGAACTCTTCCTTCTCCTCGTGCGAGGCGTGCGCCTCCAGGTCCTTGTGGAAGTCGGCGAACATCTCCTGGAACTGCGCCGAGTCGGGGTCGAGCTTCTCCAGCCGCGACAGGGCGCCCTTGGCCTCGTTCTCCTCCTCCAGCCGCTCGTCCACGATGTGGGAGCCGTCGTCGATGGCGCGGCGGGCGAACGGGTGGACCACCTCTTCCTCGGCGGTCTCGTGGACGGCGAGCAGTTCGCGGAGCCGGTCGAAGGCGACCCTGCGGGTTTCGCCGCTGGTGTTCTCCACGGTCGCCGCGAGGCTGCGGATCTCCTCGTGCTGCGAGAGCAGCAGGTCGACGACGTTCTCGGCAGGTTGTGCCATGGTCATCCTCCTCCTGGTATCAGCCGGTGTTCCCTGGCTGGGCGGTACCCGAGGGGTGGGCTTCAACCATCGGCGGGTTCAGCGGCGCAGGTACCGGATGAGGCGGGGCACGTCCTCGGCTTCCAGAACGATGTCGAAGTAGGTCGCCAGAGCCTCGGGCAGTTCCTCCGGGGTGAACGCGCGGGTCTCGGTCGTGCCGTCGGGGCGGGTGGTGGTCAGGTTCGTCCCGTCCAGGACGTGGAGGGCGTCGGACGAGAACTTCTGCGTGAACGGACGCGCCGTGAACGGCGAACGCGGGCTGGTCGAGACGTAGTGGTTGAGCACCTCGAAGTCGATGCGGAACGTCTCGTTCATGGCGAACGTGTGGCGCTGGACCCATCCGTCCGGGCCGCGCTGGTGCAGTTCCCAGCCGACCGTGCCGGGGCTCCAGGTGGTGACGGTCCGTCCTTTCCGGAGCCGGAAGCCCCAGCCGTCCTGCTCGACCTCCTCGCCGTCGCGGAACAGCAGCGGCTCCAGCGGCCCGGCGCCGAAACCGACGTCGCACAGCCAGGCCGGCTCGTCGCGCGACCGGCCCGGCGGACGGACGTGCAGCAGCGCGTGCGTGGACGGGCGGGTGCCGCGCGCCCCCAGCGTCACCCGTGCGGACAGCGCGGTGACCTCGTACCCCAGCCTCTCCAGGACCGCCGCGAACAGCCGGTTGTGCTCGAAGCAGTAGCCGCCGCGCGGACGTTCCACGAGCTTCGCCTGGACGGCGTCCAGCGCCAGGTCGACCGGCCGGCCCAACATGATCTCAAGGTTCTCGAACGGGATGGTCGTGGTGTGGGCGCGGTGCAGGGCGCGCAGCGTCCCGTCCGTGGGGTCCAGGTCGCCGTCGTGGCCGATCCGCTTCAGATAGGCGGGCAGGTCGATGAGGTCGCCCTGCCACCCGTATCCGAGATCCTCGGTCATGATTTCCTCTCGCCTCGGGCCGCGCTCATGCCGGTGCCAACACCGGAGACCACCCGAATCCTCCCGGTCGGCCTGGTGGCGGCCTCCGGTGGCCCCGCCGGGTGCACGACCGCGGGGCGCGTACGGCCGCGGGGCGCGTACGGCTACGGGGTCGCGTGCCAGGCGGCGAGGGGGAGGCGGAGGACGAAGCGGGCGCCACGGGGGCTGTCGGCGATGCGGAGGGAGCCGCCGTAGATCTCGGCGATCTCGCGGGCGATGGGCAGGCCGAGGCCGGTGCCCTCCGGGTCGCGGGTGCGCGACGCCGAAAGCCGGGCGAACCGCTCGAAGACCCGTTCCCTGGACTCCTCCGGGACGCCGGCTCCATCGTCCAGCACTTGGAGGACGGCGTCGGCGCCGGTCCGCGCGACGGTCACCTCGATGCGCGACTCGGCGTGCCGTTCGGCGTTGCTCAGCAGGTTGTTCAGGACCCGGGTCAGCCGCACCGGGTTCGCCCGTACGATCACGTCGCGTTCCAGCCGCGTCTCGATCGGGACGCGGGAGTGGCGGCGTTCGACCTCCCGGCGGGCGAGGCCGGCGAGGTCGATCGACTCGGCCGCGGCCGGGGCGCGGGCGTCGAGCCGGGACAGCTCCAGCAGGTCGATGATGATGTCGTTGAGCCGCTGCGTGTCGTACAGCGCCGAGCGGACCATCGGCTTCCAGTCGCCGCCGTCAGGTTCGTCCAGCGCGAGTTCCAGTTGCATCTGCAGCCCGGCGATCGGGTTCCGCAGGTCGTGGGAGGCGTCCGAGATGAAGCGGCGCTCCCGGACCCTCGCCTCCTCCAGTTGTGCGAGCGTGGTGTTGACGGTCTCGGCGAGGGACTGGATCTCGCCGCCGTTCTGCGGGACGGGTACCCGGTGGCCGAGGCCCTTGGCGCTGAACGCCGCCATCCCCGCCCGGATCTGGTCGACCGGGACGAACACCCGCCCGATCGTGTGCCACGTCCACCAGGCGATGAGGGCGAGGAGCCCCGCCGCCACCAGCGCGATGGACAGCGGCAGCACCACCAGGTTCAGCAGACCCGGCAGCGGCGTCGCCGCGATGACCATCACACCCGGCCCCCACCGCGACTCCCGTACCCGCAGACCGAAGACCCAGACGCATTCGTCCAGGAAGTCCGGGCAGTATCGGCCGTCGACGAGCAGCTTGCCCGCCGTCACCTCCGATCTGGCCAGCGCCCGGCGTCCGCGGAGCGCGGGTGTGGCCGCCACCACCCGGCCCTCCGGGTTCACGATCTGCACCAGCGACGTCTCGCCCGGCCGGGTGGCGAGGATCTGGCCGTCCTTCTCCAGGACGATGTCGTAAACGATCCGCTCGACGGTGCGTTCCGACGTCCGCCAGACCCGGTTCTCCGCCCAGTCCCGCGCGAGCACCATCAGCAGGATGAACGCCAGTGCCAGGATCAGCGCCGACACCGCCACGGTGATGACCGTCGCGCGCCCCCGCACCGAGAAGAGCAGCCGGGCCCACCAACTGCGGACACCTTCTCGCCACTCCGTAGTCACAGCCGTTCCCCCGAATCCCGGATCGTCGATCAAATACCCAGAGTAACTGTCCTTATCTCAGGGTAAGTGGCCGTCTCACCGGTCTCTGCCGCACCTGGCGCCTCGGACGTGCCGTCCTCGCCGTGGGCGGGCTGCGCGATCTGGGGAAACGTTCGCCGGGGCGTGAACGGTAGCCGGGTTCCGGGCCGTACAGCGAGGGTGACGGGCGACTTTCCGGACGCGAAGGGAGCCGTCTCGGTGGGCGTCGAGGACGGGTTGCGAGCTACAGGTCGGGCCGGTGCCGGAGAAGCGGGCCTCGCGGCCGGCCGTTCCCGGCGGCGGGGAGGCGGGGCCGTGGACGAGGCGGGGGCCCGCGCGGTGATCGGTGAGGTCACGTTGCCGGGGGTGCGGCGGTCCGTCGGGTGTGCCCGGAGTTTCGTCCGGGAGGTCGCGGGCGGCCGTCGCGGCCCGGACGGCGTGATGGTGGACGACACGGTGCTGGACGACACGGTGCTGGACGACATGGTCACGGTGGCGAGCGAGACGGTCGCGAATGCGATCACGCATACCGCGTCGGGCCTGGAGGGTGGGGAGGTGACACTCGTCCTGTGGGCCGGGGACGGGGTGTTCCGGCTGGAGGTCGCCGACGACGGGGCGACGGGGCAGCGGCCGCACGTGAAGGAGGAGGTGGGCGCGGAGAGCGGGCGGGGGATGCGGATCGTGGAGGCGCTCGCGTCCCGCTGGGGTTTCCGGATCGAAGGTGCCCGGACGGTGGTGTGGGCGGAGTTCCCGGCCCCGGCCGCCGAGAAGCGGGACCGGGACCGGGACCGGGGCCAGGGTCAGGGCCGGGCGCCGCTCAGCGGCCCCGGTTGAGCTGCCGGGTGGGCAGCTGACGGGCATTGCGCCGGTTGTTCGCGCCGTTCGCGAATTTCACCGACCTGAAGTCGGTGTTCTTCCGCTTTCCCTTCCTCTTGGACTTGCTGGAAGGATTGGCTTCGGGGTTGTTTATGGCACGCATGAAGTGAATACCTCCGGGCACGTTTGAATTCGGCCATGGGGGGCCGATGAAAAGGGATGTACGGTAATACGGCACAGGTCACAGCCGGTTTGATACGGGTGCGACGGTGGTGCCGAGTGACGGGAGCGGGCCCGGGGACATTGCCGACGGGCGGCTCGACCGGAGAAGTATCAAAGCTTCATGCGTAAGAGTTAGCCACAGCTCTTCGATGCTGTCAACCCATTAATTTCGGCGGATGAATGGCGGCCGCCGGTGGCGTGCCGGGTGTGACGGCCGTCGTTGACGTCATGACCCGGTCGCGAGGAACCTGAAGCCTGCGCGTCGGCACACGACCGCCGGATCCGGTGACGGAGACCGTTGTGATGAACGGGGAGTACGCATGACGACGTACGGGTTGCTGGTCTTCGAGGACGCGGAGGAGCTGGACTTCGTCGGTCCGTGGGAGGTGTTCACGGCGTCGGCGATGTTGCGCGCGGAAGACGACAGGGCGGTACTGGTCGCCGAGCGGCCCGAGCCTGTGCGCTGCGCCAAGGGGCTGCGGGTCGTGCCAGATCACGTCTTGGACGACCACCCGAAGCTGGATGTGCTTCTGGTCCCCGGTGGGCGCGGTGCCAGGGAGACGCAACCGTCCAACACGTCCGTCACGGGATGGATAGCGAAGGTCGCCGAACAGGCCGACTGGGTGACGAGCGTGTGCACCGGCTCGATCCTCCTGCACGCGGCAGGCCCGGCCAAGGGGCGGAGGGTCGCGACCCACTGGGCGTCGGAGGACACCCTGGAGGCGCGCGGTGACGTGACCGTCGTCCGGGACGCGCGCTACGTCGTGGACGGCAACCTCGTGACCAGCCAGGGCGTCTCGGCGGGGATCGACATGGCCCTCTGGCTGATCGGGCGTATCCACGGCCGGGATCACGCACGGTCGGTGCGCCGGTACATCCAGTACGAGCCCGCCCCGCCGTATCTGGCCGACGAACCGATCTGATCGGATCGAACATTCCGCCAAACCGGTGATGATCTTCGCTTATCGGCATAATCACCCGAGTGGCGATATCGCTCCCGGTGCGGTTCCGCAGCGACGGGGTGCGGGTGGCGGTGGAGACCGACCCCCTGCACGCCCCGTTGCGCGACTTCCTCCTCAACGATCTCGGCGAGGATATACCGGCGATCGTCCGCGCCCAGGGACGGCTGCGCGGTGACCGGTTCGAGCCATGGGAGGAGCTCTACCGCTACCACCGCCTCGACTTCGACGGGGCGATCGTCCACGTGCGCGACATCGGCGGGTGGGCGTCGTGCGACCTCGACCCGGCCGTCCTGCGGCGGTGCCTGGACGAGTACCTCCGGGAGGTCGGCGCACTGCGGAACCGCCGCAGCCTCGAACGCACGCTGGGCGAGGCGCGGTCTCGTGAGCCGGTGGCCACCTCGCTCGCCCTCGGCTCCGTCTCACACCGGACGCAGGGCTGGGGCCTTATCCAGACTCCGCGCGCCGTCCTTGAGGACATGGCCGGTCTCACCCCGCACCCGGACGCCTGCCTTCCGCACGGCGTCCTGGAAACCGGCTCAGGTGCGTGCTGGGCGGACCTCGCCGTCCTGGACGAGACGGGAACGCGGCTGCGCGGAGGCACCAAAACGTTCATGCCGCGTGGCATCGACCCAGAACGGCTCATGACGGAACTGGGCAACGCCCTGACGCAGGCCCGGTTCCTCACGGCCGTTCCAGGAGCGTGGTGCGGATACGTCGCGGGCGTCCCCGTACATGGCTACATCGATTCGGACGCGGTCCTACGCCTCCCCTGCCAGCCGATCGCGGTCGGGGGAGTCGTGCAACACGTGCGGGTGTTCTTCCCGGAACTGGCTGATTCCGGTGTCGATCTGCAGTCGGCCGCGTCGGCCGCGAGCGGGTTCACCTCGTCGGTGTACGGGCCACGCCACGTCCTGGCCGCGTTCCTGCTCCATGACGTCCAGAGCCACCGGCACCATCTGGACGTCGTCCGCGCGGCGCGTCCGGGCTGGGAGCACACGGGCAACGCCTGCCATCTGCGGCTGGACGTCCAGACCGTCCGCCTGGAGCATCTGTGGCTGCCCGGGCACGCCTGCGAGATACCGACGGGCGAGTTCGCCCGCGTCCTGCACGAATACGAACGCCTTCTGGTGCCCGAGGGCGGCGGCGAGCGCGTCCGCTAGCGCCGCGTCCGCCATGCTGAGACCACGGGCCGACACGAACCACGGGTCGACCTAGATCACCGGTCGACCCGAACCAGGGATCGATCGGGAACATGCGAAGGGGGCGTCCGATGGCCGTTCTGGGACGACTCGCGGACCGCGTCCTCGGCCTCCCCGAGGCGCCGGCGCCGGACGTCGGGATGGTGCGTGACCTGCGTGTCCCCATGCCGGACGGGGTCACGCTCGTCGCCGACCTGTACCGTCCGCGCGGAGCCGGGATCCTGCCCGTCGTGCTGATCCGCACCCCGTACGGCACGCGGCAGCCGGTCATCCGCCTGTTCGCGGGAGTGCTCGCTCGGCGCGGCCTCCAGGTCGTCGTCCAGAGCGTCCGCGGCGTCCGCGGATCGGGCGGCGAGTGGCGCGCCTTCCACAACGAGAAGGACGACGGCCTCGCCACGCTCACATGGCTCCGCGCGCAACCGTGGTGCGACGGCCGGGTCGCGATGGCAGGGGCGAGCTACCTCGGGTTCGCCGAGTGGGCGGTCGCGCCCTACGCGGACCCGCCGCTGGAGGCGGTGGCGCTCGGCGTCACCGCGTCCGAGTTCGTGAGTTCGTTCTACCCGGGTGGCGCGCTGGCCCTGCACAACACGCTCGTGTGGTCGTCGTCGATGGGCATCCGGGACGACATGAAGCGCCCGCTGCACAGCAGGCGCGTCCGCCGGGCGATGCGGCACCTGCCGGTGGGCGAGGCCGACCTCGCCGCGATCGGACGTCCCGAACCGTTCCTCCGTGAGGTCACCGCCCACGCCGAGCCCGGCGACGACTTCTGGAAGGCCACCGACCACAGTGCCGCCGTGCCCGGAACCACCGCGCCCGCCACGATGGTGACGGGCTGGTGGGACCTCTTCCTCCGGGGTCAGCTCCGTGACTTCGCTGCTCTGCACGCCGCCGGCCGCCACGTCCGCATCACCATCGGCCCATGGGGACACGACACGAGAGCCCTCCGCGCGACGCTTTCCGACCAGGTGTCCTGGCTCGATGCCCACTTGAACGGCGACACGGCCCGGCTGCGTCAGGCACCGGTGAGGCTTCACCTGCAGAAGGCCAACCGGTGGCTGGACTTCGACCAGTGGCCTCCACCTGAAACCAAGCCCACACCGCTCTACCTGTCCCGAAGCCTCTCCTGGGACGAGTCAGGCGCTGCCGACACCGGCCCCTCCACGTTCACCTATGACCCTCTCGACCCCACGCCGACCGTCGGCGGCCCGCTGCTGTCGCCGGGCAAGGGCGGACAGCGCGACAACACCCCCATCGAACGCCGCCGCGACGTGGTCGTCTTCACCGGCGCACCCCTGGACCGCGACCTCGACCTGATCGGCCCGGTCTCGGCGACGATCCACGTCCGCACCAGTACCGGCCACGGCGACCTGTTCATCCGCCTGTGCGACGTCGACCGCGAAGGCGTCTCCAGGAATGTCACGGACGGAATCCTCCGCCTGAACCCGGACGACATCCCGCCGGACGGCACCCCATCCGACGGCACCCCGGAGGACGGCATCATCCGGGCGGAGATCGAGATGCATCCGACCGCGTACCGGTTCCTGCGCGGGCACCGGCTCCGCGTCATGCTGGCCGGCGGCGCCTTCCCCCGGTTCGCGCGCAACCACGGCACCGGCGAACCCGCCGGGCGGGCCGTCGCGTCCCACCGCACCCGCTTCGAGGTCTTCGGCGACGCGGCGCACCCGTCCGCCGTCCACCTCCCCGTATGGAGCGGCTGACCGTCAACCGGGGCAGGGCGTCAACCGGGCAGGGCGTCGGCTTCCGCGCGGAGGGCCTCGAACTCCTTCAAGACCTTCTTGCGTGAACGGGCGGACAGCCGGTCGATGTAGAGCCTGCCCTCAAGGTGGTCGGTCTCGTGCTGGAGACAGCGGGCCAGCAGGCCCGTCCCCGCCACGGTGACCTGCCCTCCGGTGACGTCGAAGCCGTGAACGACCGCACGGTCGGGACGTGCCAGACGTGCGTGCGGGCCCGGTACGGAAAGGCAACCCTCTTCGTCGTCGTCCAGGCGGCGGTTCTCCAACACCGGAAGCTCCAGGACGGGATTCACGACGGCCCCCTTGTGCCGCTCACCATCCTCGTCTGGGCAGTCGTAGACGAAGACGCACAGGTCCACACCGATCTGGTTCGCGGCCAGGCCGACACCGTCCGCCTCGTACATGCTGGCGAACATGTCGTCGGCCAGTACCCTCAGTGCCGGGCCGAACTCCTCGACGGGCCGGCAGGGCCGATGCAGGACCGGCGTCCCCACCAGCGTGATCGGTCGCACCAGTCCCGCCATCGCCCGCACCCCTCCAAGCCCGCCACGTCCTTACCCCCAAGGATGGAGCAAATATCGATCCGCCGCCCGCCCAGATGCGGAGCGTGTTCCGTTCGTCGCATACCGTGGCCCGCTCGTCGACGCGGGAGGTTCGAAGCCTCGATGCCGTCGCACCCGGCTCGCTACCTTCGACGCATCCGCTGAACGGCCGGCGCGAGTCGCTTCGGGGGGAGCGGCCGGTGGTTGTGTGCGCCGGGGCCGACACAGCGGAACGGGGGGAGAGGGGTCACTTCGGGGGAAGTGGCCCCTCCGTCCGTTCCGGGGACGTTTGTAAGTTGACTATAAGGCTGCCGCGAAAAAGGCGTCGGCATATCAGAAGTAAATGCCGGCCGGGCGTCCCAGAATCCTTGGAACCGCGAATTCCACGTCCATCGCGGTTCGGCTAGTGAAGGGTACGCCCCCGATGAACGAACATTTGGCGCATGCGTTCCGAGTGCTCCCCGCAGCCGCCGTGCTCGCCGCGGGCACCGTCCTGTCCGCCGGCGGCGCGGCAGCCGCCCACGCCGCCGCCCCCGAACGTCCCGCGGCGATTCAGCTCGCCGCCAATCCGTATGAGCGCGGCCCCGCGCCGACGGAAGAGAGCATCACGGCGGAAAAGGGTCCGTTCGACATCGAGAAGATCGATGTTCCGGCGGGCAGCGGAGAGGGCTTCAACCAGGGCACGATCTACGCGCCGACCGACCTGGGCGAGGGTACCTTCGGCGCCATCGCCGTATCGCCCGGCTTCGTCTCCCCCGAGGCTTGGATCAGCTGGTACGGCCCGCGCCTGGCGTCCCAGGGGTTCGTGGTCATGACCCTGGAGACCAACAGCCTCCTCGACGTGCCCGCCGCCCGCGGTGAGCAGCTCCTCGCCGCGCTCGACTACCTGACCGGCGACAGCAAGGTGAAGGACCGCATCGACGCGTCCCGCCTCGCCGTCATGGGCCATTCGATGGGCGGCGGCGGGACGCTGGAGGCCGCCGACGAACGCGCGTCACTGCAGGCGGCGATTCCGCTCGCGCCCTGGAACACCGACTACGACTGGGCGAACGTCCGGGTCCCCACGATGATCATGGCGGCGGACAACGACTTCATCGCCCCGGCGGGCGCGATGGCGGAGTCGTATTTCAACGGCCTTACCGCCGCACCCGAAAAGGCGTATCTGGAATTGCGGAACGCCGGGCACATGACGTTCAACTCGCCGCACACCACCATCGCGAAGTACGGCATCGCGTGGATGAAGCGGTTCGTCGACGATGACGTCCGCTACGAGCGGTTCCTCTGCCCGGTGCCGGCGCCGGGCGACGGCATCGCCAAGTACACGGGCACCTGCCCCACCGGCTGACTCGCACCGGCTGACTCCCGCCGGTTCCGGGAACGGTGGTGACGACCGGCATGAGGTCGTCACCACCGTTCTCCCGTGCGCTCCCGCGAGCCGGCGGGAGCTTACGGGTCGCCGGGGGACAGGCGCCGGTCGCCCGAATCGAGCCGGACCAGGTAGTGCAGGAGGAGCAGCAACTCGATGCGGCGGCCCGGGTCGAGCAGGACGCCGCCGAGCATCTCCTCAAGGCGCCGGATCCGGTACCGGACGGTCTGCTCGTGCACCATGAGCCGTTCCGCGGCCGCCACCGCGTTGTCGCGGCTCTCCATGTAGGTCAGCAGCGTCCGCGACAGCGCGTCCCGCCGGTGCGGCGGCAGCCGCATCAGCGGCGCCAGCCGGGAGCTCAGCGCGACGTCGATCAGCTCCTCGCTCTGCGCCGCCACCAGGCTCGGCAGATGGTCGAGGCAGCGCAGCGGCTCCTTGCCGGGCAGCACGCCCCGCTCGACCAGCGCCAGCCCGCGCCGGGCCCAGCGCAGCGACAGCGCGGCGCGGGCCGGCGGGACGGTCGGCCCGATCGCCGCCGCCCGCGTCCCCTTGATCGCGGCGAGCAGCCGGTCCTGCCCGGGGCCGTCCGGGTCGGGGCAGATCAGGTACGGGCCGGGGGCGTGCCAGTCGACGAGGAGCGAGGGCGGCAGCACCGGGACGTCCCGCGCCGGGTCCGGAGCGACCGCGACGACGGCGAGGGTCTTCGGCGCCGGCCAGCCCGCCGCCCGCGCCAGTTCCCCGATCGCCTCGGCACTGGCCGGCGGATCCATGACCAGCAGGTCGCGGAGCCGCCACCGGAACCGCTCCCGCTCGCCCGCCAGCTCGCCCTGCGCCTGCGCGTAGCCCTGGCCGGCCGCGCTGGCGATGCGTTCCAGGTACACGAACAGCGACTCGGTGATCTTGCCGAGGGTGTCCAGCGACCAGCCGAGGCGCCGCGCGTCCTTGATGAACCGCCGGCAGGCGACCTGCCCGCTGACGCGGATCGCCGACTGCAGGCCGTCCAGGCTGCGCCCCTTGCGGGCCTCGTGCGCGCCGATCCCCTCGAAGATGGCGGTGACGGGCGCCCACTCCATGTCGGGCCGGCCGATCGCGTCGACGAACTGCCGGACGCTCTCCTGCACGGCCCAGCGCATCCGGCGGCCGTAGCGGCTCTCCGGCGGCCGCGCGTACTCGGGCACCAGCGACTGGATCTCCTGGATCATCTCCACCGCCGCCGCCTCCAGATGGGGGTGCATCGGATCGGCGAACTCCACCGGCACATCGGAAAGCGGGAAGTCCGAGGCAGGGGACGGGCTGGTCCGGCTCATGGGCGCCCTCCTGGAACACCGGCCCCCGAACGTTCTGGACGTCGTCCCGGGGGTCACCCCAGCCCCCCGGATACCGTTCCTTCAGGCTCGGTTGTAAGGACGCCCCACGATAGATGCGGGACGGAAGGTTCGGCGCCGCCCGATTATCAACCGGCTGACAGTCTCCGCCCGTCCCCTTCCCCCCCGGCACACGGCGGCTCCGGCACCCGGACGGCCGGCGGTCGACACCGTCCTCGGCCGTGGGCGCGTCGCCGAGCGCGGCGCGCGGCGAACTTCTCGCGCTCGGCGGCCGTCACGCCGCGATCGTCTCCCGCGACGAGACGCTCACCGTCGCCTGAAAAGCGATCTCCATCGCCGGGCCCAACCGGAATTCTTCGTAAAGGAATTCCCGGCCCCGTCCAAACGGCATTGCCGACCGGCCAATGGAGAGAAGATCAGCGGACGGTGCCGGGACGTTTCCGGCGTAACGCCAAAGGTGTTCACGAACGGACCGCGCCGCGAAAATTTGACCCGGCGGAAGTCGACTTCCAGGCCCGGCTGCGAAATGGTCTCCCCATGTATTCACGAATTCGAGCCGCCCGGACGTCCGGGCCCACCGGATGGCTCCTGGCCTTCCTCGGCGCACGCGAGCAGACGATGCGCACCCACACCGGACTCGCCGCCGGCCCCGCGGAATGGCTCTTGGTCTTCCTGGAGGTCGAGCGCGCCGAACTCGCCTCCCGGCAGCGTCCCGAGCGTCCCGCGCCCATGCTGTCGCGGCGTGGCAGGCCCGAGGAGTCCCCGTTCGGCCGGCTGACCGCCCGCAGCGCGTAGAGGAAGGTCATGACCATCGAGATGCTTCTCGCCGCCCTGATCGGCGGCGCGATCGGCCTCGCCGAACTCGTCGCGCGCTACCGCGACAAGCCGGTCGCCGCCCTGATGTCACCGGGCGGGCTGCTGTTCGTCTTCGTCAACGCCAGCGCCGCGATCGTCGCGCTGATCGCGGTGACCGCCTCCGGCTGGACGTTCGGGCTGCCCGTCACCACGCCTCCGGCGAGCCTCGCGGTGATTCAGGTGATCACCGCCGGGGTCGGCTCCGCGGCCCTCCTGCGCATGTCGTTCGGCCCCGCCCAGAGCAGGTCGAGCGGCACCGGCCCCATCGCCCTCCTCAACGGCATCCTCCGGATCGCCGACGGCGAACTGGAACGCAAACGCGCGCTCAGCCGGCTGTCGCACAACGACCTGTCGGGCCTGTCGTTCGAACGCGACCACGCCGCCCTCGCCGAACTGTGCTGCCACCTCATGCGCGAGTTCGACCTGGCGGAGGCGCAGCGGCTCGGCGGGCTCGCCGCCGAACTCAGCCACCGCGACGACCTCACCGACGCCGACAAGCTCGACTGCTGGGGACTGGAGTTGACCCGTCTCGTCGGCGAGCGCGCCCTCCGGCAGGCCGCGCGGCGGTTGCGGGACCGTCCGCGTGAGGAGCCCCGCCCCGCCGCGCCCGAGGAACGTCCGGCCTCCCCGGTGCCCGACACCGAGTACGGCACGGAGACCGTCCCGCCCCGCCCGCCCATCGCCAAGACCTCCCGCCTCGCCGCGAGCACCAACGGCAGGACGGAACGCAAGTCGTTCAGCGATGCCTGAAACCCCGTGAAATACCGGTGTGCCCCCGGCGGGTGCACCGGTATTTTGCTGACTCCCCCGCGCTATTTCGGCCGGACGGGCATTGGCGGGACGATTTCGGAGGCGCCCTGTTCCTCCAGGGCCGCGGCGATGCGGTGCAGCGCCTCCGCCATCGAGATCATCGCCTGCACCTGGGCGGCCGCCATGAGGTTCTGCGGCGAGGGATCGGCGGCCTGTGCCTCCGCGGCCGCATCACAGGCCTGCTGGCTCCACCAATGCACGCGGCGATCCTATTCGAGTCGCCGAATGCGTCACCTGCCGCCGCGCCGCATATTACGCAGACCGAAAAGGAAAGGATTCGAAACCGTGAACACCGAACCGCGCGCCGCGCCGCCCGCCGGCCGCCCGGATCCCGCGCTTCCGTGCTGGGCCGTGAAGCCGGTGCGGCAGCTGACCGCCGGCGAGCTCGCTGAGGCCCTCGGATACCTCGAACGGCACCGTCCCGACGACGACGTCCTCGGCCGCGCCCTGGCCGGCGAGTTCGCCCGCCGCACCGCCGCCGCCGAGTTCGCCCACCGAACCGCCGCCGGCCGCGCTGATCCCACCGGCCGAGGGGACCCGGCGGGCCCGGAGGACGTGACCGGCCGCGGGGACTCGACCGGCCCCGTCGGCCCACCGTGGACGCCCTCGGCTCCGGAGCCAGGTGGTGCCCGTCGCCCCCGTCCGTGACCACGCCCCGCGGCCGGCTCAGCCGCTCGCCGCCGCCTTCATCGCGGGCCCACCGGCGTTCTCCGGCGCCCGGGAGGTTCTGCGCATCAGCAGCGGGACGCACAGGAAGACGGACGTCCCCATGACGACGAAGTACGGCGTGGTCCCGGCGTCCAGCAGGAAACCGCCGGCGAACGGGCCGAGGAAGAACCCGAGCTGACGGACCTCCGACAGGCCGAAGTAGGCCCCCTTGTGCTCGTCGGACGCCATCTCGTGGACGGCCATGTCCGGCATCGGCAGCAGGACGCCCTCGCCGATCGTCCAGAACACGATCCCGGCGTACAGCCACGCCAGGCTCCAGGGGCTCGCCCAGAAGCACGCGAACGCGACCGTGAAGTTCACCGCGCCCAGCGTGATCATGGTGTTGCGGCCGAGCCTGCCCGACACCCGGTCGATCGGCACCTGCAACGCCAGGGCGAGGACGGCGTTGGTGATGAACAGCACGGCGAAGTAGGCCTCGGTGCTGTCGCCGTACTGGCCTTTCATGTACAGCGGGAGCATCGACTCCAGCTGTGAGAAGACGAAGAAGACCACGATCCCGCCGGCGACGACCGCGAGGAGCCGCCGGTCCCGCAGGACCGCCCCGGCCGACTCCCGCGCCGACGGCGAGGACGCCCCGCCCTCGCCCGCGGGTGGCTGGAGCGCCACCAGATCACGGTTCCGCACCAGCACCAGCACCAGGTAGGACGCGTAGAAGACGGCCGGGACGGCGAAGAACGCCACCGGGCCGACGTGGTAGAGCGCACCGCCGATCGCGGGCCCGACGATGGCGCCCGTGCACAGCGTCATGTACCGCACCCGGAACATGCGGCCCTCGTCGTCCGCCGCATGCGACAGCAGCTTCTTCGCGCCCGGCTCCACCATCAGCCGCGCCCCGCCCAGCAGCAGGAACAGCACGATGATCGCCGCGGCTCCGCGGACCGAGGCCAGCAGCCCGTACACGGCGACGTAGCCGGCCAGCCCGACCCGCATGAGCGGCACCGCGCCGAGCCGGTCGACGATCATCCCGCCGAGCAGCCCCCCGAACGCGGCGGTGAGCGCGACGGCCCCGACGACGGCGCCGACCGCGGGCTTGCCCAGGCTCGTGTGCTCGGTCAGGTACAGCGGCGCGAACGGCATCGCCGCGAAGAAGGCGAGCGAGTTCAGCAGCGCGCCCCCTTCGAGAAGCCGCTGCGCCGGAGTGAGCCGCCACAGCGGCACCCGTGCCTCGCCCGCGTCCGCCACCCCCGGGACGTTAGACGCCGGCACCGACAAAACCCCGGCATCGGCGGGGTTCCGCCGGCGGGCTGGCGGACGTGCGGCCGTGGGTATAGACGGGGCTGGGAGGAATCATGGAGGTACGACTGCGCAGGGTGTACGACCCGGTCTCGTCCGACGACGGCAAGCGGATCCTGGTCGACCGGGTGTGGCCGCGGGGTTTGTCGAAGGAGAAGGCGCACCTGGACGAGTGGGAGAAGGACGTCGCCCCGTCGACCGGGCTTCGCAAGTGGTACGGCCACGACGTCGACCGGTTCGAGGAGTTCACCCGCCGCTATGAGGCGGAGCTGGACGACCCCGAACATGCGGCCGCCTTCGACCGCCTGCGGGAAACCGCGGGTCAGGGGCCCGTCACCCTGCTGACCGCGACCAAGGACATCGACCACAGCCAGGCCGCCGTCCTGGCGTCCCGGCTGCGCGACGGCGGCTCTCGCAAGAACTGCCAGGTGACTCCTCCCCTCCCTGAATGAAGGAGTTTCATCCCTCGCGGGATTGAGGTTCCTGCTTCAACGGGCCGTGCCCCCCGGAGTTCTCCGGGGCTGGCCTTACCAGCCCTCCACAGGCGTTTTATCTGTCCGCCAGCCCGGCGGCCAGAATGTTCTTTGCCGCGTTCACGTCCCGATCGTGGACGGTGCCGCATCGCGGGCACGCCCACGACCGTACGTTCAGCAGCATCTTGTCGCGCATATGGCCGCACCCGGGCGCAGAGCACAGCTTCGAGGACGGAAACCACCGGTCGACCAGCAGCAGATCCCGCCCGTACCAGCCGGACTTGTACTCCAGCATGCTCCGCAACCGCGACCATGACGCATCGCTGATCGCCCGCGCCACAGAGTGGTTCTTGAGCATGTTACGCACGGTCAGGTCCTCGATGGCCAGCGCTTGGTTTTCGCGTACCAGCCTCGTGGACAGCTTGTGCAGGTGATCACGACGCCGGTCGGCGATCCGGGCGTGGATCCGCGCCACCCGTGCCCTGGCCTTGTCCCGGTTCGCCGACCCTCTCTCCTTGCGGGACAAGTCCTTGTGGGCCTTGGCCAGCTTCAACTCTCCGCCGCGGAAGGTGAAGGCGTTGTTCTGGAAATTCGCAGACCTGCGCGACTTGCGCTTGGACTTGAAGCGGGGGTACCCAAACCGTTGGGCGAAGAAGTTGGTGAAGGCGTTTTGCTGCGCGCGCAGGCACTGCTGGAGCGGGACGTTGGACACCTCGCGCAGGAACGCCAACTCGGGGTCCTGCTTCCAGGCGCTTCATGGCCTTCGACTCCGCCGACGGCAGCGTCAAGACGACCTACCACTTCGCGTGGAAGAAGTGCCCGGGCCGCTGACGTCCCGTCCCGCCGGGCCGCGCTCTCACCCAGGGAGGGCGCGGCCCGGTTCTCGTCCGCAAGCGCCGCGCGGCCCCGGATCGGCGCCACAGCGGCCCGGACCTGCGAAGGGCCCCGTCACAGGCGGTGAAGAACACGTTTTAGAGTGGAGGGGACTTCGAGGAAGGGATCCCCACATGCCGTTGGCCCCCCGCCTGCCGGCCCCACCCGAGACGTTGTCGTCCCTAGAGGAGACCTATGACAGGGTGCTGCGCCGCGACCCGGGCGAGGCGGAGTTCCATCAGGCCGTCCACGAGGTGCTGGAGACCCTCGGGCCGGTGCTGGCGGCGCGTCCCGGCCTCGCCGCCGCCAAGCTGGTAGAGCGCCTCGTCGAGCCGGAACGCCAGATCATGTTCCGGGTCCCCTGGCAGGACGACCAGGGCCGCGTCCACGTCAACCGCGGTTTCCGCGTCGAGTACAACGGCGCGCTCGGCCCCTACAAGGGCGGCCTCCGCTTCCACCCCACCGTGAACCTCGGGATCGTGAAGTTCCTCGGCTTCGAGCAGGTCTTCAAGAACGCGCTGACCGGGCTCGGCATCGGCGGCGGCAAGGGCGGCAGCGACTTCGACCCGCACGGACGCTCGGACGAGGAGGTCATGCGGTTCTGCCAGTCGTTCATGACCGAGCTGTACCGGCACGTCGGCGAGCACACCGACGTCCCCGCCGGTGACATCGGCGTCGGAACCCGCGAGATCGGCTACCTGTTCGGCCAGTACCGCCGCGTCACCAACCGGTGGGAGGCGGGGATGCTCACCGGCAAGGGCATGCTGTGGGGCGGGTCCGCGGGCCGGACGGAGGCGACCGGCTACGGCAACGTGCTGTTCACGGCCGAGATGCTCAGGCGGCGCGGCGAGGACCTGGACGGCCAGCAGATCGTGGTGTCCGGATCCGGGAACGTGGCCATCTACACGGTCGAGAAGGCGCAGCAGCTCGGCGCCAACGTGGTCACCGTGTCCGACTCCGGCGGCTACGTGGTGGACGAGAAGGGCATCGACCTCGACCTCCTCAAGCACGTCAAGGAGGTCGACCGCGGCCGCGTCTCCGACTACGCCGACCTGCGCGGCGGCTCGGCCCGCTACGTACCCGGCGGCTGCGTATGGGACGTACCCGCCGACATCGCGCTGCCGTCCGCGACGCAGAACGAGCTGGACGCCGCCGCCGCGAGGACCCTCGTCCGCAACGGCGTGAAGGCCGTCTCGGAGGGCGCGAACATGCCCACGACGCCCGAGGCCGTCCACATCTTCCAGCAGGCCGACGTCGCGTTCGGGCCGGGCAAGGCCGCCAACGCCGGCGGCGTCGCGGTCAGCGCGCTGGAGATGCGCCAGAACGCGTCCCGCGCGTCCTGGACGTTCTCCCGCGTCGAGGAGGAACTGGCCGGGATCATGATCGGCATCCACGACAACTGCTACGAGACCGCGGAACGCTACGGCGCCCCCGGCGACTACGTTGTCGGCGCCAACATCGCGGGCTTCGAACTCGTCGCCGACGCGATGCTCGCCCAGGGCCTGATCTAACCCGCCCGGGGCCTCGCCCGGCCCGGCGGAACGGCAGCCTTCAACGGCGAAGGCGCCGGCATCGTCGTCCCCGGCCCCAGGGGCCGTTGTCGTCCGGCGGGATGTCGGGCTCGCGCTGTACCTTGATCGGCACTGTCGTCGATCGGCACCTGTCGTCGCGAGGAGCCCGTGCATGCCGAACCGCAAGCACCTCCCTGAGTTCGCGGGGCTGCGGACCTTCGATTTCCCCTCATGCGAGGAGCTCGGCACGCGGCTTGTCCGCGCCGGGTACGAGGCGGAGGAGCGGGGCCTTCCCAAGCCCGACGCGCTTCCGCCGGACGAAGCGTTCATGGCGGCGAAGGCCGAGCCGGGCGCGTTCGCGTGGCGGCTGCGGCTGATGCCGTTCGGGGACGAGGAGGACTTCCGGACCTACCTCAAGCGTTTCATCGCCGAGATCGACACCGCCGCCGTCACCGCGCTGATCATCAGGAACTGCTGGGATCCCGGTCCGGCCAACGACCACGTGGACGCCGTCCGCGACGCTGTGACCGAGCACGCCGGGGCGTTCCCCGCGCTGCGCGCCCTGTTCTTCGGTGAGGTCACCCGCGAGGAGGCCGACAGGTACTCCTGGATCGCGCAGGCCGATGTCTCACCGCTTCTGGCCGCCTTTCCCGGTGTACGCGAATTCGTCGTTCGAGGGGCCGACGAGATGACGTTCGGAGGGAGTTGGGGGACGTTCACGCTCGCCTGGAACGTGCCCCGGCACAAAGAACTGCGACGCCTGACGTTCCAGACCCATCGGCTCGATCCGGTGGTGGTGCGCGGCGTCCTCTCCTCGGATCTTCCGGCGCTGGAGCACCTGGAGTTGTTCCTCGGCTCGGCGGACGGTGACGGCGCCTCCCCGGAGGACCTGGCTCCGCTGCTCGCGGGCGCGGCCTTCCCGTCCCTGACGTCTCTCGGCCTGCGCAACGGGCAGGACACCGACGCGCTGGTCGCCGCCATGGCCGATGCCCCCGTCACGGGCCGCCTGTCCGTCCTCGACCTTTCGCTCGGCACCCTCACCGACAAGGGCGCCCAGATTCTGCTCGACACTCCGGCGTTCCTCGACCTGGACCGCCTCGATCTGCATCACCACCACATGTCGGAGGAGATGACCGAGCAGATCCGCAGCCGGTTCACCGAGGCCGGAGTCGCCATCGACGTCGGCGGGCGCCAGGAGCTCGAAGAGTACGAGGACGACGAGTACGAGTACGAGGAAGAGCCGATCTATCCGGCGATCGTCGACTGAGTATCGCCCCGCCCACAGAGGAAAGAGGAGGGCCCCGGTGATGCCATGCTCCACAGGGGTGTCACCGGGGCCCCGTCGCCCACTCGCGATCTGAACTACATGGACCACCCTCCTCCTTTAGCGACGTTGGAACGGCGGGTGCGGGACGGTGGCAAGGAATGCCGTGCCGCCGAAGTTCGGGCCGGACGGGCCGGACGGGCCGGAGAGCGCCGGGGAGCGGGAACGGCGAGACGAGCACGGTTCCGGCGGTGGGTTCCGCGATGGTGAATCCAGGGCCAGATCAGCCAGGTCAGGCCGAACCCGAACAGCATGCAGACCGCGCCGTAGATCAGCAGCCAGACCAGGACCGCTCCGAATTCCGGCTGCATGATCACCCCTGGCGCGACCATGTCGGCGCCGGGTCCGGGCTCGCGTTCAGTTCTCCGGCCGCTTCGTCTTGACGTTCCATGGCCGCCTCCAACGCCTCCAGCGTCGAGGCACGGATCGTGTCCGCCAAACCGGAGTCGATCTGCCTGCGCGTCAGCGGTCGCCGGAGGTGGACCGTCCAAAGGCCGGTCCTTCCGGCCAGGTACGGCGCGGCCCAGCGTCCGGCCGGCGGCTCCCCGACCGCCGGCAATGGCTCGAATGCGTCGATCTTGTTTCCCTGTGACGTCGCGCTCATCGGATTCACCTTCGCTGCGATTGCGGCTTCTGACTCCCAGGTTGACGCCCGTGACATATCGTGGCTACACAATCACGTGGTACTTCGCGATATACCAACCGTGGAGGATCGCAAATGCCCCCCTCTGTCCCAATTGACCCCCGCCAGAGCATGCGCGCCCAACTCGCGTACACGCTGCGCCTGATGCGCGAAGCCCGGAACATGAGCCAGAACGACCTCGCGAAGGAGCTCTATACGACTCGCGAGTCCATCGCGGCCTACGAAGGCAGGCGGAACCATCCCGACGAAGACTTCTGCATGAAGCTGGACAAGTTCTTCGACACCGGCGAGATGTTCCAGGGCCTCTGGTACCACGCCCAACGAGAACACCTCAACGAGTGGTTCGAGGTGTATATCAGCCATGAAAACGAGTCGACTGAGATACGCACGTTCCAACCGCTCTACATCCCTGGCCTACTCCAGACCGAGGGCTACATGCGGGCCACCACACCCCCGGGGCGGATGGATGAGGATTTCATCGCACAGCGCCTGTCACGACGGGACATCCTTACTCGGGACAGGAATCTGCCCCACCTCTTCGTCGTCCTCGACCACGCTGCCATTCTCCGCCGGTGGCCTGACGGGAACGTTATGCGGGAGCAGCTTCAGTACCTGCTCGACGTTGGAGCGATGCCTCATATACATATACAGGCAGTCCAGATTACCGATGGGTGGCACGCTGGACTCGATGGTGCGATGGTGCTCCTCAACAAGGCTGACCAAGGCCGCGTGGGGTATGTGGAAGCACAATTCGGTGGCAGACTGATCGAAGACCCGGGCGAGATCGTTCGGCTGGCGCTTCGGTTCGACGAGATCAGATGCCATGCGCTGCCCGAAGAGGCCACCCGGGGCCTGATCCGGAAGACGATGGAGATGATGCGGGATGATTCATTGGCGTAAGAGCAGCCACAGCCAAGGCGGCCAAGGCGAGTGCGTCGAGGTCTCGACCAATACCTCCGCTCCGCTGATCCGGGATTCGAAGGACCCGGAGGGGCCGCGGCTGGCTCTCGTGCCAGGCGCGTTGGCGGTTCTGGTCGGCCAGATCAAGGCCGGGAACCTCGACCTGTAGCGCTTGTGTTGAGGACGGTGCGGGATGATTCAACGGCAGGCGACGAGCTCGAACCGTTCGAGGACCTCGATGACCGGCAGCGCGACGTCGTCCGGGCGCTCGCCGGCCTGCCCCCGGACGCGTGGGACGACGCGGTGATCGAGTCCATGCTCCAGTCATGGGGCGTCCCCGACGACCTGGCCGGCCTGCGGGGCTACCTCACCGACGCCGGGTAGCCGCCGACGCGGACACCTGCTCGAATCCCGTGATGCGGGAGTGGCGCACCTCTCTTTGAACGTGTTCAGTTCTCGGGTTTAGGCTGTTCGCACAGGCGAGGGGTGAGGCGATGAAGATCGTGATTCCCGGTGGGACCGGGCAGGTGGGCACGATTCTGGATCGCGCCCTGACGGCGGCGGGCCACGAGGTCGTGGTCGTGACCAGGAGGCCGGTGCGCGAACGCGAGGTCGGCTGGGACGGCCGGACGCTGGGCCCCTGGGCGGAGGTCATCGACGGCAGCGACGTGGTGATCAACCTGGCCGGCCGCAGCGTCAGCTGCCGTTACACGCCGGCCAACCTGCAGGCCATGATGGATTCGCGGGTGCAGTCCACCGAGGTCGTGGGTGAGGCGATCGCGGGCGCCGCGCGGCCTCCGCGGGTCTGGCTGCAGATGAGCACCGCGACCGTCTACGCCCACCGCTTCGACGCCCCCAACGACGAGGCGACCGGTGTGATCGGCGGCGCCGAACCCGGCGTCCCGGGGTACTGGGCCTACAGCGTCAAGATCGCCGAGAACTGGGAGCGGGCGCAGGAGCGGGCCGCGACCCCGTCCACCCGCAAGGTCGCCCTGCGCGCCGCCATGGTCATGAGCCCGGACCGCGGCGGCGTCTTCGACGTTCTTTTGCGGCTGGCGCGGCTCGGCCTCGGCGGACCCGTCGCGGGAGGGGCGCAGTACGTGTCCTGGATCCACGACCGGGACTTCGTCCGCGCGATCGAGTTCCTGGTCGAACGGGACGACATCGCCGGGCCGGTGAACCTCGCCGCGCCGGGCCCCCTTCCGCAGCGCGAGTTCATGCGGGCGCTGCGTGCGGCGTGGGGCGTCCCGGTGGGCCTGCCCGCGACCGCCTGGATGGCGGAACTCGGGGCGCTGGCGATGCGCTCGGACACCGAACTCCTGCTGAAAAGCCGCCGCGTCGTCCCCGGCCGCCTCCTCGAAGCGGGCTTCGCCTTCGACCATCCCCAATGGCCGTCGGCCGCCGGCGACCTCGCCGGCCGCTCGCGACGCGGCGAGCGCTTCCTCCGGGCGGCCGGGCCGGCGGGTTTCCGGGAGTCGTCCACGGGCACGTGATTGACCGTTGCCGAGACGGCTTGTGCAGGGGGGATCTGAGATGACCTCGGGGTGGTACGGATCGGGCGGCATGGACCCGTTCGAGGAGATGCTCGCCCGCTTCTTCGGGGCGCGGGCGCACCGCCGCCCGATGGAGCGGATCAGCATCGCCCGGCTGATGAGCGAGCCCGCGCGCGAGCTGGTGCGGGACGCGGCGACGCAGGCGGCGCAGTGGGGGAGCGTCGACCTGGACACCGATCACCTGCTGTGGGCGGCGACGCGGCAGCAGGGCACCCGGCACTGGCTGGAACGGGCCGGCGCCGACCCCGACAAGATCAAGAACGAGATCGAGGACGCTGCCCGGCGGGGCGAGCCGCGGGACGTGCCGCCCGAGCTGACACCGTCGGCGAAGCGCGCCCTGCTGGATTCGCATCAGGTTTCGCGCGCGTTGGGGTCGTCCTACATCGGGCCTGAGCACCTGCTTTTCGCGCTGGCCCTCGACCGCGCCTCCGGTGCCGGGCGGATCCTGGACGCCGAGCACGTGACGCCCGACACGCTGCAGTCGGCGGCGGGCGGCGGCGGCCAGCACCCTCCGGGCGGGCAGGGCGGCGGCGGGCAGGCGACCGGCACCCCGACGCTGGACGAGTTCGGCCGCGACCTGACCGCGCTGGCGCGGGAGGGCCGCATCGACCCGGTGATCGGGCGCGAGGACGAGATCGAGGAGACCGTCGAGGTCCTGTCGCGGCGCACCAAGAACAACCCGGTGCTGATCGGCGACCCGGGCGTCGGGAAGACGGCGATCGCCGAGGGGCTCGCGCAGCGGATCGTGGACGACGGCCTCCCGGAGACGCTGCGCGGCAAGCGGATCGTCCAGCTCGACCTCGGCGGCGTCGTCGCCGGAACCCGCTACCGCGGCGACTTCGAGGAGCGGCTGAAGAAGGTCGTGGACGAGATCCGCGAGCACGCCGACGAGCTGATCGTGTTCATCGACGAGATCCACACGATCGTGGGCGCGGGCGGCGGCGAGGGCGCGATGTCGGCGGGCAACATGCTGAAGCCCGCGCTGGCGCGCGGTGAGCTGCACGTGGTCGGCGCGACGACCATCGACGAGTACCGCCGCAACATCGAGAAGGACGCCGCGCTGGAACGCCGGTTCCAGCCGATCCTGGTGCCGGAGCCGAGCGTCGGCGACAGCGTCGAGATCCTGCGCGGCCTCCGCGACCGGTACGAGGCGCACCATTCGGTGCGGTTCAGCGACGAGGCGCTGATCGCGGCCGTGGACCTGTCCAACCGCTATCTGACCGACCGTTTCCTGCCGGACAAGGCGATCGACCTGATCGACCAGGCCGGCGCCAGGGTCCGGCTGCGTTCGGGGACGCGCGACGGCGGCCGCCGCGAGCTGGAGGAACGGCTCGACCGGCGGCGCCGGGAGAAGGACCAGGCCGTCGCCGACGAGGACTACGAGAAGGCGTCCGAGCTCCGCGACGAGATCGTCCGGCTGGAGAAGGACCTCGTGACGACGCGGGACGCCGGCGGGCCCACGACGGTCCCCGAGGTGACGACGGACGACATCGCCGAGGTCGTCTCCCGGATCTCCGGCGTCCCCGTCACGCAGCTCACCCAGGCCGAACGCGAGCGGCTGACCCGGCTCGAAGAGCATCTGCACGGCCGGGTGATCGGGCAGGACGACGCGGTCGCCGCGGTGGCGCGGGCCGTCCGCCGGTCCCGTGCGGGCATGGGCGACCCGGACCGCCCGATCGGCGGGTTCCTGTTCCTCGGCCCGACCGGCGTCGGCAAGACCGAGCTGGCCAAGGCGCTCGCCGAGGCGCTGTTCGGCAGCCGCGACCGCCTGGTCAGGTTCGACATGAGCGAGTTCCAGGAGCGGCACACGGTGAGCCGGCTGATGGGCGCGCCGCCCGGATACGTCGGGTACGAGGAGGCCGGGCAGCTCACCGACGCGGTCCGCAGGCAGCCGTACTCGGTGATCCTGCTGGACGAGATCGAGAAGGCGCACCAGGACGTCTTCAACGTCCTCCTGCAGCTTCTCGACGACGGCCGCCTCACCGACGCGCAGGGCCGCACCGTCGACTTCCGCAACACCGTGGTCATCATGACCAGCAACCTCGGCTCCGAGCTGATCACCGGCCGGACCGAGATCGGTTTCGGGACGCCCGGCGGGGAGGGCTCCGCGCTCAGCGACCGGATCATGCGCCGGCTGCGTGAGGCGTTCCGGCCCGAGTTCCTCAACCGGATCGACGAGATCATCGTGTTCCAGCGCCTGGAGGCGGGCCAGCTCCGCCAGATCACCGACCTTCTGCTGGACGAGACGCGCCGCCGTCTCCGCGCGCAGGATGTGGACGTCACCTTCACCACCGAGGCGGTCGACTGGCTCGCCGAGCGCGGCCACCAGCCCGAGTTCGGCGCCCGCCCGCTGCGCCGCACCATCCAGCGGGAGGTCGACGACCAGCTGTCCGACCTGCTGCTCGCCGGTGATCTGCGGCACGGCGGCCACGTCGACGTCTCCGCCGCGGACGGCGGCCTGGAGTTCCACGTCACCACCGAGGAGACGGTGTAAAGGATCACGGGGTAAAGGATCACGGGGTAAAGGATCACGGGGCCTGCGGCGGGATACAGTTCCCCTCGTGACCGCCCCCCTCACCGGCTCCCTGCGACTCCCGGACGGCACCTGGGTCCGGGGACGCGGCCTGCGCAAACCGGCGCCGGACGGCCCGGTCCCCGACTTCGGCCTCTACCTGGGCTCCCGTCGTCTCCGCCAGCGCCACGAACCGGATTTGAGCTGGTCCACCGCGTGGATCGACTGGCCCGACTTCCTGCTTCCCCGCGACCGGGACGAGGCCGTCCGGCAGGTCCGCGCGCTGCACGAGCGGGCCCGGTCCGGTGCGTCGGTCGAGGTCGCCTGCGGAGGCGGCGTCGGACGCACCGGAACGGTCATCGCCTGCCTGGCCGTCCTGTCCGGCGTGGACCCGTCCGAGGCCGTCGCCTGGGCCCGCGAACACCACCACCCCAAAGCCGTCGAAACCCCATGGCAACGCCGCTGGGTGACCGGATTCCCGGCCTGACCGGACCCGCCGGCCCGGGATCCCCCGGCCCGGGATCCGCCGGGCCGGACCCGCCGGGCGGGGTCAGTCGCCGAGGATGAGCTTCGCGGCGTGTTCGCCGATCATCATGCTCGGGGCGGCGGTGTTCCCCCCGGTGATGCTCGGCATGATCGAGGCGTCGGCGACGCGCAGGCCCTCGATGCCGCGGACGCGCAGCGCGGGATCGACCACGGCGCGTTCGTCCGCGCCCATCCGGCAGCTGCCGACCGGGTGGTAGACGGTCGTCGCCCGGTTCGGGAGTTCCTTCGCCATCGCGGCCCGGTCGGAGAAGTCCGGCCCGGGGGACAGCTCGGCGGTCACCCCGCCGGCGATGCTCTGGGCGGCCATCGTCTCGCGGACGAGTTCGATCCCGTCCAGCAGCAGCCGCGCGTCGTCGGGGTCGCTGAGGTAGCCGGGGTCGATGACCGGCGGGTCGGCCGGGTCGGCGGACGCGAGCCGCACCGTGCCGCGGCTCTTCGGGTAGATCAGCGTCGGCATGATCGTGAGGGCGGGGCGCTTGTCCACCTTGTGGCGCACCGGCGCGTCCTGGTTGGGGAACGGGTACGACCACGGCAGCGCGTGGATCTGCAGGTCGGGGAGGTCGCCGGCCTGCGGGCTGCGGACGAACCCGACCGCCTCGAACACGGTGCGCGCCACCCACGTGCCGCCGCGGGTCCACTCCTTCACCACGCCCGACGCGAAGTACGGGGCGGTGCCGCGGTTGCGCGCGGTCTTCATGATGTAGGTCATCGGCATGAACATGTGGTCGTGGAGGTTGTCGCCGACGGGCAGGTCCGCGTGGACCTCGATGCCGTGCTCCCGGAGATGACCCGCCGGTCCGACCCCGGACAGCATCAGCAGATGCGGTGAACCGAACGCGCCCGCCGCGAGGATCACCTCACGGGTCGCGTTGATCGTTCCGCGTCCCTTCCCGGTGACGACCTCGACGCCCGTGGCGCGCCCGTCGCGCACCACGACGCGTCCCACGGCGGCCTTGGTCAGGATCGTCAGGTTCGGCAGCCCGTGGTCGTCGAGATAGCCGACGGACGAGCTGTAGCGCAGCCCCTCGTGGGCGCTCTGCTGGAAGACGCCCACACCGTCCTGGACCTCGCCGTTGTAGTCGTCGTTCCGCTTCACGCCCGCCGTCTCGGCGAGCGCCTCCATGAACGCCTCGGACGCGGGAGTGACGTCCCGCTGCCGGGTCACCTGGATCGGCCCGCCCGCACCACGCAGGTCGGTCGCGCCGTCCTCCCAGTTCTCCATCCGCTTGAAACTGGGAAGGACGTCGTCGTAGCCCCAGCCGGTGCAGCCGTCCGCCGCCCAGTCGTCGTAGTTCCTGCGGTTGCCGCGCACGAACAGCAGCCCGTTGATCGATCCGGAGCCGCCCAGCACCCGGCCCCGCGTCTGCGGGATCTTCCGGTCGAGCGCGTTCGGCTGCGGGACGCTGTAGAACCCCCAGTCCAGCCGCTTCTTCAGCTGCGGGACGTTGTGGAAGACGGCGATCAGCCCCGGCTTGCGGACGAGCGCCGTCTTGTCGGGGCCACCGGCCTCCACCAGGACGACGTCCGCTCCCGACTCGGCCAGGCGCTTCGCCAGCACGCACCCCGCGCTGCCGGCCCCCACGACGACGTAATCAGCGGTCTGGTCCATGTGATCCCTCTCAGCGTCCGCCGATGGCCGGGCGACCATTCGTGAGGACCCGCGCCTGGCCCGGTCGCCCCGAACAGGCCGACGGTAGAAGCCCTCGGCGGCCCTGCCAAGGGAGGTCCCGGTGACCGGAACCGCGCAGGACTAAGGAACTCGCCGCCCTGCGCGAGCCCTGACGGGCGGCGGTCACTCGTACGGGTTCTCCGGCTTCTTGATCTTCTGCAGGGAGCGGGCGCGGAGCGTCTGCACGACCGTCCTGTCGCGGTCACCGGGGCCGGGCGGCTCCCAGACGCCCACGACCCGGACCCACGAGTCGGCGGGCGGCTGCGGGACGCCGCGAACCTCGACCGGGAACGGGACGGCGTCGCCCGCGCAGCAGGCGATCTTCATCCGGGTGATCTGCCAGCCGCCCTGTCCCTTCGCGGCGGGGGTCACGAACCCCGTCAGCCGGACGGGCACGCCCTGGAAGCTCGCGGGATCGCCGGTCTGGGCCTCGTACGCGCGGCCGATGAACTCGCCCATGGTCATCGCGACGGGCCCGCCGGTGGTGGGCAGCCTGCGGAAACCGTCGTCCGGAGGCACCGGCGGGGGCGCCGCGCGGTCGCCGCCGCGGGCTGCGGTGAACGACCCGAGCGCCGGGGGAGCGATCACGAAGATCGCCAGGACGGGCAGGCCCAGCAGCCACGCCACCCGCGGCCCCCGCGAATGATCGTGCCCGTGTTCATGGCGCCCGTGCTCATGGCTCCCGTGGGCGTCGCCGGCGTCCCGCCATTCGCGGCGCAGCCCGGCGGCGCCCAGCACCAGCAGCGCCACCGCCGCGGCTACCAGCGGATACCGGAAGGCCGGCCGGACGTAGTTGACGTACTCGCCGCTGCCCAGCGTGATCCACAAAACCGCGGCGCCGAGACCGATGAGCAGCAGGTTCTGTGCGGCCCTGCTCACGAGAGCAGCCCTCCCACCAGGACGCTGACCCCGACCGCGAGGCAGAACGTCAGCGGAACGAACCGGACCGCGAAGCGGCGCCCGAAGAAGCCCGTCTGGAGCGCGATCAGCTTCAGGTCCACCATCGGCCCCACCACGAGGAAGGTCAGCCGCGCGGTGGTCGAGAACTGCGAGAGGCTCGCCGCGACGAACGCGTCCGCCTCCGAGCAGATGGACATCAGCACCGCCAGCGTCGCCAGCAGCAGCACCGACACCACCGCATTCCCGGCGGCCGCGGACACCCACCCGGCGGGCACGATCACGTTGATGGTGGCGGCCGCGAAGGCGCCGACCACCAGGAACCCTCCGGCGTGCACGATGTCGTGCCGCATGGCCTGCCGGAACGCCTCCAGCCGCGCACCCGCCCCGTGCGCCTCCGGCCTGGACGGGATTCTGATCCATTCACCTTTGCCCAGCAGCAGCCACGTCCAGCCCGCGAGCACGGCCACCAGCAGGGACGCGACGAACCGTCCCACGACCATCTCGGGTCTGCCCGGGAAGGCGACCGCGGTGGCGACGAGCACGATCGGGTTGATCGCGGGGGCCGCGAGCAGGAAGGTCAGCGCGGCGGCGGGGACGACCCCGCGGGCCATCAGCCCCCCGGCGACCGGCACCGACGCGCATTCGCAGCCCGGCAGCACGGCGCCCATGGCGCCCGCGACCGGCACCGCCGCGCCCGGCCGGCGCGGCAGCACCCGCCGCCACAGCGACGGCGGGACGAACGCGGTGATCGCGGCCGACAGCGCGACCCCGAAGACCAGGAACGGCAGCGCCTGGACGCACACCGCGACGAAGATGGTCGTCCACGCGTCCAGGGCGCGCGCGTCGATGAGGGGCGCCACCCACGTCCGCCCGAGCACCAGCAGCGCCGTCAGCAGGCCGAACGCCCAAGCGGCACGGGTACCGGGCGCCGCGGGCTCGCGGCGCCCCCAGTCCGTGGGAGGAAGCAGATCGTCTTCGGCCGCGCGCAGGCCGACGCGGTCGCTCATGGCCGTCATCGTTGCAGAGTCCGCCGGGCGTTCGCGCCGAGATCCGGCAGGTCACCGCCCGATCAGTACGGGCCGGGTGCCGTCAGGTGTTCTGGGACGGCGTGCGGCGCCGCGGCCTGCGCCCCGGGGCGGCGCGCCCGGCGCCGGCGGACTGCCCCTTCGTGCGGGCGGCGCCCTGGCCGTTCGTGCGGGCGGCGCCCTGGCCGTTCGTGCGGGCGGCGCTCTGTCCGTTCGTGCGGGCGGTGCCCTGTCCGCCGGTGACGGCCTGAGCGTTCCTGCGGGCGGAACCGCGGCCGGAGGAATCGGCCTGGCGCGGCCTGGTGGGGCGGTTGGGGTCCGGGGCGGCGTGGGCGGGCTGCCGGGCGCCGGTGACACGGGCCAGCTCAGGGTCGCCGGCACGCGCGCGCAGGATGTGCGGGGTGATGCGGGCCTGGGCCATCAGGTCGTCCACGTCGCGCCGCTGGTCGGGCAGGACGAGGGTGACCACGGTTCCCGTGCTTCCGGCGCGGGCGGTGCGTCCGCCGCGGTGGAGGTACTCCTTGTGGTCGGCGGGCGGGTCGACGTTGACGACGAGATCGATGTCGTCGATGTGGATGCCCCGGGCCGCGACGTTGGTGGCGACCAGCACGGTGATCTCTTCGCTGCGGAAGCGCTCCAGCGCGCGGTTGCGCTGCGACTGGGTCTTGCCGCCGTGCAGCGCGGCGGCGCGGACGCCGCGGGCCGTCAGCTTACGGACGAGGCGGTCCGCGCCGTGCTTCTTGCCGACGAACATGATCACCCGGTCGTCGCGGGCCGCGATGTGCACGGTCGTCTCGTGCTTGTCGGTGTCGCTGACGTGCAGCAGGTGGTGTTCCATGGTGGTGACCGCGCCGGCCGGCGGGTCGACCGAGTGTGTGACCGGGTCGCTGAGGAACCGGCGGACGAGCTGGTCGATGTTGCGGTCGAGCGTCGCGGAGAACAGCATCCGCTGCCCGCCCTGCGGGGTCTGCTCAAGAAGCCGCGTGACCTGGGGCAGGAAGCCCATGTCGGTCATCTGGTCGGCCTCGTCCAGCACGGTGATCTGAACCTCGCTCAGCCGGCAGTCGCCGCGCTCGATCAGGTCGGCGAGCCGTCCGGGGGTGGCGACCAGGACCTCGGTGCCGCGTTTGAGGGCGTTCGCCTGCCGGGAGATCGGCAGTCCGCCGACCACGGTCGTCAGCCGCAGGCCCACGGCGTCCGCGTACGGGGTGAGCGCACCGGTGACCTGCTGGGCGAGCTCCCGCGTGGGGGCGAGGACCAGGGCCAGGGGACGGTGGGGTTCGGCGCGGCGGCCGGCGATGCGGCTGAGCAGCGCCAGCCCGAAGGCGAGGGTCTTGCCGGAGCCGGTGCGGCCCCGGCCGAGGACGTCGCGTCCGGCGAGGGCGTTCGGCAGGGCCGTGGCCTGGATGGGGAAGGGGGCCGACACGCCTTCGCGGGCCAGGGCCTCCTGGATCGGCGCCGGCATCCGCAGTTCCGCGAACGACTCGATCGGCGGCAGCGGCGGGGTGGCGGTCACCGGGAGCGCGAACTCGGCGCCGGGCCGCTGTCCCTTCGCCGGACGGTGATGACCGGCGGCGGGACGGGACCGGGAAGATCGGCCGCGGGCGGCCGGAGGGGTACTGCGGGGCAATGTGGAGCCTTCCTCGAAGCGGTGCGTGTCGAGGAAGTGCTCCGCTGCGCGGGGCTCGCGGCCTTGGAAGCGGCCTGGCGAAGGATTCTCAAGAACGAACCGGGAAACGTCGTGCGGCGTTCGCGCCGTGCGCCGTGGATAGGAGCGCCGGCCCCGGGACGAACCGCGGCAGCGTGGTGAAGCGTGGCCGCGCGGTGAACCGCGGCCGGGAAAGCGATGCCGTCAGACACCGCACACGGCGGGCGGGCCCGGAAGGGCCTGCCCGCCGTGTCGTGGTCTATCAGGCGGGGACGATGTTCTCCGCCTGCAGGCCCTTCTGGCCCTGCGTGATGTCGAACGACACCTTCTGGCCTTCCTGAAGCTCACGGAAGCCCTGGGCCGCGATGTTGGAGTAGTGAGCGAAGACGTCGGCGCCGCCGCCGTCCTGCTCGATGAAGCCGAAGCCCTTTTCGGCGTTGAACCACTTAACAGTGCCTGTGGCCATGACAGTCTCCTTCTGGGGTCGGTCCCTGTCGCACACCTTGTGCGACGGGGGACGCCGCGATGGCCCATCCGGAAGATCCAGAACAACAAAAATGCGCCTGAGGTAGAACCGGCAGGCGCACACACAATGTCTATGGGAACCGCAACTCCTCACAGACTACCACGTGGTTCGCCGGACGGAACCGGAAACCACGAATTCCGTGCCGACCGTGGGGCCGGGCTCCCCACATGGCTCAGGTGGGCGCATACTGGCAGTAATGAAACCCACAGGACCCGCCAGGCGGCGACATCTGCCCACCAGCCCCTTCAAGCCCCCGCCCGCTGCGCCACCGACGAAGGAGTTCGCCCCTCACGACCAGGTCACCCACGACAAGTACGGGCTCGGACGCGTCGTCGAGGTCGAGGACGGCCGCGCCGTCCTCGTCGACTTCGGGACGCGGAAGGTCCGGATTCTCGCCCCGTACGCGAAGCTCTTCAAACTCTGAAATCCCCACCCGGACCCGTACGAAACCCGCGCGGCCGCGCCCATGTCCGTGAAATCCGGTGAGCGCCGCCGCGCACGGAAAGTCCCCACCGCGCCGGGGCTCACGCCGGCTCGGACAGGTTTCGAACGCCGTCATCCGGCCCCGATTCGCCTCACATCTGCGTGAACCGCGGCGGCGGGCGGAGCGGGCGGACGATGTGCGCGCCGCCGGCGGCGGGATCCGCCGGGGCGGTCGCACGGTGTCCCTCGGCCAGCTCGATCAGCCGGGCCGACATGTCGGCGAACAGGAGCAGCTGGCGGGCGGTGGCCGGGCTGAACGGCTGCGCGCCCGGATGCCCCAGGACGGCGAGCACCCCGCGGGTGTCCTCGCCCGTGTCCAGCGGCAGGATCAGGATCGGCCCGGCGGGCAGGGCGCTGAGCGTCTGGTCGGCGGCGATCCGCGCGGACAGCGCCCGGCGGGAGCTGAACGCCCGGCCGAGCATCGACCGGCCGCGCCGCACCATCAGGCCGCGGATCCGGTCGCCGTCGCTGCCGACCGCGACCTCGATCCGCAGCGTGTTGCCGTCCTCGACGGGCATGGCGATGAACGCCAGCGGCACGCGCGCCATCGTGCGCGCGTGCGTCGCCAGGAGGGTCAGCAGGTCGGGCAGGCGCGTCCCGTTCAGGACCGCCGTCATCAGGTCGAACGACGCCGCGAACCGCGCGTTGTCGTCCGCGCCGCGGGTGACCCCCGGGGGCCCCCACCCGATCGGCGGCAGCTCGTCGCCGGTCATGTCGTCATTCCGTTCTCCTCCTCCGGCCGGGGGCGCCGCGGTCAGGCCGCGGCCGATCGGGTGCCGGTGCGGGGGAGCCGCGCGGCGGTGACGGAGGAGCGGATCGTGAAGACGCGGGCGAGCCCGGTGAGGCGCAGCAGCCTGGCCATCTGCGGGCGCGGGGCGGCGAGGACCACGGTGGTGCCCTTCGGCTCCGTCCGGCGGCGCGCGTCGACGAGCAGGGCCAGGCCCGACGCGTCGCAGAACGTCACGCCCGCCAGGTCGATGACGACGTAGGGCCCGGTGTCCCGCAGCGCGGTGTGCAGGCGTTCACGCAGGGACGGTGTGGACGCGATGTCGAGTTCGCCGGCGATGGCGATGACGGTATGTTCCGCGAACCGTTCTCGGCTCAGCCGGGCCTCGGGGGAGGCGGTGGCGGTGGCGGGCATGCTGGATCTCCGATCCGGAGTGTGTGAGCGCCGGTCGCGGCCGAGGCCGGTCCGGACGGTGGCACGGGCGGTCGGCCCGTGGTGAGGAGCCTGCGGCGTCGGCGCCGCGGCTCCGGAGGTCAACGTGACGGCCACTCGGCGTCACGGGCGGCATCCGCTGCGGCCCCGGCGCGGGAATCGAACGTCCGCGTCCGGACGGGCTGGTGTTGCGGCGTCATGGGCGCCGACCTGTCTGGGCCCCCGAAGGGGACCGAGTAGCTGGGAACCAGGGGGACGCGGGCTTGGTCGCTCGCATCGAGAACCCCTCGTTCGCCACGAGTCTACGCCTTCCGGGGTTCGGGCGTCGGTGCGCGCGTTCCGGCGGGACCCGTCCGGCGGCCGTGCGTCGCTCGCCGGTTTCCCGCAGGTCGTCGACGACCTGTCAGTGATCCGGCGGGGTGTCGAGGAGGCCGTGGTGGAGCGCCTTCAGGACGGCGCGGGTGCGGTCGCGGACGCCGAGCTTGGCCAGAAGGCTGGACACGTGGTTCTTCACGGTGCCCTCCGCCAGGTGCAGGGCACCGGCGATCTCGCGGTTGGCGTAGCCGCCGGCCAGCAGGCGCAGGACGTCCTGTTCCCGTTCCGTGAGCGGCTGGGGCGGGAGGTCCTGGAGGTCCTGGAGGTCGTCCGGGTCCGGCAGGTGCCCGGTGGCCCGGATCAGGCGCTCGGTCAGCGCGGGCCGGACCAGCGTGCCGCCTCGCGCGAGGGTCCGGATGGCGCCGACGACCTGGTCGAGGGTGACGTCCTTGAGCAGGTAGCCGGACGCTCCGGCGCGCAGGGCCCGCAACACGAGTTCGTCGTCGTCGAAGGTGGTCAGGACGAGGGTGGGCACGGTGATGTTCCGCTCCCGCATGGCGGTGAGCGTGGCGATGCCGTCCCGGCGCGGCATCCGCAGGTCCAGCAGGAGCACGTCCGGCGGGTCGTCGCGGAGGACGGCCAGCGCCTCGTCGCCGTCGGCGGCCTCGGCGGTGACGGTCACTTCGGGCGACAGCTCCAGCAGGTGCCGGATCCCCTGGCGCACGAGCGTCTGGTCGTCGGCGACGCACACCCGGATCACGGCGCCGGGACCCTGGCGCTGACGGTGAAACCCGACCGGGTGTCGAACGACACGACGCCGTCGAGCTGCGCGATGCGTTCGCGTACCCCGGTCAGGCCGTTGCCCAGCCGCAGGAGCGAGGCGCCGCGCCCGTCATCGCGGGCGGTGAGGACGATCTCCCCGGTGCCGGCGCGCCCGACGTCGATCCACAGGTTCTCGGCCTCCGAATGGCGGATGGTGTTCGTGACGACCTCCTGGACGCAGCGGATCAGCGCGGCCGTGCACGCCTCGTCCGGGTCGGCGGAGTCGTCGACGCTCAGGTGCACGCGCGGGGCGGGCAGGTCCGCGACGATCTCCGTGAGCGCCTGGTGCAGGGACGGCGTGCGGGCGCGCAGTTCGCCGACGGCGGTGCGGACGTCGCCGAGCAGGTCCCTGGCGAGGCCGCGGGCGCGTTCCACGTGTCGTCCGGCCGGGGGCGTGCTGTGGTGCGCCGCGACCTCCAGTTCGAGGACGAGCGCGGTGAGCTGGTGGCCGACGAGATCGTGCAGCTCGCGGGCGATGCGGAGCCGCTCGGCGGACCGGCTCGACTCGGCCAGCAGCGCGGTCGCCGCGCGGAGTTCGGTGTTGGCAACGGCGAGGCGTTCGCGCGCCGCGGCCTCCCGCTGCTCACTCCGCACGGCCCACACCGTGCAGACCTGGAGCATCGTGTAGATCATCGCGGTCAGCGTCACGTCGGTGAGGGTGCCGTCCCGGAGCAGCGGCGCCGCCGCGGCCGCCGCGCTGTTCACCCCGAGCACCGCGAGCGTGGTGCGAGGTGAGGAGAAGTGGGCCGCGACCGCGGTGACGAACACCAGCAGGATCGAGAGCCAGCCGGCGCGCGCGCCCAGCAGCACCGTCGCGGCGGCCACCGGGACGAGGGCGAACAGCAGTGCCCGCCGGCCTGCCCGCCCCGGCGCGACGTCCAGCAGCGTCAGCGTGAACAGCGCGAGGAACCCCAGGTAGGCGACCCACCACAGCCAGGCCGGCCCGAGGGTGGGGTCCCCGTCGGCGAACAGCACCGGCGATCCGACCAGCAGGCAGACGGTCAGCGCGCTCACCGCGCCCCACGCTTCGAGATGGGACCTGGCCATGCGACGAAGGGTACGGGCATCGCGCCCGGGGCGGACCGTGCCGGAAGTCATGGCCGCGGGTCATGACCTCCGGCACGCGCGGACGCGTCCGGTGGCGGCTTAGCGTCTGCCGTGCCGGTACAGGCCGGCGGGGAGGGGACGTGGCGATGGCCGTGGTCGAGGTCGAGGGGCTGTGCAAGCGGTACGGGGAGACGGTCGCCGTCGACGACGTGTCGTTCGCCGTCGAGCGGGGAGAGATTTTCGGGATCATCGGCCCGAACGGCGCCGGCAAGACCACGCTCGTGGAATGCGTCGAGGGGGTGCGGCGGGCCGACCGGGGCCGGATCAGGGTGCTGGGTCTGGACCCGTTGCGGGACCGCGCGCGGCTCAGGCAGGTGATGGGGGCGCAACTCCAGGGCGGGGCGCTGCCGGAGAAGCTGCGGGTCGGTGAGGCGGTCGCCCTGTACCGGTCGTTCTACCCCGATGGCGCCGACCCCGGCCGGCTGCTGGACGAGTTGGGGCTGACGGCCAAGCGGAAGACGGCGTTCGAGAACCTGTCGGGTGGGCAGGCGCAGCGGCTGTCGATCGCGCTCGCGCTGGTCGGCAAGCCGCGGATCGCGGTGCTGGACGAGCTCACCACCGGTCTCGACCCGCAGGCGCGCAGGGGCGTCTGGGAGCTCATCGAGCAGATCCGGGACACCGGCGTGACGGTGCTGCTGGTCACGCACTTCATGGCCGAGGCCGAGAGGCTGTGCGACCGGGTCGCGGTCATCGACCGGGGGCGGCTGGCCGCGCTGGACACCCCCGGCGGGCTGATCGCACGGCTGGACTCCCCGCAGCGCGTCCGGTTCCGGGTGGCCGCGCCGTTCGACGCCGCCGTGCTGGCCGGGCTCGACGGGGTCGGCGAGGTGCGCACCGACCGCGGCGAGACCGTCGTCACCGGGACGGGGGACCTGCTGCACACGGTCGGTTCGGCGCTCGTCCGCCACGGCGTGGTCGCCACCGAGACCCGGCTCGAGAACGCCACGCTCGACGACGCGTTCCTCGCCCTGACCGGCCGGACGCCCGGCGATGGGCCTGACGAGGGGCCAGGCGAGGGGCCCGGCGAAGGGGATGCGGCATGACGACGTACCGGCCCTCCGCGCGGGCGTGGGCGCTGCTGGCCTGGACCGAGGCCAAACTGGTGACCAGGGACACCGCCGGGCTCGTCATCCCGCTCGTCCTGCCGATGCTGATCATGGTGATGTACGGGCTCGGCGCGGACGGTGCGGGAACCGAACGCTTCCGCGGCGTCCCGGCCTTCGACGCCCATGTCGTGCCGATGACGCTGGTGATGGTCGTGGCGCTCATCGGCATGGTGAACATGCCGGCGGTCCTCGCCGCCTACCGCAGGTCGGGTGTGCTGCGGCGGCTGGAGGTGACGCCCGCGCGTCCGGTGATGATCCTGGTCGCGCAGGTGGTGGCCGCGCTGGCCCAGGTGCTGGTCGGCGTCGTGCTCGCCCTGCTGGTGGCCCGGCTGGCCTTCGGCATGTCGATGCCCCGGGACCCGCTCATCGCGATCGACGTGTTCTGCCTGGTGACGGCGGCGATGTACGCGCTCGGCATGCTGGTGGCGGCGATCGCGCCCACCCCGAACGCGGCGGTCGCCATCGGCCTGGTGCTGTTCTTCGCGACGATGGCGCTCGGCGGCGGGTTCGGACCCCGGGAGAACCTCCCGGACGGGCTGGCCACGCTCGGCGAATATCTGCCGTACGGGGCGGGAGTGGAGGCGTTGAGCGCCACCTGGATGGGGGTGGCACCGGACCTGTGGCACCTCGCCGCCCTCGCCGGCGCGGCCGTACTGGCCGGTGCCGCGGCCGCCAAGGCGTTCTGCTGGGACTGACGGGGGCGGGGCATGGCGAGGCCGGGAGAGGAAACGCCCTCTCCCGGCCTCGTCCTCCGTCACGCCTTACAGCGGAAGATCCCCCATTTCAGGTGGCCGGACTCGCCACCCCGGACCCAGTGCCGCAGGCCCGCCTTCATGTGCTCGAGGTAGTCGCTGCTGATCTGCCCGGTGAACTCGGCCTCCCGCCGCTCGGTCTCCTGGAGCACCCGCCCGTAGTGGGTGGTGAGGTGCGTGGTGAGGTCGTCGAAGCTCGGCGTCATGCCGAGGCGGGCGATCTCGCGCTGGTAGAAGCCGGGTGACCCCATCGTGTCGAGGTGCAGGCGGTCGAGGATGGGCCGCAGGGCGTCCCGGGTGCAGTCGTCCGCCGCCATGGGATCGGTGAAGACGAAGTCACCGCCCGGCTTGAGCACGCGGGCGATCTCCTCCAGTGCCCGGATCCGGTCGCCGCCGTGCAGCAGCGCGTCCTGCGACCACACGACATGGAACGCGTTGTCGTTGAACGGGAGCGCCTCGAAGGAGCCGTCCACCACGTCGATCAGGTGGTCGAGTCCCTGTTCCTCGTTCATCGCGCGGTTCCGCGCGTTCTCCACCTCGCTGAGGTTGAGGCAGGTGACCCGGCAGCCGTAGGTGCGGGCGAGATGCCGGGCGGATCCGCCGTATCCCGCGCCGAGATCGACGACCTGCGTCTCCGGCGTCAGGTTCAGGCCGGACGCCATCCGCTGGACGGTGCGGTCGCTGGCCGCGTCGATCGTGTCGTCGTCCTCGTAGACGCCGACATGGATGTGCTGTCCGCCCCACACGGAGTGGTAGAAGGCGTCGGCGTCGCTGGAGTTGTAGTAGTCGCGGGCGGTGTTCACCGCGGTGGAGTAGGCGGTGTTCATGTCGTCTTCCCAGTACCGTTTCTCCGCCACATGGATGAAGAAGTCGGGGTCGTCGTCATTGTAGGTCGCCTGGAAGTCACCGTACGTGTCGATGCGCTGGAAGCCGACCTCGCGCATGAGCCGCCGCATGTAGTTCTTGCGCAGCGGATACATGTTGAGGCAGTACTCGCTGTTGTCCGGGAACCGGTACCGGAATCGCGCGAGTCCCTCGTCGACGTACTCCGGTTCGGCCAGCACCTCCTCACCGCAGTAGTAGTAGGAGTGCTGGCTGGAGAATCCGTTGTCCAGGATGGAGTCGTAGTTGCGCTGGTCGATGATGAGCACGCCGTCGTGCTTGAGCATGGCGTAGAACTCGGCCAGGGCCTTACGCCGGTCGCGTTCCGAGAACAGGTGGGTGAACGAGTTGCCCAGGCAGATGATCGCGTCGAACTCGCCGTGGACGTCACGGTTCAGGAAGCGCCAGTCGGCGTGCACCACGCGGAGGATGTGGCCGCCGAACGCGTAGCCGTTGTCGAACGCCTTGCGCAGCATCTCCGGGCTGCCGTCGACACTGACCGTGTCGAAGCCTTCCTGAAGGAGCCGGACCGAATGGAAGCCGGTACCGGTGGCGACGTCGAGTACCTTCTGGACGCCCCGCTCCCTGAGCTGGTCGATGAAGAAGCTGCCTTCGCTTTCGTAGCGCCTCTTCCAGTCGATGAGTTCGTCCCACTTCTCCACGAAGCCCTGGACGTACTCTTCCGTGTAGTGATCGGTGTCGCGAACCTCGGTCGGATTGTCCCCGAACTCTTGGCGCTGAATCGGAATGCCTCCTGTGGACGTGCCTCCTGGTGACCGTCCGCGGCCCTCGTGGAACGCACGGTGGTCACCACTGGTCGGTCATATCGTCACATTGTGTGACGAACTGGTGCGGACAGGACGGACAGGGCGAACGTTAGCCATGGGCACGGCCGGAAATAAGGGGTCACCGCGGTAGATCTTGCTAACACGCGGTGTGATCGTCGCCACATCGAGGCCGCGTACGCAGGAGATTCGGCGTCTCCGAGGACACCCTCAGCGCTCCTGAAAGGGGCGGCGGCAGACCGGCGCGGTGGAACGTCTCAGGGGGCGGTGCCGCGGGCCGCGGCGCGGAACGCCGTGGGGGTCATGCCCGTGCGTTGCTGGAAGAACGCGCTGAACGCCGTCGAGTAGGCGAAGCCGAGACGTTCGCCGATCCCGGACGGGGGCAGGTCGGTGTGGGACAGCAGGCGTTTGGCCTCCAGCAGGATCTGGTCGTCGATGAAGCGTTTGGCGCCGCATCCCGCCGCGGCGCGGGTCGCGCGGGTGAGGGTGCGCACGCTGTAGCCGAGCCGGGCGGCGTAGTCCGCGACCCGGTGGCTGGTGGCGAGGTCCTGGTCGACGGCCTCCTGGAAGCGCAGGAAGACCTCGTGGCCCGCGGCCCGGTCGCCGGGGCCGCCGTTCAGGTGGGTCAGCCGCAGCAGGATGACGGCGAGCAGATGCCGCATGACGTCGATGTGGGCTTCCAGCGGGAGTTCGGCGAGCCGCTCATGCTCGGTCCTGAGGAGGCTGAGGGTGGAGTCCAAGGCCCCTTTCTGCGTGCCTTCGGGCGTCACGGGACGCTGCGGGACGCGCCAGTCGAGTCCGACGGCGTCGCGGGTCGCGGCGTCAAGGAATTCCGGAGCGAACACGACCACCGTCCCCTCGGTCTCAGTGAGGTCGCTGATGTACCGGTGGATCTGGCCGGGGCGCATCCAGAACCAGCCCCCGGCGGGAACGCGGTGTTCGAGGAAGTCGGCAGAGCAACGGACCGCCCCTGCGTGCACGGCGATGAATTCATGGAATTCCGGTCGCCTGGGAGCGTAGATGTCGACCCCGTGGCCGCGGGCGCGCTCGACGAGCCGGGCGAAGTCCATCACCTCCACGCCGGGCGGAGCGCCGGCGGCGGGCCGGTAAGGGATGTGCGGAACCTCCGTGCGCCGAGGTTGTCCGTTTTTCTTCATCAGCTGTCCTTGATCTATTCCAGAAATTATCGGCGCCGGCCATAGCGTGATCAACGGCGATGGAAAAGGGTGACCGACATCTCAGGGAGTTGACCGCCATGCGGCTGATCGTCGGAATGACGGGTGCGACGGGCGCCGTCCTGGGCATCCGCATTCTGGAGAACCTCGCCCGGCTCCCGGACGTCGAGACGCACCTGGTGCTGTCCCGCTGGGCGAGGGCCACCATCGAACTGGAGACCGGGCTGTCGGTGCGGCAGGTCGCGGCCCTCGCCGACGAGACGTACGCACCGGACGACCAGGGCGCGGTCATCTCCTCCGGCTCATTCCGCACCGACGGGATGGTCATCGCGCCGTGCTCCATGAAGACCCTGGCGGCGATCCGCGCCGGATACGCCGAGGGACTGCTCGCCCGCGCCGCGGACGTGGTGCTCAAGGAGCGGCGCAGGCTCGTGCTGGTCCCCCGTGAGACGCCGCTCAGCGAGATCCACCTGGAGAACATGCTCGCCCTGGCTCGCATGGGTGCGCAGGTGGTGCCGCCCATGCCCGCCTTCTACAACCAGCCGGTGACGGCCGACGACATCGTCGACCACATCGCGGCCAGGGTCCTGGACCAGTTCGACCTGCCCGTTCCCGCGCGCCGCTGGGAGGGCATGCAGGCAGCCCGCGGGCGGCGGGCCGCTCGCGGGCTCAGCCAGACCGTCTGACCACTGAGGAGTAACCGTGCCCTACGACGATCTCCGGAGTTTTCTGGAAACCCTCGACCGGGAGGGGCAACTGCTGCGCATCACCGACCAGGTCATGCCCGAGCCCGACGTCGCCGCCGCGGCCAACGCCGCGTCCCGGATGGGCGACGACGCCCCCGCCCTCTTCTTCGACGACATCGCGGGATTCACCGACGCCCGTATCGCCATGAACGTCCACGGCTCCTGGGCCAACCACGCGCTCGCGCTGGAACTGCCCAAGGAAACCCGCGTCAAGGAACAGGTGAACGAGTTCAGCCGCCGCTGGGAAAGGTTCCCCGTCGCGCCCGAATGGCGCGATGACCCGCCGTGGGCCGAGAACTCCATGGACGGCGACGACGCGGACATCTTCAAGGTGCTCCCGCTGATCCGCCTCAACGACGGCGACGGCGGCTTCTACGTGGACAAGGCCTCGGTCGTCTCCAAGGACCCCGAGGACCCCGACGACAGCGGCAAGCAGAACGTCGGCGTCTACCGCATCGAGGTCAAGGGCACGCGCAGGCTCGCACTTCAGCCGGTCCCGATGCACGACATCGCCCAGCACCTGCGCAAGGCCGAGGAGGCCGGCGAGGACCTGCCGGTCGCCATCACCATCGGCAACGACCCCGTCGTCTCCATCGCGGCGTCCACCCCGATGCGCTACGACGAGAACGAGTACGAGCTGGCCGGCGCCCTGCGCGGCGCGCCCGCCCCGATCGCCGCGGCGCCGCTGACCGGCCTGCCGGTGCCGTGGGGAGCCGAAGTGGTGATCGAGGGCGTCATCGAAGGACGCGTACGCGAGATCGAGGGGCCGTTCGGCGAGTTCACCGGGCACTACTCGGGGGGACGCAACATGCCCGTCATCCGGATCGACCGAATCTCCCACCGCACCGGCCCGATCTTCGAGCACCTGTATCTCGGCATGCCGTGGACGGAGATCGACCACATGATCGCGGCCAACACCTCCGTTCCGCTGTACCAGCAGCTCAAAGCCGAGTTTCCCGAGGTGCGGGCGGTCAACGCCATGTACACCCACGGCCTGGTCGTCATCGTCTCCACCGCCAAGCGCTACGGCGGCTTCGCCAAGGCCGTCGGCCTGCGCGTGCTCAGCACGCCGCACGGCCTGGGATACGCCACCACGGTCATCGTCGTGGACGAGGACGTGGACCCGTTCGACCTGCCGCAGGTCATGTGGGCGGTGTCCACCAAGATGAACCCGGCGGGAGACCTGGTCCAGATCCCCAACATGCCCGTCCTGGGGCTCGCACCGCAGGCCACGACGCCGGGCATCACCGACAAACTCGTCATGGACGCCACCACCCCGGTCGCCCCCGACGTCCGCGGCAACTACGGCAACCAGGTCCGCGACCTCCCCGAGGCCGCCGAATGGCTCGTCCGCCTGCGTGAACTGGCCGCCCGCCGCTGACCCCCCCCCGACACAAAGAAGGTCCTGCGATGACCACCACGACCCCGAGTTGCCCGCGTTGCGCACACGAGACGATCGACCGGCTGTTCACCTCGCCCGTCCCCGGAATGTGGGACGTGCTTCAGTGCCGCCTGTGCCTGTACTGCTGGCGCACCACCGAGCCGGACCGCCGCACCCGGCGCGAGTGCTACCCCGAGAGCTTCAGGATGACCGCCGAGGACGTCGCCTCCGCCCCCGAGTTCCCGCCGGTCCCGCCGCTGAAGAACGTCCCGTGACCGGCGCGTTCGAGGAGGCGCTGGCCGCATGCACCGTCCTCAACCTCGCCTACGTCGCCGAGGACGGCGGCCCGCGGGTCTGCGCCGTCTTCTACGCCCCCGCCGCCGACGGCTCCCTGGTGTTCGTCAGTTCCCGCACGACCCGGCACGGCCGCGTCCTGGCCGCCGACCCGGACGGCACTCCGGTGGCCTTCACCGTCCAGGACGACCGCCAGACCTGGCAGACGCTGCGCGGCGTGCAGGGCCGCGGCGTCTGCCACCACTTGGAAGGCGCCGAACTCGCCGACGCCCGCACGACCTACACCGCGCGCTTTCCCTTCGTGGCGGTCGACGACCGCCTGGCCCGCGCCCTCGCGGCGGCCGGCCACTGGCGAATCCGCCCGACCCGGCTCCGCCTGATCGACAACTCCCAGGGCTTCGGCCACACGACCGAATGGCCCGCCCCCGATCCGCGATGAACGGCGCGGACCGCTCCGCCCGGCGCCCTACCCGGCGGCCCCGGATTCGCCGCCGGTGAGAAGCCCGCTCGCTGAGAGGAGCCTCATCCAGTTGTCCTTGTGCCGACCGCGCCTGTCATGCTCCGTGGCGGCACCCTTGCCCAGGACGGCCTCGACGAGCCGGGGATAGCCTTCGCCGAGAACGTGGTGGTTGAAGAACGCCACGATGTCGTCCGCGAAATCCTCGCTGTCAATCTGCTCTATCTCAACATTCTTGTAAAAGAAGATGTAGTCGTCCGGGTCGACGTAGTAGACGCTAGCATTGCTGAGGTCCAGGCGAATGGGGGCGCCGCCGTCGATTCTTTCGAGGACGTCCGGCGGAATTCCGTAACGTTCATGGCCGATCTCCAGGGGATCGCCCAGCGGGCAATGCTCATTGGACCTCCGCAACGCCCATTCGTGCGGACCGCGGATCTCATCGGGCTGCTTGAAGCAGATGTAGTTGCCGCCCAGCCGGTAGAACAGGCGGAACACCTCGGTCACCCCGGCGGGCAGTCGGCTAACCTACCTGCCCACGGCCGAGAATCGCCGCATCCTGACAAAGGCTACGCACAACCACGTTGTCGCCTACGACCTTTCCCGGCCGGTCGTCAACGGGGGCCTCCTCGAACGGGCGGCGGTGTTCCCCGCCGAGGGCGAACCGCACGGCCATGCGGCGTCCCCCGACGCCGACACCGCGATCGTCTCCGTTCACGGCGAGCGCACCGCCCCGGACGACTCCGACGAGCCCATGGATCTGGACTTCCACCGGAACCACCTGGTCGACACCCGGACCGGGCGGGTACTCGGCCCCCTCCCCTCCGAGTTCATCACCAGGGAGGACATCGTCCCCCTCGGAGACCGCTCGTGGCTGACCACCGGATCCGACGGCGGCTGGTACCGCCACACCATGTGAACGACGACCGTCGCCTCGGGAGCAAGGGCGGTCGAAACTTTCGGTACATCGGTGTGGAACGTGATCACCCGATCGAGTCCTCAATGGACAAGTTCGAGAGCGGTCGAGCAGTTGTAGGCCCTGAGCAGGGTCAATGCTTTCCATGATGAATTAGGGTCATCGAAATTTTTCGAAAAGTGTTGACACGTCTACCGGGCCGGTCCAACACTGTCGCCATCGACAGACCTAGTCCCCTGTCGATGCGGGCCAGGCGCCCGTGACAGTCCCCCGGTCGTCGGGCGCACGATGACCGGCCAACCCCCGCCACCCCACCCCACCCCCGCCTCCACCCTCGAAACCCGCCACGCAGCAGGACGCCGCGGCGGCTGCCGTCCGGCCATCGGCGGCCTCGCCGGGTCATGTCGCGCTGCCTGGCCACCCCCGCCAGCGTTCACGAGGAGGAAGAACGCACATGAGCATCACGCATCCGAAACCCGCGCGCATGAGCGCCGCCCCCGCCCGACCGAGGAGCCGCGGACGCGGCCGGCTCAGGGCGTTCATCGGCGCCGCCTCCGCCGTCGTGATGGTCGCGGCCCTGCCCGGTGTCGCCAACGCGGCCGTGACCACCAACCAGACCGGCAACCACGACGGCTACTTCTACTCGTTCTGGACCGACAGCCAGGGCACGGTCTCCATGGAACTGGGGTCCGGCGGCAACTACAGCACCTCGTGGAGCAACACCGGGAACTTCGTCGCCGGCAAGGGATGGAGCACCGGTGGACGCCGGACCGTGAACTACTCGGGCAGCTTCAACCCGTCCGGCAACTCGTACCTGACCCTCTACGGGTGGACGAGGAGCCCGCTCGTGGAGTACTACGTCGTCGACAACTGGGGCAGCTACCGGCCCACCGGGGACTACATGGGCACGGTCACCAGCGACGGCGGTACGTACGACATCTACAAGACGATGCGGTACAACCAGCCGTCCATCGAGGGCACCGCGACCTTCCCGCAGTTCTGGAGCGTCCGGCAGTCGAGGCGCACGGGCGGCACCATCACGTCCGGAAACCACTTCGACGCCTGGGCCAGTCATGGAATGAACCTGGGCAACCACGACTACATGATCCTCGCGACGGAGGGCTACCAGAGCAGCGGGAGCTCCAACATCACCGTGGGCGGCACCTCCGGCGGCGGCGGTGGCGGCGGCGGAGGCGGCGGCGGTGGGGGTGGCGGCAACAACGGCTGCACCGCGACCCTGTCCGCCGGTGAGCAGTGGAGCGACCGCTACAACCTCAACGTCTCGGTGTCCGGGTCCAGCAACTGGACCGTGACGATGAACGTCCCGTCCCCCGCCAAGACGATCGCCACCTGGAACATCGACGCCAGCTGGCCCAGCGCCCAGGTGCTGACGGCCAGGCCGAACGGCAGCGGCAACAACTTCGGCGTGACCATCCAGCACAACGGCAACTGGACGTGGCCGACGGTCTCCTGCAGCACGGGCTGACCCCGGCACGCACCTGTGGCGCGGCGGCTCGTGACCGCCGCGCCACAGCGCTGCCCGGCAGGGCTTCAGGAGGTCAGCACTTGACCCAGTAGCCGGTGCCGGTCTCCTTGATGGTGCTGGTGGTGAAGACGTTCCACAGCCCCAGGTTCTGGTCGGAACCGTTGGCGTAGGCGTAGCCCATGGAGTGGTGGGCTCTCCCGGCGGTGGTGTGGGCGTAGTTGGACGCGGTCACACACTCCGCGGGAGGCGTGGTGGGCGGTGTGGTCGGGGGTGTGGTGGGAGGCGTGGTGGGCGGGGTGGTGGCGCCGTCGCTCATGGCTCTGACCATGTTGACGACGGCCGTCATCTGCGGGCCGGTCTTGAGCGGGTACTGGGCGGACTGGTAGCCCCACCAGTCCCAGCAGCCGCGGGGGTTGCTCGTCCCGGACGCGGTGGCCTGCGGATACAGGACGATCATGGCGTTGGTGTCGGCGTACTCGTTGAGGTAGGCCTTGTCCATGAAGGTGTCGCCGATGTTGCCGTAGTACTGGTAGCAGCCGTGCAGTGCGACCATCAGCGTGCAGGACGCCTGCTCGCAGGCCTGCGGGACGTAGGCGAACCCTTCGTCGCCCATGCTGATGGAGGTGGCGTCGCCGCCGGGGACGTAGGCGTTCTGGTCGAACTGGAGCAGCCGTCCGGTCAGGGACGAGGCGGCGGGCTGCACCGCGCCGTACAGGTGGGTCAGCATGTCCCCGACGGCGTCGCCGCCGCAGTCGTTGATCCAGGGCGACTGGGTGACCGAGCAGGCGCCGGGGCCGATCGGGCTGATCCAGGCGTGCCCCGCGGGGGAGTCGTGGTCGTAGGCGACGTCGGCGCCCAGGTCGCGGTAGTAGGTGGCCAGGTCGTCGTTGACCGGCTCGGCGACGGTGGTGTCGGACGTGCCGTGGTACAGCCACACCGGGTCGCCCGGCAGGTTCTCCACGGGGTCGACGGTGCCGGCCGCGGCGCGGTCGCGGGTCAGTTGTTCGAGCTGGGCGGGGGTCTTGCGGGGCAGGTAGGTCGCCATGCACGCGTTGAGCGCGGTGCTCAGGCTGTTCTGCGCGCAGTCGTAGGCGCCGGCGGAGAAGATGCCGGCTCCCTGGAACACCGACGAGTAGGCGACGTGGAGCTGGTTGGCCATGAACCCGCCGGACGACACCCCGCTGACGTAGGTGCCGCTGATGTCGTACTTGGCGAGCGGGGCGCGGGTCGGCGGTGGGACGGCGGCGTGGACGATGGACAGCGAGGTGGTCGCCAGGGCCACGGCCGCGATCGCGGCCCAGATCCCCTGTCTGATTTTCAGACGCATGTGGACTCCTCGGACGGGGTGGTGCCCGTCATGGTCGAGGAGTCCTGTGACGCCCGCCACATGGCGTGGTGACACACTCACCTTGATCAACATGTGGGTGAGGTCACGGAGGGCGCGCCGCCCGGCGTTCCGGCGGGTCACGCCCGGCCCGCGCCGCTGCGCGGACCGGACGTCCCGGAACGGGTCAGTACTTGATCATTCCGCGGATGTTCTTGCCGTCCCGCATGTCCTGGTAGCCCTGGTTGACCTGGTCGAGGGTGTAGGTGTTGGTGACCAGTTCGTCCAGCTTGAGCTTGCCCTCGTCGTAGAGGCGCAGCAGGCGCGGGATGTCGCGGCGCGGGTTGGCGTTGCCGAAGATGCAGCCGACCAGTTCCTTGCGCTGCATCGCCAGGTCGAACAGGTTGAGCTTGACGTCCTCCTGGAGGATCGGCGCGACCGCGACGACGACGCCGCGGCCGCCCTTGGCGACCATGCTCATCATCGGGTTGATGAGGTCGCCGGTGGCGACGCCGGTCGTGAGGAGGGCCTTGTCGGCGTTGGCGCCCCAGGTGAGCTCCATGACCTTGGCGGCGGCCTCCTCCATGGACGCGGCGGAGTGGGTGGCGCCGAACTCGGTCGCCTTCTCCCGCTTCCAGTCGACCGGGTCGACGGCGATGACGTGGCGGGCGCCGGCCATGGCCGCTCCCTGCACGGCGTTCATGCCGATGCCGCCGAGGCCGATCACCACGACGCTCTCGCCCGCCTGCACCTTGGCCACGTTGACGGCCGCGCCCCAGCCGGTGGTCACGCCGCAGCCGACCAGCGCGGCCTTGTCGAGCGGGATCCAGTCGTCGATCTTGACGGCGGACGCCTCGTTGACCACGGTGTACGGCGCGAACGTGCCGGTGCAGCACATGGTGCCGAGGTCCTTGCCGCTCTTGGAGTGGTGCCGGGCGGTCATGTCGCTGATCTGCCGTCCGGCCAGCAGCACCGCGCCCATGTCGCAGAGGTGCTGGCGGCCCATGGCGCACGAGGGGCAGCGGCCGCAGGCAGGGACGAACGACAGAACGACGTGGTCGCCCTCCTGCAGGTTGGTGACGCCGGGGCCGACCGCGACGACCTCGCCGGCGCCCTCGTGGCCGCCGATGAGCGGGAACTGCTCCGCGCCCAGCAGTGCCGCGATCTCCTCGCTGAGCACCATGTCCCCGGTGACCACATGCTCGTCAGAATGACACAGGCCGGACGCGGCGAGCTTGATCTTGACCTCGCCCGCCTTGGGATCATCGAGCTCGATGTCCTCGATGCTCCAGTCGGTGTGCGGTTCCCACAGGATCGCTGCTCGAGTCTCCACTGATGCCTCCTGATGGACTGGAGCCGGTTGTGCTTCTTAGATACTAGAACTTGATTCGGGAAGCTAGGGGTGAACGGGTATCGATCCACCCCGGCCCGATCCGGTTTCGGCAGGTGAGGCCGCCCGCGGACTCAGTTTCGGGCGGTGGAGATGTCGCAGGAGGCGAGGATCTCCTGCGGCATCACGCCTTCCGTCTCCACGACGGACCTGGCCAGGGCGGCCTCTGCGGACGACGGCCTCGCCCCCGGCGGGACGACCAGCAGCAGGGTCGGGTCCGCGTGGCCGCGGGTGACCGCGATCATGTGGTCGAGGTTGGCCAGCCAGCCGACCCTGACCTCGCGTCCGAGGGCGGTGATGCGGAGGGGCACGTCGTCCCAGTCGTCGAAGTCGACGTTCACGCGGGTGATCTCGTCCGAGGGCTCCGCGAGGGCGGTCACCAGCGCGGTGAGCTCGTGGACGGCGGCGCGGGATCGCGGCCACCAGCCGCCGTCGATGATGCCGCGTCCCCGGCCACCCGGTGCCAGGCGCAACCGTGGCGGCACCGTCTCGTCATCGGGAAGCGCGGCCGTGGCGGGCGTGGTGGCGAACTGAGCGGAGCGGGCCATGCAGCGGGCCTCATTCTCGGTCCATGCGGTACCGGGTCGTGAACCGCCGGGGACGGCGCCGGCAAGACGGCCCGCGCGCGGAATGCCCTCGGCAACCGCCAGCTTACGCAACGGACACGTGAATCCGAACGCGTAGACTCCGGATATCCGGCAACGACGGCATCCCGCCCGCGGCTGACCCGCCACGCCGGCTCGCCCCCGAAGGGGGACGCCATGCCGCTCCCGGACCGCACCCGCCACGTCGACGGAGACCACCCCATCCGGGCGTCCCGGATGAGTCTCACCGGGCCCGTGTCGATCATCGCGGTCGCGCTCATCGTCTTCACGGTGTTCTGGGCGACGACGACCCCGCCCATGGCGGTGATCATGGCCATGGCCACCCTGGCGGCCGGAACGTTCCTGCTCGTCCTGGTCTTCGGGACCGGCCGGCTCCGCGGACGCACCCGGTCGCCGGAACTGTGGCGGCGCCGCTGACCCCGTAGTGCGGCGGAGCCTGGGCGACGCGCGGGGAACTGCCGGGGCCGTCGGCGCGTTACGGCTTCGACGCGACGCGGCCGCGCACGATGGCCGCAAGTTCGACATGGTCGATAGGGTGTCGGCCAGATGAGCCGGGAAGTCTTGTCGGCATGGTGGTTACGCACGGTCCAGTGGTGTCGGTGTGGGGAGACGATCGGCCCACCTCGCCACGTCCCGCAGGGGGGTGGACGCGATCGCGGTCTCGTCCGGCCCGCCGTGGCTTGAGGTAATTACAGGAGAGGTACATGCGTGTTCTAGTCCTCGGCGGCGATGGATATCTCGGCTGGCCGACCGCCCTGCATCTGTCGCAGTGCGGTCACCAGGTCGCCGTCGCCGACAACTTCGTCCGGCGGCAGTACGACTTCGAGCTCGGCGTCGAGAGCCTGGTGCCCATCGAGTCGCTGCAGACGCGGGTCGAGGCGTGGCGCGAGCTGACCGGTGAATCGATCGGCGTGTACGTCGGCGACCTGACGGACGCGGAGTTCACCTACGGGATGCTGCGCGAGTTCCGCCCGGAGGCCGTGGTGCACTTCGCGGAGCAGCGCGCGGCGCCGTACTCGATGATCGACCGCAAGCACGCCGTGTACACGCAGGTCAACAACGTCGTCGGCACGCTGAACCTGCTGTACGCGATCGGGGAGGTCGACCCCGACATCCATCTCGTCAAGCTCGGCACGATGGGCGAGTACGGCACACCCGAGATCGACATCGAAGAGGGCTGGCTGGAGGTCGAGCACAAGGGCCGCCGCGACCGGGTCCTGTACCCCAAGCGGCCCGGGTCGTTCTACCACCTGTCGAAGGTCCACGACAGCCACAACATCGAGTTCACCTGCCGGATCTGGGGGCTGCGGGCCACCGACCTCAACCAGGGCGTGGTCTACGGGCAGGCGACCCCCGAGACGATGCTGGACGACCGGCTCGCGACGCGATTCGACTACGACGCCGTCTTCGGCACGGTGCTCAACCGGTTCGTCATCCAGGCCGTCCTCGGGCACCCGCTGACGGTGTACGGCAGCGGCGGGCAGCGCCGCGGGATCATCGACATCCGCGACACCGTCCGGTGCGTCCAGCTGGCCTGCGAGAACCCCGCCGAGCGCGGCGAGTTCCGGGTGTTCAACCAGATGACCGAGGCGGCGTCCGTCCAGGAGATGGCCGACACCGTCGCCCGCTGCTTCCCCGGCGACGTCCAGATCGACCACCTCGACAACCCCCGCGTCGAGCGCGAGGAGCACTACTACAACGTGGTGCACACCCGGCTGCTCGATCTCGGCCTGTCCCCGCACCTGCTGTCCGATACCCTGATCACTTCGCTGTTCGACGTCGCCAAGCGGTACGCGGCCCGGGTGAAGCCCGAGGCGCTGCGTCCCAAGGTCAACTGGCGTGAGCAGGCCGGACCCGTTCAGGAAACGTGACACGGCTGGGAGCCTCATGAACGACTCGCAGGGCGCCTTCACCCGCGCCACCGGCCGCGGGCTCGGAGACCGGGACGCCGAGTCCGCGGGCGCGGACAAGCCCCGCTACCGGCGCTACCAGTTCGATCTGATCGCCCCGCACTGCGGCGCCGGTGTGCTGGAGGTCGGCGCGGGCCTGGGCGAGTTCTCGGCCCAGTTCACCGGGCTGGACCGTCTCGTGGTCACCGACGTCGACCCCGGCGCCGTGGCCGTGATGAAGGACCGGTTCGCCGGTGACGAGAAGATCGCCGGTGAGATCGAGGTCCAGGGGTTCGACCTGGACGCGGGCGATCGCCTGGACCGGCCGGTCGACTCGGTCGTGGCGATCAACGTGCTGGAGCATTTCGAGGACGACGCCGGCGTGCTCGCCTCGCTGGCGCGCTCGGTCGTTCCCGGCGGCACGATCGTCCTGTGGGTGCCCGGTTACCAGAGCCTGTACAGCGATTTCGACCGCAGGGTCGGGCATTTCCGCCGCTACACGCCCACGACGCTGCGGGACGCGATCCGGCGTGCCGGGCTTGAGTGCGAGCGGGTGCGGCCGGTGAACCTGCTCGGCGGCCTTGCCTGGTGGGCGGCCATGCGGCTCGGGCGGGCGGAGGCGCCGAACAGCGGAGCGGTCGGCGTGTACGACCGGGTGATCGTCCCGGTCACCCGGGTGCTGGACCGGCTCCTGCCGGTGCGCTTCGGCCAGTCGGTCCTGGCGGTCGCCCGTGTGCCGGCCGAGCCGGAGGCATCGCGGGATTGATGCACGCCGATTCCGCCTGGTCCCGGTCCAAGGCCCGGTCCGAGGACAAGCCCTGGCCCGAGGACGAGGCTCGACCCGAGGACGAGGCCCGGCCCCGGTCCCGCGGCCGGCGCGCCTTCCGGCTGATCTTCACGCGTTACACGATCGGCTCGGTGCTGGCGGCGGTGGCGAGCGAGGCGACGCTGCTGCTGACGTACGGGCCCGGGCTCCTCAGCCCGGGCGCCGCGTCCGTGGCCGCCTGGGGGGCGGGCGCGGGCCTGAACTACGTCCTCAACCGGCGGTGGGCGTGGGGACGGCGAGGACGCGCGTCCCTGTGGCGCGAGCTGGTGCCCTACTGGGGGATCGCCGTGGCCAGCATGGTCATCTCCGCCTGGGCGACGGGCGCGGCGGACCGCCTGGGCCCCCGGCTGTTCGACTCCGACGGCCTGAAGACGGCGTTCGTCGGCGGGGTCTTCCTCGCCGTCTACGGCCTGATGTTCGTGGTGAAGTTCGTCCTGTTCCACTACCTCGTCTTCGCGGGCGGCCCCGGCACCCGGCCCGGGGCCGGTGAGGCGGACGCGCCGCGGCGTTCCCGCCACCAGGTCCCGACGACGACCCGTGAGTAGCGGAAGCCGTACACGAGGTTGCCGCCCTTCTTGGTGGACCCGGCCGTGCGGAGCCGCATCGTCGCCGGCACCTCCCGCACCCGGTACCCCCTGGAGATGACGCCGATGAGCAGCTCGGACGACTGGTACTGCGGCTGCCGGAGGGTGACGGCGCCGGTGACCTCGGCCCTCATGGCCCGCATGCCGAACGAGGTGTCGGTGATGCGCTGCCCGGTCAGCCTGCTCACCAGCCAGGCGAAGACGTGAACGCCGACGCGGCGGACGCGGTCGTAGGTCTCCTGCCGGCCCAGCAGGCGCGACCCGGTGACGAAGTCGGCCTCGCCCTCCAGCACGGGGGCCAGCACCCGCGGGATCTGGGCGGAGTCGTACTGGCCGTCGGCGTCGGTGGTGACGATGAACTCGGCGCCGCCTTCGCGGGCGAGGCGGTAGCCCAGCCGCAGCGCGGCCCCCTGCCCGCGGTTGACCGGCACGTCGCAGACCATCGCGCCGTACTCGCGGGCGACGGTGGCGGTCTTGTCGGTCGCCCCGTCCACCACCACGATCACCGCGGTGGCGCGTCCGGCGACGGTTCCGGGGATCGAGCGCACGACCTCGCCGATGCCGCGTTCCTCGTCGTAGGCGGCGATGACGACCGCGATCGGCGGCAGCTTCGTGCCGTACTCGTCGGCGAAGTCCGCGACCGCCGCGTCGTCGACGGAACCTCCCGCGTCGTTCACGCCGCCTCCCGCGCGGTTCGGTGCCCCGGTCACGCGACCTCCACCGGTGCGAAATCGGGCCAGACGGTCGCCATCCCGGAGCGGAGGTCGTGGTGCGGCTCATAGCCCAGCGCGCGCGCCTCGGAGATGTCGAGGACGACCGCGGGCATCTCGCCCGCCTTGGCCGGCGTGTACTCGACGGGGATGGGCGCGCCGGTGACCGCCCGCGCCGTGTCGATCAGGTCGTTGACGCTCGTGGAGGAACCCGACCCGACGACGAGCGGGCCGGTGGGGCCGGTCCGCCACGCCAGCAGCACGGCCTGCACCACGTCGTCGACGTGCACGTAGTCGCGCAGCTGGGCGCCGTCGCCGTACACCTGGACGCCGCCGCCCGAGGCGGCGGCGCGCATCAGCCGCGGGACGAAGCTGTCCTTGTGCCGCATGCCCGGCCCGTACACGTTCGCGAAGCGCACCGCGCAGGTCTGCATCCCGTACACGCCGGTGTAGGCGCTGAGCAGCATCTCCGCCGCCGCCTTCGTCGCGCCGTAGGGGGTGAGCGGCCGCAGCGGCATCCGTTCGCTGATGGGGGTGCCGCCGACGTCGCCGGTCACGGCGTTGGTCGAGGCGAACACCACGCGCGGCACCTCACGTTCGCGGCACAGCTCCAGCAGGTCGGCGGTGGCCTCGACGTTCAGGCGGTAGACGCCGGCGGGGTCCTCCACCGACTGCAGCACCGAGGTCACCGCGGCCAGGTGGACCATGCCGTCCAGCCCGCGCGAGACGGCGGCGCGGCGCACCTCCGGGTCGCACAGGTCGCCGACCACCGACCGGACGGCGGGGTCGGGATGGGGCTGCCGATCTGCGACGACGACCTCCGCCCCAGCGTCCAGCAAGGCGGTGACCAGGCGGCCGCCGATGAATCCGGCACCCCCGGTCACCAGCACCCGCGCCCCGGTGAGGCCCGGGTCCTGCCCCGGAGCCGTCGTCCCTGTCATTTGCTCACCCGCCGTACGCTCGTGAAACTTCTGATCGCCGACCCTAACGGAACCTCGGCCGGGGTACCGACTCGAACCGGCGAGGCGCACCGGGTCCGGCATGGTGATCAACGGATGAGGGGCGACCGGTGATCCATGTTCTCGTGATGGGGCTGCCGCTGGTGGCCGGGCTCGCCCTCGGCGTGCTCGCCGCGCGGCGGCGGTGGGCGCCCCCGCTGTGGGCGGCCGTGGCCGTCGGGGCGGTGCTGCGGGCGGCGATGATGCTGATCGCCGCGCAGGACACCTGGCAGCCCTATGACCTGGCCGTGGACTTCCCCGCCACCGCCGACGCCGTGCTCGACGGCCGGGACCCGCTCTTCGAACTGCGCGAGGGCGGCTGGCATTTCCTGCCGCTGCTGGCCTATCTCCTCGCCGGAGTCCGGGCGCTGGGCGACCTGCTGGGGCTGCCGTGGGGGTTCACCGGACGCGTCGTTCCCGTCCTGGCCGATCTCGCTCTGATCCCGCTGGTGGCGAAACTGAGCACGGATCCGGATTCGCGGGTCCGCGCCCTCCGGGGCTTCCAGTACGCGTGCGCGCCGGTGGTGCTGATGGTGAGCGCCGTGCACGGCCAGTTCGGGCCCATCACGCTGGTGCTGGGCGCCGCGGCGCTCCTGGCCGCCCGCAACGGCGGGGTCCATCTGGCGGGTGTGCTCATCGGCCTTTCCGTCACCTCGGCCAACTGGTCGGTGCTGCTTCTGCCCGGTGTCCTGCTCGCCGTCCCCGGCCTGCGGCGCCGGCTCACCGTCCTCGGGTGGACGGCCGTGGTCCCCGTCGCGTTCCTGGTCAGCAGCGTCCCGGTCTTCGGCACCCCGATCGACCGGCTGCCCGCCACCCTGTCGGCGTCGCTGTCGGCGCGTCCGGTGGTGGGGGACTGGGGATGGACCGCGATCGTGACCGGTGGCGAGCAGGTGGTGTCCGCCGGGTACGGCACCGTCGGCACCCCGGTGCTCGCGCTGGCGCTGCTCGCCGCCGCCTGGTGGTGGCGCAAGGCGGACCCCGTCGCCCTGACCCTCGCGCTGCTGCTGGTCTTCCTCATCGTGACCTACCGGTTCGGCGCGCAGTACCTGATGTGGCCGATGCCGTACCTCATCATGCGCTGGGGCCGGGGCACCTGGCCCGTGATCGTCGTCACCGGCCTCTGGGCGGCCTTCGCCTACCTGTTCATGACGCGACTGACCCCGGCCCCGTGGCAGGACGCGCACGTCTGGTGGGCGCTGTCGTCGCTGGTGGTCATCGCGTTCCTCATCCGCGCACTCCCGGCCCGGCCCCTGCCCGCTTCTCCCGATCCTTCCTGACCGCCCAGAAGAGCAGCAGGATCAGCACCAGCACGTCGCCGCCGAGGAACACGACGGTCCACACCAGGACTTCGGTGTCCACGGGTTCTCCTTTCTCACCGGGCGGAACTCAGGAGGAGGTCTTGTCATCGCCGCCCTCGACCGCGCCTTCGGCCGCGCCGGAGGGCGGGACGGCCCCGGCGGGCGCCGGTGCGGTCATCGGCCCGCCGCCGATCCGGTCGGCGAAGACGTTGTTCAGCGCGTACAGGACGACGAACAGCAGGGTCCACTGCAGCAGCAGCGTGGCGACGCTGAACGTCGCGAAGGGGTTCCACCAGTCGTCGGGGGCGAACTCGTCGATCGCCCGGTAGACCCACCAGCCGATGACGAACGCGAACATCGCGGGGAACAGCCGGATCAGCCACGGCCACCAGGCCCGGATGCGGAAGTCGCTGTCGGCGTCCATCGCCGCCCGCGCCCGCTCCAGCCCGTACTTCATCATCGCGATCGCCGCCAGCAGGCCGCTGATCAGCAGCGCGACACCCCACACGAAGTCCTGGTTGGCGAAGAAGTCCAGGCTGAGCGCCGAGGGAATGCCGGCGACGGCGGTGACCGCGACCACCAGCCCGACCGCGCGCGTGCGGGTCACACCGGCGTCCATGACGTTGCGGGTGGCCAGCTCCGCCATCGCGATCAGGCTGGAGAGCCCCGCCATGACGAGCGCCAGGAAGAACAGCACACCGAAGAAGGCGCCGCCGGGCATCTCGGCGAACAGCTGGGGGAAGAAGACGAAGGCCAGGCCCTCGTTGCCCGCGGTGGCGCTGGCGATCTGCTGCGGCTCGCCCAGCGCGTACAGCGCGCCGATCACGGCGGTGCCGGCGAGCAGGGACGCCAGCAGGTTCCCCGCGCACACCGCCGTGGCGTTGAGCCCGAAGTCCTCCCGCCGCCGCATGTAGACCGCGTAGGTCAGGTAGAGGCCCCACCCGGCGCCGGTGGAGAAGGCCATCTGGGTGAACGCCTGGAGCCAGAGCTGGGCGTCGCCGAGCCGGTCCCACTCGGGGACGAAGAGGTGCCGCAGCCCCTCCTCCGCCCCGTCCAGCGTGAGCGCCCGGACCGCCAGCACGAGCAGGATCACGAACAGTGCGGGGATGGCCCACTTGAGGATCTGCTCGTAGCCGCGTTTGAGTCCGCGGGCGACGATGGCGCCCACCAGCCCGATGGCCAGCAGGTGGAACAGGATCGTCTGCCAGGGGGTGGAGGTGAACTCGTCCCACAGCGCTTGGGTGTCGCGCCCTTCGTCGAAGGTCCCGGTGAGCGAGTAGAGCAGGTAGCGCAGCGTCCACCCGCACACCACCGAGTAGTAGAACAGGATGCCGACGGTGACGAACCCCATGTAGGCGCCCATCCAGGCGAACCTGCGCCCCATGAAGTCGCGGAAGGCGCCCACCGTGCCGAGCCTGCTCTTGGAGCCCATGAAGGATTCGGCCATCAGGATCGGGACGGCCCACACCAGGTTCGCCACCACAAGGGCGACCAGGAAGGCGCCCCCGCCCCACTCGGCCGCCACCCGGGGGAACCGCCAAATGTTTCCGGTGCCGACGGCCATCCCGATCGCGGCGGCGACGAAGGTGATCCTGCTGCCGAACACTTCCTTGGCCGCCATCGGGGGCTTCCCTTCCACGATCCGGTTCCGCCGGTCCTGTGCCCCCGCTGCGACACGGCCGGATCCGTACCGGACGACGCCGCTCCTGCGACCATCACCCGAGAATCAGGTGGGTTCAAGGGAAAGAGTTGACAACGGCCGCGCGTCCGGCCGGGTCACTCTGGCCCGGGGGTCCTCAGTCCGGGTCGTCGGCGTCCAGGCCGAGGAGGCGTCCCCAGGTGGCTTGGGCGGTGTTCTGGTAGGCCGTGGTGACCGCGACCAGCCGGCGGTGGGGTTCGGGGTCGCAGAGCTCTTCGGGGAGCAGGGGGTCGTGCAGGATCGTGGCGATCGCCCGGCTGCCGAGCAGGAGGGACTCGTGGGCGAACTCCTCGGGGGTGAGGGTGCCGAGGTGGTCGCGGCTCCGGGTGAGCTCGTCCGCCGTCCGGGTGAGGCGGGCGATGAGGCCGCCGGTGTCCCAGAGGCCGCGAAGTTCCCGGTCGGTGGCCGGATCGAGCCGGTCGATCGCGAACACGACCGCCTCGGGGGCCATGCCGGTGCCGGTGAGCGTCCCGCGCAGCCCGTCCACGCCGCCGCGGAGGTTGTCGGGACGGACGTGCAGCGCGCCGCGCCAGGCGTGCAGTCCCAGGAGCTGCAGGGCCCGGTCGTGGTGGCGCAGGGCCGCGCGGTCGGTGCGGGCGGTGGCGGAGTTCTCGACCGCGGCCCAGCGTCCCGTCCACGGCACGCGGGAGGTGTGGCGGGTCGCCCACTGCTCGATGTGGGGGTAGGCGCGCAGCCGGTCGGGACGCGCGATGTAGACGCCGCGGCCGTCGCGTTCCAGCACGCCCTGCTCGTTCAGCCGTTTCGCGGCCATCCGGATGCTCGGCGCGCTCAACCCCACGATCTCCCCGCCCAGGCACAGCGTGGAGATCGAGAACCGGGTGCGCGGCCGGGCCGTCACCAGGTCCAGCAGGAATTTGCGGGCGGTCAGCTCGAGCACTTGTAACAACTCCTAGCCAGATTTTTCCACAGTGTGTTACAAATGGAAGAGGTCGTTTCACTGTAGGTCGTGTTCTGCGGACCGCGGGAGGTGCCGATGGCAGACGTGCGTGTCGAGGTGGCGGGCACGACCACCACGATCTGGATGGACCGTCCCGACCGGCGCAACGCCGTCGACCGGCGGATGGCCGCCGAGCTGCGCGAGGCGTTCGAGGCGTTCGAGGCCGACCCGGGGCAGCGCGTGGCGGTGCTCGCCGGGACCGGCGGGACGTTCTGCGCCGGAGCCGACCTGACCTCGGTGGGGGACCCCGAACGCAGCAACGAACTCGACCCCGCCGGTGGCGGAAGCGGCCCCATGGGCCCGACCCGGATGAAGCTCGGCAAGCCGCTCATCGCCGCCGTCAGCGGGTACGCCGTGGCGGGCGGGCTGGAGCTGGCCCTGCTCGCCGACCTGCGGATCGTGGAGCGCGACGCGGTACTGGGCGTCTTCTGCCGCCGCTGGGGCGTGCCGCTCATCGACGGCGGCACCGTCCGGCTGCCGCAGATCGTCGGCCTGGGCCGGGCGCTCGACCTGATCATGACGGGACGGCCCGTGGAGGCCGACGAGGCGCTCGCCATCGGCCTCGCCAACCGGGTCGTCGAAACCGGGCAGGCGGTCGACGCCGCACGGGAGCTGGCCGACCAGATCGCGGGCTTCCCGTTCGAATGCGTGCTCGCCGACCGTGCCTCCACCTACGCCGGCCTCGACCTGCCCCTCGCCGAGGCGCTGCGCGCCGAGGGGGCCGCCGGCGTTCCCATCGTCCAGCGTGAGGGCGTGGCCGGCGCCGCCCGCTTCGCCGCCGGAGCGGGCCGGCACGGCCGGTTCGCCCGAGAGGAGACCACCCCATGAGTCCCACCACCCGTGAGCTGATCGTCCGTGGCGCACGCCAGCACACCGATCGGGCCGCCGTGATATTCGGCGACGAGGAGCTGACGTTCGGCCAGGTCGACGAGCTCAGCAACCGGCTCGCCCACGCGCTGGCGCGGGAGGGCGCCGGCCACCACCGGCGCGTCGGCCTCCTGGTGAACAACAGCATGCTCAGCGTCCCGCTCGACTTCGCCTGCGTGAAGGGCGGGATCAACCGCGTTCCCCTCAACGCCCGGCTGTCGGTGGCCGAGCACGTCACCATGCTCACCGACACCCGGTGCGAACTCGTGGTGTTCGGCGCCGACCTGACCGAACGGGCCCGCGAGCTGGCCGCCGCGCTGCCCGGCGTGGCGTTCCTGGGCCTGGAGACAGGCCTGGACGGCGAACCGCCCCTCATGGAACGGGCCAAAAGCGCGCCCGCGCCCCTGCCCGACGTCGAGGTGGGCGCCGACGACGTGATCCTCACCCTGTTCACGTCCGGCACGACCGGGACCTTGAAGGCGGCGCAGCACACCCAGGCGTCCTACGCGGGCATCTGCCGGAACGTGCTGCTCAACCTCTTCCCGGCCACGCACGAGGACGCCATGCTGCACGCGGCGAGCCTCATCCACGCCAGCGGGGTGTTCGTGCTGCCGCTGTGGCTGCGCGGCGGCCGCACGGTCATCCTGCCCGGCTTCGCACCGGAGCCGTTCCTGCAGGCGATCACCCGCCATGGGGCCACGGCGATCAACCTGGTGCCGACCATGATCCAGATGCTGGTCGAGCACCCGGACTTCGCGACCGCCGACGTCTCCACGCTGCGCCGGGTCATCTACGGCGCCTCGCCCATGCCGCGTCCCGTCATCGAGCGCGCCATGGGCGTCTGGGGCCGGGACCGCTTCTGGCAGTACTACGGGCAGACCGAGATCCCGCTGTGCATCGCGGTGCTGCGTCCCGAGGACCACACCGGCGACCGGCTCGCCGCCTGCGGGCAGATCTCGACCGAGATCGAACTGCGGCTGCTGGACGAGGACGGCCGCGAAGTCCCGCAGGGCGAGCCGGGCGAGATCGTGGTGCGCGGCCCCTCGTCCGTCGCCGGGTACTTCGACGCCCCGGAGCTGACCGCGGAGACCTTCCGCGACGGCTGGGTCCACACCCGGGACGTCGGCGTCCTGGACGACGACGGCTTCCTGCACCTCAAGGACCGGACCTCCGACATGATCATCAGCGGCGGCTACAACGTCTACCCCCGCGAGGTCGAGGACGCCCTGCTGGAGCACCCGGCCGTGCGCGAGGCCGCGGTCGTCGGCACCCCCGACGAACGCTGGGTGGAGGCGGTCACCGCCGTCGTCGTCCTCGCCCCCGGGACGACCGCCGACGACGAGCTCCGCGAACGGCTGGTGGCGCACGTGACCGAACGGGTCGCCTCCTACAAGAAGCCCCGCAGGATCGTCTTCAGCGACGCCGTCCCCAAGACCGCCGTCGGCAAGCTCGACCGCAAGACCCTGCGCGCCCGCCTCGCCGCCGGCGACGCGCCCCCGAATCCCTGACCGGCCCGCGCTCCCAGGGTCAGCGGGGGGTGGGGCCGGTGGAGCGGCGGATGGCCAGGTGGGAGGGGAGGACGACCTGGTCGCGGGCCGGGCGGACGCCGTCGCGGTCGCGCATGGCCAGGAGCATGTCGACGGCGGTGCGGCCGGACTCCTCGAACTGGCCGGCGAGGGTGGTCAGCGGCGGAGAGCAGAAGTCCGCGCCGAAGATGTCGTCATAGCCGACGACGCTGATGTCCTCGGGCACGGCCACGCCCCGTTCGGCGCAGCGGCGCAGGACGCCGATGGCGAGCAGGTCGTTGTGCGCGACGGCGGCCGTGGCGCCCGTCCCGAGTGCGGCGTCGGCGGCGGCGGCGCCACCGGCCACGGTGGGGGGAAAGGGCCCGATGCGCCGGGCGGAGATGCCGTGCCGTCCGGCGGCGGCCGCCAGGGACTCCCAGCGGCGTGCGCCCAGCCAGGAGCGGGGCGGTCCGCCGAGGAAGACGATCGAGCGGTGGCCGAGCGAGGCGAGGTGTTCGACGATCTGGCGGGTGCCCTCGGCGTGGTCGACGATGACGCTGTGCACGCCGGCGACCTGCCGGCTGACCAGGGTGAGGCGGTGCCCGGCCGAGAGCTTCGTGATCTCCTCGTCGGACATGCGGCTCGCCGCGATGACGAACCCGTCGACGGACGGCCCGAGCCGTTCGATGTTGCGCGCCTCGACCTCGGGTGACTCCTCGGTGTCGCCGACGATGAGCGTGCAGCCCGCGGCGCGCGCCTGGTGCTCGGCGCCGCGGATGACGCCGAAGAAGTGGGGGTTGGTGATGTCGGAGACGAACAGTGCGAGGGTGTCGGTCCGGCCGGACGGCAGCGCCCTGGCCAGCGTGTTCGTGCGGTAGCCGAGCCGGGCCGCGACCTCGGCGACGCGGGCGGCGGTCGCCGCGTTGACGCGTCCGGGGTTGGACATCGCACGCGACACCGTGGAGGGCGACACCCCCGCCTCCTGCGCCACGTGGTAGATCGTCGGCCGCCCGCTGCCCGCTCGTCCCTCTGCCACTCGCCCACCCTCCGCTCGGCCCGCGCCGGCCTCAGTTTCCCATGATGGAAAGTTTTGGCAACCGCTTGCCATGGCTCGACCACTGATTTTAGGGTCAACGGCACATTCAAGAAATGTGGCGGGGGTCACAGCGGCCACCGCCACCCGTGCGCGAAGAACGGAACACATGCGGGCAATCGTCCTGACGGAACCCCGGCGCACCGAGGTCGTCGACTCCTGGGCGGAGCCGGACCCCGGACCCCACGACGTGGTCGTCGCGATGAGCGCGGTCGGCCTGTGCGGATCGGACCTCGCCGTCCACGACGGCACCCGTCCCACGCCCGCCCTGCCCTGGGTGCCGGGCCACGAGGGCGGCGGACGCATCGTCGCCGTGGGCCCGGCCGTCCACGACCGGCATGTCGGACAGCATGTGGTGGTCGAGCCCAACTACTGCTGCTTCTCCTGCTCCCCGTGCCTGCGCGGCCTCACCTCCGGCTGCGAGCGCAGGCTCAGTCCCGGCATCACGGTCCCCGGACTGCTCGCCGAACGGGTCGCCGTCCCCGCGCGGTTCGCCTGGCCGCTGCCGTCCCCGGTAGGCGCGGAGACCATGGCGTGCGTCGAGCCGTTCGCGGTCGCCCGGTCGGCGGTGCGGCGCGCCGGTGTGGGCCCCGGTACCGAGTGCCTGGTCGTCGGCGCCGGGTCACAGGGCCTCCTCACCTGCCTGTCGCTCCTGGAGGCCGGAGCCGGCGTGTTCGTCACCGACCCCCGGGCCGACCGGGTCGCGTTCGCCGAGCGGATCGGGGCCCGGTCCGTCGCGCCCGACGACGAACGTCATTTCCCGTTCGTCTTCGACACCGCCGGAGTCCCCGCCGCCTGGGAGACGTCCGCCCACAAGGTCGCGACCGGCGGGACCGTCATGGTGATCGGCATGAGCAGTGAGCCGGTCGGGCTGTCGACGATGGAGCTGACGCGGCGGCAGCTCCAGGTGCGCGGCACCCTCATCTACGACCACCCGGACGACTTCGCCGCGACCGTCGCGGCGGTCGCCGGCGCGGCTGCCCGGCTGGCCGGGCTGCTGCGGCCGGGCCTGCCCCCGCGGCAGGCCGAGCGTGCCTTCGCCGAGGCCCGGACGGAGCCCGGCAAGTCCTGGATCGACCTGTCCGACTGGGGGGAGGACCACCGATGACCCCTGCCACCACCGTGCCCCCGGGCCGCCGGCCCGGCCGCGTCCTTCGGGCGCTGTCCCTGGCCGAGGCGATCACCGGCAGCGTCCTGCTGGCGGTGATCGGCGTCCTGATGCTGCTCCAGGCCGCGCAGCGCTATCTGCCCGCCGGCGGCTGGGTCTGGACCGGTGAACTCGCGCGGTTCAGCTTCGTCTGGCTCACCTTCGCGATGTCGGGCTACCTCGCGGCACGCGACAGCCACATCACCTTGAAACTGGTCGACATCGTGGCCGGGCCCCGGCTGCTGCGCATCGTCCGCGCCGCCGCCAACATCACCGTCGCGATCGTCTGCCTCAACCTCCTCTACGAGGCGTGGGTCCTGGTCACGGCCGGCGACTCACAGGCCTCGCCCGCGCTCGGCATGCCGATGCGCTTGTTCTACGCCATTCCGCTCGCCGGACTGCTCCTCACCACCGTCCGCTCGATCGTCGCCGTCTTCCGGCCGGAACCCGAGGCGGACGACACCGACGAGACGGACGCGACCGCCGAAGGCGGCCAGAGCGGTCCCGACAACCGAGAGGACCAGCAGCCGACATGAGCATGGTGCTACTCGGCGCGGCCATCGCCGCCCTCCTGCTGTTGCGCGTCCCCGTCGCGTTCGCGCTGCTCGGCCCGTGCCTCACCTACGTCTCCCTGGAGGGCTACTCGGCGGGGCTGAGCGTCCGGCAGGCCACCGAGGCGGTCAACAGCTTCCCCCTGCTGGCCGTCCCGCTGTTCATCCTCCTCGGCGTCGTCGCCAACCACGCCGGCATCGCCGACCGGCTGTTCGAGTTCGCGCTCGCCGCCGTCGGACGGGTCAGGGGCAGCCTCGGCTACGTCAACATCGGCGTGAGCCTCGGGTTCTCCTGGATGAGCGGTTCGGCGCTCGCCGACGCCGCCGGCCTCGGCAAGGTCGAGGTCCCCGCGATGGTCCGCAACGGCTACACGCCGCGGTTCGCCGTCGGCATCAGCGCCTCCTCCAGCCTGATCGGGCCGGTCATGCCGCCGAGCATCCCCGCGGTCGTCTACGCCGGCATCGCCGGAGTCTCGACCGGGGCGCTGTTCGCCGCCTCGGTCACCCCCGCGTTCCTCATGGCCGCGGGCCTGGCCGTCATGGTCTACGTCCTGGTGCGCCGCCGGAGCGATCTGCGCGGCGACCCCTTCTCCTGGGCGACGCTGCGCCGCACGGGCCTGCGCGTCCTCGGCCCGCTGGGCGCCCCGGTGATCATCTTGGGCGGCATCCTCGGCGGGGTGTTCACCCCGACCGAGGCCGCGGCGGTGGGGGCCGCCTACGTTCTCGTCCTCGGCGCCGCCTACCGCCGCATCACCTGGCGGGACCTGTTCGGCATCGCCCGGGAGACCGCCGCGACCACGGCGTCGATCACCCTGATCGTCGGCGCGTCCGGGCTGCTCGCCTGGATCCTCGCCCGGGAGCGGATCCCCCAGCGGGTCTCCGAGGCGATGCTCGGGCTCACCGACAACCCCCTCGTCTTCCTGCTGCTGGTCAACGCTCTGATGATCCTGCTGGGCGCCATCCTGGAGGGCATCTCGGTCCTGGTGATCACGGTCCCGATCCTGCTGCCGATCGCCGCCGAGTTCGGCGTCGACCCGATGCACTTCGGCGTGATCATCATCATGAACCTGATGATCGGCCTGCTCACACCGCCGATCGGCGCGGTGCTGTACGTCATGAGCCCCGTCGCGCGGATGCCGGTCCACGAGGTCTTCCGCGGGACCCTTCCGTTCCTGCTCCCGCTCCTGGCCGTGCTGATGCTGGTGACCTTCGTCCCCGGGATCGTCACCTTCCTGCCCCGGCTGCTCGGCCTGTAGCGACCCGGGCCGGCACCACCCACGACCCGACACCCCCCACCCCGTGAGGAGCAAGGCAGATGCCGAGAACACCCCACAAGACGCTGCTGGCCCTGACCGCCACGGCCGTCCTGGCGACCGGCTGCAGCGCGATGAACAGCGGCGACGGCGGAGGAACCGTCACCCTGTCCTTCGCCAACAGCTACACCGACAACCATCCGCACACCCGCTGCGGCATCAAGGCCGTCGCCGACGCGGTCAACGGCCAGGACATCGGCGTCAAGGTCGAGACGTTCCCCAACAGCCAGCTCGGCAACGACGACACGCGCTTCACCTCCGTCAGGTCCGGCGACCTCGACATGGACGTGCAGGGCTCGTCCGCGCTGGCCGGGAGCTACGCCCCCATCGGCGTCCTGGACATGGCCTACGCGTTCAACGGGCCGGACCACCTGTTCACCTTCTTCGACGGGCAGGAGGGCACCGGCCTGAAGGCGGAGTTCGCCAAGGCGACCGGCGCCCGCGTGCTGGACGTCTGGTACTTCGGGATGCGGCACTTCACCGCCAACAAGCCGATCCGCAAGCCCGAGGACCTCAAGGGCCTGCGCATGCGGTTCCCCGACTCCAAGATCTACCTGGAGAACGCCAAGGCGGTCGGCGCCACCCCCACCGCCGTCGCGTTCGAGGAGCTGTACCTCAGCCTCCAGCGCAAGACCATCGACGGGCAGGAGAACCCGATCCCGACGATCGCGGAGAAGAGCCTGGACGAGGTCCAGACCCATGTCAGCCTGACCGGACACCAGACCGGCTCCCAGCTCATCGTCATCAACGAGGAAAGCTGGAAGAAGCTCGGTCCCGAGCAGCAGAAGGCCCTCCAGAAGGCCGTCTCGGACACCCGCGCCGCCAACCGGAAGTGCATCGAGCAGGACGAGGCGAAGATCCTCGCCGAGTGGAAGGGCAAGGGCGAGCCCGCGATCGTCGAGGACGTCGACCGCAACGCGTTCGCCACGAAGGCCAGGGCGTACTTCGGCGCGAACCTCGAAGGCGAGCAGGCCGGGCTGTTCAAGACGATCCGCTCCACCGCCCCCTGACCGGCGAACCGGGCCCTGCGCGGGAATGGAGGGAAGGACCATGCGACGGTCGATCGCGACGGTGTGCCTGTCGGGCACGCTCGAAGACAAGCTGAGCGCGGCCGCGGCCGCCGGATTCGACGGCGTCGAGATCTTCGAGAACGACCTCCTCGCCTGCCCGCTCAGCCCCGAGCAGGTCGCCGAACGCTGCGCCGGCCTCGGCCTGACCGTCGAGCTCTACCAGCCGTTCCGCGACTTCGAGGCCGTCCCGGAGGAGTTGCACCGGCGCAACCTGCGCAGGGCCGGGCACAAGTTCGCGCTGGCGCGGCGCCTCGGCGCCGGCACCGTCCTGGTGTGCTCGTCGGTCGCGTCCGAGGCCGTCGACGACGACGCCCTCGCCGCCCGGCACCTGCGCGCCCTCGCCGAGGTCGCCGCCGACCACGGGGTCCGGGTCGCCTACGAGGCGCTGGCCTGGGGGAGGTTCGTCCGGACGTGGGAGCGTTCGGCGGACCTCGTCCTGCGGGCCGACCATCCCGCGCTGGGGCTGTGCCTCGACAGTTTCCACGTGCTGTCACGCGGCGGCGACATCACGGGCATTACGGAGTTCCCCGCCGAGAAGCTCTTCTTCCTCCAGCTCGCCGACGCCCCGCACCTGCGCATGGACGTGCTCCAGTGGAGCCGCCACCACCGGCTCTTCCCGGGGCAGGGCGCCTTCGACCTCGTCGGCTTCACCTCGCGGGTGCTCGCGGCCGGCTACCCCGGCCCGCTGTCGCTGGAGGTCTTCAACGACGTGTTCCGGCAGGCACCCCCCGGCCGCGCGGCCGTGGACGCGATGCGTTCGCTGATCGTGCTGGAGGAGGGACTCGTCCGCCGCGACCCCGCGGCGGCCGCCCGCCGGGGCCTGCCCGCGCCGGTCCCGGCGGCGTCCGCGCCCGAAGGTTTCGCCTTCGTGGAACTGGCGGCCGACGCCGAGTCCGGCACCGAGATGGCCAGGACCCTCGCCGCCACCGGTTTCGCGCACATCGGGCAGCACCGGTCCAAACCGGTACAGCTCTGGCAGCAGGGCGACGCCCGGGTCCTGCTCAACACCACCGGCACGGCCCGGGCCGCGATCGGCGCGTTCGCCGTCGAGACCGGCGATCCCGGACGCTCGGCCCGGCGCGCCACCGCGCTGCTGGCCCCCGCCCTGCCGCGGACCCGCGGTGCGGCGGAGGCCGACCTGACCTCGGTGGCCGCCCCCGACGGCACCGCCGTCTTCTTCTGCCGGACCGGCGCCCCGGACGGCTGGCTCGGCGACTTCATCCTCTCCGGCATGCCGGGACCGGCCGAGGCCGGCATCACCGCCATCGACCACCTCGCCCTGTCGCAGCCCTTCGACGCGTTCGACGAGGCGACCCTCTTCTACCGCTCGCTGTTCGGTCTCGCGCCCGAGCACGACGCCGAACTCGCCGCGCCCTTCGGGCTCGTCCGCAGCCGGGCCGTCACCGACCCCGGCCGCAGGCTGCGCCTCCTGCTCGACGGGACCGTGCTGCGCCGCGGCTCCTGGGCTCCGGCCGTCCCCGACCCCCAGCACGTGGCCTTCCGCACCGACGACATCTTCCGCACCGCACAGGTCCTGCGCGGCCGTGGCGCCCCGCTGCTGGACGTCCCCGGCAACTATTACGACGACCTGGACGCCCGCCTCGCACCCGACCCGGCCCTGCTCACCGCCCTGCGCGAGCACGGCGTCTTCTACGACCGGGACGGCGACGCCGAGTACTTCCACCTCTGCACGGAGATCCTGGGGTCGCGGGTCTTCCTCGAATTCGTCCAGCGCTCCTCCGGCCATACCGGCTACGGCACCGCCAACGCACCCGTCCGCATGGCCGCCCACCGCGCCGCCCACACCCGAAAGCGCGCGGCCCGGAGCCCGTGACGCCGGGGACCGCGACCAGGGACCGCGACCAGGGGCCGCGACCATGGGCCGTGATCAGATCCAGCCCTCTTCCCAGGCGCGGTGCGCGGCGGCATGCCGCGAGTTCGCACCCAGTTTCGCCATGGCCGACGACAGGTAATTGCGGACCGTGCCGGGAGCGAGGTGCACCTCGGCGGCGATCTCGCTGACCGGCGCTCCCGTCCGGGACGCGCGCAGCACCTCCAACTCCCGCCCGGAGAGCGGGCAGTCGCTCTCGGTCAGCGCGGACGCGGCGATGTCGGGGTCGACGTAGCGGCGGCCCGCGGCGACGTCCCGGACGATCTCGGCGAGCCGGGAAGCGGGCGTCGTCTTCGGCACGAACCCCTGGACCCCGGCGGCCAGCGCGCGGCGCAGCACCCCCGGCCGGGCGTGCCGGGTGACGAGGATGATCCGGGTCGGCAGCTCGGCGCGGATGAGCCCGGCGGCGTGCAGCCCGTCCGCCGGCGGCATCTCCAGGTCGAGCACCGCGATGTCGGGACGGTGTAGGCGGGCCAGCTCGACGGCGTCGGTCCCGGTCGCCGCCTCCGCGACCACGGTCAGGTCGTCCTCCAGCTCCAGAAGGGCCGCGAGCGCGCCGCGCAGCAGGTCCTCGTCGTCGGCGATCAGCAGCCGGATCATCGGTCGCCCGCCTCCGCGTGCAGCGGCAGCGAGCCGGTCAGCTCGAACCACTCGCCGTCGTGTTCCCAGGTCAGCCTGCCGCCGACCTGTTCCAGCCGGTCGGCGAGGGTGCGCAGGCCGGTGCCGGTTCCCGTTCCGGGCGTGTCCACCGCCCCATCGTTGCGCACCCGCAGCCGGGCCGTGCCGTCCGCCACCCGGTAGCCGATCGCGGCGCCGCGCGCCCGGCTGTGCCGCAGCATGTTCGTGGTCGCCTCCCGCATCACCAGTCCCAGCAGGTGCCGGCAGGCGTCCGGCAGCTCGCCTGCCCCCGGGTCGTGTCCCGGTTCCACGCGGGTCTCGATGCCGGCGGCCGACAGCACCTTGGCCGCGTTGGCGAGTTCCTCGTCCAGTGTGGTGCGCCGGTACCCCTGCACCACGGCCCGGGTGTCGCTCAGCGCGTCGACGGCCAGCTGATGCACCTCCGTCATCTGTTCCGCGGCCCGCGCCGCGTCGGTGCCGGCGAGCCGCGCGGCCAGCTCGCTCTTGAGCGCGATGACCTGCAGGTGATGGCCCTGGATGTCGTGCAGGTCGGCGGCGAAGCGCAGCCGCTCGTCCTTGACGGCCAGCTCCGCGGCCATTCGGCGGCCCTGGTTCAGCCGGTCGGCGACGTCCCACGCCCACAGTGCCCCGAGCGTCGTCCACGCCGTGAAGGCGACCATCCCGGCCGGGAATCCCGTCGCGAACCGCCACCCGTCGCCGGTGGCGCCGCCCGCCAGCCCGCCGATCGCCGCGGCGGCGACGATCCCGGCGGCGATGAGGAGCCGCCGCCGCTCCGGCGGCAGGAACGTCGCGGTGACCGACACCATCACCGCCGGCGCCAGCGACCACAGCCGCTGGCCGGGCAGCGCCAGCGGAATCACCGCGAGCGGCACCGCGGCCGCCCACCCGGCGGTGAGCCACGCCACCGGCGGCCGGGGCAGTTCGGAGTCCCCGCCCCCCTCCGCATCGGTGGACGGCAGCCGCCGGCCGAACAACACGACCATCGCCACGATCAGGAGGAGCAGTGCCGCCGCGGCCGAGGCACGCCCCGGGACGCTCAGCTCGGGATGCGTGATCCAGTCCTCGGCGAACATGACCACGAAGATCGCGAACGTCGCGGTCAGGCTCCACCGGACGTGCCTGCGGAAACGCTCAAGGCCCGGCTCGCGACCCACCGCGGCCCCGTCCGGGCGGCGCACACCGGATCCGGGCGGCGCATGACGAATGTCATCGGATCCCATGACGATTTCCTGCTCTCCCGTGCGGTTCCGGCACTGACGGCTGTTCCGGGCGTCCACCAGGCTTGGACGCGAAGATACCCAACCCCCGTATAGAAGGGACCCGGTCATGACGACACCCACCACCGGTCGCCCGCAGGCGATCGCCTGGCGGCACCTCCTCCGCCACTACCTGGAAATGATCGCAGCGATGTTCGTCGGGATGGCCGTCCTCGGCATCGCCGTGCGGGGCGCCCTGGCCCTCACCGGGCTGGAGTTCCCCGGCGGCGACGAGTGGGCCTCCGTGGAGATGGCCGCCGAGATGTCCGTCGGAATGGTCGTGTGGATGCGCTACCGCGGCCACGGCTGGGCGAGCTCCCTGGAGATGACGGCCGCCATGTTCGCGCCGCTCGCCCTGCTGTTCCCGCTGCTGTGGTTGAGCGTGATCGCGGGCGGCTCGCTGATGCTTCTGGAACACGTCCTGATGCTGCCTGCGATGTTCCTGCTCATGCTCCGCCGCCGCACCGAGTACGGGAGCGCGGCCCATGTCTGAGCTCGGCACCGCCGCGCCCGGTGCGGAAGCGCGGCCCACGTCAAGAATCGGCACCGCCGCCCGGTATCTCTGGCCGACGGCCCTCGCCGTCGCGATGAGCGCCGCCACCTGGGGCGGCGGCGGCGACACCGGCGAGCAGGTCACGTCCCTCGCGCAGGCGTTCATACTGCTGCCCCTGCTTTACCTGCTGGTCGCGAAGTTCCATTGGCGCCGGGGGACGTGGGCGGTGCTCGCCGTCCTCCTCGTCGCCTTCACCGCCTTGGAGGCGGTGGACGTCGTCGACCCGGCCGGGGTCGCCGCGGCCGTGGCCCTGGCCGTCCTCGTCTGGGGCGCCGCCGACGGGCGCCTGTTCCGGTCGGGTGAGCTCCAGGCACAGGCACTCGCCATGATCGGCTTCGGCGCCGTGGCGCTGGCCGGCCTGATCATCGACCCGGAGGCGGGCCGCTACGTCGTGGCGGCCGGCTGGTTCCTGCACGGCATCTGGGACCTCGTCCACCTCAGGCTCGACAAGGTCGTGCTCCGCTCGTACGCCCTATGGTGCGCCGTGATCGACGTCCTCATCGCCGCCCAACTCATCCTCTTCGTGTGACACCGGCCAAGGTCACCGCAGGCGGAGGCGGTACCACTGCGGTGAGGTCCTGTTCATCGGCCAGCCCAGCCCCTTGGTGTCCGCGGGCTGGACGTCGAGCAGTTCCCAGTCCGGGAACGCGGCCTCGACCTCCGCCTGGGACACCCCGCCCACCCGGGCGCGCAGCCGGGTGCGGCCGAAGGCGAGCATGAGCAGCGTCGAGCCGGGGTTGGCCAGCGCGGAGACGCCCCGCCCCTCGGCCCGCTGCTGCTCGGCGTCGAAACCCTGGAAGCAGCCGACGTCGAGGAAGAAGTCGAACGTCCCGAGGCCGGCCGGCGGCAGGTTCGTCACGTCCCCCACGACATAGGTGACGCCCTCCACCGCCTGGCGTCCGGCCGCTTCGATCGCGGCCGGCACGTAGTCGACGCCGACCGCCTCCCAGCCTCTGCGTCCGAGTTCGGGGGTGAACTGGCCGCGACCGCAGCCGAGGTCGAGGGCCCGGCCGAGCGGGCGGGGCCGCTCGGTCTCCTCGCGGTCGAGCAGCGCGGCGATACTCGCCGCCGCGGCTTTTCCGTAGCGCTCCCAGGGGGTGACGCCGAAGCGATACATGCGGGCGTAGTTCGTCACGTTTCCGACCGTCTCATGGTGGAACCCAGCGCCCGCACCGGGGTCGGCGAACCGGCGGAGGACCCCGCGCAACGTGTGATGCGGGTCAGGTGCTTGCGCAGGCGATGCAGGTACGGGCGGCCGGCCGTGCGGCCAGGCGTTCCTCCCCGACCGGGCCGCCGCAGCGTTCGCAGATGCCGTAGGTACCGTCACCGAGGCGGCGGAGCGCGTCGTCAAGGTCGGCAAGATGCGCGCGGGACCGGCTCAGCGACGCCTGGATCCGGGCGCGTTCGAAGGCGATGGTGGCGCCTTCCGGGTCGTGCTCGTCATCCACCCCGGTCTGCGCCGACGCCTCGACGATGCCGTCCCAGTCGCCGCTCAGCGATGCCACGAGTTCCACGGTGGCGGCGCGATCCGCGATCAGGCGTTCCTCCGCTATGGTCACCTGACTGTCAACGCCCGCCGCGCCGCACGCGATTCCGATGCCGGTCAGAGCGGGTACTGCGGGGGCTCGCCGCGCATGGTGATCCAGCGGTCTCGGTGAACGCCTCGATGTTCGCCGTGGCGCCGCCGAAGCGGCACCCGTGCCGGAGATCGCCCGGCCGGGCACCCCGGCCGCCTCGTAGCACTCCTCGGCCGCGACGTGCAGCGCGAAACCCGGCGATGCCGGGGACCGCTCCGACCTCGCGGATGTTCCAGCCGCTGATCTCCTCGGCGTGCTGCCGCACAGGTCGAACGGGCCACCCCCTGGCCTCTCCTCGCCACCATTCCCGCCTGATCCGCGAACCGCCCGGCGCGCGCGGGGCCGGCGGCCGGCTCAGGTGGAGTCACGCACGATGAGCTCGGTCGGGAAGATCACCGGCTCGGCCTGATGGTCGACCCCGGTGAGCAGCATCCGGACGATGGCCTTGGCGACCTCGGCGATGGGCTGGCGGACGGTGGTCAGCGGCGGATCGGTGTACCGGGCGGCGTCGATGTCGTCGAAGCCGACGACGGCGACGTCGTCAGGGACGCGACGGCCCGCCTTCCGCAGCGCGTGCAGCGCTCCGGTCGCCATCAGGTCGCTCGCGGCGAACACCGCGTCGAGACCCGGGTCGTCCTCCAGGAGCTGGTCCATCGCGGCCGCCCCCGACTCACGGGTGAAGTCCCCTATGGCGGCCAGGGACCGGCGGCCGGTTCCGGAGAGGAGCTCGCGGTAGCCGGCCAGCCGGTCCAGCCCCGCGGACATGTCGAGCGGGCCGGTGATGGTGGCGATGCGCCGCCGCCCCTTCGCCAGGAGGTGTTCCACCGCGGTCCGTGCGCCCGCGACGTTGTCGACGTCGCAGTACGGCGGCTTGGCCGTGGACACAGGCCGCCCGTGCGACACCACGGGTACGCCCGTCCGCAGGAGAGCCGCGGGCAGGGGATCCGCGCCGTGCTGGGAGAGCAGGATGACCCCGTCCACATGGCGGCCCGTGACGTACCGCTCGACCCTCGCCTGGCCCGCCGGCGAGGAGGGGATCATGAGGACGACCTGTTTGTCGGCGGCCTCCAGTTCCTGGCTCACGGTACGGACGACCAGAGAGAAGAAGGGGTCGTCGGAGAACACGCGGGCGAGCGGCTCGGAGACGACCAGCCCGATCGATCCGGTGCGCTGGGTCACCAGGCTGCGGGCCGCCGAGTTGGGGATGTAACCGAGTTCCTCGACGGCGCGCAGGACGACCGCGCGGATCCGGGGGTTCACGGTGTCCGAGCCGTTGACCACACGCGACACCGTGGCCCGGGAGACCCCGGCCCTGGCCGCCACGGCCTCCAGCGTGGGACGTTTCATGCCGCCTCCCCACCGGGTCAACGTGCGCATGTGCCAAGAGAGCGATTTCTTTAATGATCCTCCAATTGACGGCGAAACGCCATGTTCGCTGCTAGATGCACCATTGCGTGCGCGGGGCTGTGAGAGAGCGCTCTCTTGCCTATTGACGGACCGTTCCGGGCGGGTGACATTGACCCCACCAGAGGGCAGGCACCCCGCGCCTGCTCCACCCCCACTCTGGGGGCCCCCCGCCATGACCTCACCGAGACATCCCCGGCTCTGGCGCAGGTCCGTTCTCGCCGTCCTCGCCGCCGCGCTTCCGGTGGCGATCGCCACCGCCGTGACGCCGCCGCCGGCCGGCGCGTCCGTTCCGCCGCCCCCGGAGGGCTGGAGCCAGGTCTGGAGCGACGACTTCGACGGTTCGGCCGGCTCGCTCCCCTCGTCCGCGAACTGGATCATCGATACCGGTCACGGCTACCCCGGAGGCCCGGGCAACTGGGGCACGGGGGAGATCCAGAACTACACCGCCGACCCCGCCAACGTCAGCCTGGACGGCAGCGGCAACCTGCGGATCACCCCGCTCAGGACCGCGTCGGGCGGGTGGACGTCGGCCCGCATCGAGACGCGCCGCGCCGACTTCAAGCCCGCCGACGGACGCGTCCTGCGCATCGAGGGACGGATCCAGATGCCCGACGTCACCGGCGCCCCGGCCCTGGGCTACTGGCCCGCGTTCTGGGCCCTGGGCTCCCCCTACCGGGGCAACTACTGGAACTGGCCGTCGATCGGCGAGTTCGACATCATGGAGAACGTCAACGGGATCAACTCGGTCTGGGCCGTCCTGCACTGCGGCGTAAGCTCCGGCGGCCCGTGCAACGAGACGACCGGGCTCGGCGCCAGTCGCGCCTGCCCCGGCACGTCCTGCCAGGCGGGCATGCACACCTACCGCTTCGAGTGGGACCGCAGCGTCAGCCCCAACCAGCTGCGCTGGTACGTGGACGGCCAGCCGTTCCACAGCATCAGCCAGAACCAGCTCGACGCCACCACGTGGGCGAACATGACCGGGCACGGCGGCTACTTCCTGCTGCTCAACGTGGCCATGGGCGGCGCGTTCCCCAACGGCGTCGCCGGGCACGCCACCCCCACCGCGGACACCGTCTCCGGACGCCCCATGGTCGTCGACTACGTCGCGGTCTGGCAGAGCGGCGACTCCAGCACCCCGCCCCCGACGGGCGGCGAGGTCGACGCTCGCTCCACCATCCAGGCGGAGAGCCGTCAGGCCCAGTCGGGCACGCAGCTCGAAACCACCACCGACACCGGAGGCGGCCAGAACGTCAGCCACATCGACAACGGCAACTGGCTTCGCTACGACGACGTCGACTTCGGCGGCACCCCGGCCACGCAGTTCCGGGCCAGGGTCGCCTCGGGTGCGCCGGCCGGGGTCAGCGGCCTGGTGCAGGTGCGGCTGGACAGCCCGACCGGCCAGGTGATCGGCGAGTTCGCCGTAGCGAACACCGGCGGCTGGCAGAACTGGCGGACGGTACCCGCCAACATCGCGGGCGTGACCGGCGCCCACACCGTCTACATCACCTTCAGCAGCGGCCAACCGGCCGACTTCGTCAACCTCAACTGGTTCACCTTCGCCGACTGACCGGCCGTCCGCGCCCGCACCTGGCCGGCAGGTGCGGGCGCGGGCGTGTCCGACCGGTGGTGGCTCGCACGGGGAACCCGTTTCAATCGCCGCCGGCGGGCTCTTGCAGAGGGCGCATCCTTGGCGGATCATGCGGGCAGCCGAGGAATGTCGGGGGCATGATCCACCGGGAGGTGCCCCATGACCGAGACCCCCGAGCCGATGGGCGGGGTTCCCGAGGACGGGCCGGCGGAGGCCGCCGTGGCCGGGACGTACAAGCTGGGGGTGAGCCGCCCCGACCTGCCGGTCACCGATCTGCCCACCCCCGAGGAGGTCTTCGGCGTCCGCCGGATCGGTCCCAAGGAGCTGGTCAAGTACGCGCTCGGCCCGAGCCTGATCGCGCTGGGCATCTCCATCGGCAGCGGTGAGTGGCTGCTGGGCCCGCAGGCGGTCGGCCAGTTCGGGTTCGAGGGCGTCGGCTGGATCATCCTGGTCTCCGCGCTGCTGCAGACCCTCTACAACATCGAGTGCTCGCGGTACGTGGTCGCGACCGGTGAGGTGCCGGTGGTGGGCTGGGGACGCGTCCCGCCCGGCTGGTTCCTGTGGGTGCCGGCATCGGTGTTCCTCATCCTCTTCGCGTTCATCGCCGGCGGCTGGGCGGCCTCGGCGGGGGAGGGGCTGTACGCCCTCGTCCACGCCGAAACCGCGCCCGAAGGCGCCGAGGAACCGCGGATCTGGGCGATCGCGCTGCTGGTGGTGGTGTTCCTGATGGCCGCCGCGGCCCGCCGGGTCTCCCGGACGCTGGAGCTGGTCAACTGGGTGCTGATCGGCGCGATCCTGTTCACGCTGCTGCTGCTGTGCGTCTTCCTGGTGCCGCCCGGAATCTGGTGGGACGGCATCACCGGCTTCGTCACCCCCGCGGCGCCGCCGGAGGGCATCACCGCCACCCAGATCGGAGGGCTGGCCGGGTTCACCGCGCTGGCGTCCGGGCTGAACTGGTACGTGATGGGCCACTACCGGGACAAGGGCTACGGCATGGGCCACCGGGCCGGGTTCATCGCGGGCCTGCGGGGCCGGCGCGTCGAGGTCCTGCCCAGCGGCGTGACCTTCCCCGACGACGAGAAGAACCGGGGGCTGTGGAAGCGCTGGTACCGGCTGCTGCTCACCGACATGTGGGCGATCTTCTTCGCCGGCGCGATCATCGGCATGCTGCTGCCGACCCTCCTGATGGCCCACGCGGTCGAGATCTCCGGCCAGGAGGTCACCCAGGAGAACGTGCCGACCTTCGTGGCCGCCGCGCTGGACGCCGAGTACGGCCGCTGGCTGTTCTACATCGCGCTGATCGTGGGCGTGCTGGTGCTGTTCACCACCCAGCTCGGCATCTTCGAGGCGATGGTGCGCGTCACCACCGACGCCGCGCACGCCACCAGCCCCAGGCTGCGCGTGCTGCTGGAAGGCGACCCGCGGCGCTTCTACTACCCGTTCATGCTGCTGCTACTGGTGATCATCGGGGTCATCCTGCACTTCGCGCTGCCGGTCAGCCTGGTGCAGTGGTCGGCGAACATGTCCAACCTGGGTGCGCTGATCTTCCCGTTCATGCTCATCTACCTCAACAGCAGGCTGCCCCGGCCGGCCCGGCCCCGCCCGTGGCACTACGTCATCCTGGTGTTGAACTTCCTGTTCTTCGGGTTCTTCTTCATCAACTTCATCGCCGACTTCATCGGCGACCCGCTCGTCACCTTCTGATCACGTGATTCGCCGGCCCCGGCGCGCCGACATCGTCATCGAGCGAGACGGGTCGCGTCGGCCGGCCATGCGCCCGTAGCGGTGGCGACGCCCGCCACCCGCACGGCGGAGACGAACGCAGGTGAGCCGCGCGCCGTCCCCCGCTGATCAGGTGTCCGCGGCGGGGAAGGCGGCCTGGACGACGAGACCGCCGTCCTGGCGCGGGACCGCGCTGAGGGTTCCGCCGTGCGCGATCGCGATCGCGTGGGCGATGGACAGGCCGAGCCCGTGGTGCCCGTCGCCGCGCGCGGACCGGTCCAGCCGCTGGAACGGTTCGAGCAGCCGGGCCACCTGCTCGGGCGGGACGACCGGCCCGGTGTTGCTCACGCTGACCACGGCCTGCCCGTCCCGCGTTCCGGTCGCCACGTCGACGCTCCCTCCGGGCACGTTGTACCGCATGGCGTTGTCGACGAGGTTGGCCACGAGGCGCTCGACCAGGGCGGGATCGCCCGCGGTCGCGGCGGGTGCGATCCGCGGGTACAGGCGTGGCCCGCCCGCGGGTGGCTCCGGCCCGCCCGCGGGTGTCTCCGGCCGGGTCGCCAGCACCTGCTCGGTGAGCGCGGCGAGGTCCACCGGGACGCGGCCGTCCAGCCCCCGCTCGCTGATCGCCAGCGTGAGCAGGGACTCCAGCAGGTTCCCCTGCTGATCGCTGATCGTCAGGATCCGCTCGAAGGTCGCGCGGAACGCCTCAAGGGTCGGCCGGCGTTCGGTGAGCGTCTCCTCCAGCAGTGCGCGTTCGAGCGTGAGCGGGGTGCGGAGTTCGTGCGCGGCGTTGGCGACGAAGCGCTTCTGCGCGTCGAGCGCCGTCTCCAGGCGTCCGAGCAGGCCGTCCACGGTGTCGGCGAGGTCCTTGAGCTCGTCGCGGGGGCCGGTGAGGGCCAGCCGCTCGTGCACGTTGCGCGCCGAGATGTGCTGCACGGTGGTGGTCATCGTGCGCAGCGGGCGCAGTACCCGTCCCGCGACGAACCAGCCGAGCAACAGGGAGACCACCAGCATGATCGCCAGTGCGATCCCGGCCTGGACGAGGAACTCCTGCGCCTGCGTCTGGGTCTGCTGCTCCCTCCATGCGCGCACCGAATCGGCCGACTCGAGGGGCGTGCCGGGCAGCCGGAACGCACAGTCCTCCGCCGCCTTGTCGAAGCACGGCACTCTCACCTTGAAGACCGCGTTCCTCTGGACGAGCAGGAACGTGATCGCCAGCAGGACCGCGCCGGAGACGGTGAACAACGTCCCGTACAGCAGCGTGAGGCGCATCCGGACCGTCCGCGGCACCTTGCGCATGAGCGGCCTCATATCCGGTAACCGCTCTGCGGGACGGTCTCGATCACCGGCGGGGATCCCAGCTTGGCCCGGAGGCGGTTGATCGTCGCCTTGACCGTCGTGGTGAACGGGTCCGCCGCCTCGTCCCAGACGCGTTCCAGCAGTTCCTCGGCGGAGACGACGCGTCCCCCCGCGGCGAGCAGGTACTCCAGCACCGCCAGCTCCTTCGGGCTCAGCGCCAGGCGCAGCCCCGAGCGGGTGACGACCCGCTGGGCCGGGTCGAGCCGCAGGTCGCCGTGCTCCAGGATCGGCGGCAGCGCCGGCTGCGCCCGCCGCCCCAGGGCGCGGATCCGCGCGACGAGTTCGGCGTACGCGAACGGCTTCGGCAGGTAGTCGTCGGCGCCCAGGCTGAGCCCCTCGACCCGGTCGGCGATCGTGCCCGACGCGGTGAGCATCAGGACCCGGGTCCGGCGGGACGGCGCGGCCACCAGCGCGCGGCAGACGTCGTCGCCGTGCACCCCGGGAAGGTCGCGGTCCAGCACGACCACGTCGTAGTCGGTCAGCGCCGTGCGGTCGAGCGCGGCCTGGCCGTCGAGGGCGACGTCCACCGCCATCCCCTCGCGGTGCAGGACGCGGACCACGGAATCCGCCAACTCCGCGTGATCTTCGGCCACCAGCACTCTCATCACCGATCAGACTCCCCGATCCGCGGTCACAGCCGGGTCACAGCCTCGCGCACCGCCATGTGACCGCCCCCTCCCTAGAAATGACCTCGCAAGCGATATCCGTCGGAAGGGGAACGATGAACAGGGCTTCTGTGTTGCTGGCCGCCTCCGCCGCCGTCCTCGCCGTGGCCGGCGCCGGATGCGGCGGCTCCGGCGACTCGAAGACCGGCTCGTCCGGCGCGAACTCGTCCGGCGCGAAGGCGAGCGCCACGGCGGACCAGGGGATCAAGCACGCGCAGTGCATGCGTGAGAACGGCCTCCCGGGCTACCCCGACCCCGGCCAGACCCCGGGCGCGAACTTCCCGGGGCGCGACTCCGCGGCGTTCCGGAAGGCGCGGCGGGCGTGCCAGTCGCTGGAGCCGCCCCAGCTTCAGCCCGGTACGCCGGAGAACGCCGAGCTCCAGCGGAAGATGCTGAAGTGGACCCAGTGCATGCGGGAGAACGGCGTCCCGAACTTCCCTGACCCGCAGAACGGGCGCATCCAGGTGGAACGGGGCACCATCGACAACAAGTCACCGCAGTTCCGGAGGGCCGTGGAGGCCTGCCGCCCTCTCGAAGCCGGTGGTGCCAAGGGCACCGGCGGCTGAGGCGGGGACTCGATGAACCTCAGAGTGACCGAACGGGACGTGGAGACGCGGGACGCGCCCGCCCGGCTCCGGCCGCGGCGCAGCCGCCGCAGAATGATCGGCGGCGGTGCCGTGCTCGCGGTCGTGGCCGCGGTCGGTGCGGCGGTCGCCGTGCCGGGCTCGTCCGGTGACGGCGGCGCGGCCGAGACGACGGCCGGCGGCGGCACGTCGCTCGTGGCGGTCCAGAAGGGCCCGCTCTCCTCGCAGGTCGGCCAGACCGGGACGCTCTCGTACGCGGGCGGCGCCGGCGGGGCCCCGTACCCGGTGGTCAACCAGGCGAAGGGGACCTACACCTGGGTGCCGGTGGCGGGCGCCCAGATCGGCTGCGGCGAGACGCTCTACAAGGTCGACCAGGAGCCGGTGATCCTGATCTGCGGGAGCACGCCCGCGTACCGGGACCTGGCCGTGGGCGATGACGGCAAGGACGTCCGGGCGCTGAACAAGACCCTGGTGGACGGGGGCCACGCCGGCCGATCCGGACCCGATCCCGATTCCGGCCACTTCGGATGGGCGACCGCGGCGGCCCTGGAGAAACTCCAGGACGAGCGCGGCGCCGACGTGACCGGCAGGCTGGACCTCGGCCAGGCGGTGTTCCTGCCCGGCCCGCTGCGGATCAGCAAGGTGACGGCCGGGAACGGCACGGGCGCGGCCCGGGGCCGTCCGATCATGGAGGCGTCGTCGGACCGCCGCGAGGTGGTCGTGAACCTCGATCCCTCCCAGCAGTCGGACGTCGAGAAGGGCGATCCGGCGCAGATCACGCTGCCGGACAACCGGACCACGCCGGGCGTGGTCAGCCGGATCGGCGCGGTCGCGGCGCCCTCCGGCAAGGACGACTCCGACACGCAGCCCGCGACGCTCCCGGTCCACATCACGCTCAAGCGCCCGAAGGACGCCGGGACGCTCGACCAGGCGCCGGTCCAGGTGCAGATCACCACGGACGGCGTCAAGGACGCGCTCAGCGTGCCGGTGACCGCGCTCGTCGGCCGGGCCGGCGGGGGATACGAAGTCGAGGTCGCGGCGGGGGACGGCCGGACCCGCTTCGTGGCGGTCACGCTCGGATTGTTCGACCACGCCAACGGGCGGGTCCAGGTCTCTGGCGCCCTGTCGGCCGGCGACCGAGTGGTGGTGCCGTCGACATGAACGGGACGAGTCGTTCAGGGGCACGGCCCCCGGACCCCGGGAGCGCACCGAATGTCATCGAACTGGAGCGGGTGACCAAGACGTACGGTTCGGAGCCTCCCGTCCACGCGCTGCGCGGGGTGAGCTTCACCGTCCGCCGCGGGGAACTGGTCTCGATCGCCGGCCCGTCGGGGTCGGGCAAGTCCACGCTGCTGCACATCCTCGGCACCCTCGACCGGCCCAGCGAGGGCACGGTGCGGATCGACGGGGAGGACGTCGCGACGCTCACCGACCGCCGGCTCGCCGCCCTCCGGGCACGCAGCATCGGCTTCGTCTTCCAGCAGTTCTTCCTGTCCGAGCACGCCACCGTCCTGGAGAACGTCGCCGACGGCCTGCTGTACGGCGGCGCGGGACGGGCCGAGCGGCGTGAGCGCGCCGCCGAGGCGCTCAGCCGGGTCGGGCTGGAGGACCGGGCGGGCTTCCGTCCGGGCACGCTCTCGGGCGGCCAGCGCCAGCGCGTGGCGATCGCCCGCGCCCTGGTCGGCCGCCCGGCCATCGTGCTCGCCGACGAGCCGACGGGAAACCTCGACAGCCGGACGGGCGCGGCCATCATCGAGCTGCTGCACGAGCTCAACGCCGGCGGGGCGACCATCCTCATGATCACGCACGACGGCGGGCTGGCGGCCCGGATGCCCCGCCGGCTGCACGTCCTCGACGGGCGGATCGTCGCCGGCGACCCGGCGCGTTCGATGGAGGGCGTATGAGGCTGTCCGACCAGATGCGCGTGGCCGGCGCCGGGATCCGGGCGCGCCTCCTGCGGGCCGCCCTGTCCGCGCTCGGGATAGCGATCGGGACCGCGGCGATCGTCGCGGTGCTCGGCCTGTCCGCGTCGTCCCAGGCGGGGCTCCTCGCCCAGATCGACGAGCTGGGCACGAACCTCCTGACCGCCAACACCGGCACATCCGTCACCGGTGGGACGGCGCGGCTTCCGGTCGCCGCGCCGCAGCGGATCTCCCACCTGCCCGATGTCGAGGACGTGGCGCACGTCGGTGTCATCGACGACGCGAACGTGTACCGCAGCCCGCTGATCCCGGCGATCAACACCAACGCCCTGAAGGTGGAGGCGGCCAGCCTCAACCTCCCCGACGTGGTCGGAACCGGCGTGGCGCAGGGCCGCTGGCTGAACACGGCGACCGAGTGCCGGCCGGTCACGGTGCTCGGCGCGCTCGCCGCGGAGCGCCTCGGGATCGACCGCGTCCATCCGGGGCAGCGGATCTGGCTGAAGAACCAGTGGTTCTACGTCGCGGGCATCCTCAAGCCCGCGGCGCTGTCGACCGACATCGACACCAGCGCCCTGATCGGCTATCCGGCCGCGGAGCGCTACCTCGGCTACACGGCCGTCGACAAGGGCGAGCCGGTGGCCGGACCCCCGACGACGGTGTACGTGCGGGCCCGTACCGACAAGGTGAACTCGGTGCAGGGGGTGCTCGCGCAGACCGCGAACCCGGAGTCACCCGGCGACGTCGACGTCAGCCAGCCGTCCGACGCGCTCACGGCGCGAGCCGCCGCGGAGGGCGCGTTCAACAGCCTGTTCCTCGGGCTCGGGCTGGTGGCGCTGATCGTGGGCGCGATCGGGGTCGCGAACATCATGATCATCTCGGTGCTGGAACGGCGCTCGGAGATCGGGCTGCGCCGGGCGCTCGGTGCGACCCGGGGCCATATCCGCACCCAGTTCCTGTCCGAGGCGGTCATGCTCGCGCTGCTCGGCGGGGTGGCCGGAGTCGCCGCCGGAGCGCTGGCCACCGCGGTCTACGCGAACACGAAGGGCTGGGCGGTGGTCATCCCGGCCCAGGCGTGGGCCGGGGGGATCGGCGCCGCGATCGTGATCGGCGCGATCGCCGGCCTGCTGCCGGCCCTGCGAGCGGCCCGCCTCTCACCCACCGAGGCGCTGCGGACTCTGTGAGCGTCCACCACCGCCGGCACGCATGGAACTGCCGCGGAAAACGATGATGAAAAGGAGAAGGCCATGACGACTGACGGACAATGGGACCGGCGTTCGGTGCTTCGGAGTGCGGCCGTGGTGGCCGGCGCCGCCGCGGCGGTGCCGCTGCTCGGCGAGGCGGCCGCCGCGCGGACCGGCACCGATGACGCGGACGCGCTGTTCAAGGCCGGAAGGTTCGAGGAGGCCGGCCGCGCCTACGAGAAAGTCCTGAAGCACAACCCCGAAGACCTGCATGCGGCCCGCCGGCGCGGCTATGTCGGGCTGCTGAGCAACAGGTTCCCCGAGGCCGAGAAGTATCTGACCATGGCCCTCGGACTGGCGCCCGGCGACAAGGACACCAACCGGCTCATGGCCGACTGCCACCTCCGGCAGGACCGGCTCTCCCTCTCCGCTCCCCACTGGAAAGCGGCCGGCAATGACGTCTTCGCCACCTGGTTCAGCGCGGTCCGCGGCGAGCCGTACCAGGTCCACGGCGACATCGCGCGACTGCCGTTCCGGCAGCTGGACCCGTCACCGCTGGTCGAGGGCTCGGCCAACGGCGGACCGCCCAAGCCCTACCTGCCCTACACCGGCGCCCCATGGCTGGGCCTTTCCATGGAAACGGCCGAGGAAGCCGGGCTGACCCATGTGGCCAAGCAGCAGATCGACTTCCTGGACGGCAAGGCATGGCAGTACTTCGGGGTGCTGGACTCCTTCAGGCTGGACGGCATCGACCTGCGCAACGTCCCCGTCGTGTGGTCGGAGACCGACCAGGCGTCGCCCGGAGGGGCCGACGGCGGCCTGATCGGCACGTGGGTCCTCTACCACCTGCTGACGACCTTCGACTATGCGGGCCGGTCGCTGATCCTGCGCCGCCGCACCCCCGAAGCGTCCCGCAGGGCACGCGCCGACGCCGCGCGGGCAGGCGCCGAGCCCCTGCCGCTGTGGCTGGCCCGTGAGCACATGACGCACAGCACGGGAAGCGTCGCCGGCTCCGGCGACCGGGTGGTGGGCCTGGCCATCGGCGGAACCAGCGAGAACACCGTGGTCATGTCCGAGGAGACGGCCAAGCGGCTGGGGGTCCGCATCGACTACGACCGCCCGCTGGAGACCTTCGCCCACAGCCACCCGGTCGTCACCTACCCCTGCTACCCGGAGGAGAGCCGCCTCGGCGGCGCCTCCGCCCAGGGCGCCTACAGCCTGGTGAACCCCGGCCAGGCGCCCGCCCGCAACGGATTCGACGTCCTGGCCACGTTCTTCCACTCCTTCTACAAGCCGTACAACATCACCCTCGACTTCGCCGCAATGAACGTCTACATCGCGCGCGGCAAGGCCGCCTGACCACCCGCGCCCGCACGGCTCGGAGCAGGAGATGGGAGAAGAACGGCCGGGTGCGCAAGTTCACGGTGCGCCACACCGGCGGCCGGCCAAAGGGATCACCGCTGTGCCGCCTCTCCCGTCCTGCGAGGCCTGCCCCGGCCGGGGCGCGGGGCGGACGGAGACCAGTGGATCACGCCGTCCTTCTGGTCGCGGGGGTGGCGGCCCGGTCGTTGCGGGGCTCGTCCGGCAGAAGCCGCCAGGCGTGCAGCGCCATGAGGTAGTCCAGTGCGTGCGCGGGGTTGTACAGCTCGGGGCCTAACAGGTCGTTGAGCTGGCGGATGCGGTTGCGGACGGTCTGCGGGTGGGTCTGCAGGCGGGCGGCCGTGCTGTTGCCGTTGAAGCCGCACTCGAAGTAGGCGAGCAGCGTGTCAGCGAGCCGTTCCCGCTGGGCGGGGCGCAGCCGCCGGAGCGGAGCGAGTTTCCGGTCTGCGAGGCTGCGGGCCAGTTCCGGGTTCTGGAGGAGCAGCAGTGTCGGGACGTGCTCACTCAGGTGCACCGGCGTCCGGGTGCGCAGCGTCGCGGACGGGAGCAGTTCCAGGCAACGGTGGGCCAGCCGCAGCGACAGGGCGGTGCGGGTGATTTCGACCGTTGGGCCGACGACCGACGGGTGGTCGCCGAGCATCGACTGCAGCACCGCGCGCCGGCCCGGTCCCGCCGGGTCCGGGAAGATCAGGCACGGGACGTCCAGGTGCAGCCCGCTGAGTACGTCGGCGGGCAGGAACCCGGGCGGTGCGCTCGGCCTGCGGCGGTCCACGGCGATCGCCGCGACCGTCTGGGGCAGCGGCCAGTTCGCGTGCGCGGCGGCGTCCTTGAGCGCGTGCGGCTCGGGAGACGGGTGCAGCAGCAGTTCGACGAGGCGGCGCCGTTCCGGCCCGGCCGGGCCGGTGTCCCGCTTCTCCGCCGCGAGTCGTCCGGCGGCGGCGGCCTGGTGGAGCCTGTCGGTGTAGGTCAGGCCGAGCCGGACGAGCGTCCCGCCGCGCCGGGGGGTGAGGGCGGTGCGGTACCGGACGGTCTCCGCGGCGAGGCGCTCGGCGACGGCGCCGGTCGCCGCCGACAGCGCCGCCCGCAGATCTTCGGGGCTGCGGCCGTCCTCCGCCTCGGTCTCGCCGAGCCGCCGGAAGAGGCCGAGTACCTGCGGCGGGGGCTCGTCGGGCGGGCCCGCCGGGTTCAGGAAAGCGTTGATCGCGGCGGTGATGGCCTCGCGCAGCAGGTCACGGTCGTCCGGCCGGCGGCCCCATGCGTAGGCGAGGACCTGGGCGCGCGCGGTGTCCGCCGCCTCCGCCGCGATGTCCGGGACCAGCCGCCGCAGCCGCCGCGTCATCTCCCGTTCGGTGATGCGAACGGACAGCGCCCGATCCGGTGATGCGGGCGCGGTCATCGGCAGGGCGTCTGCCGGCAGGTAGTCGGTGGGGGGCATGGCGTGGCCTTCCGTGCCGCCCGCGGTCTGGCCGGTCGGCGCGCTGGGGCCGGGCCGCGGGCGGCGGTTTGGGGTGGGTGGGGAAGGTGCCTGTGCGGGTGTGTGTGGGGGTTGGGGTCAGGGGTGTGGGGGTTTTGGTGTG